>NZ_QPGM01000002.1:0-597178 GCF_003335195.1 Microbacterium sp. JB110 | reverse complement strand
CTCGTGATCGCGGCACGCGCATCCGGATCCTCGCGGATCGCTGCGACGAGCGACGCCGCGACCGCGGTGCGCGACGCCGCCCGCGCTCTCGCCGGCCTCGAGATCGCTCGCGTGACAGCGTTCCGGCCCGCGGGGCACGATGCGCAGCATGTCTCGGACGCCGGCGCCATCGCGCTGCTCCGCGCTGCGCTGACCGAGGCCGGGGTGACCGTGCCGATCGTCGGCGGCGCGCGCAGCCATTTCACGGAACTGAACCGTGAGCACCACCGGCTTCCCGCAGAGCTCGACGGCGTGGTGTTCAGCCTCACACCCACGTTCCATGCGTTCGAGACCCTGCAGGTCGAGCAATCGATCGCCATGCAGCGCCTCGTCGCCGAGCAGGCCGTGCGCATCGCCGGCGGCGCACCCGTGCACGTCGGGCCGATCACGCTGCGCGCGCACGTGAACAACGTCGCCACTGCTGCTCCCGCGCGGCCGTCGGTCGCCGATCTGTCGGACGGCTACGGTCCCGAACTGCTCGATGCCGACGACCCGCGCCAGACCGACCCGGAGCTCGCCGCGTGGGTGATCGCATCCGCGACGGCTCTCTCCGTCCCCGGAGTGGCGACGGTCAGCTTCTTCGAGGAGTGGGGGCCGCGCGGCATCCGCACGGCGTCCGGTGACGACCTGCCTGCGGCCGAGGCCATCCGGGCGCTCGCCGCCCTCAACGGAGCCGCGCTCCAGACCGCTCACACCTCGGACGAACGCATCTGGGCGCTCCGCGCCGGCGACACGACGCTGGCGGCGAGCCTGTCCGATGCCGCGCGCATGGTCGTCATCGACGGTCGTGCGGTCACGCTCGATCCGCGCGCGTGGCGGCGACTGTGATGCGGCCTCCGGTGCCGCGGAGAGATCGGTGCTGCGGCGATCACATCCGTGCGTCATCCGAAGCGCGTACGCTCTGACTCGTCGCTAGGCTGTCGCCATGGCAGACGCACACGCTTTCTTCTCCGCCAAGCTCGAGCACGAGACCGACCCGAGCGACGTCTATGCCTCGCAGAAGGCCGGCGAGAAGCTCACCGTCGTCGACGTGCGATCCGAAGAGGCGTGGGCGCAGGGCCGCGTCGCCGGCGCCGTGCACATGCCGTACGCCGAGATCGCCCGGCGTGCGCCCGCCGAACTCCCGTCTGACGCGAACGTCGTGGTCTACTGCTGGAGCCCCGGATGCAACGCGGGGGCGAAGGGAGCACTCGCGTTCGCGGAACTGGGCTACCGGGTCCGCGAGATGATCGGCGGGTTCGAGTACTGGGCGCGCGAAGGGCTCCCGGTCGAGGACGCAGACGGGGTGCACCGTCGCCCCATCGATCCGCTCACGGGCGTTCCGCGCATCCGGACCCGCGCCTGAGCAGCGCGCCCCGTCCCGAGCGCACCGCGGCCGCTCGCGAGATGCGCACTTCTTCGACGAGAACACGTCGAAACCGGCGCATCTCGACGAAACGTGCGCATCTCGGCAGCGGGGCGCGGGGCGTTCAGCCGTAGAAGAGGCGCTCGAAGGAGTAGCGGGCGCGGCGGGAGGATCTGGCCCAGTCCTCTTCGAGTTCGACCGCTGACCCCGGCGGATACTCGAGGATGCGGCCGATGCCGTCGAGATCACGGGTATCCGTCGGCAGCACGTCGCTCGTCCGGCCCGTCAGCAGCGTGTTCGCCGAGCGCAGCCGGGTCGCCAGCTGCCACGCTTCGCGGAACCGCTCGGCCGCGTCGGCATCGACCAGCCCGACTTCCTCTGCCGCCGCCAGGGCATCGAGTGTGGACGTCGTACGCAGGCCAGGCACCCGGTGGGCGTGCTGCAGCTGCATCAGCTGCACCAGCCACTCGACGTCGCTGAGGCCGCCCGGCCCGAGCTTGAGGTGACGCTTCGGGTCCACGCCGCGCGGCAGTCTCTCCCCCTCGACACGCGCCTTGATCACTCGGATCTCGCGCAGCCCCTGCTCCGAGGGATGCTCCGGGTAGCGCACCTCATCGGCCATCGCCATGAACGCATCGATCAGCTTCGTCGACCCGGCGATTCCCCGCGCCCGCAGCAGTGCCTGAGCCTCCCACGACAGCGACCAGCGCGCGTAGTACGCGCGATACGCTTCGAGGCTGCGCACGATCGGGCCCTTCTTGCCCTCAGGGCGCAGGTCGGCGTCGAGCTCCAGCGGCACGCGCGCGTCCTCGACGACCCGCCGGAACTCCGCGACGATCCTCTCAGCGAGCTTCTGCGCGGTCTCGGGCGCAACGGACTCCGGGCGGTACACGTACAGGATGTCCGCGTCGCTGCCGAAGCCGATCTCCGCGCCGCCGAGCCGACCCATGCCGACGATCGCAAAATCGAGATCCTGCGCCTCCTCCGGAACGACCTCCCGGAAGACCGCGCGCAGAGTCGCCTGGATGGTCGCTTCGGTGATCCGTGCCAGCGCCGTGGACAGTTCGGGCATCGAGATGAGTCCGAGCATCGACGCCATCGCCGCGCGCAGCAGCTCTCGACGCCGCATCGCCCGGACGGCCTTCATCGCCGACTCGATCGTGGTGTGGCGCGCCTGAATGGCCCGGGCCTCGCCGTCGATCTGCTCGGTCGAGCGCGGTCGCAGCTTCTGCTCGCTCTCGAGCCACCCCACCGATTCGGGGATCATCTCCATCAGGTCGCCGACGAACTTCGACCCAGACAGCAGCTTGGTCAGTCCCTCTGCCGCACCGGCGGAGTCGCGGAGCATCCGGAGGAACCAGCTCGTCGTGCCGATCCCCTCACTGATCTTGCGGAAGGTGAGCAGGCCGTAGTCCGGATCGACGCCGTCGGCGAACCAGCGCAGCATCACCGGGGCGAGATGGCGCAGGATCTGTGCTTTGCGGCTCATGCCGCGGGTGAGCGCCTGCAGGTGCCGCAGCGAACCATCCGGATCGCCGAAGCCGATCGCCGCGAGGCGCGCCCGCGCCGATGTCGTCGACAACCGCACCTCTTCGTCGCCGAGCGCGGCGACCGCGCCGAGCAGCGGCCGGTAGAAGATGCGCACGTGGATGTCGCGCACCTCGCGGCGCACGCGACTCCATTCCGTCGTCAGCTCACCGGCCGAGCCCAGCCCCGAGGCACGGGCGAGGACGCGCATGCCCTCCTCGTCGTCGGGCATGAGGTGCGTGCGACTGAGCCCCTGCAGCTGCAGGCGATGCTCCCACAGCCGCAGTCTGCGGTAATCGGCGTCGAACTGCGCTGCGTCCTGGCGACTGATGTACGCCTCCCGAGCCAACGCGTCGAGCGCCTGCAGTGTGCCGCGCAGCCGAATCGCCTCGTCGGTGCGGCCGTGCACCAACTGCAGCAGCTGCACCGCGAACTCGATGTCGCGCAGACCGCCCGCACCGAGCTTGAGCTGTCGATCCATCTCCTCGTCTGGGATGTGCTCCTCGACGCGCTGCCGCATCCGCTGCACGCCGCCGACGAAGCCGTCGCGCCCCGCGCTCTCCCACACGTGCGGCCAGATCGCTTCGGCGTACGCGTCGCCGAGTGCCGCGTCGCCGGCGATCGGGCGCGCCTTCAGCAGCGCCTGGAACTCCCAGTTCTCGGCCCATCGGTCGTAGTAGGCGATGTGCGAGGCGAGGGTGCGCACCAGCGCGCCCTTCTTCCCCTCGGGACGCAGGTTGGCATCGACCTCCCACAGCGGCGGCTCGATCTCGAAGCCCGAGATGCCGCGAATGGTCTGTCTGGCGAGCCTGGTGGCGATGTCGAGCATATGCGATTCTGCGATCTCGCTGCCCTCTGCCTGGTCGGCGACGAAGATCACGTCGACGTCGCTGACATAGTTCAGTTCGCGCGCCCCGGCCTTCCCCATGCCGATGACGGCGAACCGCGTCGCATCGACCTCCTCGCGAGAGAATCGGCCGACGCCTGCAGTACCAGAAGCGAGCTGGGCCCGTGCGATCGCCAGCGATGCGTCCAGCGCAGCGGATGCGAGATCCGCCAGTGCGGCGGCGACGTCGTCGAGCACTTCGATCGGGTCGTCGACGAGCAGGTCGTACGCCGCGATGCGGGCGAGCTGCTCGCGATACGCCACGCGCATCGACACCCACGCGCCCTCGTCGCATTCGGCGGCGAAGCCGTCCGGTGCACCTCCGACGGCCGCCGCCAGCGCGTCGTGCATCTCCTGCGGAGTCGGCAGCGCTTCCCCCGCCGTCAGCAGGCCGCCCAGGCTGCGCGGCCTGCGGAGATAGAATTCTCCGAATCCCCGCGATGCCCCGAGCAGCCGCCACGCGACGCGACTGCCGTGCGCGTCGGCGAGCACTCGCGCCACGGCGTCGCCGTCGTTGCGCGCCACCCACGTCAGCGACCGCAGCGCTTCGTTGGGGTCAGCGGCCTCGATGCTGGCCTCGACCAGCTCCTCACGAGACGAACCGGTCCGTTCGACGAGTTCGTCGAGCATCGCAAGCACCTCGTCGATGCGGGCGAAGCCGAGCCGAATGAGCCGCGTGTGCTGGTTGACCCGATCCTTGCCGACCATCATCGATGCCTCAGACGATGTTCATCTGGGTCTTCAGCTCGAAGGGCGTGATCTGCTGCCGGTAACGCTGGTACTCTTCCCGCTTGTTCGCCAGCACGTAGCTGAAGACGGTCTCGCCCAGTGTTTCGGCGACGAGCTCGCTGTCCTCCATCGCGGCGACGGCCTCGTCGAGCGACTGCGGCAGCGCCTTGTACCCGAGGGCGCGGCGCTCGCGCTCATTGAGGGCCCACACGTTGTCCGCCGCCTCTGCCGGAAGCTCGTACTCCTCCTGGATGCCCTTCAGCCCGGCAGCGAGCATCAGCGCGTATGCCAGGTACGGGTTCGCTGCGGCGTCGATGCCGCGGTGCTCGATGCGCGCCGAGCTGCCCTTGCCCGGCTTGTACCGGGGCACTCGCATCAGGGCCGAGCGGTTCAGGTGCCCCCACGTGACATAGCTGGGCGCCTCATCGCCGCCCCACAGCCGCTTGTAGGAGTTCGTGAACTGATTCGTCACACCGGCGATCTCGCGGGCGTGCATCATCAGCCCCGCGATGAACTGACGCCCCACGTTGGACAGCTGGTACTCGCCGCCCTCCTCGTAGAACGCGTTCACATCGCCCTCGAACAGCGACATGTGCGTGTGCATGCCGGAACCGGGATGTTCGGAGAACGGCTTCGGCATGAACGTCGCGTGCACGCCCTGCTCGATCGCGACCTCCTTGACGACCGTGCGGAACGTCATGATGTTGTCCGCCATCGTCAGCGCGTCGGCGTAGCGCAGGTCGATCTCGTTCTGGCCGGGCCCGCCCTCGTGATGCGAGTACTCGACGGAGATGCCCAGGTCCTCGAGCATCCGGACCGAGCTGCGACGGAAGTCGTGGGCCGTGCCGCCCGGCACGTTGTCGAAGTAGCCTGCCGCGTCGACGGGGATGGGGCCGTCGTCGCCGAACGTGCGCGACTTCAGCAGATAGAACTCGATCTCCGGATGCGTGTAGAAGCTGAAGCCCGCATCCGCCGCGTTCTCCAGGGAGCGCTTCAGCACGTTGCGCGGATCCGATACGGCCGGCTGTCCGTCCGGCGTGCGCAGTTCGCAGAACATGCCAGCGGCCGGGTCGACGGTGCCGCGCCACGGCAGCACCTGGAACGTCGACGGCTCCGGATGGGCGAGCAGGTCGGACTCGTGCGAACGCGTCAGCCCCTCGATCGCCGAACCGTCGAAGCCGATCCCCTCGGTGAACGCGCCCTCCACCTCGGCCGGCGCGATCGAGACCGATTTCAGCGTGCCGATCACATCGGTGAACCACAGGCGCACGAACTTGACGCCGCGCTCCTCGATGGTGCGCAGAACGAAGTCCATCTGTTTGTCCATCTGGGTCCCCTCGGGCCGAAGCGTGTACGTCGCACTCAGCCTATGACATGCACATTGCGCGCCGGTTACGCGCGCGGTCCAGGATGGAGCGCTGGCCTCGCCCGTGCGGGCGCAGCGGCGCCGAGACGATCGACTCGCCCTACCTCCAGGGGTCCTCGCGCTCCTCTTCCTCCGCCCACTCCCTGCTGCGCTCAGCGACCTTCTCGCGCGCGTGCGACGCCTCGTACTCGGTGTCGAACGGACCGATCCGGTACACCGCGGCGGAGAGCTTGCCGAACTCGACGGAGTTCGTCTTGGTGTTGAACCAGTACTTCTCGTCGGACAGCTCCGACCGGATGTCATCGCTCATGGCTTCAGCGTACGTCACGCCGTCGTCTGCGGTACGGGCTTCCTGAGCCGTGCGTGCAGTCCGGCCAGCACGAGCGCCGCGAGCGCGCCCCACGCGATGAGCACCGACAGCCACGGCCCGAGCGTCACGGCGGGGGTGAGCCCGGTGCGCAGCTCGACGTCGTCGACCATCGCACCTGCCTCGTCGGTGCCGATCGCGTCAGTCGTCGTGCCGTCGGGAGCGATGATCTGGCTCGTGCCGACCGTGGAGAGGTTCACGACGGTTCTGCCCGTTTCGATCGCCCGCATCCTCGCGAACACGAGCTGCTGCAGGTTCTCGTCGGTGCCCCTGAAGTCGGCGTTGTTGGTCTGGAGCATATAGACCTGCGCACCGTCGACGACCGCCTCACGGATCAGCGCGTCGCTGATCACGTCGAAGCAGATCGCCAGGCCGATCTTCGTCCCCGCGACGTCGAACACCGGCGCGTCGGCTCCCGGCGTGTACTCGCGCTGCAGCAGGCCGATCAGGGAGGGGGCGATGCTCTCGAAGATCTCCCGATCAGGCACATACTCGCCGAAAGGAACGGGGTTCCGTTTGGAATGCGTCTGCGTCGCACCGCCTTGCTCCCACAGCATCGACATGTTGTAGATGTCGTCCCCGGATGAGCTGGCCGCGTTCATGATGAGCGGAGCGCCGTACAGCGCTGTCGCGCCGTCGAGCAGCGCAGCCGCCTGACCGTCGGAGCGGGGGTCGCCGCCGAGGCCGCCCTCCGGCCAGAGGACGACGTCGACGTCCTGGTCGTACACGTCATCAGAGGCGTCGAGCTGCGCGCGCCCCGCATCGAGGTAGTCGCGCTCGTCGAGATAGGCCGTAGGGCCGTTGCCCTGCACGGCGCCGACCGCGAGCGTTCCCGCCGGCGTCGTTGGGAACTGAGGCAGGAGCACCAGGAGCACCGCGAGCGCAACCGCTGGCACGGGCGCGAGCCACCCGCGCGGTGATGCCGCGCCAGCGACTCGATGCCGCGACCGTGCACGCACGAGCTCGACGAGCATGGCGCACAGCCAGACGATGAGAAAGGTCAGTCCGGCGATCCCCACCCACGACGCGACGGGCGCGAGCGGCGAATCCGACTGGCTCATGCCGATCCGGCCCCAGGCGAAGCCACCGTACGGCCACGTCCCCATCACGTTCTCGCGCAGCGTCCAGACTCCGGCGACGAGTGCTGGCACGCCGATGAGCCGCACCCAGCCGGCCCACCGATCCGTCCACCGGTATGCCAGCGCGATGAGGACGGCACCGGCGCCGGTGAAGACGCTCTGCAGGCCGGCCAGTGCGACCCACGGCACCCAGCGCAGCGGGTTGTCGCCGAGGAAGTGGGTGATCCAGTCGATGTGCGGATAGAAGAATGCCGCCCCGAACACGAGCCCGACGAGGAACGCCGACCAGGCACGACGACCGATGAGCGCGACGAGCTGGAGCGCGACCGCGACGAAGGCGAGCGGCCAGACTCCGACGCTGGGGAAGGCCAGATCGAGGGCGAAACCACCAACGGCTGCGACGAGCACAGCCGCCCACAGCGGCAGCGGGGAGCGGAGCGCGGCGTCTCGGCGGGCGGCGCCGGACGTCACCAGCGGCCCCACCTGGCGTTGAGCACGGCGAGGGCGGCGGGACCGGCCGTCGATGTGCGCAGCACGGTCTCACCCAGTCTGACGCCGCGTGCGCCAGCGCCGGTGAGTTCGCCGATCTCTTCCGCGGAGATGCCGCCCTCGGGCCCCACGACGAGGATCACCTCCCCGTCATCCGGAAGTTCCGTCGCCGTGAGCTGGGCGTCGGACCGCGGGTCCAGCAGCAGCATCGTCGCCGTTCCCGCGCGCGAGACCAGCTGCTTCGTGGACACCGGCTCCGACACCTCGGGCAACCACGCGCGGTGCGCCTGTTTGGCCGCCTCCCGAACGATCGACGCCCAGCGCTCCCTGCCCTTGGCGGTCTTCTTGCCCTCCCAACGGGACACGCTGCGCGCGGCCTGCCACGGCACGACCTCGTCGACACCGAGCTCTGTCGCCGCCTGCACCGCCATCTCGTCGCGGTCGCCCTTGGCGAGCGCCTGAACCAGCACGAGCCGGGGGTTCGGCGCTTCGGTGTCTGTGCGGGTGCTCACCCGCACCGACACCGACGCAGGGTCAGCGCTCTCGATCGTGCCGTCGATCCACACGCCGCGTCCGTCGGTGATCGTGATCTGCTCGCCGGCGCGCACCCGCCGCACCGCTGCGGCGTGGTGCGCTTCGGCGCCGGTCAACTCGACGATCCCGCCCGCATGCGCGGTGCCCGCGGCATCCGCGACGAAATGAAGTGCCATGGTGTCTGTCTAGTGGCGGAACTTATCGCGCAGCTTGGAGAACAGGCCGGGGCTGTGCTCGGACAGCTTGGGGCCGTCCGGCTTGCCTCTGGTGGCGAACTCCTCGATGAGGGCGCGCTGCTTCGCGTCGAGCTTGGTCGGGGTGACCACCCGTACCGCGACCCGCAGGTCGCCACGGCTCTTGGAGCGCAGCCCTGTGATGCCGCGGCCGGCGATCTTCAGCTCATCGCCCGACTGCACGCCGGGGCGCACCTCGAGGTCGACGGCCCCGTCGAGTCCGTCGATGGAGGTCGTCGTACCCAGGATCGCGTCGGTCATCGCCACGTCGAGGGTCGCCATCAGGTCGTCGCCCTCCCTGCTGAACGACGGGTGGGGCGCCACCTCGACCTGCAGGTAGAGGTCGCCGTTGGGGCCGCCGCCTTCGCCGATCTCGCCGGAGCCCGGCATCTGCAGGCGCAGCCCCGTCTCGACTCCTGCCGGAACGTCGACCGACACGGTGCGCCGCGCGCGCACACGACCGTGACCGCCGCAGTTGACGCACGGGGACGGAATCGTCGTGCCGTATCCCTGGCAGGAGCCGCACGGCTGCGTCGTCACCATGTTGCCGAGCAGGCTGCGCACCTGCGTGCGCACATGACCAGAGCCGCCGCACACATCGCAGCGCTCCGGCTGGGTGCCCGGCTGGCAGCAGCTGCCGTTGCAGGTTTCGCAGAGCACGGCCGTGTCGATCTCGATGTCGCGGTGCACGCCGAAGACGACGTCGCCGAGGTCGAGCCTGACGTGCACGAGGGCGTCCTCGCCGCGCTCCCTGCGCTCGCGGGGGCGCCCGCCGCCTCGGCCGCCGGCACCGCCGCCGCCGAAGAACGTCTCGAAGATGTCGCCGAAGCCGCCGAAGCCGCCCGCGCCTCCGAACGGGTTCTCGTCCCCGCCCATGTCGTAGCGGCGCCGCTGCTCGGCATCGCTCAGCACGTCGTACGCGTGGGTGACGCTCTTGAACTCCTCTGCCGCCTCCGGGCTGGGGTTCACATCCGGATGCAGCTTGCGCGCCAGCTTTCGGTACGCCTTCTTGATCTCCTCGTCGCTCGCCTCACGCGAGACGCCCAGAACGTCGTAGTGGTCAGCCACTCGTCACCCTTCCTCAGCCCGATCCGGGCTCAGTCGTTGCCTTCAGCGCGCCGTATCAGCGCTTGCCGTCTTCTTCCAGCACGCGGGTCAGGTACCGCGCGACGGCACGCGCCGCCGAAAGATTGCTGGGATAGTCCATCCGGGTCGGCCCCATCACGCCGACGCGCGCCGAGCCGACCTGCGCGTCATAGCGGCTGGTGATGATCGAGGCCTCACCGAGCCCGAACGCGTCGTTCTCGCGCCCGATCGATGCGGAGAGCCCGTCCTCGCCGGTCTGCATCTCCGACATCAGCCGCAGCAGCGTCACCTGCTCTTCGATCGCCTCGAGGAGCGGGTGGATGCTGCCGCGGAAGTCCTGTTCGCGTTTGGCGAGCGTCGCCGCCCCCGCCATCACCAGACGATTCTGACGGAACTCGTCGAGCTCCTCGCCGATGACGCCCGCAAGCGCCACAAGGCTGCCCGCGACCAGATCGCGGGAGTCGAACGGGGTCTCCTGCAGCGCTCTGATTCTCTCCGCGCCCTCGCCGACGGCGCGGCCGCTCACCAGAGTGCCCAGCTGGGCGCGCAGCAGGGCGACGTCCTCCTCGGCGATGTCGGCGGGCACCGTCGCGATGCGCTGAGAGACCCTGCCCGTGTCGGTGACCAGAATCACCAGCAGGCGACGCTCGTCGAGCGAGACGAGCTCCACGTGCGTCACGTGCGCGCGAGAGAACGAGGGGTACTGCACGAGGGCGACCTGACCGGTCAGCTGTGTGAGCAGACGCACCGTGCGTGCCAGCAGGTCGTCCAGGTCGTGCGGATCGGCGAGGAACGCGGTGATCGCCGTCCGCTGCGCCGGAGTCAGCGGACGGATCTCGGCGAGATGATCGACGAACAGGCGGTAGCCCTTGTCGGTCGGGACGCGCCCTGATGACGTGTGCGGCGCGACGATGAGGTCTTCCTCCTCGAGCAGCGCCATATCGTTGCGGATCGTCGCCGCCGAGACGTCGAACGCGTGCCGATCGACGATCGACCTGCTCCCGACCGGCTCGTGCGTGTCGACGTAGTCCTGCACGATCGCCCGGAGCACCTGCAGTCCTCGCTCAGAGACCATGGCACCTCCCGCGTTTGCACTCGCCCCGTCTGACTGCCAATCCTACCGCGTCCCCCGACCGGCATGCCTCGCTGCCGAGATGCGCACTTTTGCGACAGAATCACGTCCAAACCGGCGCATCTCGACGAGAAGTGCGCATCTCGGCAGCTGTGTGTTCAGGCGGTGAGGGCGCGGACGACGGCGTCGGCGAGGAGGCGGCCGCGCAGAGTGAGGACGAGGCGGCCGCGGATGGCGGCAGAGGGCTCGACGAGGCCGTCGGCGATGAGGCCGGCAACGGCTTGGCGGGCATCGGCGGGGAGCTTTGACAAGTCGAGGCCGTCGCGGATGCGGCTCTCGAGGAGCACAGACTCGAGCAGACGCGCCTCCGCGTCGGGGCGCTCGGTGCCGACAGCGGGAGACTCCCCGGTCGCGAGCCGCTGCGCATACGCGGCCGGATGCTTCGCGTTCCACCAGCGCAGACCGGCGACGTGGCTGTGCGCCCCCGGACCGAACCCCCACCAGTCCTGATTCCGCCAGTACGCCAGGTTGTGGCGCGAGCGGTGCTCTGTGCCCTTCGACCAGTTCGACACCTCGTACCAGTCGTAGCCGGCGCCGGCGAGCGCCGCGTCGGCGAGCTCGTACATGTCGGCCTGCAGGTCGTCATCCGGAGCGGGCACCTCGCCGCGGCTGATCTGCCGATGCAGCTTCGTGCCCTCCTCGATGATCAGCGCGTACGCCGAGATGTGCTCGGGTTCGAGGGCGATCGCCGTCTCCAGCGACGCCCGCCAGTCGGCGAGGCCCTCACCCGGCGCGCCGTAGATCAGGTCGACGCTGACGTCGAGTCCGTGCGCACGCCCGGCCTCGACGGCGCGGGCCACGTTCTCGGGAGTGTGGGTGCGATCGAGCGAGCGCAGCACATGCGGCACCGATGACTGCATGCCGATCGACATCCGGTTCACGCCGGCCTCGGCGAGCCGGCTCACGACGGCGTCCGTCACCGTGTCGGGGTTCGCCTCGACCGTGATCTCCGCACCGTCGGCGAGCCCGAAGGCTTCGCGCACTCCGTTCAGCATCCGCGCCAGATCCCCCGCGGGGAGCAGCGTCGGCGTGCCCCCGCCGAAGAACACCGTGCTGGCGGGGCGCAGGGCACCGCGCGCGCCGAGCACGTTCACGGCGAGGTCGATCTCGCGCAGCACCTCGTCCGCGTACTGATCCTGGCGCGCGCCGCGCAGCTCGGTCGCCGTGTACGTGTTGAAGTCGCAGTATCCGCAGCGCACGCGGCAGAACGGAACGTGCAGGTACGCGCCGAAGTCGGCCTCGCCATCGATCCGGATGTCCTCCGGAAGGGCGCCGTCTGCCGGTGCGGGGTCTCCGAGCGGGAGCGCTGCCCCCATTACGGCGTCTTGTACAGCGGCGATATCGCACGCAGGTAGCGGTCGAACAGTGCGCGCCGACGCGAGCGGACGAGCCCCTTGAACATACGGCCGAAGAGCTTGGTCGGTCGATCGAAGGCGCGCAGCTCCAGCCACACCTCATCATCTTCGCGCCATTCCAGCGCGAACAGCTCCTCACCGCTGACGACGGCACCGCCCACGGTTCCGAGGGCGAACGCGATGCGGCGCCCGCTCTCCGACAGGAAGATCACCCGGTACTCCCCCGTCACGCGCTTGCCCTTCACGCGACCGCGGAGAGTGATGGTCGCGCCGCCTGACACCAGCGGCAGCCCCTCGGCGTCGAAGCGCTGCTCGCCCGCCAGGTCAGCGGGAGCGATGGCGTTGCCCTCGGCGTCGAAGCTCACGCCCGTGTAGGCGGGACCGGCCGCGGGCTTCACCTCGACGACCTGCCCGGCCGCGCGCTGCGCCGCCCATCCCAGCAGAAGCTCGCTCGCGGCGCGGAAGCGATCCTCGCCGCTGCCGATGCGGCGCGACTCCGACGCCGGCAGACTCTGCTCCGGCGGGAACTGCAGCAGATCGTTCGCCTGCGTCGCCCCGACGGCGGCGTAGTCCACGGTTTCGTCTCGGAAGTTGCCCCGGCGCATCCCGTCAGCCTACTTTCCCTTGGTCTCCACGTCTCCCGAGAGCGCCGCGATGAACGCCTCCTGCGGCACCTCGACGCGCCCCACCATCTTCATCCGCTTCTTGCCCTCCTTCTGCTTCTCGAGCAGCTTTCGCTTGCGCGAGATGTCGCCGCCGTAGCACTTGGCGAGGACGTCCTTCCGGATGGCTCGAATGGTCTCCCTGGCGATGATGCGCGCACCGATCGCCGCCTGGATGGGCACTTCGAACTGCTGGCGCGGAATCAGCTTGCGCAGCCGATCCGCCATGAGCGTGCCGTAGGAGTACGCCTTGTCCCTGTGCACGATCGCACTGAACGCGTCGACCCGCTCGCCCTGCAACAGGATGTCGACCTTGACCAGATCAGCATCCTGTCGCCCCTCCGGCTCGTAGTCGAAGCTCGCGTACCCCTGGGTGCGGCTCTTGAGCTGGTCGAAGAAGTCGAACACGATCTCGCCGAGCGGGATGGTGTACTTCAGCTCGACGCGCTCCTCGGAGAGGTAGTCCATGCCCTGCAGGCTGGCACGTCGGGTCTGGCACAGGTCCATCACGGCGCCGACGTAGTCCTTCGGCGTGAGCACGGATGCGCGCACGACCGGTTCGGAGACCGAGTCGATCTTCCCCTCCGGGTACTCGCTCGGGTTCGTCACGGTGATGATGTCGCCGCTCTCCGACTTCACCTCGTAGATCACGCTGGGCGCTGTGGTGATCAGGTCGAGGCCGAACTCGCGCGACAGCCGCTCGGTGACGATCTCGAGGTGCAGCAGCCCGAGGAAACCGCAGCGGAAGCCGAAGCCGAGCGCCACGGACGTCTCCGGCTCGTACGCGAGCGCCGCGTCCGAGAGCTTGAGCTTATCGAGGGCGTCGCGCAGCTCGGGGTAGTCGCCGGCGTCGATCGGATACAGCCCGGAGAACACCATCGGCTTCGGATCCACATAGCCGGGCAGCGCATTCTCGGCGGGCCCGCGATGGGTCGTGACGGTGTCGCCGACCTTCGACTGGCGCACATCCTTGACGCCGGTGATGAGGTAGCCGACCTCACCGAGTGCCAGGCCCTTCGACGGCGCGGGCTCGGGGCTGGAGACGCCGATCTCGAGCAGCTCGTGCTGTGCGCCGGTCGACATCATCTGGATGCGCTCCCGGGGCGACAGACGGCCATCGATCATCCGGATGTAGGTCACCACGCCGCGGTAGGCGTCGTACACCGAGTCGAAGATCATCGCCCTGGCCGGCCCCTCGGCGTCTCCGGACGGAGCGGGGATGTCGCGCACGATGCGGTCGAGAAGCTCCTCGACGCCCTGGCCGGTCTTTCCGGAGACGCGCAGCACGTCCTCTGGGGCGCCGCCGATCAGGTCGGCGAGCTCTTTCGCAAAACGCTCCGGATCGGCCGCGGGCAGGTCGATCTTGTTGAGCACCGGGATGATCACGAGGTCGTTCTCGAGCGCCAGGTAGAGGTTCGCGAGCGTCTGCGCCTCGATGCCCTGCGCCGCATCGACGAGCAGGATGGCTCCCTCGCACGCGGCGAGGGAACGTGAGACCTCGTAGCTGAAGTCGACGTGGCCCGGCGTGTCGATCATGTTGAGGGCGAACGCGTCGCCTTCGCGCTCCCATGGCACGCGCACCGCCTGGCTCTTCACCGTGATGCCGCGCTCGCGCTCGATGTCCATCCGGTCGAGGTACTGCGCGCGCATGTCCCGATCGGCGACGACGCCCGTCAGCTGCAGCATGCGGTCGGCGAGGGTCGACTTGCCGTGATCGATGTGCGCGATGATGCAGAAGTTGCGGATCTGCGACGGCGGAGTCGCTGCGGGCTGGA
Source organism: Microbacterium sp. JB110 (assembly GCF_003335195.1). Taxonomy (NCBI): domain Bacteria; kingdom Bacillati; phylum Actinomycetota; class Actinomycetes; order Micrococcales; family Microbacteriaceae; genus Microbacterium; species Microbacterium sp. JB110. The sequence continues at coordinate 582,574 of NZ_QPGM01000002.1, read as the reverse complement.
GCGGCGTGTTGGCGCGAGGAGACATGTTCCGGACAGTCTACCGACGGTCGAGCGGACTTCCCGCGCGAGCGGTCGTGATGCGCCGATGCCTGCGCGTGCGAACCGGCGATTCCTGGTAGCATTGGCCTTTGGCTTGCGTGTGGGGCCACCCACACCTGCCGCCCGGCGCCCCTCTCTCGCTGTGCGGCGACATCCGATCCACTTACGAACGAAGGTCATCCGACACGTGGCAAACATCAAGTCGCAGCTCAAGCGCATCAAGACCAACGAGAAGGCTCGCGACCGCAATCGCATCGTGCGCTCAGAACTGAAGTCGCTCGTCCGCAACACGCGCAAGGCCATCGCCTCCGGCGACAAGGCCGCAGCCGAGGCGGCCTACACGAAGGCTTCCAAGAAGCTGGACAAGGCTGTCAGCAAGGGCGTCATCCACAAGAACCAGGCGGCGAACCGCAAGTCGAAGGTCGCCAAACAGATCGCCGCTCTCTGAGCTGATCCGCGAAACGAAGGGCCCGTCTCCTCAGGGAGACGGGCCCTTCGTCGTCGGCCTCGGCCGCCCCCTCGCGAGATGCCTGGACTTTGTCGAGATGCCGCAGGATCAGTGGCTTTTCGAACCATCTCGCGGCATTTCGCACACTCCTCACGGCCACACATTCACTGACCGCAGGAACCGGAGGAAATGATCGGGCGTGGCGATCTCCTGATTCGTCCACCGGACGAACCTCTCGCTGGAGCGGGCTCGGATCCAGTCTTCCCGCCGCTTCTCGTCGAGCACCACCTGCTCCACTGACCGCCCGGCGCGCAAGCCGCGATCGACGTACTTGCGCGCGCCGTCGAATTCGCCGAGCACACCGGACACCCTGAAGTCCACGGTGTACGCGCGTCCGTTCGGAGCGGCGATCGGCACCTGCAGCTCGACCCGCTCGTAGCCCAGCCGAGCCAGATACATCCGGCTCACGCTCTCTCCAGGGGACTCCGCCCGAGGGTCGGCGAATGCAATCAGCTCACGGGCCTGCTTCACGCCCCGCTTACCTGTTGCCGTCTGGATCAGACGAATGACCTCATCGCGAAACGCATCGGCTCGCTGATGGTCGATGCGCCGATCCGCCCGCAATGCGATCCGTCGCATCGCCGCATCGATGCAGGCGACGGCGGTCTCGGCACGACAGGTGCGCAGCACATCGAACGTCGTTCGGGCAAGCGTGGTCACCAGCAGACCATCGCGCTCGGTCGTCTCGCCGTCCCACAGATCATGGTGGCGTGCGACTCCGGGACTGGTGCCGGAGAGCGTGTCGTTGCCGATCATCACGTGCGGTTTCCCCGGGCTGTGGCGGAACAGCGGCAGACCGTGCAGTGCCGCGGCCGTCGCATGCGAGAACACATGGCGTCCATGCGCATCCCGTTGCGCCGCACGCGCCGCCGCGACTTCTCGTTGCTCCGGATGCGCAGACTCCCAGGTTCTCGCATCGACGAAGTGACCGTTGCGGATCCGGAGGAGCCGCCCTGACCGCAGCGCCTCGCGCAGCGCTCGGTCGCTCAGCCCCGACCGAGTGAGATCAGAACGCGAATGGGTGAGCAGTTCAGACATGCAGTCACCCTGACGCGATGGCCGCGCCGTGACCAGCCCCGGCGGCGGCTGTGGACAGCAATCGCGCGATTCCCCCGCCTGTGAGGGAAACTCTGCGATCTACCACTCACGAAGTGCCACTGAATGGATCAATTGCCTGACCGTTCCGTGGCACCTCGACAAAGCCCAGGCGGTTCGCGAGGGGGCGGGGCCTCAGGTACCGAAGGGGCGGCGGGTGGCGACGACCGTCACCATGCGCTCGAGGGCGAAGATCGGGTCGCGGGAGGCGCCCTTCACCTCGGCGTCGGCGCGGGCGATCGCCTGGATCGCGGCGCCGAGGCTGCGCGGGCTCCAGCCGGTCTGAAGGTCGCGGCGCGCGCGGTCGACCTGCCAGTCCTTCATCCCGACGCGCATCGCGATGTCACGGGAGGACCCGCGCTGCCCCGCGACGCGCGCCATCGTGCGCATCTTCATCGCGAAGGCCGCCACCATCGGCACAGGGTCGGCGCCGGATGCCAGCGCATGCCGCAGCGCGACGAGCGCCTCACCGTACTGGCCGGCGATCGCCGTGGCGGCGACGGTGAACGCGTTCGTCTCGACGCGGCCGCCGTAGTACCTCGCCACGACCTCCGCCGTGATGTCGCCGTCGACATCGGCGAGCAGCTGCTGGCAGGCGCCTGCAAGCTCGGTCAGGTCGTCGGCGAACGCCGAGGTCAGCGCCTGCAGCGCCTTCGGGGCGATCGCGCGCCTGGCCGCCTTGAACTCGCCCGCTGCGAAGTCGTGCCGCTCGGCGTCGCGCTTGATCGCGGGGCAGGGCACCTCCGCTCCCCCACCGACGCCGGATCGGATCGCGTCGAGCAGCTTCTTGCCGCGCACGGTCGCACCGGTGTGGCGAAGCACGAGGGTCGCGCCCTCCTGCGGTGCCTCGATGTACTTCAGCGCTTCGTCGAGGAATGCGTCTGAGCACTTCTCGACTCCCGCGACGCGCACCAGCCTCGGTTCGCCGAACAGCGAAGGCGACGTCACCGCGAGCAGGGTGCCGGCCGTGTAGTCGTCGGCCCGGATGTCGGTGACCTCGACAGACGGATCCTCCGCCTTCAGATAGTCGCGGATCGCCCCGATGCCGCGCTCGGCGCAGACCTCCTCCGGCCCGCTGACCAGAACGATCGGTGCCGGCTGCGGGTTGCGCCACGACTGCTGCGGAATCTTCGTCTTCGCCGACGAGTTTCCGCCCGCACGAGCGGTTCTTCCCCCGGAACGAGCGGACGCGGCTGCCATGCATCCAGCCTACCGGTGGCCACGGACGGAAAACGGCCGCGCTCACTCGCCCCGCTCCCGCCAGACGCGCAGCCCGCCGTCGTCTCGCGCCGCGACCAGCACCAGCCCGGACACGTCGGTGCGGGCGATCGACGCACCGGATGAGCGGAGCACGCCGAGCGTCCGCTCTCGCGGGTGCCCGTAGTCGTTCTCTCCCACCGTGATGATCGCCACAGCCGCGGCGGCCTCGCCGTACAGCCCGGCGAGCTGGTCGGCGCTGCCGTGATGGGCGACCTTCACGACCTCGTACGGCGCGGCCAGCGGTGCGTCTCGCAGCATCGCCGACTGAGAATCCTCCGACGTGTCACCGAGCATCAGTGCGTGGGGCACGCCGCCGCCGGAGATATCGATCACGACACTGGTCTCGTTGCCCGCGTCGAACCCGGCCCCGGCTGCGGGCCACCGCACGAACCAGCGCGCAGCGCCCAGCGCTCCCTCATCTCCTGCGGCCACCTCGGTGTGCGGCGGATCGCCGAGCGCGCGCCACACCGCACCGGAACGATCATCCTCCGGCCCATGCATGACGTGCCCGACCCGACCCTCGAGCGCCTCGGCACCGCCGGTGTGGTCGGCGTCGAAATGCGTGAGCACGAGCAGATCGATGCTCCGGATGCCCAACCTGCTCAGACAGTCCGCCAGCGCATCCGGATCCGGGCCGGTGTCGATCAGCATCGTCTCGTCCTCCGAGCGCACGAGCAGCGCGTCGCCCTGCCCCACATCGCACGCCGCGATCGCCCAGTCGCGCGGCACGGTCAGCGGCCCGACGATCGCACCGGACACCGCTGCCGTTCCGGCGACACCGCCCAGCGCGATCGCGAGCACCCCCGCTGCGACCCGACGGAGCGAGACCCGCACGACGCGCACGCTCCGACCCTGCCCCGACCGCAGCGGCGGTACCGCGATCAGCACCGCGACGCACGCGCCGACGACTGCGAGTGCTGCGAACCCCGCGGCGCCCTCCCACCAGTCGAGTCGTGCGCGCGGGAGCCCCGCAAACGCCTCAGCGGTGTGCGCCACCCACGCCGACGGCAGCCAGGCGATCCACGCCGCGGCCGCGCCGACGCCGGGCACCGATGCGAACAGGCACGCACCCAGCCCCGCCACCGTCGCGATCGGCGCGGCAGGCGCCGCGATGAGGTTCGCCGGCACGCCGTACAGCGGCACCTGCGGCGCGAACAGCACGATGATCGGCCCGCACGCGAGCTGCGCGGCCAGCGGCACGGCGAGAGCAAGGGCGAGCGGTCCCGGCATGAATCGCTCCAGCCCTCTCGCGAGCGGACCGGCGAGCAGCAGCAGCGCACCCGTCGCCGCCACAGACAGCAGGAATCCGAAGTTCAGCGTAAGCCACGGATCGGCGAGCAGGATGCCCGTCACCGCCAGCGACAGCACGGCCACTCCGGCACCCGCTCGGCCGAGCAGCAGCGCGAACATGGCGATGGCCGCCATCGTCGCGGCGCGGATCACGCTCGCCTCCGGAGTGACGAGTGCGACGAAGCCTGCCAGCGCGACGAGCGAGACTACGATCCGGATGCTCCGAACAGCTCCCAGCGCGGCGCATCCCCCGAACGCGAGCGCGACGACCAGTGCGCAGTTCGCTCCGCTCACCGCGGTCAGATGGCTGAGGGATGAGGCCTTCATCGCCTCGTCGAGATCACCGGAGACGAAACGCGTATCGCCGACGGACAGGCCGGGCAGCAGTTCGCCGCCGGGTCCGGGCAATCCGGAAGCGAGCCGAGCGAACGTGTCGCGCATGCCGCTCACCGCACCGAGCACGTGCGGCGGCCCCCGCTCCACGTCGATCGTGTCGGCATAGACGACCGCCACCTCGGCGGATCCGGTCGCCGCGTCCGCACCGCCGGCGACCGTCACCTGCGAGCCGAGGTCCAGTCGGCCGCCGGAGCTCGCATCGGCCGGAGCGAAGACGCGCATCGGAACAGCGACCCGCAGCGCGCCGCTCCCCGCCTCGTCGATCAGCTCGGTCGTCAGCGAGAACATCACGTCATCACCGCGGGGCTGCACCTTCGTCGTCACCACACCCGTGACCTCTGCGCGCCCCGCGTCGACGGCCGAAACGGCTGCGTCGCGCGCCGACTGCGCCATCGCGACGTGCGCGGCTGCGGCGCCTGCCACGGCCGCGGCGACCACGGCAAGTGCGAGCCACCCCCGCGCGGTCGGGCCCGCCCGACCCGGCGTGAACACGACGACCAGCACCAGCACGGCGCAGACCGCCGCCAGCGAGAAGGCGAGAACCGTCGCGATCGTCGGGAGCAGCACGGCAGCGGTCGAAGCAGCCCACGCGGCGATCGCCACCGGCAGCAGCCGCATATCGGCGCGGGACACCCGCCGGCTCCCCACCACGGAATCGGCAGCGTCCGCCGAAGAAGGGCCTGCCCTCCCGCCGGTGCGGACCCGCCCCTGATCCGTCATGTCACACCCGCACCTGGTCTCGGATGCCGGCGAGCACCTTCTCCCCGATGCCGCTCACCGCGAGCAGGTCATCGACGCTGCCGAACGGGCCGTTGTCGTCGCGCCACGCGATGATCCGCTGCGCAAGTGCGGGCCCGATCCCGGGAAGTGCCTCCAACTCGGTCGGGCCGGCGGCGTTCAGATCGATCGGCGATTCCGATCCCCCGCCGCTCCCATCCGGTTGTGCAGGCGTCGGCACCTCGCCCGATGCGACCTGCTCCTTCGTCGGCACCGCGATCTGCTCCCCGTCGGCGAGCTCGCGCGCCAGATTGACGCCCTCCGGCGCCGCGCTCTCACGCAGCCCGCCCGCCGCGAACACGGCGTCGACGACCCGCGACCCGTCGGGCAGCACGTACAGCCCCGGATGCTCCACCGCCCCGAACACGTGGATGTACAGTTCGCCCACGGCACCCGGCGAGGGCGCGACATCGCCCTGCTCCACCGGCCCCGCGCTCGGCGAGGGAGTTCCGGCACCGTCGACGACCTCGACCGGGGCGTTGGCACCGCGCCACACCGCCACCGCGATCACGATCGCGGCGACGACGATGACCACGACGATCGCCGCGCCGATGCCCAGCCGGACGCCGCGCGGCGCACCCACGGCGTCCTCCGGCTCCATAGCCCGACGCTACGAGGAGCGAACGCCCCGAACCGGGTTGCTCACAGCCCGATCCGCCGGACCGAGCTGAATCCGCCCCTGTGAGGGAAGCGGCGCAGCTGCTACTTCGTCGAGAAGCTCACGATCTTCGGCAGTCGCACGATCGCCTTCGTGATCTCGCGATCGCCGAGGGACCGCTGCACGCGCTCATCATCGCGCGCAAGCTGCTCCAGCTCATCGCTGGAGATGCTCGCCGCGACGTCGAGCTTGGCTCGCACCTTGCCGTCGATCTGCACGACCACCGTGATCTGGTCCTCGACGAGCAGCGTCGGGTCGGACCTTCGCCACTGCGCCTGCGACACCGATGCCTCGTGGCCGAGGTGCTCCCACATCTCCTCCGCCGTGTGCGGGGCGAACAGGTCGAGCATCATCGCGACCGTCTCCGCCGCTTCCCGCACAGCGGGATCGCCGGAACCGGCGCCGGCGTCGATCGTCTTGCGGGCGGCGTTGACGAGCTCCATCAGCCGCGCGACGAGCACGTTGTACTTGGTCTGCTCCACAAGGCTCGTCGCATCTTCGAGCACGTGGTGCGTCGCCCTGCGCAGCGTCTGGTCGCCGCCGGCGAAATCGACGCCGACGGCGCTGGTCACCTGCTCAGCGACGCGCAGCGCGCGGGACAGGAACTTCTGCGCGCCGGTGGTGGAGACGTCCTTCCAGTCCTTGTCGTCCTCGACGGGCCCCGCGAACGCGAGGGCGACGCGCAGGGCATCCGCACCGTGCTTCTCGAGCTCCTCGCTGAACAGGACGAGGTTGCCCTTCGACTTCGACATCTTCGCGCCGTTCAGGATCACCATGCCCTGGTTGATCAGGCTCGAGAACGGCTCACTGAAGTCGACGAGCCCCATGTCGTGCAGCACCTTGGTGATGAAGCGCGCGTAGAGCAGGTGCAGGATCGCGTGCTCGACTCCGCCGATGTAGGTGTCGACCGGCGCCCACCGCTGCGCGTCCTCCGGCCGGAACGGACCGGATGTGCTGCCTGGCGAGAGGAACCGCATGTAGTACCAGGAGCTGTCGACGAAGGTGTCCATGGTGTCGGGGTCGCGCAGTGCGGCTTCCCCCGTCACCGGGTCCGTGGTCTCGACCCATCCGGTCGCCGCGCCCAAGGGCGATGAGCCCTTCGGCCTCAGGTCGATGTCACGCGCCTCCGGCAGCTTCACGGGCAGCTGATCGGCGGGGACCGGCTCGACGCGACCATCGGAGGTGTGCACCATCGGGATCGGCGTGCCCCAGAACCGCTGGCGCGAGATCAGCCAGTCGCGCAGACGGTACTGCTTGGCCGCGCGCCCCGTGCCCTTCTGCTCGAGCAGTTCGATGACGTGCGCGATCGCATTGCGCTTCGACATGCCGTCGAGTGGACCGGAGTTGATCATCCGGCCGTCGCCTGCGAGCGCCTCCCCCGTGACGACGGGATCGATCTGGTCGGCGTCCGCCATCTCGGCGTCGGCGTCGACCACGGGGATCGCGCCGGTGATCGGAGCGTTCGTGTCGACCACGACGCGCACAGGCAGGTCGAACTTCAGCGCGAAGTCGAGGTCGCGCTGGTCATGGGCGGGAACGGCCATCACGGCGCCGTGACCGTAGTCGGCGAGCACGTAGTCGGCCGACCAGATCGGCAGCCGTTCGCCGTTGACCGGATTGGTCGCATACCTCTCGAGGAAGACGCCCGTCTTCTCCCTGTCGGTGGCCTGGCGCTCGATATCGGTCTGCGTCTGGGTGGCATCGAGATACTCGGCGAAGCGCGCCTTCGCCTCGTCCGATGCGCCGTCCACCAGTTCCGCGGCGAGATCCGAATCAGGTGCGACGACCATGAACGTCGCACCGTACAGGGTGTCGGGCCGAGTGGTGAAGACGGTGACCCGCTCCTCGCGGCCTTCGATGGCGAAGTCGACGTCGGCGCCGATCGACCGGCCGATCCAGTTGCGCTGCATCTGCAGCACCTTGCTCGGCCATGCTCCCTCGAGCTGGTTCAGGTCATCGAGCAGTCGGTCGGCGTAGTCGGTGATCTTGAAGTACCACTGGGTCAGCTTCTTCTTCTCGACGATGGCCCCGCAGCGCTCGCACGCGCCGTCGACGACCTGCTCGTTCGCGAGCACCGTCTGGTCGTTGGGACACCAGTTGACCGGGCTCTGACTGCGGTACGCCAGATCGCGCTCGTACATCTGCTGGAACAGCCACTGGTTCCACTGGTAGTAGTCGGGGTCGGATGTGTGCAGCCGGCGCGACCAGTCGAACGAGACGCCGTAGGCGTGCATGCTCGTGACCTGCTGCTCGATGTTCTCGTACGTCCACTCGCGGGGGTCCGCCCCACGCTTGATGGCCGCGTTCTCGGCAGGCAGTCCGAAGGAGTCCCACCCGATCGGATGCAGTACGTTGTAGCCGCGATGGCGCCAGAACCGGGCGACGATGTCGCTGTAGAGGTAGTTCTCCGCGTGCCCCATGTGCAGGTCGCCCGACGGGTACGGGAACATCGCCAGCACGTACTTCCGCGGCCGCAGATCGCCTTCGTCGCCGGCGCGGAACGTATCGTTCTCGGCCCAGCGGGCCTGCCACTTCGCCTCGATGGCGTGCATGGTGCTGTCTTGCTCAGGGGATGTCTCGTGCGACACTGCGAATAGGCCAATCGACATGGGTGAGGGGACGGCGCGCCGGCTTCACCCGGCACAGATACCCCAGGTTACTCCAGCGGCCGCGGGCTGGCGGATTCCGGATGTGGCCCAGGTCTCTCGTGCCCGTAGGCTGGGGATCGTGGGCTGGCTGAACGACGCACTCGACTGGATTCTCGACTCTGTCGCCGGGGTTGATCCGTGGTTGCGCGTGCTCATCGCGACCGTGGCGATCGCACTCGAGACGAGCGTTCTGATCGGCCTCATCGTGCCGGGCGACACCGTCGTGCTCGTGACCGCGACGGGCGTCACCACCGTCTCCGGCGGCATCATTCTCGGCGTGTGCGTCGTGGCGGGCGCGATCGCCGGAGAATCCCTCGGCTTCGTGATCGGCCGCTGGGTCGGCCCGCACCTGCGCGCCTCGCGCATGGGCAGGTGGATCGGCGAGAAGAACTGGCAGCGCGCCGAGAACTACCTGCGCCGCCGAGGCGGGATCGCGATCTTCCTCTCCCGCTTCCTGCCGGTGATGCATTCCCTCGTCCCGCTCACGGTGGGCATGTCCGGCTACGGCTATCGACGCTTCATCGCGTGGACGCTTCCGGCCTGCGTGCTCTGGTCCGGTCTGTACATCGGCATCGCCGCCGGTGCCGCCGGCACGTACCGCGAGCTCGGCGAACAGCTCGGCAGCAACGCCCACTGGGTCGGTTACATCTTCGTCGGCATCATGCTGGCGTTCCTCCTGATCGTCTGGGGCGTCAAGCACCTGCTGCAGCGCGCAGAACTGCGCCATATGGAAGAGACTCCGGATGAGGCCACGACCGACGGCGCGTCAGAGCGCATCGAAGCAGATGACGAGCAGAGCTCCTCGATGAGCGACCATCGCCGAGACGAGGGCAGCGCGTGAGCCGCAGACGCCCCAAGAAGGACCGCCCGCGGCTGGTTGCGCGGCTGGAGGCCCGCATCCACGGGTGGCGCGAGCGCCGCGCACGTCGCGCCGGTCTGCGCCCCACCCTGGTGCCGTTCGCGGGCTACGGCGGCAGCGGCTGGGTGCGCGTGCTCGGCAGGGTGCTGATCCTGCCGCCGACCACCAAGCGGCGCAGCCGTCGCGGCGAGACGCCGACGGCGAGAGGGTGGCGCTCGTTCCTCGGAATCCCTGTGGGCTACGCGCCCGTCACCGTCACGGTGAACGGCCGCGCCCATCCGATGGCGGCGGATCGAGGCGGCGTCGTCGACGTGCGCATCGAAGCGGAGCTCGAGCCCGGATGGCAGACCGTCCGACTCTCCGTCGAGAACGGCGACGAGGTCGAGGCGCGCGTATTCATCGTCGACCCGGATGTGCGCTTCGGCATCGTCAGCGACGTCGACGACACCGTCATGGTCACGGCTCTGCCGCGACCCTTCCTCGCGGCGTGGAACTCGTTCGTGCGCCACGAGCATGCGCGCCAACCCGTGCCGGGCATGGCGGTGCTGCTCGAGCGACTGGCGCGTACGCATCAGGGAGCGCCGGTCATCTATCTGTCCACCGGTGCGTGGAACGTCGCACCGACGCTGACGCGGTTCATGGAGCGGCACCTGTTCCCGGCCGGCGCCATGCTGCTCACCGACTGGGGTCCGACCCACGACAGGTGGTTCAGGAGCGGCCGCGATCACAAGCGCACCAATCTGCACCGCCTTGCCGAAGAGTTCCCCGACATCCGGTGGCTGCTCATCGGCGATGACGGTCAGCACGACGACGAGATCTACACGAACTTCACAACGGAGCATTCCTCATCTGTGGCCGGGGTCGCGATCCGGCGCCTCTCCCCCGCCCAGGCGGTGCTCGCCGGTGGGCGCACTGTGGTCGATGATCACGAGGCGAGCGAGGTTCCGTGGGTCACGGAGGACGACGGTGCGGGGCTCGCCATGCGCCTCGAAGACGTCGGCATTCTCGACCGCGGAGCCTGACGCCGACTGCAACAGCCTCTGAGCTCGTAGTCTGGACGACATGGACGACGATGAGCGACCGCGCACCCCGTACGCTCCCCACGCCGATCCGCATCCGTGGCGGCGCTTCGTGGCTGTCGGTGATTCGTTCACTGAGGGCATCGGAGATCCGCTGCCCTCTTCGGGCAGCGAGGAGCCAGGCCACCGCGGCTGGGCAGATCGAGTCGCGGAGGTTCTCGCGGCGCAGACCGATGACTTCGCCTACGCGAATCTCGCCGTCCGCGGCAAGCTCATTCGGCAGATCGCCGCCGACCAGGTCGACCACGCACTGGAGCTCCGACCCGACCTGATCACTTTCTGCGCGGGCGGGAACGACGTGCTGCGCCCTGGGACGGATCCCGACGCGATCGCCGACATCTTCGCAGAACAGGTGCGCAAACTTTCGAGCGCCGGAGCGGCCCTCGTGGTGTTCACCGGGTTCGACGTGGGCTGGAATCCGGTGTTCCGACCGCTGCGGGGCAAGATCGCGATCTACAACGAGAACATGCGCGCCGTCGCTGAGGAGTACGACGCGATCGTCGCCGATATGTGGGCGCTGAAGTCGATTCAGGCTCCCGGGTTCTGGTCGCCGGACCGTCTGCACATGAACGCCCTCGGCCACCACGAGGTGGCGAGGATGGCGCTGCGCGCGCTGAACGTGCCGAACGAACTGCAGCCGATGCAACCCGAGCACGCACCGGGCAGAAGCTGGCGGGACGCCCGCAAGGACGACCTGGTGTGGGCCCGGGAGTACTTCGTGCCGTGGGTGCTCCGGCGGCTGCACCACGAGTCGTCCGGCGACGGACGCACCTCGAAGCGCCCCGACCCGACCCCGATGCGCCGCCCTGACGACAACGCCTGAGCGCCCGCCACGGGCGCTACGAGCCCCGAACGCGTGTCGCGTAGAACGCCACTGCCGAGGCTGCCGCGACGTTGAGCGAGTCGACGCCGCCCATCATCGGGATCGTCACGCGCCGGTCGAGCGCCCTGTCCGTGCGAGGGGTGATGCCGTGCCCCTCGCTGCCGAACACGAGCGCCAGGTTCTCGTGGTCCTCAGCGACGAGCTCGTCCAGCGAGATCGCGCCTTCCCCCAGCGTCATCCCCGCCACGACGCAGCCGGCGTCCTTGAGCTCTTGGAGGCCTCCCGGCCAGTCGTCGATCCTCGTCCACGGCACCTGGAAGACCGTGCCCATCGAGACGCGCACGCTGCGCCGGTAGAGCGGATCGGCGCACCGCGGCGTCACCAGCACCGCGTCCACACCGAGCGCCGCGGCCGACCGGAACACCGCGCCGACGTTGGTGTGGTCGACCAAATCCTCGAGGATCACGATCCTGGCACCGCGCGGTTCCCCGTCACCCTGGCCCGCCGATCCGGTGCGTTCGGTGGCGTCGGCGAGCAGCTCGGCGACCGGGCGATCCGCCGGCCGGTTCATGGCGGCGAGCATGCCGCGATGCACGGTGTATCCGGTCACGCGCTCCGCCACGTCATCCGGCACGACATACACCGGCACCTCGTCGAGGGCGTGCTCGCCCAGGATGCGCTCGACATCGGTGAGCCACTTCTCGGCGGTCATCACCGAGCGCGGCGAGTGACCGGCTGAAAGGGCGCGCGCGAGCACCTTCGCCGACTCCGCCATGTAGAGGCCGTGCTCCGGCTCGAGCCTGCGACGCAGTGCGACATCCGTGAGACTGCGGTAGTCGGCGAGCAGCTCGCTGTCTTCGTGCACGCGCTGGATGTTCATCGCCTCAAGACTATGCCGCCGACATCGTGTGCCCTCCCCAGCGTCCGTGCACGTCGGAGCGGTCGTAGGATCGATGGGTGAGCTCCCTCCCCCAGGCACCGGACGACCTCGTCGCCGGAGCGGTCGACGTGCTGGCAGGGCGCAGGATCGTGGTGCTGACCGGCGCCGGGGTCTCGACCGACTCCGGCATCCCCGACTACCGCGGCCAGGGTGCTCCCACGCGCACACCGATGAAGTGGCAGACCTTCGCAGCCGACGAAGGCGCACGTCGCCGATACTGGATCGGCTCGCACCTCGGCTGGCGCTCGTTCACCTCGACGGAGCCGAACACCGGTCACCTCGCGATCGCGCGTCTGGAGCGGGCGGGCGTCGTCACCGGCGTGATCACCCAGAACGTCGACGGCCTGCACCTGCGCGCCGACAGCACCCGCGTCGTCGAGATGCACGGCACGATGCGCCGCGTGCTGTGTCTCGACTGCGGGCAGGTGTACGACCGGCGTGACGTCGCTGCGCGGATCGAGGCGGACAACCCGTGGATCGCCGTGCCGGAGAACGTGGCGCTCGGCCCGGACGGCGACGTCCTGCCCGAGACGACGGACGGGTTCGTCGTGCCCGACTGCACCGTGTGCGGCGGCATGCTCAAGCCCGACGTGGTGTTCTTCGGCGAGTTCATCCCCGCCGACCGCTTCCGCCTCGCCGAGCAGCTGGTCGCGGGCGCCGATGCGCTCCTCGTGGCCGGCTCATCGCTCGTGGTCAACTCCGGTCAGCGCATCATCGAGCGCGCCAGGCGCCGGCAGCAGCCGATCGTGATCGTCAACCGCGGCGAAACACGCGGGGACCGACGCGCAACCGTGAAGATCGATGCCGGCACCAGCGAGGTCCTCATGCGGCTGGCCGAGGAGCTCCCGCCGCTGCTGCCCTAGCTCCGCCGACCGGCAGGTCGTCCCAGCCGAGGCACGGGCCGCAGCGATTAGGGTGGGCTGGTGACCACGATTGCGCTCGTTCGACATGGCCAGACCGATTGGAACCTCGCGGGGCGCATCCAGGGGTCATCCGACATTCCGCTCAACGACACCGGTCGGGACCAGGCGCGCGACGCCGGCCGCAGGCTCTCCGGCCGCGGCTTCAGCAAGGTCGTCTCCAGCACGCTGGGGCGGGCCGTCGAAACGGCGCAGCTCATCGCGGACCAGCTGGGCCTGACGGGCCCGGATGAGCGGATTCCCGATCTCGTCGAGCGCGCGTACGGGTCGGCGGAGGGCGTGCCGGGTGAGGACCTGCCGCTGCTGTACCCCCACGGGGTGCCGGATGCCGAAGCCGAGCCCGAGGTCGTCGCCCGCACCCGTCGCGCCATGATCGACCTCGCGACCCGGTTCCCTGACGACCGGACCGCCGCAGCGACGCACGGCGGGGTGATCGGCCGCCTGCTGCGGGACCTGCCGAGCAGCGACTTCCCGTCACGCGACCATCAGCGCGTCCTCAACGGTTCGGCGTGGATCTTCGAAGTCGACGGCGACGACATCCGGTTCGTCGAGGAGCTCTCGCCCACGGCGGAGCAGTGATTTCCACATTCTGCCCTCGGTGAAACGCCGTTCTTCGATGCACGCGCACTCGAACGCATAACGACTGAGCATCCTGCACGAAATCGACAGCGCCACGCTGATATCTTTTCAGCATGCCGACCCTTGACCACGTCGACCTCGAACTCATCGCGGCCCTCGCCGACGATCCGCGGACGACGGTGGTCTCGCTCGCTGAGCGGCTGCACCTGTCACGCAACACGGTGCAGGCCCGGATGGCCCGTCTCGACGGGTCAGGCGTGTTCCGGTCGTTCGAGCGTTCACTCTCCACCGCGGCGCTCGGCTTCCCCCTCGAGGCCTACATCGCGGTGGGCGTGCACCAGGCGAAGCTGCCGCAGATCACGACGGAGATGGCGCGGATCCCGGAGATCGTGCAGGCGCACGGCATGAGCGGGCAGACCGATCTGATGACCTTCGTCGCCTGCCGCGACGCGCGTCACCTGTTCGACGTCGATGCGCGCATCCTCAGCATCGAGGGCGTCGACCGCACCGAGACGTCGCTGGTGATGAGCGAGGCTGTTCCCTACCGCGTCTCCGGTCTCATGGGGCTCGCCAAGCGCAACAACTGACCGGCCGCGCCTCAGCCGGTCAGGAACGACCGGATGGCGTCGGCCGCCTCGCTCGGCTTCTCGTAGTGGATGAGGTGCCCGACTCCGCTGAGCTCGACCAGCGTCGCGCGAGGGAACTCATCGCGCAGCACGCGCTCCGCCTCGATGTGCGTGATGTCGTCGCGATCGGCGGCGATCATCAGGGTCGGCACATCGATGCGCGAGGCGTACTCCGTCACATCGTGCGACACGCTGGCGACGAACGCCTCGCGCAGCACGTCTCGATCGCTGAAGCCGGAGAAGTAGCGATCGTGCTGGTCGTGCACGAACGCGCGCATGCGCTTGTCCCGCGATTTCACCATGGCCAGGCTCATCACCCGCACGACGATGCGTGTGCGCAGCAGCCACGTGCCGATGCGCCGCGGCAGACGGGCGCCGAGCCAGTAGTACAGCACAGCCAGTCGGGTGAACACGCCGCGCGGCCCTTCCAGCGCTGGCGCGCCGATCGGGTTGACCAGGATCAGCTGCGGCGTGCTCAGACCGCCGGCGACGGCCGCAGAGACGATGATCGAGCCGAAGGAGTGGCCCAGGACGGTGGCGCCCGGAGCGACCGACCGGATGAACTCGGTGACGAAGCGGGCGTAGCCGTCGAGATCGTGCGCGTGCCGTTCCATCGGCGGCGTGGCACCGAACCCCGGCAGGTCGGGCATGAGCACCCGCGCCTCGGGCAGGTGCGCGACGACCGGCTCGAGACCGTGATGGTCGCCGCGGAAGCCGTGCACCGCGACGATCGTCTCCGTGGCATCCGCCGGACCGTACTCCCAGTACGCCGCGCGCGTGCCGCAGACGTCGATCTCCCGCCTGCGAGCGGCGGCCATAGCGTCCTCGAGCAGCTGGGCGTACGGCGCGTCACTCACATCACAACTCTAGTAGCCGCTCCTCCCGCGCTCCGGCCCTCTGCCGTCTCGCGCGGAGATGCCGAACGGCTCGCGTCGCCCCGGACGACGCCGATCAAGCCCGCGGCCCGATCCACAGGCGCGCAAGCCGCGGGCCGTGCACCGCGCGGCGCGGCGGGGTGATTTCCCGCGGCAGGCGACCTATCGTTGCCGCATGAGCGTCCGCTGGCCCGATCCCCCGCCGCTGTTCGATCTGACGGACGTGGAACGACCCTCCGGCTCGCAGCCCACGGCCACAGCACGTGCTGCCCCGGCGTCGGTCGCACAAGCGCCCCCTCACGCGCCCGATTCCACAGCAGCTGCCTCAGCATCCACGCCGCAGGCGGCTTCGCCGGTCGGCCCCAGCACGACGGACTCGTCGGCGGACCTGCTCCCCGACATGGATTCGACCGGGCCGCTGCTGGGGAGCGTCGCGGTATTCGACCTGGAGACGACAGGCGTCGACGTCGAGAACGACAGGATCGTGACAGCGTTCGTCGGCGTCGTCGATGCCGACGGCCAGGTCGGACGCACCTCGAGCTGGATCGCCGATCCGGGAATCGAGATTCCGGATGCCGCTGCCGCCGTCCACGGCATCAGCACGGAACGCGCCAGAACGGAGGGGCGCCCCGCCGGCGACGTCGTCGCAGAGATCGTCGAGACCCTGCGCCTGCTGCTCGCCGAGAACATTCCGGTTGTGGCATACAACGCGGCATTCGACCTTTCCCTGCTTCGACATGAGGCGGCACGGCATGCGCTGCCGCCCCTGGACGCCCCTCGCCCGATCATCGACCCGTTCGTCGTCGACAAAGCGGTGGACCGGTATCGCAAGGGCAAGCGCACGCTCGATCGCGCGGCGGAGCACTACGGCGTCGCACTCGACGACGCCCATGAGGCATCAGCCGACGCGATCGCAGCGGGCCGGATCGCGATCGCCATCGCAGAGCGCTTCGCCGATGAGCTCCCCGACACTCTCGACGCCCTGCACGATCAGCAGATCGTATGGGCCCGCGAACAGGCAGAGAGCCTCACGGAGTATCTCGTCAGGGTGGGCCGATTGGAGCCGTCGGACGCCCTCGACGGCACGTGGCCCGTCCGCTGAGGCGGCTCTTCGGGTATATTCACCGGCTATGTCCACCGGTCCGCTCTCCAGCGTGCAGCTCGCGCACATCGCCCGCGAGCACTACGTGCGGCGCAAGTCGCGCATTCAGATCGCTGAGGAGACCGGCCTGAGCCGATTCAAGATCGGCCGGATGCTCGATGAGGCGGTCGAACGCGGCATCATCCGGTTCGAGATCGTCGCGTCGCCCGGAGTCGACGTCGAACTGTCAGGTCGACTGGCCGCCCACTACGGCTTGGAGCACGCCGTCGTGTTCGAACAGTCCGCCGACACCGATGCCGACGCGCAGCTGGGCCTGGGCGCTGCGGCGGCCACGATGGTCGAGGAGCTGGTGCGTCCGGACGACGTGCTCGGGCTCACCTCCGGCAGAACGCTGAACGTGATGGCGAGCAAGCTCACGCACCTGCCGTGCCGTGATGTCGTCCAGCTCGCAGGTATCGCGGGTCCGATCCTCGAGAGCGGCCTCGAAGTCATCCGGTCGCTGGCGGCACTGCCCGACGTACGCCCGTGGCCGATCTATGCCTCCTTGGTCATGAGCGACACGGAGGCTGCACAGGGCGTGCGGCGACAGCCGGGCGCCCGCGCTGCGATCGATCAGTTCGGAAAGGTCACGGTCGCCCTCTGCGCCGTCGGCTCGTGGGACCCGCCGAACTCGCTGATGATGATCAACCCCGCCGTCACCGACGAGGACCGACGCCGACTGCGCGCCCGCGGTGTGGCAGCAGAGGTGGCGTCCACGCTGATCGCCGAGGACGGCGAGATCCTGCACGACCTCGACGCGCGCTGCATCGCCATCTCCGATCGGCAGCTGCGCGCCGTCCGTTCCCGCGTGGCGATCGCAGGCGGCCCGTCGAAGACTCGCGCGCTGCGCGCCGTGCTGCGTTCCGGACTGATGACCGCCGCCATCACCGACACGTTCACGGCGTACCGCCTGCTCGAGCAGTAGCACTCACGTTCGCCGCGCTCACGTGAGCAACGACGGCACCTCGCAACCTCGACGTGCACACTTGAGCAGCACATTCGCATTCTGAGCAGACGGCGGTCTATCGTCGGATCATCCGCCGCCCGTCAGCGGTCCCCGGATCCCTCCCATCGACGAAGGAGCACGCGATGAAGCGTTCACTGACCATCCGCCTTGCCACCGCCGCTGTTGCCGCCGGCACGGCCGTCTCACTCGCCGGCTGCGGCGCGGGCGACCCGAGCGCAGGAGCTGACACGATCACCGTCGGCGTCTCGGTGTACGACATGTCGTCGTTCATCACCCAGGGCAGGGAGGGCATGGAGCGCTACGCCGAGGCCAACGACATCGACCTGCAGTGGAACTCCGCGGGCAACGACGTGACGGCGCAGGCCGACCAGGTCGACCAGTACGTCAGCGCCGGCGTCGACGCGATCATCATCGTTCCGGTGCAGGCCGACACGCTCGAGCCGCAGGTCGCCGCGGCGCAGGGAGCGGACATTCCCGTGATCGCGGTGAACACTGCGCTGACGGGCGTCGACGTCGACGCGAGCGTGCAGCCGGATGATGTCGCCGCTGGCGCGCAGGAGGCACAGATGATGGTCGACGAGCTCGGCGGCGAGGGCAATGTCGTGATCTTCCAGGGACCGCTCGGCTCCTCCCCGGAGATCAACCGCGGCGCCGGCATCGACAGCGTCCTCGAGGAGAACCCCGGCATCGAGGTGCTGGCCAAGGACACGGCGAACTGGAACCGCGCTGAGGCGGTCAACAAGATGGGCAACTGGATCTCCGCCTTCGGCGACGACATCGACGGTGTCATCTCACAGAACGACGACATGGGCCTCGGCGCGCTGCAGGCACTGAAGGAGGCCGGAATCGACGACGTGCCGATCGTCGGCATCGACGGAATCGAAGACGGCCTGCGCGCTGTGGAGAGCGGCGACTTCATCGGCACCTCGTTGCAGCACGGCACTGTCGAGCTCGCATCAGGTCTCGCCGTCGCCGCCGGTCTGGTTCGCGGCGAGGACGTTCCCCTCGAGCCCGTCTACACGATGCCCGCGGTCACCGCCGACAACGTCGAAGACACCATGAAGAACGTCGTCACGGAGCGCGACCCCTTCCTCGAGAACCTGCCGACGCTGATCGACGAGAACCTCGCGGCGGAGAACATCGCGTACGAGGGCCTCGAGGGACAGGAGCGCTGATCCGATGACCACCATCTTCAACGACCCGGCGGAGTTCGCCGAGGATCAGCTCGAGGGCTTCGTGTCGCTCTACGCCGATCGCCTCACGGGCGTTCCGGGCGGGGTGGTCGCGCACCGCGGCGACGACCCGATCGTCGCGGTGGTCGTCGGAGGCGGATCCGGCCACTACCCGGCGTTCGCCGGTCTCGTCGGTCCCGGGTTCGCATCGGGCGCCGTGGTCGGCAACATCTTCACCTCGCCGTCCGCCGCGCAGGTGTACTCGGTGGCCAAGGCCGCAGACCAGGGCCGCGGCGTGATCCTCACCTTCGGCAACTACGCGGGCGATGTGATGAACTTCGGCATCGCAGCGGAGCGTCTGCGCCGCGAGGACATCGACGCGCGCATCGTGCTCGTCACGGACGATGTCGCATCGTCGCCGAAGGAATCGGAGCGCCGGGGCATCGCCGGTGACTTCACCGTGTTCAAGTCCCTCGGTGCCGCAGCCGCGGCCGGACACGACATCGATGAGGTCGAGCGCATCGGCCGCGCCGCGAACGCCGCCACGCGCTCCTTCGGCGTCGCCTTCTCCGGATGCACGATGCCGGGTGCCGCGGAGCCGCTGTTCCGTGTGCCGGAGCGCCAGATGGGCGTCGGCCTCGGCATCCACGGCGAACCGGGCATCCGTGACGAGCCCGTCGCGACCGCACGCGAGCTCGCCGGACTGCTCGTCGACGGGCTGCTCGCCGACCGGCCGTCCGACGGCGGGAACAGGGTCGCCGCGATCGTCAACGGTCTCGGCACCACGAAGTACGAAGAGCTGTTCCTGCTGTGGAACGAGATCCGGCCGCTGCTGGCGGATGCGGGTCTCGAACCGGTTGAGCCTGAGGTGGGCGAACTCGTCACCAGCCTCGACATGGGCGGGTGCTCGCTCACGCTGATGTGGCTCGATGACGACCTCGAGCACGCATGGCACGCCGACGCATATGCTCCGGGCTACCGGAAGCAGGCATCTCCCCTGGCTGCCCTGGTTCCCGCCGCACGCACTTCCGGCGCCGACGACGACGAGCTCGCACCGACACCGACTCCTGCGGCGGCACGGCTCTCGCCGCTGACCGCCGAGGCCCTGCGCATCATCCGCGACGTCCTCGTCGAGGCCGAGGATGAGCTCGGGCGTATCGATGCGATCGCCGGCGACGGCGATCACGGCCGCGGCATGGTCAAGGGCGCGCAGGCGGCCGTCGCCGCGACGGAACGCCTCGAAGAGTCGGGCCCCGGATGGGCGCTGCTGCAGGCGGGCCGTGCGTGGGCCGCCGCGCGCCGGCGGCACATCGGGCGTGCTGTGGGTGCCGCGCTCGAAGCAGCGGGGCGGCGCGCTCGGCGACGACCGCGACGCCTACGCGCGGATGACGCCGTGCGCGCCGTCGATGCCTTCGTCGACGCGATGCTCGACCTGGGTCGCGCGGAGATCGGCGACAAGACGATCATCGATGCCGCGCTGCCGTTCCGCGAGGCACTGCGCGAGGGCATCGCAGACGGCGTCGGTGCGGCGTGGGCCTCCGGTGCGGATGCCGCCGAGGCTGCCGCACGCGCCACCGCGGGCCTCACCCCGCGGAAGGGACGCGCCCGACCGCTCGCCGAGAAGAGCGTGGGCACGTCGGACCCCGGCGCGACCTCGTTCGCGCTGATCGTGAGCGCCCTGGCGCGATTCACGAACTGAACAATCAGGCCGCGACATTCGGAGCGGCCAAGGACCGAGAAGACAAGGACACGCAATGAGCGACTCACAGCTCCGCCTCGTCGTCGGCAGCGATGACGCCGGCTTCGACTACAAGGAGATCATCAAGGCCGACCTCGAGGCGGACGCCCGCGTCGTCTCGGTCGCCGACGTCGGCGTCGCCGCCGACGGGCACACCATGTACCCGCACGTCGCTGTGGAGGCGGCGCGCAAAGTCGCGAACGGCGAGGCGGACAGGGCGATCCTGATCTGCGGCACCGGCCTCGGCGTGGCCATCTCCGCCAACAAAGTTCAGGGCATCCGGGCCGTCACCGCCCACGATTCCTTCTCGGTTGAGCGTTCCGTGCTCTCCAACGATGCCCAGGTGCTCTGCATGGGGCAGCGCGTCATCGGCATCGAACTCGCCCGCCGTCTCGCAAAGGAATGGCTCGGCTACACCTTCGACCCGTCCAGCGCGTCGTACGAGAAGGTGTGCGCGATCACGGAGTACGAGAAGTGAGTGCCTTCACGGGCCGCATCGCGGTCGTCACGGGTGCCGCCAGCGGAATCGGGCTCACGGTCGCCGAGCACCTCGCCGAGCGCGGTGCGACGATCGTGGGCGTCGATGTCAACGACGGCGTAGGCGAGATCGTCCGCGACCTCCCCGGCGACGGTCACCACGGAATCGTCGCCGACCTGACGGACCCCGAGGCCGCCGCGCGCGTCTTCGACGAGGCGATCGACGCGGTCGGCACGCCGCACATCCTGGTGAACTCCGCGGGCGTCGCGCTGCTCGACAAGGCGCTCGATGTGCCGGCGTCGCGCTGGCAGCTGACCATGGACATCAATCTCTCCGGCACGTTCTACATGGCCCAGGCCGCGGGCCGTGTGATGACCGAGGCAGGCTACGGCCGCATCGTCAACCTCGCTTCGCAGGCGTCTGTGATCGGTCTCGACGAGCACGCCGCGTACTGCGCCAGCAAGGCAGCAGTCGTCGGCCTCACGCGCGTGCTCGCCCGCGAGTGGGCACGCGACGGCGTCACGGTGAACGCGGTCTCCCCCACCGTCGTCGAGACACCGCTGGGCAAGGCTGCGTGGGCCGGAGAGAAGGGCGAGCGCGCGAAGGCGGAGATTCCGGTCGGTCGCTTCGCCCAGCCCGAGGAGGTCGCAGGCCTGATCGCGTACCTCGCCAGCGACGAGGCTGCGATGGTCACCGGCACCAATGCGCTGATGGACGGTGGCTTCACCGCGATCTGATGTCCGCGATGCACGAAAAAGGCCCGCTTCATTCGAAGCGGGCCTTTTTCGTGCGACGGAATTACTTGCCGAAGCCCTTGAAGCGCTGGTTGAACTTCTCGACACGGCCGGCCGAGTCCATGATGCGCTGCTTGCCCGTGTAGAACGGGTGCGAAGCCGAGGAGATCTCGACGTCGATCACCGGGTACTCGGTGCCGTCGAGCTCGATCGTCTTGCTGCTCTTCGCGGTCGAGCGCGTCAGGAACGTGGTGCCCGAACCCAGGTCGCGGAAGACGACGGAGTTGTACTCGGGGTGGATGTCATGCTGCATGAGAAGTCCTTGCGGGAGTCGATGTGAGGAGGGAAGCACGGGCCGCGGCCCGCGGGCGCACCTCGAGCGCCAACGAGCAAGCTTACCAGAGCCGAGCAGGCGCCGCCTGAGCGGTTCGTCACCGATGCGGCGCAGAAAAGGCGGACAAGGAAGACGCAGATGAATGCGCCGACGAGGACGACGCAGTCAGCGCAGTGCCTGCGCGCCGTTCAGTAGGCGCGGGCGGCGTAGCGTCCGCCGGCCTCGGCCAACGCGATCTGCATGCCGAACGCTTCGGTGAGGTTCTCACGCGTGAGCGTCTCGGCGATCGGGCCGGCGGCGACGGTACGGCCCTCGCGCAGCAGCAGCACATGGGTGAATCCTGGCGGAATCTCCTCGACGTGGTGCGTGACCATCACCATCGCGGGCGTCAGCGGCGACTTGGCGAACGTCGAAAGCAGGCCCAGCAGCACCTCGCGGGACCCGAGGTCGAGGCTGGCGCTGGGCTCGTCGAGCAGGAGCAGCTCCGGATCGGTCATGATCGCTCGTGCGATCATGACCCGCTTGCGCTCGCCGTCGCTGAGCGTGCCGAACACGCGGTCGGCGAGATGATCGAGCGCCCAGTCGCGCAGCACCTCGCGGGCGCGCTCCTCGTCGATGCCCTCGTACTCCTCGTTCCAGCGCCCGAGCACCGAGTACGCCGCGGTCATGACGACGTTCAGCACCGTCTCATCTGCCGGTACGCGGCGTGCGAGGGACGACGAGGTGAACCCGATACGCGGGCGCAGCTCGAAGACGTTGGTCTTGCCGAGCGTCTCGCCGAGAATCGTGACGTCGCCCGAGGTGGGGTGCATGAAGGTGTCGGCGAGCTGCAGCAACGTGGTCTTGCCCGCACCATTCGGGCCGAGCACGACCCAGCGCTCGTCATCGTTCACCGACCAGTCGAGTTCATCGACGATGTTCCTTCCCCCGCGACGGACGACGACATCGGAGAACTCGAGCACGCTTGCCATGCCTTTCACCCTACCCGCGTGCCGGTAGGGTCTTTGTCTGTGACGACGCGCTTTCTGGTGGTTCTTGATGCCGATTCGACTCTCATCCGCAATGAGGTCATCGAACTGATCGCGGACGAGGCCGGTCGCGGCGCCGAGGTCGCCGCAGCGACCGAGGCGGCGATGCGCGGCGAGACCGATTTCGCGACGAGCCTGCGCTCCCGTGTGCAGGCCCTTGCCGGGGTGCCGACGCGCGCCTTCGAGCGGGTGCTCTCTCGCATCGAACCGACACCCGGCGTGCGGGAGCTGACCGCGGCGGTGCACGAGCGCGGCGGCGCCGTCGGCGTCGTCTCCGGCGGCTTCCACGAGATCCTCGATTCGCTCGCCCCGACGCTCGGCGTCGACGTGTGGCGGGCGAACCGCCTCGAAGTGCGCGACGGTGTGCTCACCGGGAACGTCTCCGGCGATATCGTCGACGCCGACGCCAAGGCGCATCATCTCGCCGAGTGGGCATCCGAGCGCGGCGTGCCGCTCACCCGCACGATCGCGATCGGCGACGGCGCCAACGATCTCAAGATGATCGCGGCAGCCGGCCTCGGTCTGGCCTTCAACGCCAAGCCCCGCGTGCGCGCCGAGGCCCCTCTCGTGATCGGCCCCGTCGACCTGCGCGAGGTCATCCCGCTCCTCCCCTGACGTCTGTCAGCGAGTCAGGCGTGACCGGCGCGCTCCATGGCGCGCAGCTCCTTCTTCAGGTCCTGCACCTCATCGCGCAGGCGGCCGGCGAGTTCGAATTTCAGCTCGCCGGCGGCCGTGAGCATCTGCTGCGTCAGGTCGGCGATCATCTGCTCGACCTGCTCGGCGCCCTCCGCCGCGATGCCTTCGCGCCTAGTAGGCGTCGGCGCTTTGCCCTTGCCGCTCGCACCGCCGCGCTTGGACAGCAGCTCAGCCGTGTCTGCCTCCTCACGTGTGAGCTGATCGGTGATGTCGGCGATCTTCTTCCGCAGCGGCTGCGGGTCGATGCCGTTCTCGAGGTTGTACGCCACCTGGATCTCGCGACGCCTGTCCGTCTCCTCGATCGCCTTGGTGAGCGAATCGGTCATCACGTCGGCGTACATGTGCACTTGGCCGGAGACGTTGCGCGCCGCGCGCCCGATCGTCTGGATCAGCGATGTGCTCGAGCGCAGGAACCCCTCCTTGTCGGCGTCGAGGATCGCCACGAGCGACACCTCGGGAAGGTCGAGCCCCTCACGCAGCAGGTTGATGCCGACGAGCACATCGAAGACTCCTTGGCGGAGCTCCGTCAGCAGCTCGACGCGGCGCAGCGTGTCGACGTCGGAATGCAGGTAGCGCACCCGCACGCCGTGCTCCTCGAGGAAGTCGGTCAGCTCCTCCGCCATCTTCTTCGTCAGCGTCGTCACGAGCACGCGCTCGTCTCGCTCCGAGCGCACCCTGATCTCTTCGAGCAGGTCGTCGATCTGCCCCTTCGACGGCTTCACCACGATCTCCGGATCGACCAGCCCGGTGGGGCGGATGATCTGTTCGACCACACCGTCTGCAATGCCCATCTCGTACTTTCCGGGCGTCGCCGAGAGGTACACGGCCTGTCCGATGCGCTCCTTGAATTCGTCCCACCGCAGCGGCCGGTTGTCGAGCGCGCTCGGCAGCCGGAAGCCGTGCTCGACGAGTGTGCGCTTGCGCGAAGCGTCGCCTTCGTACATGGCGCCGATCTGAGGCACTGTCACGTGCGACTCGTCGATGACGAGCAGGAAGTCGTCGGGGAAGAAGTCAAGCAAAGTGTGCGGCGGTTCCCCCGCTTCGCGCTGATCGAGGTGCCTGGAGTAGTTCTCGATGCCGGAGCAGAACCCGATCTGCTGGAGCATCTCGAGATCGAACTGCGTGCGCATCTGCAGACGCTGCGCCTCGAGCAGCTTGTTCTGCGCGTTCAACTCTGCGAGCCGCTCGCGCAGCTCGTCTTCGATCGTCTTGATCGCGCGCTGGATGGTGTCTGTGCCCGCTGCGTAGTGCGTTGCGGGGAAGATCGCGACCGCATCGAGCCGGTCGATCACGTCGCCCGTCAGAGGGTGCAGCCGGTAGAGCGCCTCGATCTCGTCGCCGAACAGTTCGATCCGGATCGCATGCTCCTCGTACACGGGAATGATCTCGATCGTGTCGCCGCGCACACGGAAGTTTCCGCGGGAGAAGTCGACATCGTTGCGGTTGTACTGCATGGCGATGAAGTGCCGGATGATCGCATCACGGTCGTAGCGCTCGCCGACCTGCAGCGCAACGAGTGCACGCAGATACTCCTCGGGCGAACCCAGGCCGTAGATGCACGACACAGTGCTCACCACGACCGTGTCGCGTCTGCTGAGCAGCGAGTTCGTGGTCGAGTGTCGCAGTCGCTCGACCTCTGCGTTGACCGAGCTGTCCTTCTCGATGAAGGTATCGGTCTGCGGAACGTAGGCCTCAGGCTGGTAGTAGTCGTAGTACGACACGAAGTACTCGACCGCGTTGTTCGGCATCAGGTCGCGGAACTCATTCGCCAGCTGAGCCGCAAGCGTCTTGTTGTGCGAGAGCACCAGCGTCGGACGCTGCACCTGCTCGATCAGCCAGGCCGTCGTCGCAGACTTGCCTGTTCCGGTCGCGCCCAGCAGCACGACATCCGTCTCGCCCGCGTTGATGCGGGCGGCCAGCTCCGCAATCGCCTTGGGCTGATCACCGCTCGGCTCATACTCACTGACCACTTCGAAGGGGCGCACGCTCCGCGTCGTCTGCATGCTTCCAGGCTATGCCCCACCACCGACACTCGGCGCCGGGCCCGTATACGGGCCCGGCGCCGAGTGTCACTTCTGCGGGAGCTCCGGCTCCCCGAGCGTCAGCATCAGGCGGTTCGCCCAGTTGAAGAACCCGCCGGCAAGGATGACGTCGTACACCTCGTCGTCGCCCAGCCCCGCGTCCGCGAGAGCGTCGAGGGTCGACTCGTCGAACGCGCTCGGCGTCTCGGTGAGCGCGACGGTCGCATCGACGATCGCATCCCAGCGGGCATCCGTGCGGGCAGATACGCCATCGTCCAGCAGCCGCTGCACGTCGTCGGTGCGCTTCGCGTGGTGCGAGGCGAACCTGGCGTGCACGGAGGCGCAGTAGACGCATCCGTTCAGGCGCGACGCCGCCGCCGCCGCGATCTCGCGATCGGCGCGCGGGAGCCCCGCGGCCTTGTTGAAGAAGATGTCGAAGTCCGCCCGCGTGCGGTGTAGCAGCACTGCGGGATCGTGAGCGAGCAGGCGGAAGTACTCCTGTTTGGCGCGACCGCGCTGGATCATCGCCTCATACTGCTCTTCGGTGAGGTCGGCTTCCGCCACGGGCTCGAGCCACGACACCCAGCCGAGGATCTCCTGCGTGAACTCCTCTGGCACGTTCACGTCGCGCTGCGGCGCCAGCTGCTCGCTCATGCTTCCTCCCCTTCCTGAGCCGCGGCAGTCGCCGCAGCCAGCCGGTCTGCATCGATGTCGGACACGCTCACGCCGCGGCGGCCGAGCACGGCCAGACCGTGCACGAGCCGGATCTGGAAGGCGAGGAAGGCGATCAGCTGCGACAGCGTGACGGCGCCCGTCGTCGTCCATCCGGCGTCGAGGAGCGCCTGCAGGTGCTCTCGCTTCGCGTCGCGCGGGTGGAACGTCAGCAGGTGCGCGTGCTCGAGCGCTGCGCTGAGCCTCTCCCCCATCGCCGCGCGGTCGGCGACGCGATAGGTGGGGCCCTCGACCGACTCGTCGGCCAGCGGTCCGTCGAACCCGCCGTACGGCCCCTCCGCCTCACCGTCGTCCGACGCGCCCGCCACTGCTTCTGCGAGCTCCTCGTCCTGTTCGGAGAGCAGATCGCCGTAGTGCTCCGCCACCGCCGACTGACGATGCAGCAGCGCGACGAACAGGCCGACGGCGCGCCGCTCGGCGAGGCTCGCATGCGTCTCGTCGACGCCGACGAACAGCGCCTCGTACGCCGCTTGGGCGTTGCGCCTGGCTTCCGGCCTGCGCGCACGGAGCGCGTCGAGTGCGTCCCCTGGGCGCACGCCGACGATGGAATCGACCACGTCAGTCATCGATCGTCCTTTCTCTGCGGTCGTGAATCATCCGGATCCTGTTCCTCAGCACTCTGACCGAGATAGGCCTCCCGGATCTCCGGATCGGCGAGCAGCTCGCGCGCCGATCCCTCCAGCCTGACGACGCCGTTGACCAGAACGTAGCCGCGGTGCGCGATCGACAGCGCCAGCTCGGCCGCCTGCTCGACCATGAAGACGGCGACGCCGAGCTCCCGGTTGATGCGCTGGATCGACTCGAGCACCTGGTCGACCACGATGGGCGCCAGGCCCATGGTCGGCTCGTCCATGCAGATCAGCCGCGGCTTCGACATCAGCGCCCTCGCGAACGCGAGCATCTGCTGTTCGCCGCCTGACATGGTGCCCGCCATCTGGCGCCGCCGCTGCGCGAGCTTGGGGAACATCTCGTACTGCGTCTCCAGGTCGGCCTTCAGGTCCGCACCGCCGCGCCTGGTGTAGGCGCCCACGAGCAGGTTCTCCTCGATCGACATCTCGGGAAACACCCGCCGCGCCTCTGGCACGCTGGCGATGCCTGTGCGCACGACTTCGGCCGTCGAGGACTTCGTGATGCTGCGACCGTCGAACCGGATGTCGCCTGAGCGAACGTCGACGAGGCGGAGGATCGTCTTCATCGTCGTGGACTTGCCTGACGCATTGCCTCCGAGGAGAGAGACGATCTCTCCCTCGCCGATCGTGTAGCTGACGTTCTGCAGGGCGTGGAACTCGCCGTAGTAGACATCGACGTTCTGAACGTCCAGAAGCGTGTTCATCGTGCCTCGCCTTCGTCATCGAGCACGGCCGAGGCGACGTCGTGCGTGCGTGCGGCGATGGTGCCGCGCCGCTTGCCCAGGTACGCCTCGATCACACGCTCATCGTTCTGGATCTCGACAGGCGTGCCCTCGGCGATCACCTGGCCGCCGTCCATCACGATGATCCGATCCGATACGGACATCACCAGATCGAGCTTGTGCTCGACGAGCAGGATCGTCTGCCCCTGCGCCTTGAGATCGAGCAGCTGGTGCATGACCTCCTGGGTCTCCGCCGTGTTCATGCCGGCCGTCGGCTCGTCGAGGAGCAGCAGCTCCGGATCGGAGGCGAGCGCCCGCGCGATCTCGGTGCGCCTGCGGTTCGCATACGACAGCGTCCACGCCGGGTGATCGCGCCGCGGCAGCAGACGCTGGCCGAAGCGTTCGAGCTGCGTCTCGGCGCGCTGCTGCCGCTCGCGCTCCTCCCTGCGCTGCGCCGGCGTGCCCACGATCGCCAGCACGGTCTCGACGACGAGCGCCGCCCACCGGATGATCGGCATCCGGCGCAGCGGTTTCAGCGGTGCCGTCGCGCGTGCGAGCGGCGCCTGACCGATCAGCACATTCTCCTCGACTGTGGCGTTGGCGAACACACGGCCGTTCTGGAAGGTGCGGCGCAGCCCCTCGCCCGCGATCCGGTCGGCGCTCAGACCAGCGAGGTCGCGGCCGCGGAATCGGATGGCACCGCCGTCGGGCTTCAGCTCGCCGCTGAGCAGGTTGATCGTCGTCGTCTTGCCCGATCCGTTCGGGCCGATGATGCTGACCACCTCGCCCTCGTCGACGTGGAAGGAGGATTCGTCCACGGCTCTGAGCGCGCCGAAACGGCGGGTCAGACCTGACACCTCGAGGATCCGGGTCATCGCTCGCTCCCCTTCTCGGCGGGCTCCGCGTCGCCCGAGGCACTGAGGGTTCCCACGGTATGGGACGACGCCGTCGCGGCGACGTGGGCGTTCGGGTCGGATCGGCGCGCGCGGAGACGCTCGAGCCAGCGCGGAACCGTCCAGAGCCCCTCGGGACGGAACCGGACGAGCAGGAGCAGGATCACGCCGTAGATCACCAGGCGCCATTCCGCACTGAAGCGGAACACTTCCAGCCCTCCGACGAGGATCACCGATCCGACGATCGCGCCGAACGGCCGCAGCATCGAGCCGAGCACGGCGATCGTGACGATCTGGAACGACAGCATCGGGTCGAAGATGCGCGGCTCGAGGTAGCCGTACTGTCCTGCCCAGTACGCGCCGGCGACGCCGGCGATGAAGCCTCCGACGCCGAAGGCGAGCGACTTGTACTGCGGAGCCGCGATGCCCGCCGATCGCGCGGCGACCTCGTCGTCGCGGATCGCCCGCCAGTAGCGGCCGATGTGCGAGCCTCCGAGGCGCCATACGATCAGCACCAGCGCGAGCAGCAGCACGAGGCCGATGGCGTAGATCTCGCTGGTCGAGGTGAGCTCGTAGCCGAACACGTCCATGAACGGGATCAGTGAGATCCCGGATCCGCCGCCGGTGAGCGGTTCGGCGAACAGGATGAGCGCCGAGATCCCCGCGCCCGTGGCGAGCGTGGCGATCGCCGGATAGTGGCCGGACAGGCGCCAGCTCGGCGCTGCGAGCAGTGATACCAGTACCGCGGAGATGAGACCGGCGAGGATGACCACCACGAGGAACGGAAGTCCGGCGCTCTTCATCAGCAGCGCGGCCGCGTAGGCACCGATCGCGACGGCACCGGCCTGCCCGAGGGAGAGCTGGCCGGCCGCTCCGCCGATGACCGTCATCGACAGCGCGATCATCGAGAACGCGATCACCTGGATGCCCACCTGAGTGGTGTAGCCGGAGAAGATCCCTGGAATGATCGGCAGCGCGGCGAGCACGACGAGGATCGCGATCTGCCACCATCGCATCACGATCGCGCGCCCCTGCGAGAAGAAGGTTCCGGTGAGCGGTTCTCGTTTCACGGTCTTCTTGCCGAAGATGCCCTCTGGGCGGATCCAGAGCACGAGAAGCAGCGCACCGAAGGTGATCAGCTGACGCACGGAGTCGCCCCAGAAGCTCACGCCGATCGCCTCGAGCACGCCGAGGATCCAGCCGCCCACCACGGCACCGAGCAGCGAGCCGAGCCCTCCGAGCGTCGCCGCGGCGATGCCGGCGATGCCGATCTGGAAGCCCTGCGTGGGGGCGATCGTGCCGAAGTACGCCGCGACGAGAACACCCGCGAGACCACCGAGGGCTGAGGCGACGATGAAGGCCAACGCCTGCACGCGACGGACGGGAACCCCCATCTGCGCGGCCGCATCGCGATCCTGGCTCGTGGCGCGCACCGCACGGCCCAGCTTGGTGAACCGGAGCACGAGTGAGAGCGCCACCATCAGGATGATCCCTGTGGCCAGGATGATCACATCGATCAGTCCGATCGAGATGCCGCCCACCTGGAGCCTGACATCCGGCAGTCCGGTCTCGAATGGGCGCACCTGCGGCCCGAAGACGACCTGCACGAGGTTGTCCAGGATGATCATCACCGCGATCGTCGACAGCACGGCCGCGATGGGCGCGCGCCCCGCGAACGGGCGCACCGCGACGAGGTTGATCACCCAGCCGAGCGCACCGGTCACGACGATCGCAGCGAGCGCGGCGGCCCACAGCGGCATGCCCATGGTCGTGGTGACCCACCAGCCCACCATCGCACCGACGGCGAACAGCGAGCCCTGTGCGAAGTTGACGACGTTCGCAACGCCGATCACCAGCGACAGCCCGAGCGCGACGAGCGCATAGGCGTTGCCGTTGATGAGCCCGGCGACGAGTGTGTCGAGCATGCGTCAGTTCAGGTCGTCGGTCTGAACGAAGTCGCCGTCCTGCACCTGGAGCCAGGTGAAGGTCGGGTCGTCGATGCGGCGCTCGTCGTTGAACGTGGTCGGGCCGAAGATGACCGAGGGGATGTCGCTTCCGTCGGCGAGGGCGTTGCGGAGGCCGTCGCGATCCGGTGTCTCCGCATTCTCTGCGGCCCAGGCGAGCTGCTTCACGCCGTCGTAGGCGTAGGCGGCGAACGAGTTGGGGTCGTAGCCGAACTCGTCGTTGAACCTGGTCACGAAATCGGTCACGGCCGGGTCATCGGCGCCGGGGAAGAAGACC
Organism: Microbacterium sp. JB110; assembly: GCF_003335195.1. Taxonomy (NCBI): domain Bacteria; kingdom Bacillati; phylum Actinomycetota; class Actinomycetes; order Micrococcales; family Microbacteriaceae; genus Microbacterium; species Microbacterium sp. JB110. The sequence goes on along the minus strand of NZ_QPGM01000002.1, from coordinate 551,676 downwards.
GTGTTGAGGTAGACGTCCTCGACGGCCTCCCCGCCGAGGTCGAGCAGCTCCGGCGAGTAGTTGGAGCTCACCGCGACCTCCGGAACGTCGAGCCCCACCTGGTCTGCCTGCTTGGCCAGCAGTGCCGTCGACGAGTAGTACGTGTAGTAGAGCACCACGTCCGCGCCCGCGTCGCGCGCCTCGATGAGCTGGGGACGGAAGTCCGTCGACTCCTCCTCGACGCCCGTCGAGTACACGAGGTTGTTGCCGTCCTCAGCGATCTGGTCCTCGATCACGTCGAATGCCGTCGTGCCCCAGTCGGTGTTCAGGTAGAACACCGCGATGTTCTCGCCGAGGGTGCCTGTCTTGGTGGCGACCTCGCGGCCCTCGACCTCCTGTGTGATCGAGGTGGCGAAGATGTAGTCACCGGTCGTGGTGAAGTCGGGGTGCGAGTTGGTGATGCCGAGCTGGGTCAGGCCGCCGCGCTGATACAGCGGGCTCGCAACCATCGACGTCGCCGACGAGAAGTCGCCCATCACGGCGAGGACGCTGTCATCGCTGACGAAGCGCTGCGCGATCGTGGTGGCCTGGCTGGCCTCGCCCTGGCTGTCCTCGAACTTGATCTCGACATCGCGACCGTTCACGCCGCCGTCGCCGTTGATCTCGTCGAGGGCGATCTGGAAGCCCTCCTGCCAGTTCTTGCCGTACTCGGCCTGGTTGCCCGTGAGCGGGCCCGAGGCACCGAGCACGATCGGGTCGTCGGAGGAACCGCCGGACGAGCCGTCGCCGGCAGCACAGGCCGTCGCGGCGAGGGCAGAGGCGGCGATTACGGCTGCGGCGGCCGCGCGGAAACGCTTCGTCATGATGGTCCTTCTTCGGGATCGGATGCCACGTCGTAGCTAAAGACGTAGGTACTATCTTCCCCCATGCGCTGGCTCGATGTCGCGGCGTGACGAAACACGACGACACGATCCGCGCGGTGCGCACCGACGCGCCAGGGCCGCGGGAGAATGGAGCGATGACCTCCAGCCGACCCGCCATCGCGATCGTCGGGGGCGGCCCCCGAGGCGTTCTCCTTCTCGACCGGATGGTCGCGAACCTCGGCGAGCTCGGCCCTCGACCGCTCGACGTGCACATCATCGACGACACGCAGATCGGCGCGGGCCGGGTGTGGCGCACCGATCAGACCCGCGAGCTGTGCATGAACACCCTCGCCGATGCCGTCACACTCTTCACCGACGAGTCGGTGACGATGGCTGGTCCGGTCAGGCAGGGGCCCACGATGTACGAGTGGTGCCAGCTCGCGCTCTCACACGGGATGCCGGATGCCGTGCCGACCGACGAGGTCCGTCGCCGCATCGGCGGCGTCGATCCGGGGCGCGTGCGGGTGTTCGAGTCTCATCCGGTGCGCGAGGGCTTCGTCGAGGAGTACCGCGACGAGCTCGAGGCGCAGCGCCCGGAGTCGCACCCCAGCAGGCCCCTCTACGGCGAGTACATCCGCTGGTGCTGGGGGCGCGCCGTCGCCGCTGCCCCGAATGACGTGCGCGTGCACGAGCACACGGATCGAGTCACGGGCGTCTCTGAGCGGGGAGGCAGGCAGGTTCTCTCCCTCAGATCGGGTGAGCGGATCGAGGCGGACGCTGTCGTCGCCGCCACCGGATGGCTTCATTCTGCGCCCCCGTGGCACGAGGCGGAGCTGGCCGATGCGGTGACGGCGAGCCCCGCGCTGGTGTGGGTGCGGCAGGGAAGCCCCGTCGATCAGAACCTCGTCGAGGTGCCTGACGGCTCCGACGCGATCGTCCGCGGCGTCGGGATGGGCTTCTTCGATGCCATGGCGCTTCTCACGGTGGAGCGCGGCGGGCGCTTCGTCGCCGACGGCGAGATGCCGTGGGGGCTGCGGTACGAACCGTCTGGCAGAGAGCCCCGCCTGCTCGTCACCTCGAACCGTGGCGTGCCCTACCGCGCCAAGACCCTCTACGGCTCGCTGCCGCCGAAGGCCGAACTGCGCTACGCGCGAAGCGTCGACTGGTCGGCGCACCCGCGCCCGATCGACTTCGACCGCGAGCTGTGGCCTCTGATCGCCAAGGACGCCTACTGCGCCCACGGTACGACGCTCCATCGTGTGAAGCCGGGCGCCATCGACCTCGACGGCGCCCTCGCGGCGATCGACGGCGTCGACATCGCGGCAGGCAGCGGTCATCCGGATGCCGGCGATCCGGCCCGCTCCCCGATCGTGACCGCCCTCGCTGAGGCCGTCGCACCTTTCGTCCCGGATCCCGACGATCGCCTCGATCTCGGGGCGGTGATCTCCCCCGGCCACGACATCCGGTTCTCCGGGCCCGACGAGTTCGACGAATGGGCGACACGCTTCGTCGCGGACGACCTGCGCGAGGCCGAGCGAGGCGCGGACAGTCCGGTGAAGGCCGCCCTGTGGACCGTCGCGTCAGCGCGCGGCGTGGCTTACAGGGCAGGCGCGTTCGGCGGCTTCGACGCTGAGTCGCGCTGGGGCGGGCAGGCGCGGTTCCAGGCGATCGGCAACCACGCAGGCTCCGGGCCGCCGGCGTTCCGCAACCGTCAGCTGCTTGCGCTGCACGAGGCGGGGCTGGTGCGCTTCATCGGCCCGGCCGCCGGCATTGAGGCCGACGCCGACGGCTTCCGTGCGACATCCGCTGTGACCGGTGCCGATGTGACGGCGCCCGTGCTGATCGACGCTCTGATGCGGTTCCACGACGTCGGCCGCAGCGCCGACCCGCTCATCCGGTCGCTGAACGATGCGGGTCGCATCCGCCCCTTCGAGGTGTCGTCGCGCGACGGCGACGACGTAGCGACAGGCGGAGTCGACATCGACCCTGGCACGGGGCGGCTCATCCGCGCAGACGGCACGGTCGACCGAGCGTTCCATATCGCGGGCATTCCTGTCGACGAGACCATGCACGACGCGATCATCAGCCCCATGCCGGGCGCCGATGCGACGATGCTGCGTGAGACGGACCGCGTCGCCCGCAGCCTGCTGCGATCCGCCAGGGGCGGCTGACGTCCGGCGCGGCGGGACACGCTGGTGGTCGCCCCCGCTGCACAGCACTGCCGGAGCACAACGCAGTCGGTTCCGGATGTCCGAGTCGAGCGTACGCACGATTCCGGCGGTCGCACCGGGTGCGCGCAGACCGACTGCGTTGTGTTCGCCTTCAGCCCGTGACCCGCGCCCACAGGGCATCGGCACCGCGAATGGTGTCCTCGAGCGCGCCTGATGTGTCGATCACGACGTCGGCGATGGCACGGCGTTCGGCGTCGTCGACCTGATTGGCGATGCGCGCCCGCGCATCGGCTTCGCTCATGCCGCGTTCCGAGACGAGCCGTGCCGCCCGCTCGTCCGCAGGCGCGTCGGCGACCACGACGAGGTCCCACTCCCCCGTGCCGCGCGCCTCGGCCAGCAGCGGCACGTCATAGACGACCACGGCGTCCGGATCGGCGGCGAAGGCCTCCGCGAAGCGCCGCTGCGTCTCCTGCTTCACGGCGGGATGCACGATCGCGTTCAGCCGCGCGAGAGCATTCGGGTCGCCGAATACAACCGAGCCGAGCGCGGCGCGATCGAGGCCGCCGTCGGCAGCCACGACACCGGGGAACGCCTCGCCGATGGCGTGCGTGACCGGCGTGCCTGGCTGCTGCAGCTCGCGGACCGTCGCATCGGCGTCGACCACGACGGCACCGTGTTCGGCGAGCCTCCTCGCGATCGTCGACTTCCCCGACGCGATACCTCCGGTGAGCGCGATGAGCGGCATGATCCGAGTCTAGGCCGAGGCTGCGCCCTGTCGTCAGCCCTGATCGCCGTCGACGTACACCCAGCGACCCGCACGCCGGACGAAGCGCGAGTGCTCGCGCAGCTCACCTACACCGTTTTGGTTCTCGTATGCGGCGATGAAGTCCACCGTTCCGGTCTCGCCGTCATCGCTCGATCCGCTGATCGTCAGCCCCGTCCACCGGATGTCGGCGTCGAGGCCCACGTCGTCAGGACGCGTACGCGGATGCCAGGTGCGGGCGAGGTAGAACGGATCGCCCTTCGCGAAGGCCGAGTACCGCGACCGCATCAGCTTCTCCGGCGTCTGCGCGCTGCGCTTCCCCTCGTGCAGCGGGCCGCAGCAGTCCCGATAGGCTCCGCCGCCGCACGGACATGTCTCCATGCCGTCCATTGTGCCCCGACATCGCGGCGAGGTGCGCCCTCGTCATCCGTCGGTGCCCCGTTCGGGGCGCAGCATCCGGTCCGGCGCATAGCGCGCGAACGGATCATCACCTTGATCGAGTCCGGAATCCGCCGAGATCCGTTCGGCCGAGGCGTTCAGCGCTTTCGCGGTGGTCGTCGCACCCCAGCGACCGGTGTCGAGGCGGGTCTGGAGCGCGGTGAGCAGAGCCGCCACCTGTGCGTCGGCGTAGCCGCAGTGGCCCGGAACATCGATGAACGTCTGCCTCAGCAGCGGTGCGGCACCGGCGGACCTGACGCGGTCGGCGTAGGTGCCGGCCTGTGCCGCGGTCGGGGCCGTGTCGCCGGTCTGGTGCACGGTCAGTACGGGCCCGGAGATCTCACCGGTCGGCGTCGCATTCTGCCGCATGTACGCCACAGCACGCGGGTCGGCCGAGATGCGCTCCGCACGTGCGAGGGCGCCGAGGTCATCACGCAGCGACACCCCGGCCTCGCGGTACAGCTCCCGCACGAGGCGTGCGTTGCCGGAATGGATCAGCGAGCGGCCGTAGTCGACGCCGGTGTTCCACGAGAAGTTGCCGCCCGCCCGCTCCTCGAGCGGCTGCCGTGGCGATACGACACCCCATTGGAAGGCCGCGTAGAGCTGCTCCTGCTGCTCCCGGATGTCGTGCCTGCCCGGGCGCTCGTCATCCGGCTGCGTCCAGGTCGGAATCTGCGCGACGCTCGCGGCGAGCGCCAGCCTCGCTCGACCCTCTGACGTCGACTGCGCCCGCTCGATCGCGGCGGCGAACGCCGCCTGTCGCGCCGATTCGTCTTCGACGTGCACGAGTTCCATGGCATCGTCATCCGGAGCGATCAGCTCCTTGAACACGAAGGTGCCGTCGAGCGCGCCGTTGAGCATCGGCACCGCTCCTGCGACCGACCCGCACAGCGGCAGTGCGGCATCGAAGACGTCCGGATGAGCCTCCATGAGCGCCGCCGAGGTCAGACCGCCCATGGACTCGCCCCATGCGATCACATCATCCGCATCGCCGAGCCCGTCCTCGATCACGTCCACGAGTTCGCGCTGGTCCGACTGCAGATCCTCGACGCTCCAGCCGCCGGCGAGAGTGGAGGTGCCGGCGAGCGCATACCCCTCGTCGAGCGCCCAGTCCAGCAGCTCCTGGCTCGGCGCGGCGTCTGCGTTCGGCTGACCGCCGCCCCCATAGCCGGGACTCCAGACCAGCACGGTGCCGTTCCACGCCGCGGGCTCGTGCAGGACGTACGCGCCGCCGGAGCTGAGAACGCCCCTGATCGGTGCCGGATGAGCGAGGTCGGCCGCCGAGGCGGTGTTCGGTGCCGCCATGAGGGCGACTGCGAGCGCGAGCGCTCCGACGGAGCGCGCGATGGTCTGGTTCCTGGACATGCTCGTCCTTCCTGCGGCACGCAGCACCGCGCGCCGCCGAGTTCCGGCAGCCGCAGCCCTGCGGTGCCGGTGTGTGGGTGCTTCTGGTCAGGCGTTCAGCAGCGCGTCCGATGCTGCGAACGTGTGGTAGTCGACGTGCTGCGCGAGCAGGCTGTCGTGAGAGGCCAGGATGCGGCGCACGACCGATTGTGCCCGCCCGCCGAGGCTGTCGTAGACCGCCGAGCACACCTGTCTGGCCTCGTGGGAGGGGAAATCCGCTCCGAGCAGCTCCATCGGCAGCCGTGGATCGCTGCGGCGCAGCAGACGCCACTCGGTCATGATCGACGTCCGCACACGGAGGTCCTCTTCTTCGCTGTCGCCTGGCGTCTGATCGCCGTTGCGCAGACGGTCGGCGAGCGGACGCCAGCTCGCCGAGAAGGCACGGTAACCCGCAGCGAGATCGTCGAGGTCGTAGGCCGTGCGCACGGCGCGCAGGCTGATCGAGTCGGGAAGCCGTGCACCAGTGAAGACCGTGAGATGCTCTGGTCTCAGACCGATGATCTCGCCGCGCACACCGCGCAGCTCTTCGATGTGCTCCCCTGGGCGCGCCCAGAGCGCGTCGTAGAGGTTCCCGAACCGATGCCGACGCAGCTGTTCGCGCAGCATCCGCCGCATTCCCTGCTCGTCGTCCGGCAGGGAGTAGGCGACCAGCGTCCAGGTGCCGTCCCATCCGTGCAGGTGAGCGTCGGAGAACAGCGACATCACGTGGGCGTTCACCTGCTGGCGGCTCATCGGCGAGACGCCGTAGCTGGTGCTTCTCCCCTCCTTCACGCTCCGCAGGAACCCGCGGTGCGCAAGACGCTGAATGGCCGCTCGCGCACCGCTCGCCGTCACCCCGAACACGCCGAGCAGCTCCACGAGAGCGGCAGACGGAATCGGCTCGTCGCGCGCGAACCAGTAGTCGCCCAGCAGCACCGTCAGAAGCTGCTGCGACCGCGGCCCCTGTTGGAAGCGCGGCAGGAGCTGAACGGACGTCATGCCTCGATCCTGCCACCACGGCGTCACGCCTCGGCCTCAGCCGCGCCCTTCGATGGTGTCAGTCGCACCGGAACCGACCGCGGACCGTATTCGAGCCAGTTCATCATCACGACCTCGCCCGCCGGTTCGAACGACGTCGTGCGCTCAAGCAGGACCTGCAACGCGATAAGCAGCTCCATCCGGCCCATCGTCGCGGCCGGGCACTTGTGCGCTCCCTTGCCGAACGCAAGATGAGAGTTCCCCTTGCGGCGGAGCACGAACTCGTCCGGCGCATCGAAGACCTCCGGATCCCGATTCGCCGAGGGGAACACCAGCGCGATCGGCTCCCCTTCGCGCACCAGTCGACCGTTCACCTCGACATCGTGCTTGGCGGTGCGAGCGAAGACGCGGTAGGGCGCGTGCAGCCGAAGCAGCTCCTCGATCGCCGCCGGCAGGTCCTCGGGGTGAAGGCGCAGATGCTGCTGCAGCCCCTGGTCGCGGGCGAGATGCACGATCGCGCTCCCCAGCGATGCCTGCGGAGCCCCCATGCCTGCGACGATCATCTGCCGGATGGTGGCGATGGCTGTCTGCTCCGTGATGTGGTTCTCCGGATCATCCGCGGCCGCTGCCAGACCCGCCACGAGGTCGCGATCGGGGTGAGCAGCCGCCGAGATCCTGTCGCGATACACGCTCTCGGCGATCCGATACAGCTCGGCGCTGCACTCGGCGATCACCTCGTCATCCATGTCCTGAATCGCAAACGAGTACCGCACACCGATCTCCCGGATGTGCCGCGTGCGTTCGGCGGGAACACCCAGGAACACGGCGAAGCACTCGACGACGAAAGGCGCCGCGAAGTCCCTCACCGCATCCGGATCATCCGTGTCGAGCATGCGATCGACGAGTTCGGCGGCGGTGGCACGGAATGCGGCCTCGTGCTCGCGCACGACGGACCGACGCAGCACCGGATCGATCGCCCTGCGGTAGGCGGTGTGCTCAGGCGGGTCGAAGTGCAGCGGCGGCCGCCGCGAGGAGCGCGGCACATGCGGCACCACGTTCTGCACCGACGTGATGAAGCCGTCGTCATCCTGTGTGATGCGTGCCACGTCGTCGTAGGTCGTCGCCGCCCAGAAGCCGCCGTACTCTTCGCTCCACGGGAACGGATTCTCGGCGCGCAGCTGCGCGTACTGAGCGTGTGCGCTGCCGAAGGACTCATCGCGCTCCGGCGCCCATTCGGTGCCGCGCTCCGCACGGGTCCGTGCATCCGCACCGTCGTATCCATACGGACATGCGCCCATCAGATCACCCTCTTCCTGGCCCACCTGGCCGTCGACTCCAGTGCGACCACGACGACGATCAGCCCGATGATGATCCCCGCGGTGACCTGGTAGTCGAGCGTCGCGACGGATTCGTCGAGCAGGAAGCCGATGCCGCCGGCGCCGACGATGCCGAGCACGGCCGACTCGCGCAGTGCGAGATCGGACGTGAACAGACTGTTGCTGATGAAGGCGGGGACGAACTGCGGCCACACGCCGCTGACGAACACCTGAAGCCTGTTGGCGCCGGTCGCCTCGAGCGCACGGAGGGGCGCGGGGTCGACCTTCGCCAGAGAATCCGTGAAGAACTTGGCGGCAAGTGCCGTGCAGGAGATCGACAGCGCAAGGAATCCGGCGAATGGTCCGAGCCCGAGTGCCGCAACGAATACGAGCGCGTAGATGATGTCGGGAACGCCGCGCATGAGCACGATCGCACCGCGCAACAGCAGTGAGAGCGGCTCGAACCGGATCAGATGGCGCGTGGAGAGAACGGCGATGACGAGACCGAAGATCACGCCGGCCGTGGTGGCGGTGATCGCCATGATGACGCTCTCGAAGATGCCGACGAACACGCTCCCCGTGAACACCGGCGGCACGAAGCCCGCCATCAGCGCGAGCGCGGTGTCCCAGGCTCTGAGCACGCGATCCGGTGAGAAGGACAGCTGCGACAGCGAGGCGAGGAACAGCACCGCGGCGACGAGCGCGCCGACCGTGCGCATGATTCGGCCGCGGTTCCAGCCGAGCTTCGCCCGGTCGGAGCGGATGGCATAGAGCTGCGCCTCGGTGCCGACGTCGGCATGCTCGGCGACCGCTCGTTGAGCCGCGTAGGAGACGGCTTCGAGAACGAGAAGCATCACAACGATCACACAGATGATGCCGGCCGCACGCTGGTAGTTCAGAGACCCGATGGCGGTCTGCAGCGCGACGCCGATGCCGCCGGCTCCGACCAGCCCGAGCACCGCCGAGGCGCGGATGTTGATGTCGAGCCGGTAGAGCACGAGCGATGTCGCGGCCGGCAGCGCACGGCTCAGCGTCGTGGCGACGAAGTTCTGCGCACGACTCGCGCCCACGGCGGCGACCGCGTCGTGCGGCGCCTGCTCCTGCTCTTCGAACACGTCGGCCATCATCTTCCCGATCATCCCGACCGAGTGGAGCGCGATTGCGATCACACCGGCGAGCGGGCCCAAGCCGAAGATGCGCACGAAGATGATCGCGAACACGAGAGACGGCACGGAACGAGTGACGACGATGATCGCGCGCGCAGCGAGCTGCACCGCCCGCGGCCCGACGAATCGGCGCGAGGCCGCCGCGGCCAGTGCAACGGATACGATGGCCGCGAGGCCGGTGCCGGCGATCGCGATCCACAGCGTTTCGAGCGCGAGCGCCAACAGGGATCCGGTATCACCGGTTGTCGGCGGCACCATGCGCTTCACGAGGTTCGCCAGGTCACCGAAGCCGGCGACCAGCGCGGCGGGACGGATATCGATCCACCACACGCCGAAGGCTGCAACGGCGATGTACGCCGCGGGAACGAGGAGTGCCGCCTTCCCTGGCGAGGACCGCTTCCGTGTCTTCTCGATCGGCATCCGATCCCGTTCGAGGACGGACGTCATCTCAGTTCTCCCCGGTGTCGCCGTAGACGGCGCGGATCTGTTCCTCGGACGTCTCGTTCGTCGCCGCATCGAGGATCAGGCCGCCGTCGCGCACGGCGACCACCCTGTCGGAGACGCGCAGCGCCAGATCGACCTGGTGCAGAGAGCAGATGACCGTGAAACCGTCTTCCGCGCTGAGTTTGCGCAGCGTCTCCAACACGGACACGCTCGCATTCGGATCGAGGGATGCGACGGGTTCGTCGGCGAGAACGAGCTCGGCGTCCTGCATCAGGGTGCGCGCGATCGCGACGCGCTGCTGCTGACCGCCGGACAGCGTGTCGCAGCGCTGGAACCGTTCCTCGGCGAGGCCGACGCGCTCCAGGTTCTGCAGTGCTCTCTCACGTAGCGGGCGCGGATAGCTGCCCGCGCCGTAGCGCGGCATCCGAAGGGAGCCGAGCGCCCCCATGAGCACGTTCTCGAGGGCGCTGAGCCTCCCGACCAGGCCGAACTGCTGGAAAACGAAGCCGACGCGGGCACGGAGGGCACGCAGCTGAGAGCGAGAGCATCGCGCCGGGTCCGTGCCGAGTACGGATACCGCCCCGCCCGTGGGCCGGTGGCTGCCGTTGATCAGGCGGAGCAGCGTGGACTTTCCCGCTCCGGAGGGACCGACGAGAGCGACGAACTCCCCGGGCCGGACGGCGAGATCGATGTCCCGCAGCACCGATTTGTCACCGAATCCCATGCTCAGACCGCGGATGTCCAGACTTCTCGGATCCTGCACGTCGTCGGAATGTACGGGGCTGCTCCGCTGCGCCATGACTGCCACGTTCGCTTCCCCGTCACTCGCTGCGGCAGACCTCGGCGCCCGTGGCGTCGCAGATCTCCCCGATCACGTCGAAGTCGCTGTCCTCCGCTGGTTCGAAGGCGAAGGCGCCTGTGCCGCCCCACTCGCACGCCGTCGCGCCGGCGTGCTCGTCGCCCCAGCTCTCGGGGGCATCACGCTCATCGCCATCGCAGAGGCCTGCCTCTGCCGCAGTCACGGCATCGTAGGTCGAGGTGACCGTCTCGGTGATCGTCGCTGCGAGGTCGTCGGTCAGCCAGTCGCCGATGACGAACGGCGTCCCGGGAATCGGATCCGACGTCCAGATCGTCTCGGTGTCGCCGTCCTCGATCACGCCGCGAGCGGGCAGCAGGTCGGTGATGAACGTCTCCGCGACGAACGCGACATCGCAGTCGCCTGCAAGCATCTGCGTGACGGCGACGTCGTGCGAGCCCGCATTGATCGCGGTGATGTCGTTCTCCGGGTCGATGCCCGCATCGATCAGGCCTGCGGCGGGCGCGAGGTAGCCGGTCGTCGATGCCGGGTCAGTGAAGCAGACGCTCTTGTCTGTGACGTCCGAGACATCCTGAATGTCAGATCCGGCCGCGACCACGCCGACCGAGGATACGGCTCCTGAGCCGCTCTCCGGCGTGAGCTGGTCCATTGCGATCGGCGTGACGTCCGCGACGTCTTCTGCGAGGTAGTACGAGAACGCACCGTACACGGCGATGTCGACGCGCTCGGCCACCTGCGCCTCGATGACGCCGGCGTTGCTGCTCACGGGCTCGATCGTGGTCGGTATGCCCGTCTCCTGTTCGATCGCGGCGACGATCGGCGCGAACGAAGCCTCCAGCTCCTCGCTGTTGTCCGTGGGGACGACGGCGAATACGAGCTGCGACGGCGACTCGTCGTCGCCTGCGTCAGGCTGCGCATTCGGACTGGCACCGCAGGCTGTCAGCAGCAGAGCCGCGGCCGAGAGCGAGGCGAGAGCGGTGATTGCTTTTCTCATGGGTGGACTTTCTGTTCGGGCGACGTTGTCCGGGTCCTGATGTGCTGCCACCATCCTTGATGACAACGTGTTTCTGCTCTGGTGAACAGTTATCTGTGGCCTATTGCTCAGTCGATCACACTGTTTCCTGCCACGAGCATCCTCAGCCTAGCGATTCCATTGAGATTGTCAATCACTTTTCGCACCAGAACACACAGAACGGGCCGGCCCCCGAAGGGACCGACCCGTTCCTGTGTGCGGATCGCTTAGGAGCCGGCGAGCTTCTCGCGCAGAGCGGCGAGTGCCTCGTCGTCAGCAAGCGTGCCTGCACCGTTGGCGTCAGCCGTGTACGGCTGGTCCGAGGACGCGGCGGGCTCGCCGCCGAAGTCCTGGCTGGCAGTCGCCTCGGCCTCGAGTGCCTTGGTGACCTGCGCCTTGTGCGCTTCCCAACGAGCCTGAGCAGCGGAGTACTCGTTCTCCCATGCCTGACGAGCCTCGTCGTGGCCCTCGAGCCACTGGTTCGTCTCCGGGTCGAAGCCCTCGGGGTACTTGTACTCGCCGTTCTCGTCGTACTCGGTGGACATGCCGTACAGCGCCGGGTCGAACTCGGTGCCGTTCGGGTCGACCATCTCGTTCGCCTGCTTGAGCGAGAGCGAGATGCGACGGCGGTCGAGATCGATGTCGATGACGCGGACGAAGACCTCTTCACCGACCGACACGACCTGCTCAGCGAGCTCGACGTGCTTGTCCGACAGCTCCGAGATGTGCACGAGGCCCTCGATGCCGTCTGCGACGCGAACGAACGCACCGAACGGAACGAGCTTGGTGACCTTGCCCGGCGTGATCTGGCCGATGGCGTGCGTGCGGGCGAAGACCTGCCACGGGTCCTCCTGCGTCGCCTTCAGCGACAGGGAGACGCGCTCGCGGTCGAGGTCGACGTCGAGAACCTCGACGGTGACCTCCTGGCCCACCTCGACGACCTCGCTGGCGTGCTCGATGTGCTTCCAGCTGAGCTCGGAGACGTGCACGAGACCGTCGACGCCACCGAGGTCGACGAACGCACCGAAGTTGACGATCGACGAGACGGTGCCCTTGCGGACCTGGCCCTTGTGCAGACCATTGAGGAACTGCGCACGCGTGGCCGACTGCGTCTCCTCGAGGAGGGCGCGGCGCGAGAGCACGACGTTGTTGCGGTTCTTGTCGAGCTCGAGGATCTTCGCCTCGATCTCCTGGCCGAGGTACGGCGTGAGGTCGCGAACGCGACGCAGCTCGATGAGCGAAGCCGGAAGGAAGCCGCGGAGTCCGATGTCGACGATGAGGCCGCCCTTGACGACCTCGATGACGGTGCCGGTGACGACGCCGTCGTTCTCCTTGATCTTCTCCACGTCGCCCCACGCGCGCTCGTACTGCGCACGCTTCTTCGACAGGATCAGACGGCCTTCCTTGTCCTCCTTCTGGAGAACCAGGGCCTCGACGTTGTCGCCGACCTCGACGACCTCGTTGGGGTCGACGTCGTGCTTGATCGAGAGCTCGCGCGAGGGGATGACGCCCTCAGTCTTGTACCCCACGTCGAGGAGCACCTCGTCGCGGTCGATCTTGACGATCGTGCCGTCGATGATGTCGCCGTCGTTGAAGAACTTGAGAGTCTTCTCGACCGCGGCCAGGAAGTCCTCAGCAGAGCCGATGTCGTTGATCGCGACCTGCTTGGTGGCCGTGGCGGTCGTTTCGTTAGTCATGTAGTGGTTTGCCTTAAGGGTTTGTTACTCGGGCTTCGGTTCGGCGGAGCGTCGGCGTCCCGGCGCACTCAACCACGGATGAACCGAGGCGATGGTTGGGTTGTGCTGTGCCCCGCGGGCGAGCGACCGGTGAACACGCCGATGCGCACGCACACGCGTGACACCCCATGCTAACAGGTTCCCGACGCCCTTCGCGAGGCGTCGAGATGCGACGAGACCTGCTCTTCCGACCAGCGATCCGGCCCGGGTACGATCGGCCTCACCATGGGCGAGTTGCGGATCAAACGCGCATACGAGAAACCGGCACCGGATGACGGATGCCGTGTGCTCGTCGATCGGCTCTGGCCGCGCGGGGTCTCGAAGGAACGTGCACAGCTCGAGGAGTGGATGAAGGACATCGCACCGTCACCCGCACTGCGCACCTGGTGGAACCACGATCCTGCTCGGCTCGATGACTTCGCCGCACGGTACACGGCGGAACTCGATGCCAACGACGCCGTCGCCGACATCCGGGCTCTCATCGGCGCCCATCCGGTCGTGACGCTCGTCTATGCCGCCCGCGACCCGCGCATCAACCACGCCGCGGTTCTGCGGGACTATCTTGTACGGACGGCGTGAGACCGCGCTACACGGCGCAGTCGATGCAGCGCGCGGCCATCGGACGAATGCGCAGCCGCCCGACGGCGATGCGTCTGCCGCACGACTCGCAGGTGCCGTACTCGCCGGCGTCGAGCTTCGTGATCGCACGCTCGATGTCGTCGAGTTCGCGCTTCGCCTCTGCCTCGAGCCCTGCCGCGCGCGACCACTCCTCCGAGAGGGTTCCGCCCTCCGGATCGTGTTCGTCGTCCGCCGTGGCGAAGCTGCGCGCGTCAGCCACGATGGCCATCGTCTCGTCACCGACCCGCTCGCGCTCGCGCTCGAGCACGGCCTCGCGCCGCGCCACGAGCAGCGCGCGCAACTCGGAAGCCGTCTTCTCGTTCATGACGTCACCGTAGTCGCATTCCGCGCAGATTCAAGGACCGCGCGCGGCCGACCGACGATCCGCGGTCAGCGCGCGGCCGACGGCTCAGTGCCGCGGCTTGCGTCCGCCGCGGCTTCCGGCGCCGTCGCCGCGCCGCGCCGTCGTCCCGATCGTTGCGGAAACCGCGCCGATCGTCGCGGTCTCCGCGGCCCGCTGGCTTGCCGCCCCCGCGAGGCCCTCCGGTGCTGCGGAACGGACGCGAATCGGCCTTCAGTTCGATCAGCTGGCCCGAGATGCGCGTCTGCGCAAGCTTGTCGTACACGTCGCGCGGCAGTTCGGCTGGCAGCTCGACGATGGAGAAGTCGGGCCGGATGTCGATGCGCCCGAAGTCGTCGCGGCGCAGGCCGCCCTCGTTCGCGAGAGCGCCGACGATCTGACGCGGCTCGACGCGCTGGCGGCGACCGACCTCGATGCGGTACGGCGTGAGGTTCGCACTGCCGCGCGATTCCCGCGGCCCGCGGTCCTCGCGCTGCGCTCGCGCGGGGCGCTCGCGCTTGGGCGGGTCGGGCGGCAGCAGCAGCGGCGTATCCCCCTGCGACACCAACGCGAGCGCCGCGGCGACGTCGGATTCGAGCACGTCGTGATGCGAGACGTAGTGGGCGACGATGTCACGGAACTCGGAGAGTCGCTCCCCGTCGGCGAGCGCCGTCGTGATGGCGTCGTCGAAGCGGCTCAGGCGGGTGACGTTGACGTCCTCGGCCGTAGGGATGTGCATCTCGGTCAGCGGCTGACGCGTCGCGCGTTCGATGGCTGAGACGAGCCTGCGCTCGCGCGGCGTGACGAAGCTGATCGCCGCGCCGGAGCGCCCTGCCCTGCCCGTACGCCCGACACGGTGCACGTACGACTCTGTGTCGATCGGGATGTCGTAGTTCACCACGTGCGTGATGCGGTCGACGTCGAGACCGCGCGCTGCGACATCCGTGGCGACGAGGATGTCGAGCTTGCCCGACTTGAGCTGGTCGACGGTGCGCTCTCGCTGCGCCTGGGCGATGTCGCCGCTGATCGCCGCAGCCGTGTACCCGCGGGCGCGGAGCTTCTCCGCGAGCGTCTCGGTTTCGCTCTTGGTGCGCACGAACACGATCATGCCGTCGAAGTTCTCGACCTCGAGGATCCGCGTGAGTGCGTCGACCTTCTGCGGGTACGACACCATGAGGTAGCGCTGGGTGATGTTCGCGGACGTCGTGGTGCGCCCCTTGACGGTCACCTCGGCCGGATCGTTCAGGTGCTTCTGCGAGATGCGCCGGATCTGCGCGGGCATCGTCGCTGAGAACAGCGCGACCTGTTTGGTCGCCGGCGTCTCGGCGAGGATCGTCTCGACGTCCTCGGCGAAGCCCATCTTGAGCATCTCGTCCGCCTCGTCGAGCACGAGGAACTTCAGATCCGACAGGTCGAGCGTGCCCTTGTCGAGGTGGTCCATGATGCGGCCGGGAGTACCGACGACGATGTTGACGCCGCGCCGCAGCGCCGACAGCTGCGTGCCGTAGCCCTGCCCGCCGTACACCGGCAGCACGTGCACGCCCTTGACACGCGCGGCGTACTTCTCGAACGCCTCGCACACCTGCAGAGCCAGCTCGCGGGTCGGCGCGAGCACCAGCGCCTGCGGCGTCTTGGGCCTGGTGTCGATCTGATCGAGGATCGGCAGCGCGAACGCCGCCGTCTTGCCCGTTCCGGTCTGGGCGACGCCGAGCACGTCGCGGCCGCCGAGCAGCAGTGGAATGGTCTGCGCCTGAATGGCCGACGGAGTCTCGTAGCCGACATCCTTCAGTGCGCGGAGTACGGCATCGCCGAGCCCGAGGTCGGTGAAAGTCGGGGTCGTCTCGACCGGAGCCTCAGGGGGGTTGTCGGTCGAATCAGTTGATGCCATACCCCAACGGTATTGCGATCGGCCCGATTCTGCCGCTTCCTGGCCCGATCAGCGGCGTGTCTGACCCCATTTGACTCGCACTGCTCATCCGGATATCGGCTCGCGAGATGCGCACTTTTCGTCCGAAAAGACGTAAAAGGCGGCGCATCTCGACGATGTGTGCGCATCTCGGCAGCGGGGCGCGGGCACGGCAATGGCCCCGCACCTTGTGGGTGCGGGGCCATTGCCGTGAGAGTTACCGCGCAGCGGTTCCCTCGACCCGCAGCGCGACTGCGCCGCCGCGAGCAGAGCGAGCAGACAGCACTGCGTCGTCCCGACGACTATGTGTCGGGGGTTACCGCGCAGCGGTTCCCTCGACCCGCGGCGCGACTGCGCCGCCGCGAGCGGAGCGAGCAGACAGCACTGCGTCGTCCCGACGACTATGTCGAGGGTTACCGCGCAGCGGTTCCCTCGACCCGCGGCGCGACTGCGCCGCCGCGAGCGGAGCGAGCAGACAGCACTGCGTCGTCCCGACGACTATGTCGAGGGTTACCGCGCAGCGGTTCCCTCGACATAGTCGTCGTCGCCGCCCTGCCAGGAAAAGAGAGCGCGGAGGTCCTTGCCGGTCTTCTCGATCGGGTGGCCCTCCTCCTTCTCGCGCAGTGCGTTGAACTCGGGGGCACCCGCGTCCTGGTCGTCGATGAAGCGCTTCGCGAATGCCCCGGACTGGATGTCAGCGAGGACCCCCTGCATCCGCTCCTTCGTGCCGGCGTCGATGATGCGCGGGCCCGAGACGTAGTCGCCGAACTCAGCCGTGTCGGAGATCGACCAGCGCTGCTTGGCGATGCCGCCCTCCCACATCAGGTCGACGATCAGCTTGAGCTCGTGCAGCACCTCGAAGTATGCGATCTCGGGCTGGTAGCCGGCCTCGGTCAGCACCTCGAACCCGGTCTGCACCAGGTGGCTCGTGCCGCCGCAGAGCACGGCCTGCTCGCCGAACAGATCGGTCTCGGTCTCCTCGGTGAAGCTCGTCTTGATGACGCCGGCGCGCGTTCCGCCGATCGCCGCCGCATACGACAGCGCGAGATCCCACGCCTTGCCTGAGGCATCGTTCTCGACACCGATGATGTCGGGGATGCCGCGGCCGGCGACGAACTCGCGGCGCACCGTGTGACCGGGGGCCTTGGGCGCGATCAGGATGACGTCGACGTCGCTCGGTGCCTGGATCAGGTCGAAGCGGATGTTGAAGCCGTGGGCGAAGGCGAGCGCCTTGCCAGCCGACAGGTTCGGTGCGATGCCGTCGGTGTAGATCGAGCGCTGGTGCTGGTCCGGCGCGAGGATCATGATGACGTCGGCCCACGCCGTGGCGTCGGCGACCGACTTGACCTCGAAGCCGTCGTCTGTGGCCTTCTGGGTCGACTTGGAGCCGTCCTTGAGCGCGATGACGACCTCGACGCCGGAATCGCGCAGGTTCTGTGCGTGGGCGTGGCCCTGCGAGCCATAGCCGACGATCGCCACCTTCTTGCTCTGGATCAGCGAGAGGTCGGCGTCTGCGTCGTACAGGATCTCAGCCATTGTTCTCCTTGTGTTTGTGACTTCGGTCTGGAGGATCGTGCGGGAGGGCATCAGGATGCCCTCCCCTGGTTCGTAGGTTTCGGGATGTCTCAGCCGACGGAGCGCACGCGCTCGGTGATCGACTTGCTTCCGCGCCCGAGGGCGAGCAGGCCCGACTGCGCCAGCTCTTTGATGCCGAACGGCTCGACGGCCTTGAGGAAGGCCTGGACCTTGCCCTGGTCGCCGGTTACCTCTATCACGAGCGCGTCAGAGGCGTAGTCGACGATGCGCGCGCGGAACAGGTTGACGACCTCGATCACGTTCGAGCGCGACTGGTTGTCGGCGCGCACCTTCACGAGCATGTGCTCGCGCCGCACCGACTGATCCTGTTCGAGCTCGACGATCTTGAGCACGTTGATGAGCTTGTTGAGCTGCTTGGTCACCTGCTCGAGCGGGAAGTCGTCGACGTCGACCACCACGGTGATCCGCGACAGGCCCGGAATCTCCGTGACGCCCACGGCGAGGGAGTTGATGTTGAAGCCTCGGCGAGCGAACAGCCCGGCGACGCGGGTGAGCAGACCGGGTGTGTCCTCGACGAGGAGGCTCAGCACGTGAGTCGACATGGGATCAGACCTCCTCATCGAATGCCGGCGCGTGTTCGCGCGCGTACTGGACGTAGCTATTGGAGACGCCCTGCGGAACCATCGGCCACACCATGGCGTCGGCGCTCACGACGAAGTCGATCACGACGGGCCGGTCGTTGGTCTCCAGAGCGAGCTTGATCGCGTCATCGATCTCCTCCTCCTTCTCCACGCGGATCGCGAGGCAGCCGTACGCCTCGGCCAGCTTGACGAAGTCGGGGACGCGTCGGGTGTCGTGCCCGGTGTTCAGATCGGTGTTCGAATAGCGGCCGTCGTAGAACAGCGTCTGCCACTGGCGCACCATGCCGAGCGAGGAGTTGTTGATGACCGCGACCTTGATCGGAATGTCGTTGAGCACGCATGTGGCGAGCTCCTGGTTGGTCATCTGGAAGCAGCCGTCGCCGTCGATCGCCCACACGTCGCGCTCCGGCTGTGCGACCTTCGCGCCCATCGCGGCGGGGACCGAGTACCCCATCGTGCCGGCGCCGCCCGAGTTCAGGAACGAATTGGGGCGCTCGTACTTGATGAACTGCGCGGTCCACATCTGGTGCTGGCCGACGCCGGCGACGAACACGCCCTCCGGCCCCGTCAGCTCACCGATGCGCTGAATCACCTGCTGCGGGGCGAGCAGGCCGTCCGTCGTCGGCGAGAAACCGAGCGGGTACTGATCCCGCAGGCCGCTCAGGTACGCCCACCACTCGTCGATCTCCGGCGCCTCCGCGCCGCGCAGTGCGGCGTCGAGGTCGACGAGGACCTCTTTGAGGTCACCCACGATCGGCACATCCGCCGCGCGGATCTTCGAGATCTCAGCGGGGTCGATGTCGACATGCACGACCTTCGCGTCGGGGGCGAACAGGTTCGCCTTGCCCGTCACACGGTCGTCGAAGCGAGCGCCGAGTGCCACGAGCACATCCGCCTCCTGCAGCGCCAGCACCGCCGGAACCGCACCGTGCATACCGGGCATGCCGAGGTGCTGCTCATGCGAATCCGGGAACGCACCGCGGGCCATCAGCGTGGTCACGACGGGGGCGCCGCTCGTCTCAGCGAGCGCCTTCAGCTCCTCAGCCGCGCGGGCACGGATCACGCCGCCGCCCACGTAGAGCACCGGCTTCTTGGCCTCCGAGAGCATCTGCGCCGCTGCCTGGATCTGCTTGCCGTGCGCCTTGGTCACCGGTCGGTATCCTGGCAGGTCGTAGCGCGGGGGCCACACGAACGGCGCCTCGTTCTGCTGGGCGTCCTTCGTGATGTCGACGAGGACGGGGCCGGGGCGGCCGGTGGAAGCGATCTCGAACGCTGCGGCGATCGCGCCTGGAATGTCTTCTGCCTTCTTCACCAGGAACGAGTGCTTGGTGACCGGCATCGTGATGCCGACGATGTCGGCCTCCTGGAACGCGTCGGTCCCCATCAGCGTCGAGAAGACCTGACCCGTGATCGCGACCAGCGGCACGGAGTCCATGTGCGCGTCGGCGATCGCGGTGACGAGGTTGGTCGCTCCGGGGCCTGACGTCGCGATCGCGACGCCGACCTTGCCGCTCGCCGAGGCGTACCCCTCGGCTGCGTGGCCTGCGCCCTGCTCGTGGCGAACCAGGATGTGATTGAGCGAGTTCGCGCTCATCAGCGCGTCGTATGCGGGAAGGATTGCGCCGCCTGGCAGGCCGAAGACGTCGTCCGCGCCGAGCAGCTCGAGCGAACGGACGACGGCCTCTGCACCCGTGAGCACGGGCGCCTGGGCGGAACTGCGTGCGGGAGGCCGGGGAACGGCCGGAGCGGTGTCAGATGACATGTGGCTTTCCTAGATCTGATTGCGTAGCTGTCTGCTGGCCGCTGCGGAACCACGACGTTCGGCGTGATTCGAGCGGTGCGGATCAGCCGGTCATCGCGCACTCCGAAGCGGAGCGGACGAGCATGAGGAGCTTCGCCTGAGCGGTGCGCATGAAGCGCGGGGGCTGGCGCCCCGTCGCGGAGCACCGAGATTCGAGCCCTGCTTCGCCGACGCGTGAGTCGGGAGCGCGAGCCGCGATATCGACCCTGATCAGATCACCATCGCGCATCCGTGAAGCGGAGGCTTCCGCTCCGGATGCAATCCGGCCGCCCGAGCAAGTTGTGCCGCCAGGGAATCGGCCGTTCCCCCAGCTTAGTGCATCCGGAGCAGTGTTCCCGCCCCGCGCCGTTCCACGCGCGTCGAACCTCTGCGGCGCGGACACGGCGAAGCTCATACCTACGAGTGTAGGCCGCCGGACGGTGCGAGTCAGGCCCACCGGTCGACTGTTCGCTCGGGCCGGTCGCCCGAGGCTCACCTCGCGGAGGCCCGCAGGTCGGCGAGCCGGTCGAGAAGCGCGGCGAACTCGTCCGCGTCGGCCACCCGCACTCTCGCGTGCGTCGCCCCCTGACCGACCCTGACGCCGAGATCCTGCGGCTCGAGACGGGCGAGCGCGTCCTCATCCGTCACGTCGTCGCCGGCGAACAGCACCGCGGTGGCACCGGTCTCGGCACGCAGTTTCGCGACGCCCGCGTCTTTGCCTTCGTGCCGCCACGTGTACTCGCTCATGTCGATGCCGGTGCGCGCCCGCCAGGTCGGCGCCTCCCGCTCGATGAGCTCTTCGATGGCGGCGTGCACTCCGTCTGCTCGGTCCCTCGCCGTGAGCCGCGTGTGCACCGTGAAGCCGACTGCTTTGTCCTCGATCCAGGCACCGTCGACCGGTTCCACGATGCGCTTGGCCTCGGCCCGCAGTCGCTCCGAGAGCGCGAGCTCCTCCTCGTCGCCGAGCGCGTCGTCGCCCTGCGGCGCCTCCTGCCCCGCGGGACGCCAGATCTCCACCCCGTGCGAACCGGACAGCCACACGCGGGATCCGTCCCCGTGTTCGGCGATGATGCGCAGGTGCTCGATCGTGCGCCCCGACACCAGCGCCACGATCGTCTCGGGAAGCGCGACGAGTCGCTCGATCGCCGCGACGGCCTCCGGAATCGCCCTGGACGTCATCGGGTCGTCGCGCAACGGGGCGAGCGTGCCGTCGAAGTCGAGGGCGATGAGCAGTCGATGCGTGCCTGCGATGTCTGGCAGCGCCTCCGCCCAGTCGATGGTCGCGTCCGTGGCCTGGTCGGTCATCCGGTTCCTCTCGATGTCACTGCTCGCGCTGCTCGGCGCGAATGTCTTCGACGGCGGTCATGAACTTCTTGCCCCAGCGCTCGACGTCATGCTCGAGCACCCTGCGCCGCATCGATCGCATGCGCCGGCCCTGCTCGGCCGGAGTCATCTCGATCGCCTGGATGATCGCCGCTTTCATGCCGCCGATGTCGTGCGGATTGATCATCAGCGCCGCGTTCAGCTCATCGGCGGCACCGGCGAACTCGCTCAGCACCAGCACGCCGCGCTGGTCTGTGCGCACGGCCGCGTACTCCTTCGCCACGAGGTTCATTCCGTCGCGCAGCGCGGTGATCAGCAGCACGTCGGCGGCGAGGTACAGCGCGACCATCTCTTCGCGGGGGAACCCCTGATGCAGATACCGGATCGCCGTGTGATGCATCGTGTCGTGGTCGCCGTTGATGCGCCCCACTGTGAGCTCGATCTCGTCTCTGAGATCCTGGTAGGCCTCGACTCCGGGGCGGCTCGGGCTTGCGACCTGCACGAGCGTGACCTCACCGACCTTGGCCGTACCGTCCTCGAGCATCTCCCCGAATGCCTTCAGCCGATGCCTGATGCCCTTGGTGTAGTCGAGACGGTCGACGCCCAGCAGAATCTTCTGGGGGTTGCCGAGCTGCTCGCGGATCTCCTTCGATCGCGCGATGATCTCCGGTTTCTTCGCGAGGTCGACGAAGGCCTGGGCGTCGATGGAGATAGGGAAAGGCGCCGCCACGACCGAACGGGTCGTACCATCTCCGGCGGGAACCTCGATCCGATTCGACTTGGTCGGATACCGGAACAGCCTGCGCACGGAGCGCTGGAAGTTGCCGGCGTCCGCCACACGCTGGAAGCCGAGCACGTCGGCGCCGAGAAGTCCCTCGATCACCTCGGACCGCCACGGCAGCTGCGCGTAGAGGCCGTATGCCGGAAACGGAATGTGATGGAAGTAGCCGATGGTGAGATCCGGACGGATCTCACGCAGCATCTTCGGCACCAGCTGGAGCTGGTAGTCCTGCACCCAGACGAGACCGCCCTCGGCGGCGACGGATGCCGCGGCGTCGGCGAATCGCTTGTTGACCCGCACATACGAGTCCCACCAGCTCCGGCGATAGATGGGCGTGGCGATGACGTCGTGATAGAGCGGCCAGATCGTGCCGTTGGAGAAGCCCTCGTAGTAGTACTCGAGATTATCCTGCGACAGGCGAACCGGAACGAGCAGGTTTCCGTCGAACTCGAACGGGTCCATGAACAGGTCGGCCTTGCCGGGCCAGCCGACCCACGCAGCATCGGAACCGGCCATGACCTGTTCCAGAGCCGTCACCAGGCCGCCGGGCGAACGGCGCCACGACTCGTTTCCGTCCTTGTCCGTGACTCTGTCCACCGGCAGGCGATTCGCTACGACGACAAGCTCTGACTGAGCCATGACGGTCTCCTCTCGTCGGAACGCCCGTGCGGGATGCCGCCAGCGTACCCGGTTCCCTGCGACCGCGACGGCGCCCGCGGCATCCGCCCCGAGCGCCCCGCTGAGAAACGCGATGGCCGGATGTCGACGAGCGCGATAGCGTGGGACGCATGGGCATGAGCAAGTACGTTGCGAGCACGGGGATCATCGGCGTCCTGCTTTCCGGTCTGTCACTTCTGCGCGGCTCGGACGAGCAGCAGCTCACGTGGCGCGTGGCGCTGTCGTGGGCGAGCTGGGCGCTGACCCTCGCACTGTCGATCGGGATGATCCTCGATATCCGCAAGGCGTCGCGCGGCGGAACGGTCGACGATGACTCCCCGATCGCGGGCAAAGAGCACAAGTACCGTGCGACCGAGGCGTAGTGGACGTTCAGCAGACTCTCGTACACGCCCGGGCATCCCTCTCAATTCGCCCTGTCCTGAGCGATCGTGTAACGTAGTCTCTCGGTTCGCAGAGCGGAAACGCTAGGCATACTAGGCGCCTTTAGCTCAGTCGGTAGAGCAACTGACTCTTAATCAGTGGGTCCAGGGTTCGAGCCCCTGAGGGCGCACCTCACATCGAGACCCCGGCACGGAGACACTCCGGCCGGGGTTTCGCATAGGCCGCGCGCGATAGCCTTGTACGCATGACGCACTCCCTCGAGGATGACCTCGCCCTCGCGCTGCGCCTCGCGGATGCCGCGGACGCGGAGTCGCTGCCCCGCTTCGACTCGGCGGGGCTCGAGGTGAGTCTCAAGGCCGACCGTTCGCACGTGACGGAGGCCGACCTCGCTGCCGAGCGTGCCATCCGGGAGCTGATCTCCTCCGAGCGTCCGCACGATGCAGTCTTCGGCGAGGAGTACGGCGCGAGCGAAGAGGCGTCTCGCCGTTGGGTCATCGATCCGATCGACGGCACAGCCAACTACCTGCGCGGGATTCCCGCGTGGGGCACCATGATCGCCCTGGAAGTCGACGGTGCCGTGGTGGTCGGCGTGGTGAGCATGCCCGCGATGGGCCGCCGCTGGTGGGCGGCGGACGGGCTGGGCGCGTGGACGAACAGCCTCGACAGCGCCCCCCGCCGTATCGGCGTCTCCCCCGTCGACACGCTCGAGCAGGCGAGCATCAGCTTCCAGAGTCTCGGGCAGTGGCGCGACGCCGGACGACTCGATGCGCTGCTCGACCTGCAGGATCAGGTGTGGCGCGACCGCGCCTACGGCGACGTGTGGTCGTACATGCTTCTCGCGGAGGGCCGCCTGGAGTTCGTCGGAGAGTTCGATGTGAAGGAGTACGACGTGGCCGCCGCCGCTGCCATCGTGCGCGAGGCGGGAGGACGGTTCACGTCGCTGGAGGGCGACGAATCGCTCACGACGGGTTCGGCGATGGCCAGCAACGGCGTTCTGCACGAAGAGTTTCTGCGCGCACTGCGGAGTCGGGCTTCGAGAGCATGACCCGCCGCCGCGCACTCGTATTCACCACCGGTGCGCTCGCGCTGCTGGTGCTGACGGGGTGCGGAGCCGCAGCAGAGGCGCCGGCGGACGACGGCGCCGCCGCGGAGCCCGACGCAGCGCCGACGTGCGAAACGCTCATCACCCCCAGCCTGATCGAAGACCTCGAAGGCCTCGGCTGGAGCGCCAAGGAAGAGCCGTTCATGGTCGGTGCCACCGAGGTCGACGGCGGCATCCAGTGCAAGTGGGGCGACCCCGAGGGTGCCGGCGAGACGCTGCAGATCTACGGCTGGGCCCCGGTCGACGCCGATGCCGCGGCCGACTACCAGGATCAGCTCGAAGCGGAGGGGTGGATCCGCGAAGAGCAGGACGGATCGGTGTTCCTCACGGAAGACCCGAGCATGGCCTTCCAGGTGGACGAAGACGGCTATGGCTACACCTACGGCTTCGCCGAGGGCTGGATGGCGGTGTCAGACACGAAGTCGGGCCTCGCTGTCATCCGCTGGCCGCGGTGAGAATGCGACCTACCTGTGCCGCCAGGGCAGGACTCGTGTCGACGTGAGGCGTTCTCACGCGCGTGAGAACGCCTCACGCGCGCCGGCGTCGAGTGAGCACCGTTCCACCTGCAACGAGTGCGGCGCCGCCGAGGAGACCAGCAGGGATCAGCCACCAGGCCATTCCTGTCACTGCGAGATCACCGTCGTCACCGCCTGACTCGGCCACCTCGTCTCCCCCGGAGTCGGCGCCGTCATCGGAATCGTCTCCGCTTCCGTCCGTTCCGTCGCCATCGGTTCCGGAGCCGTCATCACCCGAGCCGTCGTCACCGCCTGATCCGTCACCGTCTGATCCGTCGTCACCTGACCCGTCGTCATCCGACCCGTCGTCACCGCCACCCGCCGAACCGTCGAGCATGGCGACGTAGCGCTCGTCGTCTGCGGTGCTGGCAAGCCAGTAGTCGAGGCCGTCCTCGAGGTGTGCTGTGAAGCTCGCTGTGCCGGCTTCATCGAGGACCACCTGCGAGGCGAACGCGATGTCGGCCTCGGTCGGTGCATCGGGGTCGGCTCCGGAGTCGAGCACGAGAACACTCGCGTCCTGCTCGGCGTGCGTGCCGCCGAAATCGATCCGCACCGTCACCTCAGTCGCCTCCGCGGACGCCTCGTGCTCGGCCGCCGCCGCGGCGCCCGTCCCCACCATGACGAGCGCTCCTCCCAGCGCCAAAGCGCACGCTCCCGCTGCTGCCGTCCGCACGAACATAGATTTCTCCCGGGTCTTCATCATGATCCTCACCGCACGTTCTCCAGCACGGGTCGTTGTGCGCCCGGGTCCCATGCCCAGACCGTGTCGAAATCCCAACCGATCTCGGCGTATGTCTCACGCTGCGACGCGGCCTCCGGCGAGACCGTCTCGCCGTTGAGCGTGTCGCGTCCCTCGTCGAGGACGGTCTGTCCGACGATGTCGATCGTCGATGCTGCCAGGTTGTCGACGAAGGTCGCCCGTTCGCCAGCCAGCTCCCGCGCGGCGATCCGCCCGGCGTGACCCGTCGCTGTGATGGACGAGTTGAGTGCGACCGCACCTGTCACGTTCGTCGTGGCGTACGAGTAGCCGACGATTCCTCCGGCGTTCTGGTTGCCGACGACTTCGACGTCTCCCGTGGCGTAGACACGCTCCGTCGTACTGCCTCGCCCTGCAATGCCTGCGACCCCGCCGGCCTGCCGGCCCGCTGTCGCGCTCACCGATCCCTCGGAGTACGAGTCGCGTACGGTTCCGTTCAGGTATCCGACCACGCCGCCGACTGTGGAGCCGCCGCTGATCTCACCGCTGGTGCGCACCTCGGCGAGCACGCCGCCCTCCCCGAGCCTGTCGACGAGGATCCCGACATCCTTTGCGACGGTCATCACCCGCGCGTCCTCGAACGCGATGGCCTCGAGCGAACCCGTCACCTGAGCGAACAGTCCGCCCTCGTCCGAGGCGTAGCCGGAGAGCGTGTGTCCCGCACCGTCCAGATCGCCTGAGAAGGAGGCTGTGATGCGTACGTCCGCGCCGGACAGATCGATGTCGTCGACGAGACGGTAGCTCTCGGCCGGCCAATCCTGGATCTGTTGCAGATCCTCGACCGACCCGAGCAGGAAGGCACCATCCGCGTCCGCCTCGAGCGACGGTCCGGCGGGATCGTCGCCGCCGTCCTCGTCGCCGTCCGGCACGTCCCGCGCCTCGCCGACCTCGCGCAGCAGCGGTCGCTCCTCCGACGAGCTCCACTGCCACACCTGAGCGTCGAACCCGAGAGTGTCGCGGTAGAACGCGAAGGTCCCGATCTCCCCCGTGCTTGCAGTCGCGCCGTGCAGGTTCGTCGCGGCGGGCGCCGCAGTGTCAGTCGAGACCGATGCCGTCGTCGCTGCTGATGCCCAGTTGTTCTCGAGAGAGGCGGTGTTCCCCGCCAGCACACGGCCCAGGAACCGGTGCGCCCAGCTCGGGGCCGTCACACTCGGCGCGAGCGCCAGGCTGTCGCGGATGACCGTGCCGGTGTAGCCGTACCCGAAGACGCCGCCGACATTGCGGGTCGCCGCCGAGACGTCCCCAGCGGCATACACCCGCTCTGACACCGAGCCCGCGAGCGCGACACCGACCGCGCCGCCCGCTTCGGTCCCGTCCGAGCGCACGTCGGCCGTGCTGTAGGCGTCGCGCAGCTCACCGCCTGCGTCCCCCAGGATCCCGCCCACGCGACCAACACCCGTGATGTCGCCGCTCGTGTGCACTCGCTCGACGATGCCGGTGCTGACGTTGGCGAGAATCCCGGCGCTGGCGGAAGCGTTGGTCACGTGGGCGTCCTCGATGGCGAGATCGTGGATGTGGCCGCCGTTGAGAGCGAACAGCCCTCCGCTGTCGGACGTCAGGCCTCGGAGTGCGTGACCCGCACCGTCGAGTTCCCCTGCGAAGGGGACCTCCGCTCCAAGGGGCGAGAACTCGGTGCCTGACAGATCGATGTCCGTCGTCAGGACGAACCGCTCCGCGGGGAACTCGTCGAGCATCCGGAGCTGATCCGCCTCGGCGATCTCGAAGAAGCCCTCATCGTTCGTCGGCAGCTCCGGCGTCTCGCGTTCGTACTCCTCAGGATTCGAGGCGAGCACGGGGCGGCGCGCCTCGTCGTTCCACTGCCAGATCCCGCCGAGGTCCCAGCCCAGCGTCTCCGAGAAGTGCCCGGCCGACTCCGCAGCCTCCGGGGAGATGTGTTCTCCCTTGAGATTGTCGGATGCCGGCTCCTCATCGAGCGACTCAGCGGACACGAAGGCATCCTCGCGTGCGTACAGCCCGCTCAGCGTCGCCTCGTTCCCGGAGAGCACGCGGCCGAGCACTGCGTGAGCCCAGCTCGGGGCGACGACCGCGGGGTTCAGCGACATGGCGTTTCGGATGACGGTCTCGTTGTACCCGTACCCGACGACGCCGCCGACGTTCCGTGTCTCCGAGCGCACCGTGCCGGAGGCATAGACGTTCTCCGTCGTCGATCCGCCGAGCGCCACACCGACTGCCCCGCCCGCTTCGGTCCCTGTCACCCGCACGTTCGCGGTCGAATAGCTGTCCCGGATGATCCCCGACGAATCACCCACGATGCCGCCTGCCCGCGACGGCGCGACGAGGGATCCTGAGGTCCAGCTGCGTTCGATCGTGCCGTTGTTGGTATCAGCGAGGATTCCGGCCGTGCCGACCTCGCTGGTGATCTCCGCGCCCGTCACGGCGAGATCCCGGATCTCGCCGTCGTTGGTCTGGAACAGGCCGGATCCCGCGTGGGCGTCCGTCGCGAAACCCCGCACGGTATGTCCGCCGCCGTCGAACACACCCGTGAACGGCGTCGCGCCGGACCCGATCTGCTCGCGGGCCTCCCCCTCGCCGTCGAGGTCGTTCAAGAGCACGTAGTGGGCGTCAGGCTCCTGCGCGATCTTGGCCACATCGGACCAGGTGCGCAGCTGATAGGGGCTCGTCTCCGTGCCTTCGCCCGGCATACCCTCCCTCACCAGCGTCTGAGGCAGCAGTGCGCGCCCGGAGTCGAGGCCGTCCCAGACGAACACACGAACCGTGCTGTCAGACGCCACCGGCAACGGCGATGCGAATGAGGCGACCTGTTCGATCCCGCGATGATCGAGCGTGACCTCCGTCGTGCGCACGTCGAGCAGCGTCTCCTCGTCGAGGTCGTACGCGGCGGCCACGATCGTCGCATCCTCTGGAGCGCCGTCGGTGCTGAGCATTCCGACCCCGCTCAGTTCTCCGTCGACCACCTCGTGCGAGGTCACCCGCAGCTGCGCGTCCGGCTTCGCCACGGCGAACTCGTCGACGAGCTCACCGCCGATCGTGTAGGCGCGCGCCTGGAGCTCATCCCCGGCTGCTTCGAGGACGAGTCCGGTCTGGGTGTCGTCGTCGTAGACGATGTCGTCCCACCACTGCGGGTCGTTCTCATAGAACTTCGGTCCACTCGACCCCATCGTCACGAACGTCGTGCCGAGATCGCGCTCGGCGTCATCGGTGACGAGCTCGCCGTCGCGGATCGTGCTGCGCTTGTAGACGTGGTCATGCCCGCCGATGTGCAGATCCACACCGAGCCGGTCGAGCGTCTGGGTCATCTTCGCGCGCGCCATCGACATGCCCGCATCGCTGCTGTGACTGCCGCCGTAATACGGGAAGTGCTCGACCACGACGTTCCAGTCGGCACCGCTGGTGCGGATGTCGTCGGCGAGCCAGGCCAGCTGAGCGTCGAGATCGTAGTTCGAGTTCAGCACCGCGAAGTGGATGCTGCCTCGGTCGAACGAGTAGTTGCTCTGACCGACTGCGCTGCCGTTGTCCGGATGGTTGAAGAAGCCGTTGAAGATCCGGCTGCGCTCGGTCGAGAGCACGTCGTGCACCTCGTGGTCGCCGTACGTCTCGTGGTTGCCCACCATCGTGGCGAACTGCAGATCGAGGCCGTCCAGCGAGTGCGCGAACGTCTGCTCCCACAGCGTGCCGTTGCCGGCGTTGTCGACCAGGTCGCCGACCTGGATCACCGTCTCGCCGCCGGCGCGCTGCTCGCGCAGCTGTTCGAGCATCTCGGCGGGGAGCTCGAAGTCGCTCTGCAGCCCCGTACTCACCTGCACGTCGCCGAGGACGTAGACCGGCGCGTCCTCGACACCGCCGGCGAGGAACTCCCCGCGCACATCGGTCCATGGCCCGTTCTCGCTCACGCCGAACCGGTACTCGTACGTCTGCCCCGGTTCGAGCTGCGTCAGGTCGAACTCGTGGCTGCGCATCGCATGGGAGGTGACGCCGTCGATGTAGGTGTCAGCCTCGACGGCCGTCGAGTTGACCTCGAAGACGCTGTTCGAGGACGCCGCGCTCGCCTCGGCGCCGAAGCCGAACAGGCTCCCGGTCGGCTGGACCTGCACCCAGGCCTCCGTGACCGCGAGATCGGTCGGCACGCTCAAGCCTGTCTCACCCGGC
Source organism: Microbacterium sp. JB110 (assembly GCF_003335195.1). Taxonomy (NCBI): domain Bacteria; kingdom Bacillati; phylum Actinomycetota; class Actinomycetes; order Micrococcales; family Microbacteriaceae; genus Microbacterium; species Microbacterium sp. JB110. The sequence continues at coordinate 522,124 of NZ_QPGM01000002.1, read as the reverse complement.
TTCTCGCCGACCGAGGCGACCGACCCGTAGTGACGGAAGGCGACTTCCGGGTCGAGCTCGGCCGTATCGATCTCGATCCGGAGGATCTCCGCGGACGTCGACCCTGTCTCGTCCTCCGCCTTCACGACGATGAAGTGGTCGTCATACCCTTCGACGGTGAATCGCCCGTCGTCGACCGGTATCTGCCGCTCACCGTTGTACACCTCGAAGGAGACAGCGGGGGTCTCACCGCCGTCATCGGTCGCCGCCACGTGCGGCAGTTCGATCGTGTCGCCGTGCTGCGCATGATCCGGCGTGCCCGCGGCGACCTCGATCTCGGGTGCGTAGTCGGCACCGCGAACCCGCTCGCCGATCCAGATCGGTGCGGAGACGAGCTTCGCGCCGTCAGCCTGCGCGGCTTCCACGAAGAAGTAGTCGCCGTCGGCGACCTCGATCGTGGACGACAGATCCAGCGGGTTCCCGTTCGCGCCGGGGAACTCGTGGGCCACCTCGCCGCCGTTGGTGATGACCCGCACGGAGGAAAAGGACCCTCCGTCGTCGGAATCGGCGACCTGCACCTCGATGTCGAGCGAATCGGTGTCGGCAGGCAGGATCGAGCCCATCATCTCGCCGTTGCCGCTGAAGCCGAGGATCGCGTTCTCGTCGGGTGTCATGTACACGCTGCGATCACGCATCGCGTTGTGGAAGCCGTCGAGACTTCGCTCCTCGGCCCACATGCCCGTCAGCGCGGGGTTCGAAGCCACCCAGTTGTCTCGGTGCTCGTCGCCGCTGTACGTCGGCGCGACGTGCCATCCCTGGTCGAGCGCAAGTCGCCACTGTTCGTCGTAGGCCGGTCCGCCCTTGTGCTCGAACAGGGGGACGGATGCGTCAGCCTCCGGCGTGAGGTGGTCGAAGTCCCAGAAGTTGCCCTTCCCTGAGGGAGAAGGATGGTTGAACTGGGCGAACGCGTCCGAATCCTGCGCGAGGCGCGCATACAGCGTCGGCAGGTCGTACATGTAGTCGCCGACGGGGAACGTGCCTCCGAGCGCATCGCTCGAGCCGCGGACGTACCCGGGAGCCGTGGCGAACCACTCGGCGCCGTAGATGTTCAGATGCCCTGTGCCGTCGTACCAGGTCATCTCCTCGCCCGTGTCGACGACGAGATCGCTTGAGCCAGATGCATTGTGTGCCGCCGCGCTCTCCTTGAGGTGGCGCCATTCCTCCGACTCCGCGTCGGCGTGATCATCGATCCAGTCGTCGGCGGCCCTGACGTCCATCGTGACGTCGTGGTCGGTCGTCGCGAAGAAGTCGACGTCGGAGTGCTCCTCTACGACCGCGTACGCCTCCTGCGGTGTGCCCATCCCGTCGCTGATCGCTGTGTGGGAATGGAACTCGCCGGTGTAGTGCGTCAGTCCCAGAAACTCAGGGTGCGGATCGGACCCATCGATCGCCCCCGTCGCAGCCTGGGCCGGGACGACAGTCAGCAGGGAGCCGACCAGCGCGAGTGCGGCACCGACCGCGGAAACGGCAGTCAGGCGTCGGACGGACAGTGAGGACGGGAGTACAGGAGCAGGCACCCGCCGACCGTAGGAATCTCATAGAAACGCTTCGCGGCCGAACGACGAACCTTTGGTGAACGCTGCGCGTACAGCGGTGGCCGCCTTGACCGTCCCGTCCGTCGCACCGTCAGGGCCGGCTCGGTCAGGTCGGCACCGACCTGACCGACGACTTCGCCGACACCGCTCTGTCGAAGCCACCGGAAACGAGTTGAGGACTCGCCCAATTGGGCGAGTCCTCAACTCGTTGAAAGTGTGTGAGCGGTTCGTTCTGCGTTTCTGTCGAACGCAGTCGGTGTTCCGGCACTTACGTGCCGGTCAACGGACTCAATCAGCTCGGACAAGAGCGCAAGCGCTCTTGTCTCTCACCTCAATCGTCTGTGGAGCTGGGGGGAATCGAACCCCCGTCCAACGCTGGTTCACTGAAGTTTCTCCGGGCGCATTCTGTGGAGACGTTCTGCTCGGCCCCGATCTTCAGCACAGACACATAGATCGACGGGCCCAGTCGCGGAAAAGTCCCGTGTGACGTCGCGACGCCGTCACACAGCAAGACCCCTTAGATGGCGCCAGGAACCGTGACGGGGACGATCACGGGCTGACGGACTCGAGCTCGCTACTTACGCAGCGAGGGCGAAGTCAGTGCGCTCAGCGTTAGAGTTGGCACTTATAGTTTCGCAGGGGGCGTTAACGAGATAACCCTGCATCCTCGGCCCGCTTCTGTCAGATCGGCAGGCGCTGTCGAAACCGATCAGCCCCGTGGATCCTTCTTGCGAAGGGACCTCTCACACACTGTGGAATTGCCAGCGACCCTGCGGTCGCACGGTGCCCGGTGAACCGGGCGTCTCGGAAACTCTCCGAGCACTACAGCCTACAACACACGGGCCCGGAAGGAAATTCCGGATGAGGGGCGCAATGCGCTCCGCCGCGCTGTCGCCGGTCTGCGCTACGCTCGCGCCATGGACGACGACCCTCCGATCGCACAACGACTGTCACGGATGATCCGAGTGCCCACCGTGAGCGCGGCGGCCGCGTCCGAGCAGCCGTTCGAGGAGTTCGTCAACCTGCTCCGCGAACTGTATCCGCGGGTGCATTCCGAGATCGAGCCGGAGCGCATCGGTCCACGAGGCCTGCTGTATCGGTGGCGGGGCCGCACCGACAACGATCCGGCCGTGCTGATGGCACACTATGACGTCGTTCCGGCAGATGAAGCGGACGGGTGGGAGCGCGACCCCTTCTCAGGCCTGATCCGCGACGGATGGGTGCACGGCCGAGGCGCACTCGATGACAAGGGTCCATTGCTGGTCATCCTCGAAGCGGTGGAATCGCTGCTCGAGGCGGGTCACGCCCCCGCGCGCGATGTCTATCTGTCCTTCGGCGGCGACGAAGAGGTGCACGGAGCCTCCGCCGCGGCGATTGCGGAAGAACTCGCGACCCGAGGTGTGTCGCCGTGGCTCGTCATCGACGAGGGCGGTGCCGTCGTCGATGCGCCGCTCCCCTTCGTCCGCGGCAGCGCGGCCATGATCGGCGTCGGTGAGAAAGGCGTGGCCACCCTGCGCCTGACAGCCCGCGGCGACGGCGGTCACGCCTCAGCTCCTCGCGGGCACACCGCCGTGACGCGGATCGCAAGAGCAGTCGAGCGGCTCGAACCTTCGACGTTCCGCCCCCGGATGCCCCGCTCGATCTCGCGCATGCTGCGCATCTTCGCGGTCAGAGCGTCCCGACCGGCCCGGATGCTGCTGCTCGCGCTCGCGCGGTGGCCCTGGTTGGGCGGTCGCGTGTTCGCCGCTCTCGGAGGGGAGCCTGCCGCTCTCATCCGCACCACGATCGCGACGACGATGCTCGCGGGCGGTTCCGCCTCCAACGTGCTCCCCGCGCACGCCTCAGCGACTCTCAACCTGCGCATCGTCCCCGGGGAGACGGTTGAGTACATCGTCAGGCGTGTGCGCCGCCGCATCGCAGACCCCCGCATAGACATCGAGGTGCTCGAAGGCGACGATCCGTCGCCCGAGTCTCCCGTCGACGAACGGCAATTCGCCGCCGTCGCAGGCGCTGTTGCCGCGGCGTATCCGGATGCACTCCCCGCACCGTACCTGATGATGCAGGCCAGCGACGCCCGCCACTTCCACCGGCGCTGGCCCGCCGTGTACCGCTTCGCGCCGCTGGAGATGTCGAGCGCACAGCGCGCCTCGATCCACGGCACGAACGAGTGCGTGTCGATCTCCTCTCTCGAACGCGGACGCGACTTCCACTCGACCCTCATCCGGAGTCTGGCGTGACCGCGCCCGCCGCGGCCACGGGGCTGCGCGCGCTCGTCGGCATCGTCGGTTTCCTCGCGTTCGTCGAGTTCACCAGCGGCATCCTTCAGGGTTACTACACGCCGATGCTCACCGACATCGCGCGTCACCTCGGAGTGCACGACGCCGACGTGAACTGGCTCGAGGGCTCGCAGCTGATGCTCTCCGCTCTCGTCGTTCCCGCCTTCGCCAAGCTCGGCGACATGGTCGGCCACAAGCGCATGCTGCTCGTCTCAACGGCTGCGACGGCGCTGGCGTCGCTCGCGATGCCGTTCACCGACTCGTTCGCGGTCTTCCTCGTCGCCTGGGCGCTGCAGGGGTTCTACGTCGTCTGGCTCCCGCTCGAGGTGGCGCTCATCTGGATCCGCGCCCGCCGGCTCGCGGAGCAGGCAGGCGTGAAGCCCGCGTCCGTGACCGCCAAGGCGGCGGGTGTGCTCGTCGCCTCCCTCGAGCTCGGCGCGATCGGCGGAGCACTCCTCGGCGGAGCGCTCATCGATACGCTCCCCCTCTGGCTGGTGCTGCTGATCCCCGCCGTCGCGGTCGTCATCTGCTTCTTCGTCATCCTGTTCGGCGTCGCGGAGCCGCCGGATCCCGTGGGCGGCGTGTTCGACACCGGCGGCCTCATTCTCGTCTCCCTCGCGCTCGTCGCCTTCACGGGCGGCCTCAGTCTGCTGCGCATCGGCGGGCCTGGCGACCCGTTCGCGTGGGGCGCCGTCGCCGTCGGAGTGCTGCTGATCGTGCCGTTCGTGCTGTGGGAGCTGCGCTGTTCCGACCCGCTCATCGACGTGCGCATGTTCCGCTCCCCGTCGCTGTGGCCCGTGTTCCTCACTGCAGGGCTGTTCGGCGTGAGTGTGCTCGGCGCCCAGGCGCCGCTGTCGACGTTCGCCCGCACCGACCCCGACGTCTACGGATACGGCCTCGGCACATCCGGGTTCGACACATCGCTCATCATCGGTTTCTACCTCATCGCCATGATCGTCGGAGCGCTGCTGTTCCCGTACCTCGCCCGTGCCACGACCCCGCGCGTCGCGCTCATCATCGCGGCGCTTCTCGTCGCCGTCGGGTATCTGATGTTCCTGCCGCTGCACGACACCTATGCCCAGACCACGATCAACATGGCCGTCGCCGGGCTCGGATCGGGGGCGCTCGTCGCCGCCCTGCCCGCGACCGCCGCCGCGGCCGCCCCACCGTCGCAGACCGGAGTCGCCACAGGGCTGACCAACTCCGTCAAGACCGTCGGCGGGGCGATCGCGTCGTGCGTGTTCGGCATCGCCCTGCTGAACGGCGCGGCCACGGCCATCGACGGCGGCGACGCGACGGCCGGCTCGCTCACCGGCTATGTCACGGTGTGGCTCGTGTGCGGACTCACGGCTCTCGTGGCTGCGGCCGCACTGCTCATCGTGCCGCGCGAGGCCTTCACCGACACCGACCGCACCGCGGCGAACGCCACCGGCTGACGGTCCAGGCGCCGGGAACACACAGACTCACACGAGCCGAGCTGTGGGCGTGAGCTTTCCGTTCACGTGAGGAAACACACGCGCACCTGCGACGAAACACGCAGTTCCTAGCCTGGCGCCATGACCTCCCGATCGCACGTCGACCCCTCGCCGAGCACCGACACCCACCGGGTGGTCGTGATCGGCGCCGGCATGGTCGCCCACCGCTTCGTCGAGAGCCTGCTCTCGCGCGGCGACGCTCCATGGCGGATCACTGTCATCGGCGACGAGCCGCGCGCACCCTACGACAGGGTCGGCCTGACCAGCTGGTTCGACGGCCGTGCGGCAGAGGATCTCGCTCTCGACGCCTCTCCCCTGCTCGACCCGCGGGTCGAGCTCGTCACCGGCGATGCCGCGACGTTCATCGACCGCAGCGAGCGGATCGTGACGACGGCCGCTCGCCGCCGATACGCGTACGACACGCTCGTGCTCGCCACTGGCTCGTACGCCGCGCGCCCCGCGATCGACGGCTCGCACCTGCCAGGCACCTTCGTGTACCGCACGGTCGATGACCTCGAGGAGATCACGTCGTTCGTGCGCCAGCGCTCCGCCGAGCTCGGCCGCCCCCTGCGCGGCACTGTCGTCGGCGGCGGCCTGCTCGGGCTCGAGGCGGCGGGCGCGCTCCAGGGCCTAGACGCCGAATGCAGCGTCATCCATTCGGGCACCCATCTCCTCTCCGCGCAGATCGACCGTGCGGGCGGCGAGGTGCTCGGCCGCCTCATCCGGGAGCGCGACATCCGGATCCGCACCGAGTCGCGGGCGACGCGCGTGGCCCCCGGACCGGAGGGCGCCGTGGCGGCGCTCGAGTTCCCCGACGGCTCCTACGAGGAGACCGACATCGTGATCTTCACCGTCGGCGTGCGCCCCAACGACTCCCTCGCCCGCGAAGCCGGTCTCGAGGCGGAACCCCGCGGCGGTGTGCGCATCGACGACGGATGCGCGACGAACGACCCCGCGGTGCTCGCGATCGGCGAGGTCGCCAGCCACGGCGGCCGCAGCGTCGGACTCGTCGCGCCAGGCTACGCGATGGCAGAGGTCGCCGCCGATCGGCTCTGCGGCGGGGAATCGACGTTCCCCGGCTTCGACGAGTCGACGAAGCTCAAGCTCTCCGGCGTCGACGTCGCAAGCTTCGGCGACGCGTTCGCGGCCTCCCCGAATGCACTCGACGTCGTGTTCTCCGACCCCGTCGGCGGCACCTACAAGAAGCTCGTCCTCTCCGACGACGCGAAGACGCTGCTCGGCGGCGTACTCGTCGGCGACGCCTCAGCGTACGGCTCGCTCCGCCCGTTGGTCGGCGGTCCGCTCGGCGCAGACCCCTCCGGATACCTGATGCCGGCCGACGGCGTGGCAGCGCCCACCGGCGACCTTCCCGACGAGGCGATCGTGTGCTCGTGTTCGTCGGTGACGGCGGGCCGGATCCGTGGCGCCGTGCACGAGGACGGATGCGCCGACGCCGATGAGGTCAAGGGGTGCACCCGCGCCGGCGCCACGTGCGGTTCGTGCTTCGTGCTGGTGAAGAAGCTCGTGGGCAAGGAGCTCACCTCGCTCGGCAAGACGGTCTCGAACGCGCTGTGCGAACACTTCGATATGTCGCGCCGCCAGCTGTTCGATGCCGTGCGCGTGGCGGAGCTGACCACGTTCACGCAGATCATCGAGCGCTTCGGCCGTGGTCGCGGCTGCGACGTCTGCAAGCCGACTGTCGCGAGCATCCTGTCCGGTCTGGTCGGCGAGCACGTGCTCGACGGCGAGAATGCGACGCTGCAGGACACCAACGACCACGTCATGGCGAACATGCAGAAGGACGGCTCCTACTCGGTCGTCCCGCGCATGCCGGGCGGCGAGGTGACCCCGGAGGGCCTTGTGGTGATCGGCAACGTGGCGAAGAAGTACGGTCTGTACACGAAGCTCACCGGCGGTCAGCGCATCGACATGTTCGGCGCCCGCCTCGAACAGCTCCCCCTCATCTGGCGCGAACTCGTCGACGCCGGGTTCGAATCGGGGCAGGCGTACGGCAAATCGCTGCGCACGGTGAAGTCGTGCGTCGGCTCGACCTGGTGCCGCTACGGCGTGCTCGACGCGGTCGGCATGGCCGTGAACCTCGAACTGCGCTATCGCGGCCTGCGCTCCCCGCACAAGCTCAAGCTCGGCGTCTCCGGATGCGCCCGCGAATGCGCCGAGGCCCGAGGCAAGGACGTGGGAGTGATCGCCACGGAGAACGGCTGGAACATGTACGTCGGCGGGAACGGCGGCTTCACCCCGCGGCACGCGGAGCTGCTCTCCGAAGGGCTCAGCGACGCGGAGCTCATCCGCGCGATCGACCGCTTCTTCATGTACTACATCCGCACGGCCGACCGACTGCAGCGCACGGCGCCGTGGATGCAGGAGCTGGAGGGCGGCCTGGACGGGCTGCGCGAGGTCATCTTCGAAGACTCGCTGGGCATCTGCGATGACCTCGACGCCGCGATGGCGCGCCACGTCGCCGGCTACCAGGACGAGTGGGCGGCGGCGCTGGAGGATCCCGACAAGATGCGCAGGTTCCATTCCTTCGTGAACGCACCCGACACCCCCGATCCGTCCCTCGCCTACGTCTCCGAGCGCGATCAGGTGCGCCCTGCCTCGGCCGAGGAGCGCGAATCGGGCGCCGTGATGATCGCAGGAACCACCCTGGAGGTGCGCCGATGACGATTCAGACGGTCCGGATGGAGCAGTCCGCCGACCCAGGCGTCCGCGTCGACGTCTGCGCCGTCACCGACCTCGAGGTGGAGCGCGGCAGGGCGGCACTGCTCGACGGCGGCACGCAGGTCGCACTCTTCCTGTTGCCGGACGGCTCCGTCCGGGCTGTGTCGAATTGCGACCCGTACTCCGGGGCCAACGTCCTCTCGCGGGGTATCGTCGGAACGCGCCTGGTCGCCGACGGCACCGAGACGCCCACGATCGCATCCCCTCTGCACAAGCAGGTGTGGGATCTGCGCACGGGGGAGGTGTTGGAGACGCACGGTCGCGAGTCGCGGCACCTGCGTGTGCACGCCGTCGAGATCGACGGCGGACGCGTACTGATCGGAGAGGCGGAGACACGGTGACGACCACACTGGGCATCAGCCTCGCCGGACGACGCGTTCTCATCGTCGGCGGCGGCTCGGTGACCGCGCGGCGCCTTCCCCGTTTCGTCGACGAGCAGGCGCACATCGTGATCGTCGCCCCCGAGCTCTCCCCCGCCGTCTCGGCGATCGTCGCCGACCGCCGCATCGAGTGGCATGAGCGCGAGGTGCGCTCCGACGACGTCGACGGCGCTTGGATCGTGCACACTGCGACGGGCGACGCGCGCGTCGACGCAGACGTCGCCGCGTGGTGCGAACGTCAGCGAGTCTTCTGCGTGAACGCCTCCGACGGTGCCCACGGCAGCGCCAGGATGACCAGCGAGGTGCGCTCCGGCGACGTCGTCATCGGCGTCACCTCGGGCGACGGGGTCGACCCTCGCCGATCCGTCCGCGTGTCGGCGAGCATCCGGGAGGTGCTCGACTCCGGCGGCGTCGATCTGCGCAGGCACCGTTCCGTGCCGGGCCGCGTCGCGCTCGTCGGCGGCGGTCCTGGCCCCGTCGATCTCATGACGCTCAGGGCGAGGCGCCTGCTCGCGGAGGCCGACGTCGTCGTCACAGACCGTCTCGGTCCGGTCGCCGTTCTGGATGAACTCGCTCCGGATGTCGAAGTGGTGCATGTAGGCAAGGCGCCTGGCAGCCATCCGGTGCCTCAGCCCGAGATCAACGCGCTGCTCGTCGAGTTCGCCCGCGCAGGAAAGCGTGTCGTGCGGCTCAAGGGCGGCGACCCGTTCGTGTACGGACGCGGAGGCGAGGAGGTCGCCGCGTGCCACGCCGCCGGCGTGCCCGTCGAGGTGGTCCCCGCACCATCCAGCGCGATGGCGGTGCCGCAGGCGGCTGGCATCCCGGTCACCCACCGCGGCGTCGCCTCGAGCATGCACATCATCAACGGGCAGAGCGGCCTGAGCATGGCCGACATCGCGGCGATGCGCGACGATTCCGTCACCACCGTGCTGCTCATGGGAGTCGCCGCGTTCGCATCGATGTCGCGGCAGGCCATCCGGATGGGTGCGCCGGCCGGGCGGCCGGTCGCCGTCGTCGAGAACGGCCATTCCGAGTGTCAGCGCACGATCCGCTCGACCCTCGGCGACGCGGCCCGTGAGCTCGTCGAAGCGCAGGTGCGCAACCCGTCCGTCATCGTGATCGGAGAGGTCGCGAAGGCGGGCCTGCTGCTGCCTGAGACAGGGGCCACCGCACCGGTCTCGGCGGGAAGCGCCTGATGACGACGGGCGGGCAGCTCTCGGCGGCGCTGGACGGCTGCCGCATCATCAGCACGGCGCACCGTCGCTCGTCCGAGCTGGCCGCTGCGCTCGCCAGGCACGGCGCCGCCATGATCGCCGCGCCCGCACTCACGATCGTTCCCCACGCCGACGACGACGCCCTCCTGGTCGTCACCAGGGAGCTGATCGCGTCTCCTCCGGATATCGTGGTCGCCACGACCGGCGTCGGCTTCCGCGGCTGGGTCGAGGCCGCACACGAAGCAGGCCTCGCCGATGAGCTGCTCGGTGCCCTCGCCGATGCCCAGATCGTCGCCAGGGGGCCCAAGGCACGCGGGGCGATCCAGCAGGCGGGACTCACCGCGGACTGGGTCGCGGAGACGGAGACCACGGCGGAGCTCGGCGAGTACCTCGTGGCCCGCGGCGTCACCGGCCTCCGCGTCGCGGTGCAGCACCACGGATCCGGCGCAGACGGGCTCGACGAGCTTCTGACGGAGCACGGCGCGGACGTCACCAGCCTGACCGTGTACCGCTGGGGTCCGCCGCTCGACGCCGGCGCCGTGAGCGTCTCGACGATCGCGGCGGCCGGCGGAGACGCCGACGCTGTGCTGTTCACCTCGGCGCCTGCGGCGCACGCCTGGCTCGACGCCGCGGAGAAGGCGGACGCACTCGACGCGATCCGTGAGCGTGCGGCGACCAACCGTCTGCTGCTCGCCTCCGTCGGCCCGATCACCGCAGGCCCGCTGCATCGGCGCGACCTCGTCACGTCCATCGCTGAGCGAGGACGCTTGGGCTCACTCGTGCGCCTCGTCGTCACGCATTTCGGCGCGGGCGGCGCACCGTCGCTCACCACGAGGAGCGGCCATCTCGAAATGCGCAGCTCCGGTGCCGTGCTCGACGGCACGCACCTGCCGCTCTCGCCGACCTCGACCTCCGTGCTCAGCGTGCTGTTCGACGCCGGAGGTTCCGTCGTGACGCGCGGCGAGATCCAGGGCGCTCTGCCCGGCACCGGACTGAGCCCTCACGCCGTCGACATGGCCGTCGCACGGCTGCGCACCGGCCTCGGTGATCCGACGCTGGTGGCGACCGTCGTCAAGCGCGGGTACCGGCTCGATGTGGAGGACTCCGCATGACGGCACCCACACTCGTGTGCTGCTCGCACGGGACCGATTCCGCAGAGGGGCGACGAACGATCAGTGCTCTCGTCGCGGCTGCGGAGCGCGCCGTCGGCGCACCGACCATCGAGACGTACGTCGACGTGCAGCATCCTCAGGTCGACGAGGTCGTCTCCTCATCCGACGGCCCGGCCGTGATCGTGCCGCTGCTGCTCTCGCCCGGCTTCCACACCGCCGTCGACATCGGCCGCGCCGCCGCACAGCGCGCCGGGGTCGTCGCGACCGGCACGCTGGGCCCGCATCCTCTGCTGGTCGATTCGCTGGCCGAGCGGATCGCTGCGTTCTCCCCCGAACCCGGCGACCGCGTCGTGCTCGCCGCCGCCGGATCCTCGCGCCCCGAGGCGGCGGCACGCGTCGAAGAGATGCGCACAGCCCTGGAGGCGCGCATACCCGTTCCCGTCACCTGCGGCTTCGCCTACGGCGCGCAGCCCACCGTCGCCGACGCGGTGCAGCAGGCCCGCGAGGCCGGTGCGGAGCGCGTGATCGCCGCCAGCTATGTGCTCGCTCCCGGTCATTTCGCCGATCTCATCTCTCGCGCCGGTGCCGATGTCGTCACCGCGCCCCTCGGCGTCGGCGACGACGGCGCAGACCCGCGCATCGTCCGGATCATCCGGGAGCGCTACGACGAAGGCACCGCGACGCTCAGCCTCTGAGCGTTCGCGAGGCCTTCGTCGCGTCAGCCCTCGCCGTCGGGAAGGAGATCGGGTCGGTGCGCCTTCGTCCGCTCGATGCTCTGCTCGCGGCGCCAGGAATCCACGGCGCCGTGATTGCCGCTCAGCAGCACGGGCGGCACCTCCAGGCCGCGCCACTCGGCCGGCTTCGTGTAGATCGGGTACTCGAGCAGACCGTCCTCCTCGTGGGATTCCTCCACGAGGCTGGCCGGGTTGCCGACCATCCCGGGAAGCAGGCGCGTCACGGCCTCGATCATCGCCATCACCGCGACCTCGCCGCCGTTGAGCACGTAGTCGCCGAGACTGATCAGGCGCACGCGCCCGCGCCCCGAATAGTGATCGATGACGCGCTGGTCGATGCCCTCGTAGCGACCGCACGCGAACACGAGGTGCTTCTCGTCAGCCAGTTCACGGGCCAATGGCTGTGTGAACCGCTCGCCCGCGGGTGACGGAACGATCAGCACGGCGTCGTCGGTGAGGGTGTGATCGAGTGCCTCGCCCCACGGTTCGGGCTTCATCACCATGCCGGCGCCGCCGCCGTAAGGGGTGTCGTCGACCGTGCGGTGGCGATCGTGCGTCCAGTCGCGCAGATCGTGCACGCCGACGTCGATCAGACCGCGCTCACGCGCCTTCCCGATCAGTGAGACATCGAGAACGTCGAAGAACGACGGAAAGATCGTGATGACATCCAGGCGCACCGGACAAGCCTAGAGGCTGCACCTGTGCGGCGCCCACGACCCGCGAGCCGGGCGAGCCTGTCGGCGCGACCGCTCAGACCGCTCGGTCGTCGGCCGGCCCGTCGGCATCCGGCGCCTCGGGTGCATCATCCGGCGTCTCGGGCGCGGCAGCCGCGTCATCCGGGAGCTCCTCGAACAGTCCGGCGGGAGGTGTGACCGTGACGCGCCCGGCTGCAAGGTCGACCTCGGGCACGATCGCCGAGACGAAGGGCACCATGACCTCATCGCCGTCCGACCGGACGATGAGCAGATCGTGCGACGGGAGATGGTCGACGCGGGAGACCTTGCCGACCACGACCCCGTCGCGGACGACGTCGAGCCCGGCGAGCTGGTGGTCGTACCACGCGTCGTCCTCGGGCTGCGCCTCCGCCTCGGCCTGGTCCTGCTCGATCCACAGGATGGCCCGGACGATGCTCTCGGCCTCGTTGCGGTCATCGATTCCATCGAGGAAGACGACCGGGTGATTGTTCATCCAGCGGAACTCGCGAACGGTGACGGTCTTGCCGTGCCACTTCGAGTCCTGCGGAACCTGCAGTGTGAACGTCGCCCCCGGCACGAAACGGCCGTCGGGGTTGTCTGTGTACAGCTCGAGCTTGAGTGCTCCCTTGAGCCCATGGGCCTTCAGGAGGCGACCGACTCGAAGCTGCTGTTTCGCTGCGCGCTCGGTCACGATCAGTCGTCGGCGACGTCGACGCGGACGCGCTTGCCGTCGGCGAGGGCGTTCACAACCGTGCGCAGTGCCTTCGCGGTGCGGCCGCCGCGCCCGATCACTCGCCCACGGTCCTCCTCGGCGACGTGCACTTCCAGCACGTCGCCGCGGGGTGTGGTCGACGAGATGACGCGCACATCCTCAGGGCGATCGACGATGCCCTTCACGGTGTGCTCGAGCGCGGCAGCCAACACGACGGTTACTCTGCGGTCTCTTCGGCGGGCGCCTCTGCGGCGTCCTCGGCGGGAGCCGCTGCCGGCTCCTCAGCCTTCTTCTCGGCCTTCGGCTTGATGACCGACTTCTTGTTCGAGTCGACCTCGAAGTCGACCTTCTCGCCGGCGACCTTGACCGTGTTCTTGGCGTCCTTCTCGCCCTTGAAGGTGCCCCAGTCGCCGGTCAGCTTGAGGATGGCGCGCACCTGGTCGCTCGGCTGGGCGCCGACGCTGAGCCAGTACTGTGCACGCTCGGAGTCGACCTCGATGAACGAGGGCTCCTGCGTCGGGTGGTACTTGCCGATCTCCTCGATCACACGACCGTCGCGCTTCTTGCGCGAGTCGGCAACGATGATGCGGTAATACGGCGCACGGATCTTGCCCAGACGCTTGAGACGGATCTTGACAGCCACGTTTCTCCTGTGGTTTTCGAAGTGAACGAACCAATCGCCTCGCGCGTGGGGTGATGCACGCCGGCGGAAGCTCTCAGGGAGGTTCACGGGAAGGATAGAGGGTCGTTCCCGCGTTCCAAACCTCCATTCTGCCAGAGAAAGCGCCCTTCCCGCTAATTGGCGCGCCTCCGTGTTCGCCCAGTATCCGAGCGGCCGCATTCACGGGTTCCACAGAGTTGCATCGCGGCGTAGATTAGGTAAGCCTGTCCTGAGCACGTTTGTCTCGATCGATGGACTCGATCCGGCTGCGCGCATCGCTTCACCGCCGAGGGCTCTCCCCTCTCTCGAAAGGTCTTCCCATGCGTTCCCGCCATCTGCTGGCAGTCACTTCCCTCGCGGCGTCAGCGCTGCTTCTCGCTTCGTGCGCCACCGACGGAGAAGGCTCCGAGGCGTCGGTCGGCGACAGCGGCGGCATCGAGATCACGCACGCGCTGGGCACGACCCAGATCCCGGATGGCGTCGAGCGGGTCGCGACCGTCGGCTGGGGCAACCAGGACGTCGCACTCGCGCTCGGCGTCGCGCCCGTCGGCGTCGATGACCAGACGTGGTCCATGGCGAGCGACGACGGCCTCGGCTTGTACGACTGGTCGCTCGACGGATACGAAGAGCTCGGTGCAGACGATCCGGTCGTCTTCGACACGACCGACGGAGTCGACTTCACCGCGATCGCGGATGCGCAGCCCGATCTGATCCTCGCGGCGTACTCCGGGTTGACTCAGGAGGAGTACGACACGCTCACCGAGATCGCCCCCACCGTCGCGTACCCCGAAGTGGCGTGGTACACGCCGTGGCGCGATGTCATCCTGACCGACGCCGAGGCGCTCGGACAGGCAGACGAAGGCGAACAGCTGGTCGAGGACCTGGACCAGCAGATCGCCGACGCGACGAGCGGTCTGACGAGCTTCGAAGGCAAGAAGGCGGCGTTCTTCTATATGACCCCGGCTGACCTCTCGACGGCGTCGATCTATGCGACGGAGGACTCGCGGACGGCGTTCCTCGGCGACCTGGGCTTCGACTTCCCCGATCTCGCGGTGGAGACCACCGAGAGCGGCAGCTTCTACGCCGACATCTCCGCAGAGAACGCCGATCAGATCGCCGACGTCGACGTGATCGTCGCATACGGCGACGACACGCTCCTGGACGCGCTGCAGTCCGACCCGCTGTGGAGCACCGTGCCGGCCGTGCAGAACGGCGCGGTCGTCGCCGTCGGCAGCGGTGACGCATTCAGCGGCGCCGTGACACCCACCGCGCTGTCGATCCCGTGGATGCTCGACGACTACGTCTCCCTCCTGGACGACGCCGCGTCGAAGGCCGAGTGACCCTGGCGCCGCCTCGTCCGACCGGTTCCGCCCCCGTGGCGGCACCGGCGACGCGGCGCGCCGTTCTCGTCGCGGTGAGCGTCGCCGCCGTCGCCGCGGCAGCCGCGGCGTCACTGGCCTTCGGCTCACGCGCCGTCGAACCCGTCGACATCGTCGACGGCCTGATCGCGTGGATGCGCGGAGAGACCACCACCGGAATCGGGGCGATCGCGGTGCAGGAGCGCATCCCGCGCACGCTGCTCGCGCTGCTCGCAGGCGCCGCTCTCGCCCTGTCGGGCGCTGTGATGCAGGCCATCACCCGCAATCCGATCGCCGATCCCGGCATCCTCGGCGTCAACACGGGCGCCGCACTGTTCGTCGTGTGCGGGATCGCCTTCTTCGGTGCGACCACGCTTTTCGCCTACCTCGGCCTCGCGCTGGTGGGCGGTGCACTCGCGGCGGCGTTCGTCTACGTCGTCGGTTCCATCGGCGCAGGCGGTGCCACACCGATCAAACTGGCGCTCGCGGGCGCGGCGACGACGGCGGCGCTGTCGTCGCTCGTCAGCGCCGTGCTGCTGCCAAGGACCGCCGCGATGAACGAGTTCCGGTTCTGGCAGGTCGGTGGGGTCGGCGGTGCCGATTGGACGGCGCTCGGCGTCGTCACCCCCCTTCTCGTCGTCGCGGCGGTGACCGTGCTGGTGTTCGCTCCGGGTCTCAACGCGCTTGCTCTCGGCGACGAGGTCGCCGTCGGTCTCGGCGTGCGCATCGGGCGCACCAGGGCGATCGCTGCCGCCGCAGGCGTGGCGCTGTGCGCCGGCGTCACCGCCGTGTGCGGGCCGATCGCGTTCGTCGGACTGATGGTGCCCCATGTCGTCCGGCTCGTCGTCGGTCCTGACCAACGGTGGATCCTGCCGCTGTCCGCGCCGCTCGGGGCCGTGCTCCTCACGGTGGCCGACACCGCAGGACGCGTGCTCGGTTCGCCCGGCGAGGTGGAGGCCGGCATCCTCACTGCCTTCATCGGCGCCCCCGTGCTCGTCATGATCGCCCGCCGCACCCGGATGCGGGCTCTGTGATGACCGCCGCCACCGACACCCGGATCGCGCCGACAGCGCCGACACCGCTCGATGACCTTCGCCTCGGCCGACGCACTCGCTCTCGGCGGCGATGGATCGGCGTCTCCGTGCTCGGAGCGCTGCTCGTCGCCCTGCTGATCACCACGGTGCTCGTCGGCGAGACGTTCTACCCGCTCAGCGACATCATCGCCGTCATCGCCGGACAGGATGTGCCTGGTGCGTCTTTCACCGTCGGGCGCCAGCGGATTCCCCGCGCGCTGACGGGCGTCCTGGCCGGCATCGCGTTCGGCATCGCCGGCACCACGTTCCAGACCCTGCTGCGCAATCCCCTCGCCAGCCCCGACGTGATCGGCATCACATCCGGTGCGAGCGTCGCCGCGGTGCTGTCGCTGGTCGTGCTGCATCTGTCCGCGCCGCTCACACTGACGCTCTCGCTGCTGATGGGCGTCGCCACGGCCGCCGCGATCTACCTCGCGGCGCGCGGCGGCGAATCCACCGGCGGGCGCCTCATCCTGATCGGCATCGGCATCGGCGCGATGCTGGACGCCGTCGTGTCCTATCTGATCCAGCGCGCGGCGGAGTGGGACGTGGCCGTCGCCATGCGCTGGTTGACGGGCAGCCTCAACGGCTCCCGGATGGAGGACATCCCAGCACTGGCCATCGCCGTGGCCGCGCTGATGCCCCTGGTCCTCTTCCTCTCGCGGGATCTGCGCGCACTTGAGATGGGTGACGCATCCGCGACGGCCCTCGGCGTGCGCGTCGACCGAACGCGCCTGCTCCTCATCGTGTCGGCCGTGGCACTGGCGTGCTTCGCCACAGCCACAACCGGTCCGATCGCGTTCGTCGCCTTCCTCGCGGGACCCATCGCCGCGCGCATCGTCGGGGCGGGCTCCTCCCTGGTCGTGCCGGCCGCGCTCGTCGGCTCGTGCTTGGTGCTGGCCGCCGATCTGATCGGGCAGTTCGCCTTCAGCACGAAGTTCCCCGTCGGTGTGATCACGGGTATTCTCGGCGCGCCCTATCTGCTCTTCCTTCTCATCCGCACCAGCAGGCTCGGAGGCTCATCATGACCGAAGTCCGCTCCCTCTCCGCGGAGGATCTGCACGCCGGATACGGACAGGTCACCATCGTCGACGGCGTCGACCTGGAGCTCCCTCCCGGCGGAATCAGCGTCATCGTCGGGGCCAACGCCTGCGGAAAGTCCACCCTGCTGCGCACGCTCTCGCGGTTGCTGCCCGCCCAGTCGGGTTCTGTGCTGCTCGATGGCGAGAGCATCGTCCGGATGCCCACGAAGCAGCTCGCGCGCTCACTCGGCCTGCTCCCGCAGCAGCCGATCGCGCCGGAGGGCATCGCCGTCGCCGATCTCGTCGGGCGCGGCCGCCATCCGCACCAGAAGCTGTTCCGCTCGTGGTCCGCGGCGGACGAGAGCGCTGTCACCGAAGCGCTGGAGATCACCGGCACCGCTGACCTCGCCAATCGTCCCGTGGACGAACTGTCTGGCGGTCAGCGCCAGCGGGTGTGGATCGCGATGGCGCTCGCCCAGGGCACGGACGTGCTCCTTCTCGACGAACCGACGACCTTCCTCGACCTCGCGCATCAGATCGAGGTGCTCGATCTGCTCACCGATCTGAATCGCACGCGCGGCACCACGATCGCGATGGTGCTGCACGACGTCAACTTGGCCGCCCGCTACGCCGACCATCTGTTCGCGATGTGCGACGGCAGGCTGGTCGCCGGCGGCGCCCCGAGCGAGGTCGTCACGGCCGGGCTGATCGATGAGGTGTTCGGTCTCACCGCCGAGGTCATCCCCGACCCGGTCTCCGGAACCCCGCTGGTCGTACCGCGCGGGCGCCATCATTCTCTGTCCGACGGCGACACGGACACTGTCTCGCCCGACCCCGCTCGCTCCGAGAGCACCGACCGCACGGCAGGAGCCGCCACATGACCATCACCGCAACCGACACCCGTCCGATGCGGATCTTCCGCGCGGAGGTCTCGCGCATCACCGACATCACACCGAGCTTCCGCCGATTCACGTTCACCGGCGCCGACCTCGATGAATACGGCGATCCCGGATACGACCAGCGCATCAAGGTCGTCTTCCCCCGCCCCGGGGTTCCGCTCGACGCGATGCCCACCGGCGACGACTGGTACGCCCAGTGGCGCGAGCAGCATCCGGACGAACGGCATCCGTTCCGCACCTATACGACCAGGGCGGTGCGGAACGACGTGCACGAGATCGACATCGACATGGTCGCCCACGAGGTCTCCGGCCCCGCCTCCGCTTGGATCCGCGACGCCACCGTCGGCGACGAGGTGCTCATCGCCGCGCCGACCATCCATCACAACGGCGCGAACCTCGGGCTGGATTTCGTTCCGCCCGCCAGCACCGAGCAGTTCCTGCTCGTGGGCGACGAGACCGCCGCCCCCGCCATCGCCGTCATCCTCGAGCAGCTGCCGCCGTCAGCGCGAGGCGTCGTGGTGCTCGAAGTTCCGGATGCCGCAGATCGCGCATACCTTCCCGCTCATCCCGGTTTCCGCGTGCACGTCGGTTCCCGCGATGGGGCCCAGCGCCACGAGCACCTCATCCGGGCCGTCACGGAACACGCAGAGGCGCTGTGCCCCGACGGGCGCGGCGCGGACGTCGAGGAGATCGACATCGACGCCGGCATGCTGTGGGAGGTGCCGCGCTCTGCCAAGGGAGGTGCCGCCCTGAAGAGCGCACCCCTCTACGCATGGATCGCGGGCGAGTCCAGCGCGATCAAGCAGCTGCGCAGGCACCTTGTCCGCGACGTCGGCGTCGACCGCCGCGCCGTCGCATTCATGGGCTACTGGCGCCTGGGCCGCGCCGAAGGCGAGTAGCCAGGGCGCTCACGTCGATGTCAGGGCCTCCGCGAGCGCCTCGTCGAGCACGAGGTCGGTGATGATGCCCGCTTCCAGGGCGGCGCGCACGCTCTGGAGCTTGTGTTGCCCCGCCACCACGCACACACGACGCGGCACCCTGCTGAGTCGGTCCAGTGAGGGGCCCGTCGAGCGGGCATTGAGGCGAATGTCGCGCCACGTCCCGTCCCCGCGGAAGAACACGGTTGCGACATCGCCGACGGCGCGGTCCTCAGCAAGGCTTCGGTAGTCGTCGCGGTCGAGGTACGCACCCACGTACACGTGGCTGGGAACATCGGATGAGGGAGATCCGACGCTGAACACGGCGACATCCATCCGCGCCTGCAGATTCAGCACCCGCTTCGTCATCCGCTCTCGCCACATCGCCGTGCGGGTCGCGGGATCGTCGAAGAACGCCGGCACCGGGAACTGCTGCACCTCGGCGCCGAAGGCTGTCCCGAATCGCTGGAGGATCTCGCTGGAGTACTCGACGCCCGTCGTCTGGGTGTTTCCTGCGCCGTTGAGCTGGACGACGATCGTGTTGTGCGTCGGCTTTTGCGGGAGGTGCCGACTCACGACGCTCAGCGTCGACCCCCACGCCACACCGACGACCATGTTCGAATCCACGAACTGCGCGACGGCGTGCGACGCGGTACGTGCGACGCGGTCGAGCCGGTCGGCCTCACTCGCCCTGACAGGAACCGGGACGACGTGCGCCGTAATGCCGAAGCGATCGTGCAGCCGCGCCTCGAGGCCGCCGCCGTGCGCGAGCGGCGAGTTGATCTGGATGTCCACGATTCCCGCGTCTCTCGCCTGGCTGAGCAGCCTCGACACGGATGAGCGCGACACCCTCATCTCGCGGGCGATCGCCTCCATGGTCCGATCCTGCAGGTAGTACAGACGCGCGGCAGTGAGCGCTGCTTCGATCCTCGGATCGCGTGCATTATGCGGTTCGCGCTCCATAACGCCTCCATCCCGAAACTGATCTGCACATACGTGCACGGAGTTTGCCCATTTATGCCCACAGCGAGAAAGCTGTACAAAGCTCCTCCGCAGAAGGCTATACGGAGCTTCCCGAGAAAGGCCTCGCATGACTGACACCGCCCCGCTCCCCGAACGATCCTCCGTCCGCGCCGTGCGCGAGGCAGGGCGCACATCGGTCGTCGTGATCGGCGGCGGCATCAACGGGATCTCGACCTTCCGCGATCTCGCGCTGCAGGGCGTCGACGTCGTCCTCGTCGAGCGGAGTGACTTCGCATCCGGCGCGTCCGCTGCGTCGAGCCACATGGTGCACGGCGGCATCCGCTACCTGGAGAACGGCGAGTTCCGCCTCGTGCGGGAATCCGTGCAGGAGCGCAACAGGCTCCTCCGACTGGCCCCGCACTTCGTGCGCCCGCTTGAGACGACCATCCCGATCTACTCGACGTTCTCGGGGATCCTCTCCGCTCCGATGCGCTTCCTGACCCACAAGTCGGGTCGCCCACAGGAGCGCGGCGCCGCGCTCATCAAGCTCGGTCTCATGATCTACGACCTGTTCTCGCGCGACGGCGGCTCGGTTCCTCGTCACCGGTTCCTGCGCCGCCGGAAGGCGAGCGAGGACCTTCCCGCACTCGACGACCGCGTCGCGTACACAGCCACCTACTTCGACGCTTCGATGCACGACCCCGAGCGCCTTGCGCTCGACGTCCTCCTCGACGGCATCGACGCCCACGAAGGCGCCCAGGCGATCAACTATGCAGAGGCGATCGGCGCGACGAACGACGGCGTGCGGATCCGCGACCGCGAGACCGGGAAGACCTTCGAGATCGCCGCGGACGCGGTGGTCAACACGTCGGGACCGTGGACCGACCTCACGAACGAGGCGCTGGGCACGCCGACGCGCTTCATGGGCGGCACCAAGGGATCACACATCGTGCTCGATCACCCGGAGCTGCTGGAGGCCACGCGCGGTCGCGAGATCTTCTTCGAGCACTCGGACGGCCGCATCGTGCTGATCTATCCTCTCAAGGGTCGCGTGCTGGTCGGGACGACCGACATCGACGCCGATCCGCGCGAGAACGCCGTCTGCACCGAGGAAGAGGTCGACTACTTCTTCGACCTCATCCGGCACGTCTTCCCGACGATCGACATCGATCGCTCGCAGATCGTCTTCCGCTTCTCGGGCATCCGTCCCCTGCCGCGCCACGAGGACACCGCGCCAGGGTTCGTCTCGCGCGACTACCGGATCGAGGTCGACTCCTCGCGACGCGTTCCGTTCGTGAGCCTCGTCGGCGGCAAGTGGACGACGTTCCGCGCGCTCGGCGAGTCCCTCTCGACGCGCGTACTCGAACTCATCGGCGCGCCGCGCACCACCGACACGCGACAGCTTCCGATCGGCGGTGGGCGCGATTTCCCCACGACCGACGCGGCTAGGGCCGCATGGATGGGCGAGCACCTCGCCGGCGCCGGCGAGCGCGCGGAGCTGTTGCTCGCCCGCTACGGTACCCGTGCGGCCGACGTCTGGCGCTTCGTTCAGGACGATGAGGATGAGCCGCTCGCGCACGGCGATCTGTCAACGCGGGAACTCGCATGGATGGTGCGAGAAGAGCAGGTTCGGCGACTCGAAGACGTCGTGCACCGGCGCACGAGCCTGGCGTTCACGGGGCGCGTGGAGCGTCGAACGCTCGAGGAGATCGCGACCCATCTCGCACCGCTTCTGTCGTGGGATGCCGCCCGGCGTGTCCACGAGGTGGAGTCGGTGCTCCACAACCTCGGCGAGGAGCACGGTCTGCTCCTCGCCGCATGACCGACGCGCCGCGGCGTCAGGAGCATCGGATTCATCGATGCACCGCGGAGTCCCAACAGAACTGTGCGTCGGTGAACGACGCCCCTGAGAGGTCAATGAAGACATGAATGAACTGAATCCGCTGCTGTACTTCCTCTCGGAGTTCGTCGGCACCTCCCTTCTGGTCCTGCTCGGCTGCGGCGTCGTCGCCAATGTCGTGCTGGCGAAGACCAAGGGCTTCGCGGGCGGCGTCATCGCGATCGCGTGGGGCTGGGGGCTCGCCGTGTTCGTAGGCGTACTGGCGTCGGCGTACTCCGGCTCGATCCTCAACCCCGCCGTCGGCGTGGGCCTGCTCGTCACCGGCACGATCACTCCCGCGATGTTCCTCATCGCCACGATCGCCGAAGTGCTCGGCGGCGTCTTCGGCGCTGTCCTGTGCTGGGTCTCGTACAAGAAGCACTTCGACGGCGAAGAGGATCCCGAGAACAAGCTGGGCGTGTTCGCCACCGGCCCGGCCATCCGGTCTTACGGCCTCAACCTCGCCACCGAGGTCATCGCGACGTTCGTGCTCGTGTTCAGCATCCTCGCCTTCGCTGACTTCGGAGACATCAACGTGGGCGTTCCGGGTGCTCTGGGGCCACTGACGGCGCTTCCCGTCGCGCTGGTGGTCGTCGCGATCGGCCTCTCACTCGGCGGTCCCACCGGTTACGCGATCAACCCGGCGCGTGACCTCGGTCCGCGCATCGCACACGCGATCCTGCCGATTCCGCGCAAGGGATCCAGCGACTGGGCTTACTCGTGGGTCCCGATCGCCGGTCCCGTCCTCGGCGGCGCGATCGCCGGCATCGCTTCGCCGGTTCTGCTCGGGCTCACATCCTGATACCGTCACCAATCGCATTCAAAGGAGAATCTACTCATGGGCGACTACATCCTCGCTATCGACCAGGGCACGACCTCGAGCCGCGCCATCATCTTCGACAAGAGGGGAACGATCGTCTCCTCCGGACAGAAGGAGCACGATCAGATCCTCCCCCGCGCCGGTTGGGTCGAGCATGATGCCGTCGAGATCTGGCGCAACGTGCAGGAGGTCATCGGCCTTGCACTCAGTCGCGCCGACCTGACGCGCCACCACATCGAGGCCATCGGCATCACGAACCAGCGTGAGACCACCGTGGTGTGGGACCGCAAGACCGGCGAGCCGGTGCACAACGCCATCGTGTGGCAGGACACGCGCACGCAGGCCATCGTCGAGCGCATCGCCGGCGACGAAGGTGTCGAGCGCTTCAAGGACATCGTCGGGCTGCCGCTCGCGACGTACTTCGCAGGAACCAAGATCGCCTGGATCCTCGAGAACGTCGACGGCGTGCGCGAGCGCGCCGAGGCGGGTGAGCTGATGTACGGCACAACCGACTCGTGGGTGCTGTGGAACCTCACGGGCGGCGTGGACGGCGGCGTGCACGTCACCGACGTGACGAACGCCTCCCGTACTCTCTTCATGGACCTCGAGACCCTTGAGTGGCGGGATGACATCCTGCGCGAGTTCGACGTGCCGCGCTCGATGATGCCTGAGATCCGCTCCTCCTCCGAGATCTACGGCTACGCGGAGGACTCCTCATTGCTGCGCGAGACCCCGATCTCGGGGATCCTCGGCGACCAGCAGGCAGCTACGTTCGGTCAGGCCGCGTTCTACAAGGGTGAGAGCAAGAACACGTACGGCACGGGCAACTTCCTCATCTTCAACACGGGTGAGGAGATCGTCCGCTCGCAGAATGGCCTGTTGACGACCCCCTGCTACAAGCTCGGCGACCAGCCGACGCAGTACGCACTCGAGGGCTCGATTGCGGTGACCGGATCCCTGATCCAGTGGCTGCGCGACCAGCTCGGCATGATCGCTTCGGCGCCCGAGATCGAAGAGTTGGCAAAGCAGGTAGACGACAACGGCGGCGTGTACTTCGTTCCAGCATTCTCGGGCCTGTTCGCGCCGTACTGGCGCCCCGACGCGCGCGGCGCGCTCGTCGGACTCACGCGCTTCTCGAACCGGAACCACATCGCTCGCGCGGCACTCGAAGCCGTCGCCTTCCAGACACGCGACGTGCTCGACGCGGTGAACGCCGACGCGGGCGTCGACCTCAGCGAGTTGCGCGTCGACGGCGGAATGGTGGCCAACGATACGCTCATGCAGTTCCAGGCTGACGTGCTCGGTGTGCCGGTGGTGCGGCCAGTCGTCGCCGAGACGACGGCGCTGGGAGCGGCGTACGCGGCAGGTCTCGCCATCGGCTTCTGGGCAGACCTCGACGAGGTAGCCGCCAACTGGCAGGAGGACGAGCGTTGGGAGCCTTCAATGGAGGATGCCGAGCGCGACCGTCAGCTGCGCAACTGGCGCAAGGCCGTCACCAAGTCGATGGACTGGGTCGACGACGACGTGAGGTGAGCACCTTCGCTGACACGACGAGGGGAACTGATCCTGATCGGGTTGCGTTCCCCTCGTCGTGATCGAGTCGAAACGAGCTCGAGGCGTTTCAGAGCCCGCTCCCCCGCTGTCGAGTCCATGATGGGAGGGGACAGCCGAGACCGCCGCACGACGAAGGGTCAAACCTATGACGGAGCGCCAGAACGTCACCGATGTGCGCAAGCGGGGCCGCTCGCAGGTGCTCATCATCGGCGGCGGCATCAACGGCATCGCGACGTTCCGAGATCTCGCCCTGCAGGGCATCGACGTCGTGCTCGTCGAGCGCGGCGACTTCGCGTCCGGCGCCACCAGTGCGTCCAGTCACATGGTGCACGGCGGCATCCGGTACCTCGAGAACGGCGAGTTCCGGCTCGTGCAGGAGTCGGTGCGCGAGCGCAACGATCTGCTCACCACCGCTCCCCACTACGTCAAGCCGCTGAAGACGACCATCCCGATGTACTCGTTCTTCTCCGGTCTGCTCAATGCCCCGATGAAGTTCCTGTTCCAGCGTCAGGGGAAGCCCGCTGAGCGCGGTGCGCTGATCATCAAGGCGGGCCTGGTGATGTACGACCTGTTCGCCACCGCCGGCCGTTCGACGCCGTGGCACCGCTTCCACGGGCGCAAGCGAACCTTGGAGCAGCTGCCCCGGCTGAACAAGGGCGTCAAGTACACGGCCACGTACTTCGACGCGTCCATGCACGACCCGGAGCGCCTCGCGCTCGACGTGCTCGGCGACGGTGTGCGGGCAGGCGGACGGGCCGTCAACTACGTCGAGGCGGTCGGCCGGAACGGCAACGGCGTCACACTGCGCGACAACGTCACGAACGAGGAGTTCGACATCGCTGCGGACGTCGTGGTCAATGCGTCCGGCCCGTGGACGGACCTCACGAACGAGGCACTCGGCAGCGCCACCGCGTATATGGGCGGCACGAAGGGCTCGCACATCGTGCTCGACAACCCGGAGCTCGTCGCGGCGACGGGTGGCCGTGAGATCTTCTTCGAGCACAAGGACGGCAGGGTCGTGCTGATCTACCCGATCAAGGGAAGGGCGATGGTCGGCACGACCGACATCCCTGCGGATCCGAGCCTGCCCATCCGGTGCACCGAGAGCGAAGTCGACTACTTCCTCGATCTGATCTCCGAGGTCTACCCGGACATCGCCGTCTCGCGCGAGCAGATCGTGTACAGGTTCAGCGGCATCCGGCCGCTCCCCCGCAGCGATTCTTCGAACACCGGCCAGATCTCCCGCGACTACCACCTCGCCGCGACCGAGCTGGACGGCACCCCCGTCATCAGTGTGGTCGGCGGCAAGTGGACCACGTTCCGCGCACTCGGCGAGACCCTCACCGACAAGGTGCTCTATCTGCTGAAGGCCCCGCGCACGGTCGGCACGCGGGGCCTGACGATCGGCGGCGGGCGCGACTATCCCACGACTCCGGGAGACGTCTCGGTGTGGCTGCGCGAGAAGCTGGGCGGCGACGACGCGCGCACCCGACTGCTGTTCGAGCGGTACGGCACACGGGCCGCGCAGGTGTGGGAGCATCTGCAGTCCGGGGACGACGAGCTCATCCTCGACGGCGAGCTCTCCACCCGTGAACTGGAATGGATGGTGCGCGACGAGCACGTCGTGCACCTCGCCGATGTCATCCTGCGCCGCACCTCGCTCGCCTTCACCGGCCGCGCCGACATCGACACGCTCCGCACGGTGGCCGATGCCCTGGCGAAGGCATCCGGATGGAGCGAGCCGCGCCGTGCCGAGGAGCTGGCAGCCACGGTCGCCATCCTCCGCGACGAGCACGAGGTCGCCGTCGACGCCCCCGCGCTGCGCGCCTGAGAGCTCCCCTCCGCCACCGCTCGGGTGCTGGAGATCGGCTCCTCAGCGCCGTGTCGCGTCGATTCGCCGCACCTGAACTCGACGCACCTGACTTCCGCGCGACGCGGAACGCCCCCGACTCCTTCTCGGCGCCGGGGGCGTTCTCGCGCTCCGTCGCTACGCCACCTTCGCCCGTCCGTAGGCGCTCACGACGACGGGACCGAGCAGGCCGTAGTCCTGCTTCTTCATTCCTCCGTACACGTCGGCGTTGACCGTGCGCATGCGATTATTCAGCGGCGTCGCCACCTCGACCTTGACGGTGTTGCGTCCTCCGTGCACGTGATCGCTGATGTCGAGCGTCGTGTCCGTCAAGTCGCGCGTCTCGACGAAGGTGCCGTTCACCCACACTGAGAACGTGTCGTTCACCTCGCCGAGCGACAGCGTCACGCCCGTGAACTTCTTGCGCCACTCGCGGCCCATGTGGAACTGGCCGTCATACGTGCCGATGCCCGATGCATCCGCCACCTCGGCGATCTGACTCCACGGCACGAGCCCGTCGAGCGACAGGGCGTGCCGCTCCTTCACCGTCTCGAGTCGACCGGCGCCCGGCTTCCAGTCCTCCACTGTGACGTTCCAGTCGCGGATCTCGATCGGCGCGGGCGCCGCAGGGACTTCCACCTGCGCCGTGCGCCCGCCGGCGAGCGCGACCTCGAGCGCGCCTGCATCTTCGGCGTGCACATACACCTCGCCGCGCTTGCCCAGGCTGGCGCCGAGCACCGACGTCGACGCGATGACGGCAGTCGGCGAGGCCGTTCCGGCCCAGCCGTCGGGTGCGAACGCGATGATCGTCGACTGCCCAGGCTCAAGGCGCACGCGCACCGTCACGTCCCGCCCGCTCTCGGTGTACACCGCGAGTCGCTCGACGCGTCCGTTCCACGCATCGAGGACGTAGGGCACATCATCAGGACGTGTCCTGGTCAGGCGGACGTCCTGATCGAGACTCATCGCCGGTTCCTTGGGCGGATTGTGCCGCACGTTCGCGATGTAGAAGTACTCGATGTCTGACCCGACCCTGTGCACGTGCTTCAGATAGGACGCAGCATGACTGACGCGCGGCCTGATGCCGAGCTCCGAGAGTCGTTCGCCGATCTCCTCGTTCGCTGCCGCGGTGCGCACGTTCGGGAACTCGAGCATGTGCTCGACCAGCTGCTGCACGACGATGTCGATGTTGTCCGGCTGCCTGCCGATCGCTTCCGGTGCGCTCCAGTCCCCGAGGAAGACCACCGGCAGACCGGCCTGCACGAGTTCGAGCAGTTTGCGGGCTCTTCACGAACGAGGGTGTAGTCGAGGTCTGAAACCGCCGGCTTCGAGCAGACTCCTGTCGATGTAGTGCCTCAGGTTCCGGAACCCAAGCGCGATCCCGCGCAGATGCTCGAGTCGGCCATTGATCGCCTCCGTCGGGCCGTTGCTGGTCCCGGGCCGATCGAAATAGCCGAGGACGTCAGCGGCTCGTTGCTTGAGCGTACGAGCGAGCTTGCGGACCTCGACCAGCTGCACGGGCACCCCCGTGGAGATCCGGTCGATCGTGTGCTGCAGGAAGAACCTCCCCAGCCCGCGGTCCGTCTCCCGATACGCGGTGATCATGTCCTGATACACACCCCAGGTCGCTTCAACCTCGACATGGCGCTGGTCGGCGAACACCTCCTCGAGTCGCGCATGCTGCCTCTCGGTGAGAAGACCCGCTCCTGTCAGCAGAGTCCGGCGGACCCGGTAGAGCGGATCACCAGTCCTACCCCGACGACCGAACACATCGCGCTGAACACGGCGCCGACAGTTCTCCAGCGCGTCCCCGGTAAGCCGGATCACATGGAATGGATCCATGATCGGAGCAGCGTCGGGAAGCTCTTCGGCGGCGGCGGTCTTGAACCCAGTGAATCCGTCCATCGCAACGACCTCGATCCCGTTCTGCCACTGCTGCGGGCGTGCAGCCAGCCACCGCTTGAAGACTGCTTTGGAGCGGCCTTCGACCATGTCCAGCAGCCGGGCAGGTCCGGTCTTCTCACGCACCGGGGTCAGATCGATGATCACGGTCACGTACTTGTCGCCACGCTTCGTGTGGCGCCACACGTGCTCGTCGACACCGATCGTGGTGACACCGTCGAAGCGGTGGGGGTCATCGATCAGTTGTCGTGTGCCTTCAGCGAGGATCGCGTCGTTCGCGGCCGACCATGACACGGCCAGTCCTGCCGCGACGCGGGAGATGGACAGATGGTCCACCACGAGTCCTTCCAGTCCCCATCGCAGACCGCCGCGGGAGATCTTCGCCCGCGGCGGCGCCGCTGCGGTCGTGTCCTGGCGCCACACCCGGCCGCATCCTGAGCACTTGTAACGACGCACGCGGATCAGCAGCGTCGTGGGTCGGTGTCCGAAGGGTTCGTGCGCGAGCCTGCGCACCACCGTGTCCCGTGGCGTCCCCTCACATCCGCAGTGCTGGCACCACTGGTCTGGTTCAACGACTCGGCATTGGAGCATCGCTCGGTCGGGTTCCAGGTGTTGTCCGACGGCTTGGAGACCGAGCTCGTCGAGGCGGCAGAACGTGGTCAGGCAGGGCGCATCAAAAGTAGGGTGGGACATGTCGAGGTCTTCCGGGTGGGCAGTGTAGGAACTTCCATCTTCAGGGAGACCTCGACTCCTACACGGACAGCGACGCGCTCAACGGACTACACCCTCGTTCGAGAAGAGCCAGTTTGCGCGCGGCGTCGAGCGACATCGTCGCCTCGTTGCCGCGGAAGCGATCATGGTCGACGACGAACGCCCGGTACGCGCCGCCGTCCGGGGCGAAGACGCCGCCATCGAGCACCGACCGCTCCTTGAACAGGCTCGTCCCGTTGAGGAAGCCGTGCGTCCATCCGGTCGGGATGCCGGAACTCGTGCCCCATGGGGCGCCGATCCCCGTCTGCGCCCACCCCTTCTGCCGGAAGTAGGCGACGTCGTACTGCGGCACTCCCTGCTGCAGCACCCACTGCGTGCGCGCGAGGTACTCGGCGGCCGACCCGATGTGCCCCCACGAGGGCATGCGCGGACCCCACGCCTCCGAGTAGCCGACGGAGGTTCCGCCCGCATAGGGGGTGAAGGCGGCGAAGCCTGGCCACTCCGCACCGGGCGCATCCTTGTACGAGAAGCCGTGCAGCACCGTCTGGTTGACCCCGCCGACGAAGGTCTCACCGATCGTGTTGAGCACCTCGTTCCAGGTGACGGCGTACGACTTGCCCAGGTACGCCGCGGTTTCGCTCGACAGGATCTTACGGCCCCCGATGTCGCGGCCGCTCGCAAGAAGGCGATAGTCGTCGAGGTTCTTCGCCCCGAGCGACTCCGTCTCCGGAATGTCGACGATACCGGCCTGATCGAGTGAGTCCTGCTCCAAGCCGTAGGCCTGCACGCGATACTGCACGCCGTGACTGTGCGACCAGTCGCGCAGGGGCACGAGGTGGTAGTCCGAGTAGAGATCGCTCAGCACCTGGTTGTAGTCGTCGCGGATGCGCGAGACCTTCTCATCCGAGAACTGATAGACGTACTTCTCCCCGATCTCGAGAATGCCCGCGAGGAAGGGCGTGAGCGAATACCCGATCCTCTTGCGGAACTCCTCCTGCGCCTCGCGGGCCCAGATCGTCGAATCCGTCTCGACCTCGAGGGAGTCCTCGAAGAACGTTCCCCCGGTCTCCCGCAGCAGCTGGTCGATGCGAGGGGTGAGGATGTTCTCTTCCCAGAAGTCGATCAGCGCCTGCGCGCCCGCCATCGAGAAGTGGTCGATGACGTAGGACTCCGGACTCGTGTGCGGACCGGCCTCGGCCCGCTGCCCGAGCCCGCGCTGCCAGTACGCGATCATCGTCCATTCGTAGCCGTCGTCGGGCGCGGTCCACTCGACGGACTCGTCGACGACTCGTTCTGTCAGGTCGACCAAGGACGCGTGCTCGAGCATGATGCCGTTGCGTTCCGGCCGTTCGATGACGCGAGCGGCCTGCAGCCGAACCAGCGTGCGGCCCTCGACTCCCGGATGCGCTTCGGTCTCGGGCTCAGGCAGCGCACCGGAGAATCGCTCCCCCGACGCCAGATCGACGGCGCCGTGCGCGAGCTCGACAAGTGCGGCCTCGCTCTGCGGTGTGATCCCGGGAATCGCCGCAGGCCAGGACGGCCCGAGAGTGATGTCGATCTCGACGTTGTGACGCTTGCCCGCTTCGAGCGCCGTCTCGACCGCCGCCACCCAGTGGGCGCCGCCCCAGCCGAAGTTCTCGACGTCGAGCAGATCCCCCGCAACGCTGTGGTGCACATTGGCGATCTCCAGCCCGTGGAAGCCGTTGTCCGCCGCCTGTTGGACCTCACGCGCGATCTGCTCGAGCTCGACTTCGCCGTTGGGCCACCACCAGCGGAAGCGCGGCGATGTGGCCGTGGCCGGTGTCGTGAACCCGTCCAGCGCCCCTGACGCCGCCTTCTCGCCGCTGGCGGCGTGCGCAGCCGGGCCGAACGCCGAAGCCTGCTGGGGGCCGACGAGCATGGCGCCTGCAACGCCAGCAGCCGACAGCCCGAAGAGCTGCCTCCTCGTCAGACCGCGGTTGTTTCGTGACGACCCGCTGTGGGCCGATGACGCCTGTGTCATGCCGATTCTCCGTTGATAGCCGTTCCTCCGTGCGCGATGATCCGCAGGTGCCGTTGCACGGCTGCAGAGTCGAATCATGCCGCGGTACGGCGTCAGCCCCAGCGCGAATGAATCGTTTCATCACACGAGGGCACGCTACCACGCGAACGCGCAGCTACGAGCACGACCTTGCGTGACTGGCCGCCTGCCGTCGCCGCTCAGGTTCGAAGAAGTGCCGCCATCCTTCGCTGGAAGCGGCGTTCTTCCGCATCTGAGCGGCTTACCGCGTGGCCGGCCCGCCAGCTAGTTCTTGCCGAACAGCTTCTGGATCTCGGCGAGGTCGCTCTCGCTGGGCTCCTGCGGGGCGCCCAGGCCGAAGCCGGAGCCCGTCGGAGCCTGCGGCTCGTGGGTCAGGCCGGCGTTCTCCGCCGCGCGCTTGGCGGGGTTGCCCGAGCGTGAGCCGCCCTTGGTCTTCTTGCCCTTCTTGCCGCGCTTCGCGCTGGCTCCCGGCTTGCCCATCCCCGGAGGCATCGCGCCCATACCAGGCATGTTCGGCGTGCCGCCGCGAGCGACGGTCTTCATCATCTTGGCCGCCTGCTCGAAGCGGTTCACAAGCGAGTTCACGTCGGTGACCGTCATGCCGGAGCCTCGAGCGATGCGCGCACGGCGCGAGCCGTTCAGGATCTTCGTGTTGTGGCGCTCCGAGGGGGTCATCGACCGGATGATCGCCTCAGTGCGGTCGATCTCGCGCTCGTCGAAGTTCTCGAGCTGCTCCTTCATCCCGCCCATGCCCGGCATCATGCCGAGCATCTTCTTCATCGACCCCATCTTCTTCATCTGCTGCATCTGCTGCAGGAAGTCGTCGAGGGTGAAGGCCTCCTTAGCGAGCTTCTCGGCGACCTTCTGGGCCTCCTCCTCATCGAAGGCCTCCTGAGCCTGCTCGATGAGGGTGAGCACGTCGCCGAGGTCGAGGATGCGACTCGCCATGCGATCAGGGTGGAACGCCTCGAGGTCTTCGAGGTTCTCGCCCGTCGACGCGTAGATGATCGGACGCCCCGTGACCGAGGCCACCGACAGCGCCGCACCGCCTCGCGCGTCACCGTCGAGCTTCGACAGCACGACACCCGTGAAGTCGACGCCCTCCTGGAACGCACGCGCCGTGTTGACCGCGTCCTGACCGATCATCGCGTCGATGACGAACAGCACCTCATCCGGCTGCGTCTTCTTCCGAATGTCGCCGGCCTGCTTCATCAGCTCTTCGTCGACACCGAGACGGCCGGCCGTGTCGATGATGACCACGTCGTGCTGCTGGCGCTTGGCGTGCTCGACGCCGTCGCGGGAGGCCTTCACCGGATCGCCGACGCCGTTGCCCGGGAACGGTGCGTAGACGGCGGCACCGGCGCGCTCGGCCACGACCTCGAGCTGGTTCACGGCGTTCGGCCGCTGCAGGTCGGCGGCGACCAGAAGCGGCGTGTGACCCTCCTTCTGCAGCTGTTTGGCGAGCTTGCCGGCGAACGTGGTCTTGCCCGAGCCCTGAAGACCCGCGAGCATGATCACGGTCGGCGGCGTCTTCGCGAACTGCAGTCGCCGCTGCTCGCCGCCGAGGATCGCCACCAGCTCCTCGTTGACGATCTGCACCACCTGCTGCGCCGGGTTCAGCGCGCGGTTGACCTCGTCGCCGAGGGCGCGCTCGCGCACCTTGGCGGTGAACGCCTTCACCACTTCGAGCGCGACGTCGGCGTCGAGCAGGGCGCGCCGGATCTCGCGGACGGTGCCGTCGATGTCGGCCGCCGACAGCTTTCCCTTCGTGCGCAGATTGCGGAAGGTCTCTGTCAGTCGGTCGGAGAGCGTGCCAAAGGTAGCCATGGTGCCTCCGATTCTAACGTGCGCTGGCCGAACGCTTCGCGTGCGGCGGGTTCACCTGACGCCAGTTGTCCCTTCGTCGCCCCCGTACCCGCATGTGGCGTCAGGTGAGCAGGCCAGGCCAGCCGCGAGAGACGAGGGCTTGGCGAACTCTTGTCGTGTATGAACGGGGCGAGTCATACGCCGCGGAGGTCACCTGAATCATGATCCAGCCGGCCGCCCGGAATCGTTCAGCTCGTTCGACATCGTCCGCATAGGTCTCCGCATGCTGTCGCCCCTGGTACTCGATCGCCACCTTCTGGTCGGGGTATGCCATGTCTGTGCATCCGATGAACGATCCTGTCTCGTCGAAGACGTCGAGGTTGAGCAGAGGTTCTGGCAACCCTGCGCGCAGCAATGCAAGCCGACACCCTGTTTCACGCGGAGACCAGGAATCGCACCGGATGAGGTCGAGCGATTCGCGCAGCTTGGCAGCCCCGACGCGGCGGCTCGATGCCAGCGCAGCTGCGAACTGGTCGATGCGAGCAAGAGGCGGGAGCCCCGCATCAGGGCGCCCTACGCCTTCGCGCCAGATTCTGCACGCGTAGTCCCCGAAAGCCGTGAGCTGGTCGACGGACCAGTGACGCCCCAGCATCGCCCACGTCGAGGCCGGAGTCGCGACCCTCAGCCCTTGCACTGTGACGATCCGTGTGGATCTGGACGCGAGCCGACGACCTCGGACGTTCGTCGCGCGCGGCAGGCCGTCGTCGTCACCGAGCACGGCGACGTCTATGGAAGCAGAGATCGGGCCGTGCGGCCGCGGCCCGCCCCACAGCAGCACCGCAGTCTCGTAGCAGAAGAACTCACCGCGCCGCATGACCGCGGCGTAGGCATGTGCGGCGTCGAGATGCTCCTGCTCTGCGGCTTCGAACTCGTTGCGCGCCGTATCGTGCGACTGCGCCGGCACGCGCAGCCGCATGCCTTTGAAAGGTGCAACCACATCCGCTGCGCGGAGCCGCCCGGCACCCACTCCCAGCCGACGTGCTTCGGCCACGGAGAACGCCGCTCCGAGTGTCGAGGGAAGCTCGCTGCGAACCGACATGACGCAACAGTGCCCCATCCGCCGCGCTCATCCCGCGTTGTCCACAGCTCATTTCCGCAATCGCCCCCGTTGTCCCCAAGCGTGCACCGTTCACCTGACGCGTATCGCCTGTGTACCCCTCGTTGAAGAACACCTGGCGTCAGGTGAACCCGCGCGTCAGCGCCCGACTGCGTCGAGCGCGCGCTCGAGGTGCTCTGCCAGCGGCGCGGCTCCTGCGCCTGATCGAGCCCAGGCTGTGATCGCGGCGATCAGCGCTGCGCCGTAGGAACCTGCGCGCACCTCGGCGGTGAAGGGGTCAGCGCCCTGTCTGGCGAGCCCGCGAGCGACGAACCGCGACACCCGCCACGAGCGCAGCGCCTCCTCGTGCGCCAATGCCCGCTCGATGCGCATGGCCTCGGCGTTGGTGATCGCGAGCGCGAGTGCGTCGGGGGCGAGCCCCGCGGCGACGGCGCGCAGCGCGGCGTCCGGGGCTCGGCCGTCGTCGACGGCGCGCTCTGCGGCGTCCAACCGGTCATCGAGGCCGCCCCAGAGCAGCTCTGCCTTGGTGGCGGCGTAGTTGAAGAAGCTGGAGCGGCCGATGCCGGCGCGGGTGGCGATATCAGTGACGCTTGTGGCGTCGTATCCGCTCTCGAGGAACAGCTCGCACGCGGCCTCGGCGAGCATGTCGCGCGTGATCGCCCTGGGGCGCCCCGGGCGCCGCGTGCCGCTGGTCATGAACCCAGCCTATTGCGCGTAGGGTTGGATCTGATACGACTTATTGGACTGGATCCAAAAACATCCGGTCTGTGCGAATCGGCAGGAGATTCCGGATGATCGACGTGCTGGAGGCGGGCTTCGCTCCGCACACGGTGCCGTACCGCGACGGCTGGGAGCTGCAACGGCGCATCCACGCCGATGTCGTCGCGGACGACCGCAACGAGACGCTGATCCTGCTCGAACACGATGCGGTGTTCACCGCCGGCTCTCGCACGGAGGACGGTGAGCGCCCCCGCTCATCCGACACTCCCGTCATCGATGTCGACCGCGGCGGCAAGATCACTTGGCACGGCCCTGGCCAACTCGTCGGATACCCGATCATGCGCGTCGCGGATCGCGGCGACGCGGTGGCGTGCGTGCGCAGCATCGAGCAGCTGCTGATCGACCTGATCGCCCCGCTCGGCGTCGCCGGTGTGCGCGTGGAGGGGCGCAGCGGTGTCTGGGTCGAGCGCGAGAACGGCACAGCCGACAAGATCGCCGCAATCGGCATGCGCGTCTCGCGCGGAGTGACGATGCACGGCTTCGCCCTGAACTGCAACCACTCCCTCGCCCCGTACGACGAGATCGTGGCCTGCGGCATCCGCGATGCCGGCGTGACCACCATCGCCCGCGAGACGGGCAGCGACATCTCCCCCACAGACCTCGCCGGAACCACGGCGAGCGCCTTCCGCAACACCTTCGAGAGGATTCCCGCATGACCACGACGGCCCCGGACGGGCGCAAGATGCTTCGACTCGAGGTGCGCAACGCGCAGACTCCGATCGAGAAGAAGCCGGAGTGGATCAAGACGAGGGTCAGACAGGGGCCCGCCTACCAGGACGTGCGCTCGCTCGTGAAGGGCGAGGATCTGCACACGGTGTGCCAGGAGGCCGGCTGCCCGAACATCTACGAGTGCTGGGAGGACCGCGAGGCGACGTTCCTCATCGGCGGCTCGCAGTGCACCCGTCGGTGCGACTTCTGCCAGATCGACACAGGCAAGCCCGCCGACTACGACACGGACGAACCGCGTCGCGTCGCCGAGAGCGTGCGCACGATGGGGCTGCGGTACGCGACGGTGACGAGCGTGGCCCGCGACGACCTTCCCGACACCGGCGCGTGGTTGAATGCCGAGACCGTGCGGCAGATCCACCTGATGAACCCGAACACCGGCGTGGAGCTGCTCGCGAACGAGCACAACGGCGACCCGGCGTTCCTCGACCAGATCTTCGACGCCCGTCCCGAGGTGTTCGCGCACAACGTCGAGACCGTGCCTCGGGTCTTCAAGCGCATCCGGCCCGCATTCGACTACGACCGCTCGCTCGGCGTGCTCACACAGGGCCACCAGGCCGGGCTGATCACCAAGTCGAATCTCATCCTCGGCATGGGCGAGGAGCCGGAGGAGGTCGAGCAGGCACTGCAGGACCTGCACGATGCGGGATGCGACATCATCACGCTCACGCAGTACCTGCGCCCGACCCCGCGACACATGCCGGTCGCCCGCTGGGTGAAGCCGGACGAGTTCGTCGACTTCAAGCGTGTCGCCGAGCAGATCGGGTTCCTGGGCGTGCTCGCAGGCCCCCTGGTGCGCTCGTCGTACCGCGCCGGCCGCCTCTGGGCGCACAGCATGCGCGAGAAGGGCCGCTCTCTCCCCGATAACCTCGCCCACTTCGCCGACGATCAGCCGGCCGAGTTCGCCCAGGCCGTCTGACCCGCACCCCTGTTGCCGAGATGCGCACCTTTCGTCGAGATGCGCCGGTTCTGACGTGATTCCGTCGAAGAAGTGCGCATCTCGCGGGCCCGGATGAGCGACGCCAGAAGGCGCAGAGGGAAGTAGGCTGGGAGACGGTCCATTTCTGGACCGAGTCCACAAGACCCCTCCGAGGAGCCATGCGCACCATCCGTCGTTCCCTCCCCATCGTCACCATCGCCGCGCTGGCCGCGATCGCCGCGGGATGCGCCGCAGAAGGCGGTGAAGCGGAGCCCGTCGACGGCGGCACACTCGTCTACGCCACCGGCGACGCCGAGCCCGACTGCCTCGACCCGCACGTCGGCGGCAACTATCCGCAGGCGCTCATCTCGACGCAGTACCTCGAGCCGCTGGTCGGACGCGACGAGGACGGCACGATCCTGCCGTGGCTCGCCGAGGACTGGGACACGTCGGAGGACGGCCTCACCTGGGACTTCACCCTGCGCGACGACGTCACCTTCACCGACGGCACGCCGTTCGACGCCGAAGCAGTCAAGGTCAATGTCGAGCACCTGCAGGACCCGGACACGGCCTCCTCCACCGGCTACCTCGCCGTTGAGCAGGTCGACGAGGTCGAGGTCGTCGACGACGCGCACGTGCGGTTCCACCTGTCCACGCCCAAGTCGGCGCTGCTCGAGGTGCTCAGCCAGCAGTGGGCGGCGATGCAGGCACCCAGCGGCATCGAGCGCGGCCAGGAGGAGAACTGCCAGGCACCGATCGGCACCGGTCCCTTCGTCGTCGACAGTTGGACCCCGCAGGATCGCGTCGTGCTGACCCGCAACGACGACTACGTCTCGACGAACCCGCAGGCCGACCACGACGGTGCCGCGCACGTCGAGACGATCCAGTGGCGCTTCATTCCGGATGCAGCCACCCGCCAGGCGGCGCTGGCCTCCGGCGAGGTGCACGTCATCGACAACCCTCTCCCCACCGACATCGTCGCCGCAGAGGGTCAGGACATCTCACACCTCGACGCGCCGCGCCCTGCGGCCGCGAACCGCATCGAGCTGAACTCCTCTCAGGCGCCGTTCGACGACATCCGGGTCCGCGAGGCCTTCATCCGCTCCGCTGACCCGGCCCCCGGCATCGAGTCGCTCTTCCATGGCACCGCCGAGCGGTCGTCCTCCGTGCTGTCGAGTGCGGAGCCGATGGGCATCAGCGACGAGGAGCTGTTCGCCACCGACGTCGACCGCGCGAACGAGCTGCTCGACGAGGCCGGATGGACCGACACCGACGACGACGGCATCCGGATGAAGGACGGCGAGCCGCTGACGGTGCGATTCCCGGTGTCGACCAACCAGTCGACCGAGGCGGAGCAGTCCCTGTTCGAGCAGATCCAGGCGAACGCCGCAGGAGTCGGCTTCGACGTGCAGCTGAGCCCGATGGACCTCTCCAGCTGGTACGAGGCGCTCGGCGAGCACGAGTACGAAGCCGTCTCGGCGCCGTACACGACCGTCGGGCCCGATGTTCTGCGCATCCTCTACCACTCCGACGGCACGGTGCCCGCTCCATCCGGATACTTCGCGAACCACGCGATGCTGCGAGATGACGAGCTCGACGGCCTGCTCGAGGAGGCCCTGGCGACCACCGATGACGCCGAGCGCGCCGATCTCTACGCCGACGCACAGCGCATCATCCTCGACAGCTTCACGGTGCTGCCGCTGTACGACCAGCAGAACCACTTCCTCTACGCGGGGGTCACCGGAGTCGAGCCGCTGCACACGATCTCGACGCCGTTGCTCCTGAACGCGCAGCTGACCGCCGAGTAGTCGCCGTGCCGCACGAGCCCGACCCGGATGACGCGGCTGCCCGTGCGGCCTCGGAGACCGTGGTACGCAACGCGGAGGAGGAAGGCGTGCTGAGCGCGTCGACGACGAGAATGCAGCGAGGCGCGTTCTCCGTGGCCGCACGGTGGGTGGCCGGGCGGATCGGGCGTGCGGTGCTGGTGGTCTGGCTGGTGGCGACCATCGTGTTCTTCGCGCTGCGGTCGACGGGCGATCCGCTGGAGGCGATCCTGGGCGGGCCCGGTTCGCAGGCCGGGCCGGATGCCGTGGCGGCAGCCCGCGAGGAGTACGGCCTCGACAGCCCGCTGGTATGGCAGTACCTGCTGCAGCTCGGCCGCATCGCGACGCTGCAGCTGGGCGATTCGTATGCGCGCAGGCAGCCCGTGGCCGATCTGATCGGCGCGCAGCTGCCTGGCACCCTGCTGCTGGCAGTGCTGGCTCTGGCGCTGGCGTGGGTGCTCGCCGTCACCGGCGCACTGATCGCGACCTCGTCCCGCGGCCTGGTCGGTCGGATGATCGACCGGATCATCCGGAGCGTCGAGATCGTCTCCACCGTGATGCCGCAGTTCTGGCTGGGCGCCGTGCTGATCCTCGTGTTCGCATCGGCGCTGGGCTGGTTCCCCGCGACGAGCCAGTCCGGCGACCTCACGGGGCTCGTGCTGCCGGTGGTGACCCTGGCGGTGCCGATCGCGGGTTTCCTCGCGCAGGTGTCACGGGACGCGCTGCTCGAAGCCGACGCCGCACCATTCGCCACCACATCGCGGGCGCGCGGTGCGAGCGAGCCGCGGGTGTTCCTGCGGCACACGCTGCGGCACGCCTCGCTGCCTGCACTGGCGCTGTCGGGATGGGCATTCGGGAACCTACTCAGCGGTGCCGTCGTCGTCGAGGTGCTGTTCGCCCGTCCCGGGCTGGGTCGGCTGCTGCAGGAGGGCGCTCTCGCCCGCGATGTTCCCCTCGTCGTCGGCGCCGTCACCACCGTCGCCGTGCTGTACGTGATCGTCATCATCGTCACCGACGCGGTCGAGCTGTTCGTCGACCCGCGCCTGCGCCGCGCTCGGCCCGGTGCGCCGGCCGCACCGGAGACGGCGGTGGGCGCATGACCGCCATCAGAACGGAATCGCACCGCGGCCTCAGCACCATCGCCGCAGCCGCCGCCCGCCTGGGCTGGTCCGGCGGCGTCGCCCTCGCGCTGCTCCTCACGCTCCTCGTCGCGATCGCAGCCCCCGGCGTCATCGCACCGGGCGATCCGCTCGGAATCGCCCCCGCTGACGCGTTCCAGGCTCCGTCCGCCGCCCATCCGGCGGGCACGGACGAATCGGGGCGCGATGTGCTCACCCGCATCGTGCACGGCGCCGCACGGTCTGCCGGCATCGGGCTGGCCGCGACCGCACTCGGCATCGGCATCGGGCTGGTGTTCGGCTTCGCCGCAGGTCTGGGCCCCGCAAGGCTCGACGCAGCGCTGGGCCGCGTGATCGAAGTGCTCTTCGCACTGCCGACGCTGGTGATGGCGCTGCTCTTCGTCGCCGTACTGGGAGCGGGGACCGGGCCTTCCATCCTGGCGATCGGCTTCGCGACAGCACCCGGATACGCGCGCATCCTGCGCTCGCGCGTGCGCACCGTCGCCCGCAGCGACTACGTCCTGCACGCCAGGATGGAGGGCACTGGTCGCGTGCGCACGTTCCTCCGCCACATCGCGCCGAACACACTCTGGCCGCTGGTCGCCACAGCCACTCTGGGCGTCGGACAGGCGATCGTGTGGGTGTCTGCGCTGAGCTTCCTCGGGCTGGGTGCCGAGCCGCCGTCGCCGGAATGGGGTGCCATGCTCAACGCGGGCCGCGTGTACATCTCGACCGGCTGGTGGATGACCGTGTTCCCAGGGCTCGCCATCGTCGCCACGGCGACCGCGCTGACGGTGCTGGGGCGCCGGATGTCGGGAGCGGGCCGATGAACCCCGGCCGCCCTGGTCTCGACGCGAACGGTGCAGCGGAGAGCCGACGCGCTGGTGCACCGCTGGTGGAGGTGCGCAGTCTCACGGTGACGCTCCCCCGCTCCGGCGACGTGGTGAGCGGAGCCGATCTGGAGGTGGCGCCTGGCGAATGCCTGGCGATCGTCGGCGAGTCCGGCGCCGGCAAGTCGGTGCTCGCTCGCGCGCTGCTGGGCCTGGTGCAGGACGATCCCGCCGCGCAGGTGCAGGCTGACCGGTTCTCCGTGGCCGGACAGGACCTGCTGCGGGTCGGCCGCGGGGCAAGGCGCCGGATGCGCGGGCGCGATGTCGCCCTCGTGCTGCAGGACGCGCTGCAGTCGCTCGACCCGCTGCGCACGATCGAGGCCGAGGTCGGGGAGGCGCTCGCCGTGCGCGGAACGCCGCGCCGCGTGCGCCGCGAGCGGGTGATCGACGCGCTCACCGACGCGGGCCTGCCGGAGGCGGAGTCGCTGCTCCGTCGGCGTTCCGGCGAGCTGTCAGGCGGTATGCGCCAGCGCGCTCTGATCGCGTCGGCCGTGATCGGCGACGCCCCGCTGCTCATCGCCGACGAACCCACCACGGCGCTCGACGCGACGACCGCCGTGCACGTGCTCGATCTGCTCGGCCGGATGCGCGATGCGGGCACAGCCCTGGTGCTGATCAGCCATGATCTGCATGCTGTGTCGCGCATCGCCGACCGCGTCGCCGTGATGGAGGCGGGGCGCATCGTCGAGCACGCTCCGCTGAGCCGCCTGCTGGCCGCACCGGAGCACCCCACGACGCGCACCCTGCTCGCCGCCGTCCCCTCCGGCCCCAAGCCTGTCCGGCACGGTGCAGCCGCCCCATCCGGAATCACCCCTTCCGAACCGGCCGCGCCATCCGGCACCGCCCCGGCCGAACCATCCATCCCATCCGGCGCTGTGGCACCCGGCTCCGGATCCGCCGTAGCGCCCATCTCATCCGGGCCTGCCTCCCTGCCCGTGAGATGCGCACCTTTCGACCAGAATCACGTCAATGGCGGCGCATCTGGGCGACAAGTGCGCATCTCGGCAGCGGGGGCGTCGCGTCGATACGGTCGGTTGTGGGCCGTACGCGGGGCGGATCTCGAGGTGACAGCCGGGGAGGTGCTCGGTGTGGTCGGCGAGTCGGGGTCAGGCAAGTCGACCCTGGCGCGATTGCTGATCGGGGCGGAGCGGCCGGACGAGGGCGAGATCCTGATGGATGATCCGGCACCGCGCATACGGCTCGTGCCGCAGGATCCCCTCGCGTCATTCGATCCACGGCACACCGTCGCGAAGATCCTGCGCCTGTCCCGGCGCGACGCAGCTCCGGATGAGGCCGAGCTGCTCGCGCGCGTGGGGCTCGACGCGTCGCTGCTCACCCGACGCCCCGCCACGCTCTCCGGCGGTCAGCGCCAGCGGGTCGCCATCGCCCGCGCACTCGCCGGCCGGCCCGACATCCTGATCTGCGACGAGCCGGTGTCCGCGCTCGACGTGACCACGCAGGCCGGCATCCTCGATCTGCTCGAACGGCTGCAGCGCGAAGAGGGCCTCGGCATGGTGTTCATCTCGCACGACCTCGCCGTGGTGCGCCTGGTCAGCGACCGCGTGGCCGTGATGCGCGACGGCCGCATCGTCGAACAGGGTCCGACCGAAGCGGTGTACGCCGCACCCGAGCACCCGTTCACCGCCGAGCTGATCGCGGCGGGCCCCGTCATGCGCTGAGCACGTTCACGCACTGCAGCATGCGCGGATCGTGTCAGTCCGCGCTGGTGACCGACTGGATCTCGCCGTCGCCGAGCAGGTTCACCAGCAGCACGTCGTCTGTGGAGTCGGGGTCGAGGGCGTATTCGAACACAGCGAACGGGTCGGATCCGCCGTGCTCGTCGGCCAGAATCGTCACGCTGGTGAGCTGCATCGACCGGATGATGTCGACCGCCGCATCGCCTGATACATCGACGAGGAGGTCGTCGAGATCGTCGCCGAGCTGGTTCTGCTGCATCAGGATGTACTCGGTGACCTCGCTGGCGCGATTGTCGACCTCGCCCAGCATGGCGATCCGTGCGCGGCGGTCGATCTCCTCGATGCTCGCCACGATCGCCGCAGCCGCATCGAGAGCGTCCTGCGAGACGTCTTCCTGGTCGGGCGCAGTCAGATCGACGGCGACGCTCTGGTCGCCCAGATCCACCGTTTCGGACCAGAAGACCGAGCCGTCTGGCCCGGACTCCAGGAGTCCGAAGAAGTCGTGTTCGAGTGCCATGGCGCTATCAAACCACCTCAGGTTGCCGGATGTCAGTAGGTTTACCGGATCGATTCCGGTGAATTCGCAGCGGCGGCTCAGTCAACGAGCTGCTCGACGAACACGTGGGGGGTGAAACCGGTGAGGTCGCCGATGCTCTCGCCCTGGCCGAGGAGCTTGACGGGAAGGCCCGTGCGCTCCTGCACGGCGAGCACGAAGCCGCCCTTCGCGGAACCGTCGAGCTTGGTGATGACCAGCCCCGTCACCCCGGCATGCTCGAGAAATGCCTCTGCCTGCATCACGCCGTTCTGGCCCGTCGTGGCGTCGAGCACGAGCAGCACCTCGCTGATGGGTGCCTGCTTCTCGATGACACGACGCACCTTGGTGAGCTCGTCCATCAGCCCCGCCTTGGTGTGCAGGCGGCCCGCTGTGTCGACGAGCACGATCTCGGTCCCGTTGCGCTTGGCGTAGTCGATCGTCTGGAAGGCGACGGACGCAGGGTCCTGGCCCTCCTTCTCCGGCCGAACGATCGCCGCTCCCCCGCGCTCCGCCCACGTCGCGAGCTGCTCCACAGCAGCGGCGCGGAATGTGTCGGCCGCGCCGACGACGATCGAGCGGCCGTAGCGGCCGAGGAAGTTCGCGAACTTGCCGATCGTGGTGGTCTTGCCGACGCCGTTGACGCCGACGACCAGCACGACGGCCGGCCGTTCGGTGAGCTTCAGGGTCGTGTCGAACGCGGCGAATCGCTCCTCGAGCGACTCTCGCAGCATGCGCTTGAGATCGGCGGGGTCCGTCGTACCGAAGCGGGTGACCTTCTCACGCAGATCGTCGACGATCGCCTCGGTGATGTCCGGCCCGAAGTCTGCGGTGATCAGCGCGGTCTCGAGGTCGTCCCACGTCGTGTCGTCGATCTGCGGCCGGGTGAACATGCCGCGCAGGGCGCGACCGAGGGACCACTTTTCCGCCATGTCCCCAGCCTATCGGCCGTGGCGGACCCCGAGTGCCTGCGTTCTTCGCGAGTGCCTACGAGAGATCGTGGGCACTCGCGGGTTCGACGCCCGCGGATTCAGCGCACGCGCAGGGCGCTGGGCTGCACCTCGACGTCGAGCACTCGCGCCTTGCCGATCACGTCACCGTCGAGTTCGATCTCGCGGGGCTCGGCCAGCTCGATCCGGATCTTCTTCGCGCTGCGGTGACCGATCGATTTGCTGCTCTCGGCATCGTCCGGCGTTCCCGGCATCAGCTTCTTCAGTCCGTTGTCCCACAGCATGTTGCGCATGGTGTCGAGCCAGCCCCCCACGCCTTCCGCATCGATCAGCAGCAGGTCGAGCTCCCCGTCTCGTGGGTCGGCATCCGGCAGCAGGGTGATACCGCCCTGCACGGTGCCGCAGTTGCCGATCATCATGGTGTGCGCCTGGGTTCTCGCCGGCTCCTCGCCGTCCTCCGAGACCGTGACATCGATCACTTCGCTCGACGAGACCGCGCGCCCGAGCGATTCGACGTAGGCCAGCCAGCCCACCCTGCTCTTCAATTCGTCGTCGGTCTCGGTGATCATGTGCGCGTCGATGCCGAAG
Organism: Microbacterium sp. JB110; assembly: GCF_003335195.1. Classification (NCBI taxonomy): domain Bacteria; kingdom Bacillati; phylum Actinomycetota; class Actinomycetes; order Micrococcales; family Microbacteriaceae; genus Microbacterium; species Microbacterium sp. JB110. The sequence goes on along the minus strand of NZ_QPGM01000002.1, from coordinate 478,639 downwards.
CCGGCCATCACTGCGAACGCCTGCTTCTCGGCGCCGCCGTCGAGGGCGAGCCAGCCGACGTCGATGACGGATGCCTCGTGCGTGATGGCGCGGGTCATCGCGACCGCCAGGTCGTCGATCGGCACGTCGAGGTTTCGGGCGAGCAGATTGCCCGTACCGAGCGGTGCGATCCCGAGCTCGGCGCTGCCCTGCTCGGCGAGCACCTCGGCGACCGCCCGCACCGTGCCGTCGCCGCCGGCGGCGATCACGAGCTCCGCGCCTGAGGCGAGTGCCTGCTCGGTCGCTCCCCTGCCTGGATCATCCTTGCTGGTCTCGATCCACTCCACCGAGGCCGCGTCCCCGGAAGAGGAGAGCGCCGCGGCGAGTGCCTCGTCGAGCGCCTCCCGAGTCGTCTTGCTCGGGTTCCAAACGATCGCAACCTGCTGGACCATGACGTGCTCCTTCCGGTGTTGGTGCGAGCCTATTCGGCCGATGCATCACTGCGCATCGGGACTGGCCGGCTTCACGGCGAATCCCGAGCCTGCGGACACGCGACCGGAGCTCGCCGCCAGTGCAGGGCCGTTGTCGCACGGAGTCCGTCACCGTGGACCTCGCGTTGTGCGCGATCTCGCGCGTGTCGCGCTCATGAGCGTCTCCGCCCGCGGCCGACAGCGCAGATGCAGACTCCGCAGCCCGCAGCCCGCAAGCCCACAGCCCGTCGCCCGGCGGCAGAGGTCGATCCGCTACCGGGTCGAGGCCGTCACCGTGAACTTCGCGTTTCGCGCGACCTGACGCGTCGTCCCGACGAGCTTCTCGAGCTCCGGCCGATAACGCAGATGAGAGTTCCACACGCACCACAGTTCGCCGCCCTGCCTGAGCACGCGGGCGGCGTCGGCGAACAGGCGCGGCGCGATCTCGGTCGTCACCGCGGCGCCTGAGTGGAACGGCGGGTTCAGCAGGACCAGGTCGGCCGACGCGTCCGGTTGCGCGCCGAGGGCGTCGTCTCGGATGACCGTGACCCCGGATGTCGTGCCGGGAGGCCAGGACAGACCATGCTCATGCCGAGAGTCGGAGGCGGGGTGTTCCCGAGAGACGAGATCGATGCCCTCGTCGGAGGCGACCCCGTTGGCGGCGGCTGTCGCCATCGCCGATGCGACGGCTGCTGCCGATTGATCGCTTGCGATGACGCGAGCGTCCGGGTGCGCCAGCGCGTACGACACCGCGATGATTCCGGTGCCGCACCCGAGGTCGATCGCCCGCGACGCAGCGGGCGCGCGGTGGAGCACGCTCAGCAGCAGACGCGTGCCGATGTCGACGCCGGTGCCGGCGAAGGCGGCGCCATGCGCGCAGATGGTCAGCCCCGTTGCCTCGTCGCGCTGCGCGCGCGGCCACGCGGGAGCATCGGGGTCCGTCCTGCCCGCGCCCGCAGCCGGCGCCCGTTCGGCTGCGCCCTGCAGGCGAGCGCGCGGCACCGAGGCGCGCAGCACCCTCGACTTGCCGACGCCTCTGTCGGCGGTGACCGTCTCGAAGTGCCGCGCGAACACGTCGTTCATGGCGGGAGACATGTGCTTCACCCGCCCACCCGCGACGATCCGCACCGCAGGATCCGCCTGCGCGGCGATGAGCCCCGCGATCTCGTCGAGCGCGTCGAGTGACCGCGGCAGCTGCATCAGCACGAGCGCCGCCCCCGCGAACATGTCTGCGTCGAGCGCGTGCCAACTCACCCCTGGCACGACGATCCGGTCGGCGTCGGCGACCATCGATGCTCCGTCTGCCTCCTCAGATTCCGGATGCCTCGGCGGCTCGGCGAGCCCGACTTCCGCAGCGTTCAGCCTCGCTGCCCGTTCGCCCGACAGCGCATCCTGATGCACCCGCACCCGGTATCCGGCAGCGGCCAGCGGCAGCGTCAGCGCCCCGTGCCGGTCCCCCACCACCACGACCCCCGCGAACTGCCTGGGTGCTGCCGAGATGCCACGCTTCGGACGCTCATCCGGACCAGAAGCAGGCATCTCGCGAGCTCGGTCCGCCGCAGGAGCCGGATGATCGAGTCCCGCCGATTCCAGGATCAGCCGGTCGCTCGCGTCTGCCGCCACCAGGTCGTGCGCCTCGACATCCGGGCGGCGACGCAGCGTCGGGGCGATCCGCGCGAATTCGTCCGCAGCGCTCATGCGGTCGCGCGCTCACTGATGCGCTGACCGACCACTGCCGAGACTCCGTCCTGCCGCATCGAGACGCCGTAGAGCGCGTCGGCGATCTCCATCGTGCGCTTCTGGTGCGTGATCACGATGAGTTGGCTGCTCTCGCGCAGCGTCTCGAACACGCCGAGCAGCCGACCCAGGTTGGCGTCGTCGAGGGCTGCCTCGACCTCATCGAGGATGTAGAACGGGCTCGGCCTCGCCTTGAAGATCGCCGTCAGCAGAGCCACTGCCGCAAGCGAGCGCTCCCCGCCCGACAGCAGCGAGAGCCGTTCGATCTTCTTGCCAGCCGGCCGCACCGCGACCTCGATGCCGGTCGTGAGCATGTCATCCGGATTCGTCAGCGAGATGCTGCCCGTACCGCCGGGGAACAGGATCGGGAACACCTCGCCGAAGGCCGCCTTCGTGTCTTCGAACGCCGCGGCGAAGATCGTCTGCATGCGCTCGTCGAGGTCGTCGATGATCGTGAGCAGGTCCTTGCGGGTCTGCGCCAGGTCGTCGAGCTGCTCCTTCAGGAACGCGTGCCGCTGCTCGAGCGCCGCGAACTCCTCCAGCGCCAGCGGGTTGACCTTGCCGAGCTGGGCGAGCTTGCGCTCGGCGTCGCGGAGTCGGCGCTCCTGCATCCGCCGGTCGTACGGGATCGTCTCGATCTCGTCGTCCGGGCCGGCGGGCTCCGTGCCGGATGTCTCGTCCGCATCCGACGCATCGGGAAGCTCCGGATGATCCGCGTTCTCCGTGCCGGCCCGCACGGTCACAGCGCTCGCGCGGGCTTCCGCTTCGACCGCCTCGGCCGCGCTGTGCTCGCCCTGTTCGTCGTCGTCCGCCTGAGCGGTGTGCTCGTCCGCGTCGCGAAGAATCTCCTGCGGCGCACGCGCAGGGGCGATGTCGGCGATGTCTTTCGGCACTGGCTGATCCGGGCCGTACTCCGCGACGAGCACGGACTCGCCGAGGGCGAGTTCGCTGTCGACCCGTTCGAGCAGGCTCGACACGTGCAGCTTCTTCTCGTGGATCTGCAGTTCCAGCCCGTGCACGCTCTCGGTGAGACCGGCCAGGCGCTCGCGCAGCTGTGTCTCCTGGCGACGCAGGTCCCTGAGCTCATCGTTCTGCTCGCTTCGGCGCTTCTCCGCTTCGGCGAGCGCCATGCGAGCCTCTGACACCGAGCCGTCCACCGACTCCATCACCACGGGAAGCTCGCCGGCCACCCCGTGCGCCACCTCGCGCTGGCGACGGCGGATCACCGCGCGGCGGGCTGCCTGCTCGGCCGCGACCTTCTCCCGCTCGCGCTGCTTCTCGAGACTCGCCGCCCTGTTCTCTGCGGCCCGCACCCGCTCACGCAGCGTCTCGACCTCGAGCCGTCGCGCCATCTCCTTCTCGCGTGCTGCGTCGAGCGCGGTGACGAGTCCGTCCCTGGCCGACGCGTCGAGAATCGGCCGCGGTTCTGCGAGCGCCGATTCGAGCGCCGCGGCCTGCTCCCCGGCCTTGACTTCGGCGTCCGCCACCGCCGTCTGCGACTGCGCCAGCCCCGCCTCGAGGCGCTCGCACTCGGCGACGGCCGACTCGTAGCGAACCGTGACGCGATTGAGGTGCTCGGCGTGCTGAGCCAGTTGTGCATCGTGCTGACGCAGCTCGGTCAACGTCTCCTTCGCACGCGTCCGCGCGGTCTGCAGCCGCTCCGAGGCCTCCTTGCGCTGCACGGCGAGATCGTCGACCTCCGCACTCAACCGCTCCAGCTTCGCCAGCGCATCGTCGCGCTCGGCCTGCAGCTCGAGGCGGGATCGTCCCTCACCGGATCCGGCGCGCAGGGTGTGCTCGGTGACCACCTCACCTGCGCGCGTGACGACGGTGATCCGTCCGCGGTCGGGAAGAGCCGGTGCCGCGGCGAGCGCAGCTTCGAGGTCGTCGGCGATCGCCACGTGCGCAAGGATCGCGCGCACGCCGTCCGGGGCTTCGACCACATCGAGCGCCGCGGTGAGCTCCTCTGGCATCGCCACCACCGCCGGGTGGCCGTCGGCGATCACGATGTCGACGACAGTGTCCGCACCAGAAGCGACTGCGCGGGCGTCGGCACGCGTGCGAACCAGCACCCCCTCGGCGAGGGGCCCGAGCGCGGCAGCGATCGCCGCTTCGAACCCGCTGTCGACCTGAACGGAATCGCCCACGAGCCCGACGATGCCGTCACCGCCTGCCGCGATGATGTCGGCGGCGCCGTTGCGCACGTCGAGCGCGCTGCCGAGAGCTGCGGCCTTCGCGGTGAGCGCGTCGGTCTCCCGCTCGGCGGAGCGGTGCTGTTCTCGCAGCTGTTCGACGTCGCTCTCCGCCTCGCTCGCCTGCTGCTGCGCCTCCTCATAGGCCGCCTGCAGCTGAGCGGCGGTTCCCTCTGAGGCTTCGGCGTCATCGAGCGCCTCGTACGCTTCGGTCGCCTCGTCGCGGCGCTGCCTGGCCGAGTCGAGCTGCGTCTGCTGGCGCACCACGGCTTGCCGCACCGCCTCGAGCGCCGACTCGGCCGCTTCCGCTTGGCCGCGCAGAGTCGTGATGCGCATGTCGTGCTCCGAGACCAGAGCGCTCTGCGCAGCGATCTCGACGTCGAGGGCGTCGAGATCCGTCCTCGCCACGGCGACGCTCCGTCCCGCCTGTTCGACCGCGTCCTGCGCGTCGCCCAGCCCGTCCCCGAACTCGGTGATCTCGGCTTTGGCCTCATCGACCGCCGCCTGCGTGACCGTGACCGACGACGGCGCATCCTCCTCCTCTGTCCCGAGCAGCGCGAGACGCTGGTTCGCGAGAGTGAACAGCCCTCGAAGTCGCTCCTGAACCTGCTCGAGTTCGAACGCCACGCTGCGCGCCTCGTCGACCTCCGCGGAGTTCTGCTTCGCCTCCAGCGCGGCGACGCGCGCCTTCACGTCGTCTGCGCGCTCCTGCAGCACAAGCCGTTCGGTGTGACGCTCGTGCTCGTTGCGGGCATGGTCGGACAGCGCCTTGCGCAGCTGCACCACCTCGTCGGCGAACAGGCGCGCCTTCGCGTCGCGCACGACGGCAGCGATCGTCTGGGCCTCCCGCGCGATCTCCGCCTGCTTGCCGAGGGGTTTCAGCTGACGCCGGATCTCGCCTGCCAGGTCGCTGAGACGAGTGAGGTTCTGCTCCATCGCCGTGAGCTTGCGGAGTGTCTTCTCCTTGCGGCGACGGTGCTTCAGGATGCCTGCCGCCTCTTCGATGAAGCCGCGGCGATCCTCCGGAGTCGCCTGAAGCACGGTGTCGAGGCGCCCCTGGCCGACGATCACGTGCATCTCGCGACCGAGGCCCGAATCGCTCAGAAGCTCCTGCACGTCGAGCAGTCGGCAGGTCTCGCCGTTGATCGAGTACTCGCTCTGGCCGCTTCGGAACAGCGTGCGGCTGATCGTCACCTCGCTGTACTCGATCGGCAGCGCTCCGTCCGAGTTGTCGATCGTCAGCTGCACCTCCGCGCGACCTAGCGGACCGCGCGTCGCCGTGCCGGCGAAGATGACGTCCTCCATCTTGCCGCCGCGCAGACTCTTGACGCCCTGCTCCCCCATCACCCACGAGAGCGCATCGACGACGTTCGACTTGCCCGACCCGTTCGGCCCGACGATCGCCGTGACGCCGGGCTCCAGCACGAAGGTGGTCGGCTGTGCGAACGACTTGAATCCCTTGATCGTGACTGACTTCAGGTGCATTCGGCCTCCTCCCCTTCGTCGCAGGTCGCGCGCGAAAATCTTGCTCCAGCCTATTGCTCGCGCAAGGAGAGCCCCGCAGTGGCGCGGCAGTTCGACTCAGCCCACTCCGGCGCGAGCGTCGTCGCACCGCTGCGCCGCCCAGCGTGCCGACATCCTCCCGCGCGTCGCTTGACGACGCGCCCAGCTGCCCATAGTGTTCCTTTGTCAGGTCTGTTCCGGGTATCACGCCCGCAGAGAATTGAGAGGAGAACACCATGACGATCAATCCAGCCATGGTTTCCGCCCCAGCTCTGCCTTCGGTGCGGTTCGCCCGACGTCAGGCCTTTGGCACCTCTTCACGACGTCAGGGCTAGCCAGAGTCTCGTTTCCGGTCGTTCTTCGATCGGTCCATCTTCTGAGCTCTCGCTGAGCGTTCTGCCAGCGCCGCTCGGGCTTCACTCCATTCGCTGCTGACAGCTGCGGTCCGCCGCTCGGCACCTCGTGCCGCACGCGGCGACATCCGGCTCAGCCCCTTCGGACGAACGCCTGCGCGCCGGGACCGGGTGCGATCACTGTGTCGCACCCCGTCATTTCTCTCCCTTTCTCTGTTCTTCCATTCAGGAGTTCATCGTGAACGTTTCTGCCCCCGTCCGTCCCCTCACAGCCGACAGCGCACAATCGAGCACCACTGTCGGCGCTGTCGAGCTCGTCCATCGTGTGCCCCGGACCACCATGGTGGACCGGCTCGTCATGCGCATCGGCGTCGCCATGCTCATCTGGAGCACCCGCCCGGATGCCGCACACACACCGCACATCTCGGTGCTCGCCGACGACCCCCGCGCCCCGCTCTACGCCAGGCACGCCGCCGACGGCTCCCTCGCACGGGGCGCGCTGTTCCACGGCGTGTTCCTGTTCCCCGCGGGCCGCTGATGCCCGCGAGTGCCTACGCTCTTCGCGAGTGCCTACGCTGTTTCGTAGGCACTCGCGAGATTCCTAGGCACTCGCGGGCACCCGGATGCCATTGTCGGTGAGGAAGCGGGCGTAGGTCGCCAGGGAGCGGATCTCGGATGACGTCCACCGGATGAAGCGCCGACTGGTGGCGGCGCGGATCTCGTCTTCGCGTACCTTCTCCTCGAACACGACCTGCTCCGGTTCGCGGTTCCCCCGCATCTCCCGGTCTCGGTATTTCACTGCTCCGTCGTACTCGCCGAACACACCCTGGATCTCGAAGTCGACCCAGTAGGTGCGGCCGGATGCGACCATCACGGGGCGCTGCACAGCGAACGCCCGCACGCGCAGCTGCACCAGGTACAACCGGCTCACGCTCTCGCCAGGCGAATCGGCGCGGGGGTCCATCAGCTCACCGATTCGGCGTGCCTGCTTCACACCCCGCGCACCCGGATGCTCCGCAATCACCTGCCGAAACTGCTCGCAGAACTCGCGGCTCGCGGCCTCGTCGACCTGCCGCGTCCGCTGCGGTCGCGACACTCGGCGCAGCGCGGCATCCGCGCACGCAAGAGCGGTCTCGGGCCGCGCCGTTCGCGCGACGTCGAACACTGTGCGCACGAGCGGCGTCACCCGCACGCCGTCACATACGACGAACGAGCCATCGGTGTGCTCTCTGTGCCTGATGACCGCATCGCTCTGGGTGCCGGATCCGCCATGCCCCGCAAGCACGTGCACGCGTTCGTCTTCGAGGCGGAACAGCGGCAACCCGTGCATCGCGGCCGCCGTGGCACGGCACATCACCGGCGGGGTTCGCGCGGACCGCGTCGCCGCCTGAGCCAGGGCACGTTGTCGCTCTTCCACGTAGGCGCTCCGCCAGCTCTCGACCTGCGCATAGTGCCCCCGACGCACCCGCTGCAGCGCGCCGTCCTGCACCGATGCGCGCAATTGATCGTCCGTGCTGCCGAGATCGATCAAGCTGCTGCGTGCGAAGGTCTCCATGACGGTACTGTGCCCTGTCGGGCGCCCGTGGTGTTCGTGCCTGTGGATGGCGCTCGCGAATGCCTACGTTCTTCGCGAGTGCCTACGCTGTTTCATAGGCACTCGCGAGATTCGTAGGCATTCGCGGGATAGCGTTGAGCCATGCGGATCACGGTAATCGGTGGCGGCGTCGGGTGCGCGAGGTTCGTCGCGGGGGTGCGCGAGTGGGCGCGTCGCTCCGAGGAGGAGCACCGGATCGATGTGGTCGTCAATACAGCGGACGACTGGTGGGTCTCCGGTCTGCGGATCGCTCCGGATCACGACAGCCTGCTGTATGCACTCGCCGGTGTGAACGACACCACCCGGGGCTGGGGCAGAGCCGGCGAAACCGAGCGCGTTGCGGCCGAACTCGCCGCATGGGGCACGGCTCCGGACTGGTTCACGCTGGGCGACCTCGACCTCGGCACGCACATCGCCCGCACTGCGTGGCTGCGCGAGGGCGCCTCCGTGTCGGAGGTGTACCGCAGGCTCGGCTCACGCTGGGATCTCGGAGTCGCACTGCATCCGGCAACTGACGACGAGATCGATACGCACGTGCGCCTCGCCGATGGCAGCGACATCCACTTCCAGGAATGGTGGGTGCGCCACCGCGCCGGCGGCGATGCCACCGGCTTCTCCCAGCGCGGCATCGACAGCGCCGCACCGTCGGAGGGCGCGCTCGGTTGCATCGTTCTGGCCGACGTCGTCCTGATCGCGCCGTCGAATCCGATCGTCTCCGTCGACCCCGTGCTCGCCGTGCCCGGTATGCGCGAGGCGCTCGGCGATGCTGCTGCTCCCATCGTCGGCGTATCTGGCATCATCGGCGGTTCCGTGGTGCGCGGCATGGCCGACACCTGCCTCGCGATCGAGGGCATCGAGACCTCGGCGCGCGCCGTCGCCGAGCACTACGGCGCGCGTTCGCGGGGCGCGCTGCTCGACGGCTGGCTCGTCGACGATCGTGACGCCGACGCCGTCGAGCCGCTGTCGACATCCGGGATCACGACTCGCGCCGTGCCGCTGTGGATGCGCGACGCCGACACGTCGGCGCAGCTCGCCGCCGATGCCATCACGCTGGCTGGCGCACTGCAGGCCTGAGGCGACCGGACGCGAGCTTCGGCCCGGATCGGCGATCCCCCGAAGTCATAGACTCGTACGGTGACCATGCCGCTTCAGCACCCGCAGGCCGTGTTCTCCGGGGCATGGGGCGACACCACGACGGGGGCGTGGCACCCGGTGCAGGCGGTCGTGAGCGCAGGGATCGTCACGCTCTGGGTCGCATCGGCAGCGGGCGGCTGGACGCAGCATTTCAGCGTGCCGGCACGGGAGATCACGGTGAAGTCCGCCGCACAGCGCATCACGCTGGTCGTCGGCGGTCGGAGCTACCCGATCCTCGCCGATCCGGCTGCGGTGGGCCGCGCCCTCGGTTTCACGAGCATGGGCATCGTCGGCGGCGTCGCCCATCACCATGGCTACGGCGTCGCCAGCGACGTCGGCCGCGGTGTGAACCAGGTCGCGGCCGCGAACGCCTTCAGCGCACGAGGCGGCGGCGAGTTCCTCTCAGTCGTGCGGGCCTCTGGCGCACGGGTCTCACGTCTCGGCTACGGCGCGATCGCCGCCATCGGCTGCGGTGGCGGCGCAGTGGTCGTGTTCGTCGTGCTCGCCGTCACGGTGGCGTTCAGCCTCTGAGGACCTCACCTGCGCAAAGCGTCCGCCGCGCTGCGCTTCGACAGTCCACGACCGGGCTCACCTGAGCGAGATGGTCGTGCCGTGCAGAGCAGCGGCCGGGGCGCGGCTCGCGTCGGAGCGGTGCCCCATTCGACACCATGCCGCCTGTGCCTGCACGATCTCGATCGCAGAGGCCGACGACAGTGCCCTGGCGGATGCGTTCATCCCGCCGTCACGATTCGCACCACCGGGCATCGAAGCCATCATGCGACCAAGGGCGCCCCATTGCTCACTCGTCGCGGCTGCGAACAGTGAGCCGGCGATGGACATTCTCGCCAGGACCTTGCCGTCATGGCCGATGAAGGCGCCCCAGACCCCCGCCCTGGTGGGGTTGGTGACGCTGATGCTGGAGACGGCCGAGAAGGGAATCGTGCGACGACGGGTTCGGAGGGAGCCTTCAGCAGTGCGGATCTCGAGCCTGGGCAGGAGCACCGCACGCACGAGGATGAACAGGACAGCGATGCTGAGCCCGACACCGAGCCCGAAGCCGATTCCGCCTGGAGCGTCTTCATACGTTCCAGCGACCGCAATGAGAGTGACCAGCGCGTTGATCCCCATGACCAGCCAGAATGACCACCCGACGCCGCGATTGCAGCGCACGCGCGACGGTTCCTGCAGGGGGCCGGTCACCGAATCACCCGGCCGACGCACCCGCGCCGGGCTGTGAGACCGCGGCGAGGAACAACGACACCAGCGGCGACTGGATGAGCCCGATCAGGAGGAAGATCGCCGAGGCGACGATCCCCAGGACCATCGCGGTCGTGCCGCGTCGCATGCGCTTCTTCCTGGCACCGATGCCGAACAGCATGACGATCACCGACACGACGAGCCCGACGAGCTGGCCGATGAGCGCGACGAGCAGAATGATCCAGTTGAAGGCGCCGTTCGGATCGTCGCCGAGGACGCCGTCCAGGCTGTGGGTCATGGCGGCACCCAGCGCAAAATAGGCCGTCGCACCGATGCCTCCGAGCAGAGCGATTCCCGCCCAGATCACGACCCCGGTCCCCAGCCCGACGTTCGCCGCGGATGCCTGCGCAGCCGGCAGTCGGCCGGGATGAGGTGCATAACCCTGGTACCCGAGCGATGTCGAGTCGAAATGCGGCTGCCGGCCGTGCGGGAGCTGATTCATCGCGTCGTCCTCCGTCATCATGGTGCCCTACCTCGACGCACCGTGGGCGAGGTAGGTGCGGTGTCCGTCGATCAGCAGCTGCTGAGCCTGACGGTGATCGACGGCTCCGGCAAGGTTGACCGGCGACGTCGGCGACTGCCACAGCGCATCGATGTCGACGTACCGTCCGTCGTACAGCAGAGCGATGGCCGCGAGGCGCCGACGCGCACCCGGGGGCGGAAGAAGGATCTGGCGCACATCTCGCCATCCGAGCGAGCGCGGGCTGCCGAGGAACCCGCACCAGAGGAAGCCGTCCGGATGAATCTCCAGACGCGCGCGACGGCCCATCCAGAGGTTGATGCCCCCACCGACGAACAGCAGGACCGGTGCGAAGAGGAATGAGAACAGCCACGGCTCCACGACGAAGCCCAGGATGACGACGGCAACAAGCGCGGCAACGCCCATACCGATCAGCATCCAGCCGACGACGAGGCTGACACGCCCCGAAGCGCGAAATGTACGCACAGCCTCGACCTCCCATCGCGCCGACAGCGCTTTTGTGGACGCTGTCCCCTGGTGCCAGCCTATGAGGCCCGAGCGGTGCGAGCGAGCCGCCCACCCGTGTGTCCGCGCACCACCGGTCGTCGCACGGGGTACGACACGGCTGATGGCCCGAGAGATCCGCCACACGCTTCTGCTCTGCGCTTGGTTTCGGATGCCCATACCCGGGCTGAAGCGACATGGCATCCCTCCCCTCTCTCCGCGCGGCGCTGCAGCCCGTTGCGATCGATCCGCGAGGATTCACCCTGCGTGGGATCACCGTCATCCCGTGGAGCGAGGTCGCGTCCCCAGGGCGCCTCGACGCGCTGGATCGGTGGCGCACTCGCCGGTGGGAGGCACCGGCGCAAGCGCCAGGGTCCAGCGGCCACCGATGTGCAGAGCGCGACACCGACCCGCAGTTGTTCTCTCGACACTGAACTTCGCTAGTGCGTTATTGCGTACTTACGTAGTATGGCGCTGTGAGCGAGGAGATGCAGCGACTGCGCGAAGAGCTTGACGCGCTGACGGACCGGATGGACGAACTCGAGCAGGCGCGGCACGTGTCGAAGGATGTCGCTCCTCGCGAGAGCAGCCTGTGGGCTCTGGATGGTCTCCAGGGCCGCCTCGATGATGACCCTTCGACCGTGGACGGTGCCGTGATGCTGGTGGGGTCGCTGACCTTGCCGACGGGCGCGTCGGCGTCCTGGCAGCAAGGCGTCGGGACGACGGGCCTGCTGGACGCACCGTGGACGGAGCAGGCTTCGACGCTCGCAGCGCTGGGGCATCCGGTTCGGATCGAACTGCTTCGGCACATCCTGTCCGGGGTGCAGACGACGTCGGAGCTCACGGCGATCGATTCTCTGAGTACGACCGGTCAACTGCATCATCATCTCAGGCAGCTTGTCGCGGCGGGCTGGGTGAAGCAGCGCGGACGGGGCAGCTATGAGATCCCCGCTGCGCGCATCGTGCCGCTGCTGGTCTGCGTGCTCGGAGCCGAGCGGTGAGGTTCGGACTCCTCGTCGCGTATCGGTACCGCGGGCCGGTCTACGTCGTGTCCGTCGTACTGCTCGTCGCCGTCGCACTGTCCAGTTTCCTCACTCTCGGTGAAGGCGCTCGTCTGGTGAGAACGGCCCTTGCGATCGGCGCGATGTGCCTGCTGGCGATGTGCGTCGTGCTGGCGCTCACCGTCCCCCGTCTGCTGCCGGAGGGGAAGACCATGGTTGTCTCATCACCCGTGCGCGGATCGTGGCTGGCCATGAACAGCCCGGCTTCGAAGGTTCCCAGCCACGGGGTCCGCGTGTACGGGCAGACGTATGCGATCGATCTCGTGCACACTCCTGCCGGTGCGCCTCGTCCCGAGTTCGGTGATGGTCCCGCGATGCGGAGGCCGGATGAGTGTCCCGCTTTCGGAGAATCCGTGTTCGCGATGATCGACGGCACCGTCGTGCGCTCATCGGATTGGCGTCGTGATCACCGAGCGCGTTCGAACTGGCTGGGTGTCGTCTACATGATGATCGAGGGTCCGTTCCGCGAGATCGGCGGGCCGGGTTTCATCCTGGGCAATCACGTCACCATTCGCGGCAGGAACGGGGAGTACGCGACGGTCGCGCATCTGAAGCAGCGCTCGGCGGTCGTGCGTCCGGGGGACGCAGTGAGCGCAGGACAGCGGATCGGACGCTGCGGCAACTCCGGCAACAGCAGTGAGCCCCATGTTCATGCGCAGCTCATGGATCGCTCCGCACCGTTGACAGCCCAGGGCATCCCCATGGCATTCAGCCGCATCGCTCTCGGAGACGACACCGCAGTTGTGGATGCTCTGCCGAAGAACGGTGAGACGATGACGGCATCTGCGGCGCTCAAAGGGGAGAAAGGACGTCGCACCCCGCAGAAGTAAGCTCATGGGGAGCACGAACAGTCGTGTCGCGCGGTGGCGATGCCTGACCTGACGGGAAGGGAAGGGAAGCGACATGTCGCAGCACACCTCGATCAGCGCGGTGCCCGACGATCCCGCAGGGTTCTGGGCGAACATAGTCGCGGCGAGGCCGCGCCGTCTCGACCGTCCTCGCGACGTTCCTCGTCCGGAGTCGATCGAGGAGGTCTCCCGGTGGGCCGGCAGCGAGGATCTGCGCCGCACCGAGCTCGTTCATGCGCCGGTGTTCTGGGTTCTCCTCCCTCTTGCCGCACTCGGGTACTTGATCTGGGGCACGATCACCGACCCTGGCGAGGGCTGGACCGGCAATCTGTTCGACGATGCGAACAATGGACAGTTGTGGAACTTCTGGCTGGTCTGGGTAGGTGTCGTGATCTGGCTGCTCATCACCGTCGGGGTGCTTCTCTTCCGATTGAGCGTCCTGCGGGACCTGCGTGCCGAGAACGAGTGGGTCTTCGAGCATGGTGTGGCGCACTCGATCCACCGCGCATCGGTGGACTACGACAACGGCGAAGGCAGCTGGGCGACGTACATCGCCCTCGACCATCGCCTCGATGACCAGCAGGCCGCGCGGATCCACGCGGCATTCGAGCAGTGGGTCTCCGAGGCGGGCATACCTCCCGCGCGTTCGAAGCCCATCTCCTCGCAGTCGCTGTTCGGCGCACAGGCGGCAGGTGGCTGCTTCATTCTCCACCTGCCCGTTTCGACGACCGCCGGTGCCACCACCGACCACGAGTGGATGTTGATCACCGAACCGCGGGACGACGAGAGCGACGTGATCATGACGCCTGTGCCGGTTCCGAAGAAGCTTGCGAGGATCCGCCGCAGGATCCGACGGAAGGCAGAACGACGGGGCGCGTCATGAGCGGAGCAACCGGTGGTCTCCGGATCGAGGGTCGTGTAACGGCGTGGGCCACGTACCGGGGCGGCACAGAGGAGGCCCCGTCCATGCGGCTACGGGTGCAGTTTCCGTTCTCGACGTCTCAGCACGACGCCGAGCTCGTGACGTGCATCGACCGCGGGCTCCTCACTGGCTTCGCTCCCGGTTCACGTATCCACCTGCTGGTCGACCCGGAGAATCCCGACCAGGTGGCCGTCGACCGCAGCGCGAGTGCCGTGGAGCTGCCCCGCTCATGGCAGCACAGTACCTGAGCCGAAATCGTATAGAAGCAGCAGAACACCACTGCGACCAACCGACGCCCGTGCCGCCGCCTGGCCTTTGTTGCAGTCGTCCGCGTGAGCTTGCTGATCGAGCAGCATGATCGTGGCCGCGTCTGCCCCGGTTCACGTGGCATGCCCCGCGATCCGCGAGCCGATGAACGGAGGTGAGCATGTTGCTCGTTGAAGCTCGAACATCACCTCGCGGCCGTCCGGCCCCGAAGAATGCCATTGTCCACCCGGATCCGGCAGGGCTCGTCGACGTTGTTCACTACCGTTTGCGCTGGCAATCGGGGCACAGATGGCTTGATCGGTTCATGAATCGCATTCGCAGAACTGGAGATCCGCATCGTGGGCACGGCTCCCCGTCGCGGCCGTAGGCGTTGAGCGAGTGCGCGAAGTAGCCAGCCTGCCCATTCACATTCACGTACTGCGCATCGAAGCTCGTGCCGCCCTCGGCGAGTGCCTTCTGCAGTACGGCGCGCACCTCCGTGAGCAGCCGGTTCACGGCGCGGGTCGTGAGGTCGCGGGCCGCGGTCTCCGGATGGATGCGGGCCGCCCACAGCCCCTCATCGGCGTAGATGTTGCCGATGCCGCTGGCGGCGGTCTGGTCGAGCAGCACGCGCTTGATTCCGGATGCTGTGCGCGCGAGGCGGGAGCGGAACGCGGCTTCATCGAACGCTGGATCGAGCGGGTCGCGGCCGATGTGCGCCGCCTGCGCCGGTACGAGTGGCGCCTCGTCGCCGAAGCCGCCGGCCGCGCCGTCCGGTGTGGGAACCAGCGGGTCGATCGCGAGCGAGCCGAATGTGCGCTGGTCGGCGAACACGATCGCCAGCTCGCCGTGCTCCGGATTCCGGATGGCGAATCTGACCCGTTCATGGCGCTCGGCGGGCGCACCGGGCTCACGCAGCAGCATCTGTCCGCTCATGCCGAGGTGCACCATGATCGCCTCGGGCGTAAGCGATGTATCCACGGCAGGGCTCGCCTCATCCGGAGCATCGAGCGACAGCCACAGGAACTTGCCCCGTCTCACCGCCGCACGCATGCCGCGCCCGAGGAGCCGGGCCTCGAAGTCGGCTGCCGACCCGGTGTGGCGCGTGAGCGCGCGGGAGTCGAAGACCTCGACGCTCTCGATCCTGGCGCCGACGATCGCGGGCTGCAGGCCGTGGCGGACGACCTCGACCTCCGGCAGCTCAGGCACGCTCATCCAGCCGAGAACGTCGCGCCCTGTTGAAACGGCTCGGAGCCGCACGCAGTGTCGGAGCGCCCACGCTACTTCTTGCTGCGCGAGACCGCGCCGCCCTCGCTGAGCCTCTGCCACAGCGTGAGCGCGGCCGCCATCTCGGCGTTCTTCTTGCTCGTGCCCTCACCCTGGCCCGAGGCATCCGCGACGGTCACCGTCGCCGTGAAGCGCCTCTGGTGGTCGGGCCCGCTGGATGAGATCACGTACTCCGGCGGCTCCGCCCCCATTCGCGAGGCGAGTTCCTGCAGGCTGGTCTTCGGGTCCATCGCGGCCCCGTAGCGATCCGGATCCGCCAGCAGCGGCTCGACCAGCCGCAGCACGAAAGCCGTCGTCGCCTCGGCGCCGGCTGAGAGGTAGGCGGCGCCGATGATCGCCTCTGTCGCATCGGCGAGCAACGAGTCCTTGTCGCGCCCCCCGGTGTTCTCTTCACCGCGCCCGAGCTTCAGGTACGCGCCGAGACCGATGGTGCGCGCGACCTCCGCGAGCGCAACCGTCGACACCACGCTGGCACGCCGCTTGGCGAGCGCGCCCTCATCGACATCCGGCAGCGTCGTGTAGAGCATCACCGTGACGGCCTGGCCGAGGATCGAGTCGCCCAGGAACTCCAGCCGCTCGTTGTGAGGGATGCCGCCGTGCTCATACGCGTACGAGCGATGCGTCAGTGCCAAACCGAGAAGCTCGGCGTCGATGTCGACGCCGAGCTTCTCGGTGAGAGACCGGATGTCGTCGGTCTCGAAAACGACGTTCGTCGCCACAGGCGATCAGGCGTCGGCGACCTTGCGGCCCTTGTACTCGAGGAACAGCTCGGTGCCCTGCGAGTCGGTGACGACCTTGGCCTGGTGCGGGCGGCTGTACACGGTCTTGCCGTTCTCAACGGTCTTGACCAGCGTGGGCGCCTCGGCCTTCCACTGCGCACGACGCGAGCGCGTGTTCGAACGGGATACGCGGCGCTTCGGGGGGTTACCTGCCATGACTAACTCTCTTCTTTCCGGGGGTCGGCACCTGCCGGTGCTGACCCGAACTGCTCGGCGAACTCCTGGAGCCCTGCCCAACGAGGATCGATGGGATCGGGCTTCTCACCGGCGTTCTCCGCCAGCGGCTCGCCCGTGACCGCATCGAGGCCAGGACAATCCGGCTGACACACCGGTTGAAAGGGAAGCGACAGGACGGTGGCGTCCCTGATCAGAGTTTCAAGATCCACGTGGTCATCTTGAACTTCGAAATCAGCCGCTTCCTCCCTAGAGTACTCGAAAAGCTCCTGGAACTCGACTTCGAGCGGTTCGGAGATGTCGCGCAGGCATCTTCCGCATTCCCCCTCGAAGACGGTGTCAACGGTTCCCGAGACGAGAATGCCCTCATGCACCGACTCGAGACGAACCTCGAGCTCGAGCTCACGGTCTTTCGAAACAGACACGATTCCCTCGCCCCAACGTTCGGGCGTCGGGATCGACAGGGTGTGCTCGCGCATCTCGCCCGGCTTGCGGACGATGTCGCGGACGGGCAGTACGAACGGCCCGGAGAGACTGGGTTTCACGCCTTCGATTCTACGCGTGCCCCGCTGAACAGGCAGTTGACGCGCACGCCGTTGTTGGGTTCAGAAGTCGCTGGGGCCTGCTTCGGCGAGGTACCTGGCGACCGGGCCCGGCACGTAGGGCGTCACGTCGCCGCCGAGGCCGGCGACCTGACGCACGAGCGAGCTCGACACGACCGAGTTGGCGGGATCGGCCAGCAGGAACACGGTCTCGATGCCGGAGAGGTGGTTGTTGACGACCGCCATCGGCGTCTCGTACGTCACATCACCCTGCGCCCTGATGCCCTTCACGAGCACGCCTGCGCCGACCTCCTGTGCGTAGTCGACGAGCAGGCCGACGCTCCAGGAGCCGACGATGACGTTTCCCTCGACGCCTTCCTCCCGGAGCGACTCCTGCAACAGCTCGAGGCGCTGCGCGATCGGAAGCATGGCCTCTTTGTCCGGGTTGTGGACCACCAGCACATGCAGCTCATCGAAGAGTCCTGCTGCGCGGCGGATCACGTCGAGGTGGCCCTGCGTCGGCGGGTCGAAGGAGCCGGGAACGACGGCTACGCGGCTGCTCATACATTCACCCTATGGCAACCGTGCCTCATATCGCGCGATGATTCCGCGCCGAGTCCGATGCTCACTCAGAGTCAGCGCCGGCGGTGCGGCTGGGGAGGGAGCCGGGTGAGCCCTTCCCGCACAGAGCCGGTCACGACTTCGCCAGCGCGGCGCGCTCGCGGTCCGTGACGCGGCGGTGCAGAGCGTCGGCCAGCCCGGAGTGCCGCTGCAGCGCCGGGTCTTCTGCGATGATCGTCTCCGCAAGCTCGCGCGCTCTCATGATGAGACGCACGTCTTTGACGACTCGGAGCAGTTTCAACGAGCTGCGCACACCGGACTGGTTCGATCCGAGCACATCGCCTTCGCCGCGCAGTTCGACGTCCTTCTCCGCCAGTTCGAATCCATCGAGAGTCCCCGCGACAGCTTCGACGCGCCTTCTCGCATCGGTGTTCTCCTCCGCCTCGGTGACGAGCAGACACAGGCCGGGCACCGACCCGCGCCCGACCCGACCGCGCAGCTGGTGCAGCTGCGAGACACCGAATCGGTCGGCTTCTACGATGATCATCGTCGAGGCGTTCGGCACGTCGACGCCGACTTCGATGACGGTCGTGGCCACGAGGATGTCGATGTCGCCGCGGGAGAACGCCTGCATCGTGGTGTCCTTCTCCTCCGACGACATCTTCCCGTGCAGGATCGCGATGCGCAGCCCTCGGATGTCCGGATGCGTCGCGATCGTCTGCGCCAGCTGCACGACGCCCCACTTCGGCCCCTTGCGCTCGCCACCCTCCGGCTCCGGGGCGTCGTCGGCGAAGCCGTCCGGATCCTCCTCGACCGCCTTCCCGCTGTCGTCGACGTCGATCGCCGAGCACACCGCGAACACCTGGTAGCCCTTGCGCACTTCTTCCGCGGCCCGCTCCCACACGCGCGGCCACCATCCCGGGTGTTCGGCGACCGGCGCGGCGAACGTCTGGATGCCCGCGCGGCCCGCAGGCATCGTGCGGATCGTCGACACGTCGAGATCGCCGAAGACGGTCATCGCGACCGTGCGCGGAATGGGCGTCGCGGTGAGCACCAGCATGTGCGGTGTGCGGCCCTTCGCGCGCAGCGCCTCCCTCTGCTCCACTCCGAAGCGATGCTGTTCGTCGACCACGACGAGGCCGAGGTCGGCGAACGTCGTCTTGTCACTCAGCAGTGCGTGCGTGCCCACCACGACGCGTGCCTGACCGCTCGCGACGCGCAGCGCCGCCCTGCGACGCTCGGCCGCGCCCATCTGCCCGGTGAGCAGCGTCGGCATCAGCTCCGTCTGAAGCTCCGGCCCGAGCATCCTCGCAATCGAGCGCAGGTGCTGGGCGGCGAGGACCTCTGTGGGGGCGATCAGCGCGGCCTGCCCTCCCGATTCGGCGACCTGCAACATGGCGCGCAGCGCCACCAGCGTCTTCCCCGAGCCGACCTCGCCCTGCACGAGTCGGTTCATGGGGTGCTCCTCGACGAGCTCCGCCGCGATCTCATCGCCGACCGTCAGCTGATCCGGCGTGCGTTCGAACGGCAGCGCCTGATCGAAGCGCTCGAGGAGCCCTCCCGGCACCGCCCGCCTGGACGTGCCTTCCATCTCGTGCACGGCCTGCCTCTGCTGCGCCAGCGCGATCTGCAGCACCAGTGCCTCGTGCATCCGGAGCGTGTGCTTCGCTTGGTCCGTCTCGTCGATGACGCTGGGGCGGTGGATCAATTCGAGGGCTGTGCGATACGGCAGCAGCTTCTCGCGTTCACGCAGCTCGTCGGAGAACGGGTCGGCGACGTCTCCGAGGCCGTCGAGCACGGGCCCGATCACGCGGGCGATGTCCCACGACGGTTCCTTCGACGTCGCCGGGTAGATCGCCATCGGCGTGCGCGACCACTCTTCGGCGTCGGAGCCGGGGTCTTCGTCATCGAACAGCTCGTACTCGGGGTGCGAGAGCTGCATCGTTCGCTGGAAGTAGCCGACCTTGCCGGAGAACATGCCGCGGCGGCCCGGCGTGAGTTCGCGCTGCCGCCACACCTGACCGAAGAACGTGAGCTTCGCCTCGCCGCGACCGTCGCTGATGGACACCTCGACGATGCTGCCGCGACGATTGCGCATCGGACGCACCGAAACCGCGCGCACCTCAGCGACGATCGTGACCGTCTCGCCTTCGACCAGGCCCGTGATCGGGGTGAGCTCGCCTCGCATCTGGTAGCGCCGCGGGTAGTGGGTGATGAGGTCGCCGACCGTGAGCATGTCGAACGCGCGCTTCAGAGACGCCGCCCTTTTCTCCGGCAGCGCCTCCGCCAGCGGAGTGTCCAGCGTATACGGCATGCACCGAGTCTATTTCCCGGCACGGACATCGCCTCGACACGCGCTCCGGTCGCAGGGCGAAGCCCGCGCATCGGATCAGCCGTGGGCGAGCAGATTCGCATGAGGCACGCAGGGAGGATGGAAGACTGTACGACGTGACGAGGATCATCGCGGGGCTCGCCGGCGGCATCCGGCTCGACGTGCCCGACGCCGGAACGCGGCCGACAAGCGAGCGCGTGCGCGAGTCGCTGTTCGGTGCTCTGGAGCCCACGGGCATGCTCGACGGCACCGCAGTGCTGGATCTGTACACCGGCTCCGGCGCGCTCGGTCTGGAGTCGCTCAGCCGCGGGGCCGCCAGCGCCGATCTCGTGGAACGCGCACCCAAGGCGGCGGCCACAGCACGCCGCAACGCGGAGCGCGTCGCCAAGGCCACAGGGCGCGCGGCTCTCGTGCATGCGTCGGCGACGCACGCCTTTCTGCGCCAGTGCGCGTCACGTTTCGATCTCGTGCTCCTCGACCCGCCCTACGACCTCGCCGACACCGCTCTCACGGAGGACCTGAGACTGCTCGCACCGCTCCTCGTCGACGACGCGCTGGTCATCGTCGAGCGCGCCACGCGATCCGGAGCTCCGGATTGGGCCGCTGCCGGCCTGAGCGCGCTGCGCGAGAAGGCCTTCGGCGACACGTCGCTGTACTGGGGAGAGCCTCCGCAGTAGCGCCCCTCGCGAAACGCGCACCTTTGGTCCGAGACGGGCACATGTTGTGCGCATCTCGGCAGCTTCGTCGCGGACGGACGCCGCCCGAACAACAGGGGGTCGCTAGCCCGACTGCGCGTCCCAGTCCGTGTACGGGTCCCAGCCTCGGCGGCCGCGGAATGGCTCGCCGTCGAGCATCACCTCACCCGCTCCCGTCGTCACGCGGCCGATGGCACGGAACCCTGGGGGCAGCGCATCATCGGGGAACGCGGTCAGCAGCGCGTGGTCCTCTCCCCCGGTCATCGCGGCATGCACGTCGGAGCCGAGAGCGGAGGAGTCGAAGGAGATCGCGACGCCGGATGCGCGTGCCATCCGGGAGGCGTCGAGGGCGAGGCCATCCGAGACGTCCATCATCGCGGTCGCCCCGGATCGGGCGGCGACGGTGCCGAGACCCAGCGGCGGTGCCGGGCGCAGCTGTGCGTCGAGCAGCGTCCGCTCGCCGGCGCGGAGGCGGTCCGGATCAACGGGGATCGGCTCGCCGGCCTCGTCTCGGAACCGGTCGAACAGGATGGCGAGCCCGAGGCCGCTGCGTCCGAGCTCCCCTGCCACGGCCACGACGTCACCAGGCGCTGCGCCGGAGCGGAGCACGGGCTCGCGACCCTCGAGGTCGCCGATAGCGGTCACCGCGATTGTGAGCGTGTTCGACACGGTCAGATCGCCGCCGACGACGGCGCATCCGGGTGCCAGCGCATCGCACGCGTCGCGGAGGCCGTCCGCGAGCTGCTCGACGAGCTCGATGGCCGTGTCGTTCGGCATCGCCAGCGCCACCAGCAGCGCAGCGGGCTGCGCCCCCATCGCGGCGACGTCGGCGAGGTTCACGGCCGCGGCCTTCCAGCCGAGGTCGTACCCGCTCGACCACGCCAGGCGGAAGTCAGGGCCGTGCACGAGGGTGTCGGTGGTCGCCACAGTGTCGCCGGATATCCGCAGCACCGCTGCGTCGTCGCCCGGCCCGACGACCGCAGACGTCGACCGCCCGGTTCGCCGAACGATCCGCGCCAGGATCTCACCCTCGCTGAGTTCGCCCACAGTCACGCTCACTCCACGAGCCTAGTACGACAGCTCCGGCGACGAGGTGCCCCTCCTCGCCCACACGCCTGCTCAGTCAGCCCAGCATGGCTCAGCTCCCCTCCACGCAGTACGGAGCCGGTAGAACGTCGGAGAATGCGCAGAAGCTCGGGGGCCGCCCCAGAGCTCCCGAGAGACTGCTGGTCCTCCTGGCTTCTGCGGCGGCGCACGACGCGCAGCGCCGCAGGCGGGCGCTGTCTCAGACAACTCCGACCGACAGCGGCATACGCTGGAGCGGTGATCCGCCGAGCCTTCGCTGCCGTTCTCGTCGCCGTCTGCGCGGCGACGGCGCTCGCCGGATGCGCACACACTGTGGCCCTCGAGCCCCAGCCCCAGGCGAACGACCCCCTGTGCGCCGAGGTCTCCGTGCGGCTTCCCGACTCGATCGGCGACCAGTCGCGGCGTTGGACGGATGCGCAGGCCACGGCCGCGTGGGGCGATGATTCGGGAACATCTGTCATCTTCGCGTGCGGCAAGGAACCGCCGGCGCCGTCGACACTGCAGTGCGTGACGATCGGCGGAGTCGACTGGATCGTCGACGAATCCGAGCAGCCGAACCTGCTGATGACGACCTACGGCCGATCCCCCGCGGCGGAGATCTACGTCGACACCACCAAGGTCTCCAGCAACGAAGCCCTTGAGGCCGTCACCACCTCGGCGCAGCAGCTCCCCAGCACAGGCGAATGCACCACGGCCGACGAGGCGACGAAGATCCCGGAAGATGCCCCCACCACTTCCGGCGGAGACGACTGACACATCCCAGTAGGCGCACCACCCGGTCGCCCATGCCCGAGTGCACCCATCGCAAGGCGGACCAGCGAAGAGCACCGACAGCGCCCTGACCGACGACAACGCCCCGACAGGCGCACCACCGGTCGCCCGTGCCTGAGTGCGTCTATCGCAAGGCGGAGGAGGAAAGGGCACCGAATGTGCCCTGACCGACGACAACGCCGCGAGAGGCGTGCTCAGGCGCGGGCGAGGGAGTGTCTGAGAATTCTCGGCGTAACGAGTCCCCACCGCCCCTCCAGGCGCTGCTTCGCATCGCGCGGAGCCTCTCGGGCGGCGTGGGCCCGGGGCGATGTGTGCCGGATCGCTAGGCCGAGGAGGGAGGCGATGCGGAGCCATCGTCGACCGACGAGAACGCCGCGAGCCGATGCGCAGCACCCAGCGCAGTAGCCGCGAATTGTCAGGCGCGACCCAGGCCCAGCTCGATGAGTTCGGTGATGAGCTGGGCATAGCTCACGCCGGATGCGATCCAGCACTTGGGGTACATCGAGATCGGGGTGAAGCCGGGCATCGTGTTCGGCTCGTTCACGATGACGTCGCCTGCGTCGGTGAGGAACACATCGACGCGGGCGAGGCCGCGGCACTCCAGCGCCTCGAACACCCGCGCTCCGAAGGCACGGATGGTCGCCGTCTGCTCCTCGGTCAGCACCGCGGGGCACACGACCTCCGCGCCGTCGCCACCGAGGTACTTGCCCTCGAAGTCGTAGAACTCGCGAGTGGTGAGGACGATCTCGCCCGGCAATGACACACGCGGCTCGGCACCGTCTCTCCCCTCGAGCACGGCCACCTCGATCTCACGGCCGACGATCGCGGTCTCGATGAGCACCTTGTCGTCCTCCGCGAGTGCAACGCGCATCGCCTCTGCCAGCTCATCCGGCCCGTGTGCCTTCGAGACGCCGACGCTCGAGCCGGCGCGGGCCGGCTTGACGAACAGCGGGTAGCCGAGCGCGTCCGCCTCGGCGCGCACTGTCGCCTCGCCGTGCTCCCACCGGCGTCTGCGCACCGTCAGCCACGGCGTGACGGGAATGCCTGCGGCCTGCAGCACCACCTTGGTGACGTCCTTGTCCATGGCGATCGCGGAATCGATCACGCCGCCACCGGCGTACGGAATCTCGAGCGTGTCGAAGAAGCCCTGGATCGTGCCGTCCTCACCGTGCACGCCGTGCAGAATCGGCAGCACGACGTCGACAGTGCCGAGCGATGTCACCGTGCCGTCCTCGAGCAGCGCCCGCAGTTCGCGACCCGATCCCGGCAGGGGCCAGAGCACGCGGGTGCCGTTGTCGACGACTTCTGGAAGCTTCTCCGCGTCGAGCGCGAATCGCGCCGGATCGTCCTGCTCGAGCACGAAGATGCCCTCACGCGTGATCCCGACGGGGATCACGTTGAACTTCTCGCGGTCAATGGCCCCGAGAACTCCCCCCGCCGTTGCGGAAGAGATCGAGTGTTCGCTGGAACGCCCTCCGAAGAGCACCGCCACGGTCGTGCTGGCCATCTTGAGTCCCTTCGCCCTGAGGGGCGTCATCGTCGGTCGTAAGGTACGGAGCAATGTGCGCCGGTTCCATGATGCCGTCGAGCACCATCTTCACCTGACTGGCGATGGGCATGTCAACGCCCTTCGCCTTGGCGAGCTTCAGAATCGGTCCCACCGATCCCAGCCCTTCCGCCGTCTGTTCCATATGCGCCACGACATCCTGCAGGGTGTACCCCTGTCCGAGGAGGCGCCCCGCCGTGTTGTTGCGACTCAACGGCGACTGACACGTCGCGATGAGGTCGCCGAGGCCCGCCAGTCCTTGCAGCGTGCCGGGCTGCGCGCCGTACGCCACGGCGAAGTCGGTCATCTCCACGAGACCGCGCGTGATGATCGACGCTTTGGTGTTCTCGCCGTAGCCGACTCCGTCGACGATGCCGATCGCCAGCGCGACCAGGTTCTTCAGCACACCGCCGAACTCCGTGCCGATCACGTCCGTGTTCACGAACGTGCCGAAGTAGCGGTTCGATGCCGTGCTGGCGATGCGGGCCGCCGTCTCCTCACTGGCGGACGAGACCACGGCGGCCGTCGGCTGTTCCCTGGCGATCTCGAGCGCGAGGTTCGGCCCGCTCGCAACGGCGATCCGGGCAGGGTCGCAGCCCAGCGTCTCCTCGATCACCTGACTCATGCGCAGCCCCGTGCGCTTCTCGACGCCCTTCATCAGGCTGACGACGGGCGCTTCAGAGCCCCGGATGATCGGACGCAGCTGCTTCAGCGCCTCGCGCGCCGTCCCGCTCGGCACCGAGACATAGATCTCATCGGCATCGGCGACGGCCCGAGCGAGATCGCTGGTCGCCCGGATGCTGCGCGGCAGGTTGACACCGGAGAGGTACTGGGAGTTGCGCTTGGCCTCGTCGATCTCGTGCGCGAGCTCCGGTCGGCGCGCCCACATCGTGACCTGGGCCCCACCGTCGGCGAGGATCTTGCCGAACGTGGTCCCCCAGCTGCCTGCGCCCAGCACGGCAGCACGAGTGGTCACATCCGCCCCGTTTCGTTCTGCCCGTGCTTCGTCGGGTCCCAGCGTTCTTCTGGCGGCGTCTCGCCCCTCAGCTCAGCCAGCAGCCCGGTGATGGCACCCATGACACGATCGGTCGCCTCTTCGATCGCGGCGCGCTCCGCCTTGGGGTCGCGCTCGCCACTGGGCTGCAGGTCGGAGAGGTCGACCGGATCGCCGACGAGGACCGTGACGCGGCGGCGCGGCGGGAAGAGGCGCAGCTTGCCGTAGCGCGGCATGAACTGCTGTTCCCCCCAGTGCGCGACCGGAACGACGGGGAGCCCTCCCGCCATGGCGATCCGGACCGCGCCGGATTTGCCGCGCATCGGCCACAGGTCGGGGTCGCGCGTGAGCGTGCCCTCGGGGTAGACGATAACGCCCGTGGCGTTCTTGACCAGGATCTCCGCGTGTTTCAACGCCTCGGTGCCACGCCCTCCTCGGGCGACGGGAATCATCTTCGTCGCTCGCATGGCCGCGCCGAGAACGGGGATCCGGAACAAGCTCTCCTTGGCGAGGAAGCGCGGAGCCCGCCCGAGCCGCCACGTCGCCACGGCGACCGTGAGCGGGTCGATCTCGCTGTGATGGTTGGGCGCCAGCACATACGCGCCCTCTCGCGGCAGCTTCTCGCCGCCTCGGATCTCGATCTTCGCGATCCAGCCGACCAGCGGCACGACGAGCGCGGCGAGCAGCCAGAAGATGCTCGGACGCGATTTCTCGCGGGATGCGCGGAGGGCGCGTGCCATGCGTCAGCCCACGACGTCGAAGTCGGCGCCCAGTGCAGTCAGCTTGTCGAGGAACTTCTCGTAGCCGCGGCTGATCAGCTTGATGCCCGTCACACGCGATGTGCCCTGCGCTGCCAGTGCCGCGATGACATGGCTGTAGCCTCCGCGCAGGTCGGGAACGACCATGTCGATGCCCTTCAGCGGCGTCGGGCCGTTGATCACGGCCGCCTGTTCGAGAGGACGGCGGGCGACGCGGCGCTCAGGGGAGTCGAGTCCGTCCTTGTGCACGACGATGTCTGCACCCATGCGCACGAGCGCATCGGTGAAGCCGAAGCGGTTCTCGTACACGGTCTCGTGCACGACGGACGTGCCCTCAGCCTGGGTCAGCGCGACGATGAGCGGCTGCTGCCAGTCGGTCATGAAGCCGGGGTGCACGTCGGTCTCGACCATGGCGGCCTTGAGCGGGGTCTCCCCCCGTCGGAAGGTGATGCCGTCGTCGGTGATGTCGAAGTCGCCACCGACCTTTCGGAAGACGTTGAGGAATGTCAGCAGCTCGTACTGACGGGCGCCCTTGACAAAGATCTCGCCATCGGTGACGAGCGCGGCGCAGGCCCACGACACGGCCTCGTTGCGGTCGAAGAGGCTGCGGTGGTCGTAGCCGGTGAGCTCCTCGACGCCCTCGATGAAGATGACGCGATTCGGCTCGTACGAGATGATGGCGCCCATCTTCTGCAGCACGCCGATGAGGTCCATGATCTCGGGCTCGATCGCGGCGCCGCGCAGCTCAGTCACACCCTTCGCCTTCACGGCCGTGAGCAGCACCTGCTCCGTGGCTCCGACGCTCGGGTACGGCAGCTCGATGCTGGCGCCGTGCAGGCCGTCCGGTGCGGACAGGCGGATGCCGTTGGGCTGCTTGTCGACGACCGCGCCGAAGTTGCGCAGGGCATCGAGATGGAAGTCGATCGGGCGGTCACCGATCCGGCATCCGCCGAGATCCGGGATGAACGCCTGGCCGAGCAGGTGCAGCAGCGGCCCGCAGAACAGGATCGGAATGCGGCTCGAGCCCGAGTGCGCGTCGATCTCCTCGAACCCGGCGGACTCGGCCCCGACGGGGTCGAGCACGAGGGAGGCTTCCTCTTCGCCGTCGGTGACGCTGACGCCGTGCACCTCGAGAAGGGAGCGCACGACCTCGACGTCGCGGATCGAAGGAACGTCGCGAAGCGTGCTGGGTGTTCCTCCGAGGAGGGAGGCGACCATGGCCTTCGTCGCCAGGTTCTTCGCCCCGCGGACATCGACCTGGCCGCGCAGGGGTTGCCCGCCGCGGATCTCGATGGTGTCGACGGATCGGTTCTGGAGGGTCGTGCCCGTGGTACCCAGAAGCGTCATTTAGTGGCCTCACTTCGTCACGACGGCGGTGAACCGCCGATAGGAGCCGGCTGCCCCCTACAGTCGGAGCGATTGCGCTCCCCGGCTCACTGGACCGGCAAGGTCCGTGGCCGCCACGATTCGCGGCGGGCCTCGAACTGCTCGATGGCGTCCGCCTCACGCAGGGTGAGGCCGATGTCGTCGAGCCCTTCGAGGAGCCTCCACCTAGTGTAATCGTCGATCTCGAAGCCGGCCGTGAAGTCGCCGAGTGTCACGCTGCGCTCCTCCAGGCTCACCGTGACCCGGGTACCTGGGTTCTCATCGATCCTGCGCCAGAGCTCTTCTTTGGTCTCCTCGGAGATCACGCCGGCGATGAGCCCCTGTTTGCCGGAGTTCCCGCGGAAGATGTCGGCGAACTTCGGCGACAGCACGACCTTGAAGCCGAAATCGCGCAGCGCCCATACGGCGTGCTCCCGGCTCGAGCCCGTGCCGAAATCGTTGCCGGCGACGAGCACCGACGCGCCCTGGAAAGCGGGCTGGTTCAGCACGAAGTCCTGGTCCTGCCGCCAGCTGTAGAACAGCGCGTCGTCGAAGCCCGTCTTGGTGACGCGCTTGAGGAACACCGCGGGGATGATCTGGTCGGTGTCGACGTTCGACCGCTTCAACGGTGCGGCGATGCCGGTGTGGGTGGTGAAAGCTTCCATCGTCTTAGGCCTCCGCTCCGCTCAGCGCGGGTTCGTGCACCGGTTCGAGGTCGGACGGGCTCGACAGCGTGCCGCGCACGGCCGTCGCGCCTGCCACCAGTGGCGAGACGAGATGCGTGCGCCCGCCCTTGCCCTGACGCCCCTCGAAGTTGCGGTTGCTGGTAGACGCGCTGCGCTCGCCGGGCGCCAGCTGGTCGGGGTTCATTCCCAGGCACATCGAGCATCCGGCGAAGCGCCATTCGCCGCCGAAGTCGGTGACGATCTTGTCGATCCCCTCCGCCTCCGCCTCCAGGCGCACCCTCGCCGATCCGGGCACGACCATGACGCGCACCCCTTCGGCCTTGGTGTGCCCCGCGATCACCGACGCGAACGCGCGCAGATCTTCGATGCGGCTGTTCGTGCACGACCCCATGAACACCGTGTCGACAGCGACGTCCTTCATCGGTGTGCCTGGCACCAGGTCCATGTACTCGATCGCCCGTCGCGCGGCCGAGCGCGCTGACTCATCCTCGAACGTCTCTGGGTCGGGAACGGCCTCGCTCAGCGCCACGCCCTGACCGGGGTTCGTGCCCCAGGTCACGAACGGCTCCAGGTCGTTCGCGTCGATGAAGACCTCGGCGTCGAAGGCCGCGCCCTCGTCGGTCGGCAGCGTCTTCCAATACTCGACGGCGCGGTCCCACTCGTCGCCCTTCGGCGCGTGCGCACGGCCCTCGACATACGCGAACGTCGTCTCATCCGGTGCGACCATGCCGGCTCTGGCGCCCGCTTCGATCGACATGTTGCAGATCGTCATGCGGCCTTCCATCGACAGCGACCGGATGGCGCTGCCGCGGAACTCGAGCACGTAGCCCTGGCCGCCGCCCGTACCGATCTTCGCGATCACGGCGAGGATGATGTCCTTGGCCGTGACGCCGGGGCGCAGCTCGCCCTCGACGTTGATCGCCATGGTCTTGAACGCCTTCAGCGGCAGCGTCTGCGTCGCCAGCACATGCTCGACCTCGCTGGTGCCGATGCCGAATGCCATCGAGCCGAACGCGCCGTGCGTCGACGTGTGGCTGTCACCGCAGACGACCGTGCTGCCAGGCACGGTCAGCCCCAGCTGCGGGCCGACGACGTGCACGATGCCCTGTTCCGCGTCGCCCAGCGAGTGCAGCCGGATGCCGAACTCCTCCGCATTCCTGCGCAGCGTGTCGATCTGGGTGCGGCTGGTGACGTCGGCGATCGGCTTGTCGATGTCGATCGTCGGGGTGTTGTGGTCCTCCGTCGCGATCGTCAGATCGGGGCGGCGCACAGGACGGCCCTCGGCGCGCAGTCCGTCGAAGGCCTGCGGGCTGGTGACCTCGTGCATGATGTGCAGGTCGATGTAGATGAGGTCAGGCTGCCCGCCCTCACCCTTCGACACGAGGTGGTCGGCCCACACCTTCTCTGCAAGAGTGCGCGGGTTGTCGGGAATCGACGGAATCGATGTATCAGCGGTCATCGCGTGCTAGTCCTAAAGTCTCGTCAGGTGAGCGGGCGTGAGAAGACTCCGCGACGAGATGGCCCTAGAACGTCGACCCGTCGCGGCGACTAAGAAGAAGCATCGCTCGCACCGCTCCAGGATAGCACTCTGCCGCCCGCACTCGTTCTGCGGGCGCAGAGTGCCAGGTCGGCGCCCGGCCGCTGGCCCGCCTGCTTGGCAGAATCGCGCAGGCGGACCGCGAGCTCATCGGGATGCCGTCACCCGGACCGAGCGGTCAGCGGTCAGCGTTCTCGACGGCCGTCCGCTTGGAGTCGCGCGCGTTGGCGACCAGGCTCAGGACCGTGGCGACCACCATCGACGTGATGATGACGCCCAGCGAGACCCAGTTGTTGATGTCGGGTGCCCATTCGATGTGTTCGCCGCCGTTGATGAACGGCAGCTCGTTCTCGTGCATCGCGTGCAGGATGAGCTTGACGCCGATGAAGCCCAGGATGAAGGCGACGCCGTAGTGCAGGTAGCGCAGCTTGTCGAGCATGTCGCCCATCAGGAAGAACAGCTGGCGCAGCCCCATCAGAGCGAACAGGTTCGCCGTGAACACGATGAAGGTGTTGGTGGTGATCGACAGGATCGCCGGGACGGAGTCGATCGCGAACATCAGGTCGGTCATGCCGATCGCGACGAACACGATGAGCATCGGCGTCCAGACCTTCTTGCCGTCCTTCACCGTGCGCAGCTTCGATCCGTCGTACTCGTCGCTGACGCTCATGAAGCGGCGCAGCACCCGCAGGATGAAGTTCTCCGCGTTCGCATCGTCCTGATGCGAGCTGGGCAGCGACTGCCTGATGGCCGTGTAGATGAGGAACACGCCGAACAGGTAGAAGATCGGGCTGAGCGCGTTGGCCGCAGCCCCCAGCACCACGATGAAGATCGCACGCAGGATCAGCGCGATGATGATGCCCACCATCAGAACTTCCTGCTGATGGCGCCGGGGCACGGAGAACTGCGTCATCAGCAGGACGAAGACGAAGAGGTTGTCGATCGACAGGCTGTACTCCATCGCCCAGCCGATGACGAAGTCGCGCGATGCCTCGCCTCCCGCGACGAACAGCAGCACGAGGGCGAACAGAAGCGCCAGCGACACGTAGAAGGTGACCCACAGCGCCGATTCCTTCGTGGAGGGGATGTGCGGGCGCTTCAGGATCAGAGCGAGATCACCGAGCAGGATGAGAGTGAGAACGACGAGAGAGGTGATCTCGAACCAGACAGGGATGTCCAACAAGGGCTGTGCCTTTCGGATGATGGGTTGACCAGGATCCGAAAGTCTCTCCCCCGCCGAAGCGGTGCGCACCCGGAGCCCATGACCGGGCACGTGATGACGAGCGCGCGCTTGCGGGATACTCCCTCTCGCTCCCCTATTCTAGCGTGAGTGCTGGGCTGCTTCGTTCAGGTGCGCCGCGCTGTCGGCCGACTCCCATGCGGGCGGCGTCCTCTCTCACCGGCGCGGAACGCCGCTGCTCGGCGCGTCAGGCGCGCAGCGGCGAACGGCGCCCTGACGGCCGCGACGCGTGCGGAGCGATGATGTCGAGCACCTGCGCCAGCGTCGACATCCACAGCAGCAGGAGCCCGATGACGACGCTCTCCAGCGCGGTCACCGACAGCGTGTGGAACGCGAAGGTGAGCAGGGTCGCCGCAGCGGAGAGTGCGACCAGTCCGACCGTGGCGAAGCGCAGCAGCGGCGGCCGTTTCGGAACGGCTCGACTCGTGACGATCGCCGCGACCACCACAAGTGCCAGGGCGGCGAAGGCGGCGATCGCGTGCGGCAGCGGTGCACGATCGACGGGCAGCATGCCGACAGCGGCCAGCGCGGCGCCGCAGCCCGTCCACGCCGCGACCACGACGGCGATCCGGTTCAGCGGCCCGTCACCGAGCAGCCGGTGCAGGTCTCGGCCGATGTATGAGCCGACCGTCGCGACGAGAAGGCCGGCGACCACGAGGGTGCCGTTGAACGCCCAGGCCCCGCCGCCGATGCCCAGTCGCGAGAAGCTGCGCTCCCACCAGGCAGGGTCGGTTGCCGTCATCATGGCGAACAGCGTGCCGACGATGAGGAAGGCGAACAGCAGCGCCGCGAGGTCACGTGTGCGCAGATCGATGCCAGCACGGAAGGCGAGATGTCCACCGACCGATGCCGCGGCGCCCGTGAGCACGCCCCCACCGAGCGCCGACAGCTCGATTCCCTGCAGACCGACGGCGAGCACTTCTCCCGCGAGCAGTACGCCGAGCGCCGTCACGCCGACCACCGCCGCAGCAACCGCCACCGTCGACACATGGGAGACGGCTGTCTGCCACCGCGGCATGGACGCCGTCTCATCCCGGCGATGAGTGACCGCGCTGATGACGAAGGCGACGCCGGCCACCACCCCGGAGACGAAGGCCGCGGAAAGCATCACCGACCCGTCGCCCACCAGCGGTCGGTCCACACCCCAGAGCGCTGCGACGCCGCC
Source organism: Microbacterium sp. JB110 (assembly GCF_003335195.1). Lineage (NCBI taxonomy): Bacteria > Bacillati > Actinomycetota > Actinomycetes > Micrococcales > Microbacteriaceae > Microbacterium > Microbacterium sp. JB110. The sequence goes on along the minus strand of NZ_QPGM01000002.1, from coordinate 446,861 downwards.
CGCGGTCCCGATCGCGAAGCACGCCGCGGTCATCCAGAGTGCCTTCGTGAGCGCACGCAGCTTCCGCTCGATCCGGTCCACCACTCCATCGAAGCATGTGCCGACCGGCTCGGGGACCACCCGGACGAAACAAAGGAGCCCGGTTCCGAAGAACCGGGCTCCTGACTGTGACCCCAGCGGGATTCGAACCCGCGTTACCGCCGTGAGAGGGCGGCGTACTAGGCCGCTATACGATGGGGCCATCTCGTACTTCCAGTTGCCTTCCTCGCGGCTGACAACTAGAAAATTATGGCATGGGTCTTCACCCCGGTCCAAATCGAGGGTGGCTCAGCGTGTCGCCGCGCGCGCCACAAGCGCACAGTCTGCGCAGGAAACCCAGCGAATGGTTAACCTCTTGCCATGCAGGTCACCAAGCTTGAGCACGCAACGCTCCGCGTCACCGAGGGCGACGACATTCTGATCATCGATCCCGGCAGCTTCACCGCGCCGCTGGCCGACCTCGACGGCGTCGTCGCCGTGGTCATCACGCACGAGCACGCCGACCACGTCACCGACGAGCACCTCGCCCGCATCGCCCAGGCGGCGCCCTCCGCCCCCGTCTACGCTCCGGAGGGCGTCGCGCGAGCACTGGACGATCGCTCCATCCGGATCGTCAGCCCCGGCGACACCGTCACGGCCGGCGCCTTCACACTGCGCTTCTTCGGCGGCACGCACGAGATCATCCACACCAGCCTGCCGATCGTCGACAACGTCGGCGTGCTCGTCAACGACCGCCTGTACTACCCCGGCGACTCCTACGTCCTCCCCGACGGCGCCGACATCGAGCTCCTTGCCGCCCCGACCGCCGCCCCATGGCTGCGTCTCGGCGACACCATGGACTTCATCCTCGACGCGAAGCCGCGTCATGCCTTCGGCACCCACGACGCCCCGCTCGTCCCCGGCGCCCTCGCCATGCACCGCGCCCGCATGCGCTGGGCGACCGAGCAGAGCGGCGGCACCTTCCACGACCTCGACCCCGGCGACACCCTCGAGCTCTGACCTACCGGCAAGATCTCCTACGCCCGGCTCCGGGCGTGGGGGCCACGAGGGCATTCCCCCTGGCCCCCACGCCCGCAGCCTCCCCGCCGATGAAGCCAGGCCAGTCGAATCTCCGCAGAAGGGCGGAGGGCATGGGCATCCGGAGGCTGGCATCGGGTTCGGCGTGAGCGAGCGCAGCGAGCGAGGGAATGTCCTCCGGATGCCCATGCCCGTAGCCCGGCACGGACCGCCCTGGCCGCAGACAGCCGGTGTGCCTGCCCCGCCGGTCTCACGCCTCGGGGAACGAAAGAACCCCCTGATCCACCAGGACCAGAGGGCTCTTCCGACGAAGAGAGGCTTACGCCTCGCTCATCGCCACCTTCTCCTTCTGCCCCTTCGCCGCGTAGTACGCGGCACGGGCGGCGAGACGGCGCTCCTGCTCGGCCTGGCCTGCGTCGAGCTCGTCCTGCGGAACGTAGAACTGCTCGTACTCGGTCGTGGCGTTGTACTTGGCGAGGTAGGCATCGAGCTCGGGACCCGACTCCCACGAGTTGATCAGGCAGTAGCGCGGGTCGTTGCTGATGTGGGTGGCGGCGTGCCACAACCGCTGGGTGTCGATGACCAGCTGGGTGCCGGCACGCAGCTGCAGGCGGTACTCGACGCTCGGGTCGGTGCGATTGTCGCGCAGAACGAAGAAGCTGTCCTTGTCGTCGGTCAGCTGGAAGAACGAGCGGACGACCCATCCGGTGCCGTCGGGGTTCAGCCGGTTGTTGTCGTCCTGGTGCAGGTTGTACAGGCAGTCGGCGTACGTGTTCGGCTGCAGTTCGATGATGCGGCAGCGTCCGACGTTGACACCCGGCTCCTTGGCGCGGGCCGTGAGCGTCGGGGCGATCTCGACCTGCGAGTCGATCCAGACGCCGTCCTTGTCGGTGCGCGGCGGCTTGTGGTTCCAGAAGCCGTTGCACTCGATCTCGCCCTTGGCGCTCGCGATCGGGGCGAAGCGGGTGTCACCCGACGACTTCCAGTCGACGTACTCGATGTCGAGCCATTCCTTCGGATCGATCTCGCCCTTGTAGGGGTCGAGGACGACGAAGCCGGTCTCTTCGAGGATCTCTGACTTGATGTAACCCATGTCGGACACATGCCTTTCTCACAGGGGCCAGCGAAGTTTTTACAGGCCCAGGTTAGGTAAGCCTACCTCGCGTAAGATGAATGTCGATGAGCAACGCGACAGGTTCTTCGAGCAACGCCACGAATGTCGATGCCACCGCCGTGAACACGGTCGCCTGGCTCTCCGACCCGGCAACGACCATCGTCGTCCCCGTCTACCAGCGCCAGTACCGCTGGGACATCGGCGGCTGCGAGCAGCTGCTGGCCGATATCCGGGCCGTGTCCGAGCACGACGATCGGCACACGCACTTCATCGGATCGATCCTCTCCTCCGTCAACTCGAACCCGGATGAGGCGGCGCTCGTGCTCATCGACGGCCAGCAGCGCATCACGACGCTGATGCTGCTCATCGCGGCGCTGCACCACACGGTGCGCGACAGCGACCAGGCATTCGCCGCTGAGCTCGAGAGCGTGCTGGTGCGCTCGGACGATTCCGGTCGCACGAAGCTGCGCCCGCATCGCGAGTGGGCCGATGTGTTCGAGAGCGTGGTGCTCGACCGGCGCGCTCCGGAGGACGCGATGCGCGAGTCGCGGTTCGACGACAACTATGCGTTCTTCCGCAGCCAGGTGCAGGCGGAGGAGGCGCCGCGCATCTGGCGCGGACTGCAGAAGCTCGAGCACGTCGCGATCACGCTCGGCGCAGACGCGAACGCGCAGCAGACCTTCGAGAGCCTCAATTCCACCGGCGCACCGCTGCGCGATCACGAGCTGATCCACAACTACGTGCTGATGGGGCTGACTCATTCCGAGCAGATCGAGATCGAGGAGCAGTACTGGCTGCCGATCGAGGAGGCGACGGGCGAGCAGATCGGCACGTTCTGGCGCCACTACCTGATCATGCTCACAGGTCGCGAGGTGCTCATCGAGGGTGAGCGCAGCGTCTACGACGCGTTCCAGCGCTCCTTCCCGCGGCTGGAGCTGCCGGGGCTGAGGGAGCATGCGGCCGAGTGGCGCGCGTTCGCCGACGTGTACCGGACCCTTCTCGAACCGTGGCGGGAGCCGGATGCCGAGCTGGCGCGCCAGCTCGAGTACGTCGGCGTGTTCGGCAAGGGGATGCATCCGCTCGTGATGCGGGCTTATCGCGGCTACCGCGCCGGCGATGTCGGACGCGACGAGCTGGTCGAGGTGCTCGAACACGTGCAGTCACTGCTCCTGCGCCGCAGGATCATCGGACTGCCGACCGATCGCCTGGTGGCCCGGATGTGCAGGGCGCGCGAGGAGGGCCGCGACGCACTGGTGCGTGCGATCGCTCGGATCACGCCGTCGGACGAGCGCGTGCGCGTGTCGCTCAAGTTCGGCGAGCTTCCGCATCCGGAGTACGTGCTGGGGCGCATCGCCGGTGTCAGCGATCTGCAGGCGGTCGGTGTCGACCATGTCTTCCCGCTCGCCCCGAGCGACGAGTGGAGCGGCGCAGAGCGCGCGTGGACCGAGCTCACCGAGGACGAGCAGAACAGCTTCCGCGCCCTCGCTCCGACGCTGGGGAACCTCACCCTCATCGAGAACGAGCTCGCGGAGCGAGCGTTCGCCGCAGCCACGTTCGCCGACAAGCGCGACGCCGTGTACGCGCGCAGCGACATCCGGATCTCCGATGATCTGGCGGACGCTGACGAGTGGACCACCGCGCGCATCGCCGAACGCACCGAGCGGCTCGTGGCGGAGTTCATCCGGGTGTGGAAGCGTCCGTCCGTGGTGCTCATCGACGATGACGGCCTCACCCCGATTCTCGACGCGAAGCTGCGCCGCGGCTGGCCGCGCGGCTGGCAGCGGGAGTTCGAGTACGTCGAGTACCGCGGCGAGCACTGGGAGGTCTACGACGTCAAGTACCTCTTCAACCGCATCTTCAAGCGGCTCTGGGCCGACGGCCGCGAGTACGTCGTCGACTACAGCAACCGCCGCGGCGGCCCGATCTACCCCGCGAAGGCGTGGAACGGACACTGGGACGAGCTGGACGACGAGAACTTCCTCTACATGGGGTGGGACTCGAAGTACATGCTCACCGCGGTGCAGGAGCTGCTCGACGACGCAGGCGACGCCGGCGAGGTCTTCGTCAAGTACAGCTACATCGGCGACGCGATGTGAGTGTGTCCGGTTCGCGCCGTCGGCGCGAACCGGACACACTCAGGACGCCAGCTCCGCGAGGAGGCTCAGCAGCCCGGCACGGGAGCGATCGTGCGGGAACGACCCCTCCGACACGTAGTCGAGCACGCTGCGGCCGTCGCGGAGCGCGGGTGCATGCACGTCGAGGAGCGGCTCGGCGGGGGCACTCGCTTCTCTCGTCGCCTCGGCCGAGTCAACCGCAGCGTCCTCAGCCTGAGCGCGCAGGCGCGAGAACTCCTCGGGAGGGAGCGTATCGTCGATCATCTGCATCAGCTCCCTGTCCCCCGTTTCGTCGCCACCTGAGGACGGTTCCTCCTCCGGTTTCGTCTGCGGCCGAAGCCCGTCGAGGATCGCCGCGTACAGCGGCTCGAGCTCGGCCTCGTCGACGTCGAGGTCGCACAGCTGCACCAGCGCGTGTCCGCCCGCCGTCGCACCGAACGTCGTCGACGCGACGGCGGCGCCCGAGGCCACGAGCCGGCGCAGCAGCACCGCGTCGCCCGCGTCGAGTGTGCGGTTCTCCAGCAGCAGGTTCACCGGTGTGAGGAAGGACAGCTGCGTCGAAGGATCGGCGCCCTCCTCGAGCAGCCACAGGGCGATCTCGCGGCGACTGCGGGGGTCAGGGTTGCTCAGCGCCGCGTCGAGCAGGAATCGGTTCCCCGGTCCGCTCGAGACGACGTCGAGCAGGTCGTTGAGCGAGCCCACGCGCGGCGCATCCAGCACACGCGGGACCGCGTCCTTGGCTGCCTTGACGGCATCCGGATCGACCGGCCTGCCGAAGACGAAGTCCGTGTACGACGCGTCGGCGAACACGTCATCGTCGAAGCCGTCGCCTGCGAACAGCACCTCGGTCAGCGCCTTCAGACCGGTATCGGCGGAAGTGATCCACGCCAGCGGGTTACCGTTCGGGTCACCGTCAGTGGCCGTGGCGCGTGCGCGGCGCAGCAGTCCGTCGGAGGCGCGCCAGTCGGTGCCGTCGCTCCAGTACACGCCGGTCACGACCGGCACGCTCTGCGCCGCCGCGAGTGCGCCGCCCTCCGCCTTCTCGTTCTCCGTCTCTTCTGAGCGCCGCACCACGTCGTACAGACCGCCTGGATCGCGATCGAGCACGAGCGAGAGCAGGTCCTCCGGCACGCCGTCGAACAGCTCGGCGTTCCGCTCATAGGCATCGTCGGCCGTCAGATCCGGCGCGAACTCGTTCGTGCACGACAGCAGCACGCCGCGGCGGTCGTGGGTGAAGTGCCATGCCCAGGTGGCGAACTCCGTGCGGATGCCGCCGCGCGTCGCATCCGGCACGATGTCCGAGCCCACCAGCGCGGGACCGTTCCAGGAGATCGGTTCGTTCTCGCGGCCTGCGAGCGAGCCGAGAACCCGCGCCCTGCCGCGCAGCGCCCAGGTGGTCGTTCCGTCCATCGGATCGAGCACCGCGTCGGCCCTGGCGATCAAAAGCATCACGGAGGGTACGCCGATGGAGCGTTCGCTCGCCGCGCCTGCCAGCAGCATCACCGCATGGCCGTTCACCCACCACCCCGGAGCTTCGTCGAAGCCTGCCGCGCGCATCACCCGCGTCGCCGGCGTACGTCGCACGGCGCCGGAGCGGTCGCGCACGCCCATGTGGAACGCGTCGCCCCAGCGCTCGTTCATCACCGCGAACAGTCCTTCGCTCCACGCGGCGAACTCATCGAGGTACCACTGCTCCGACTCGGCGAGGATCGCGGTCAGTGTGCGCCCGCCGTCGCCGTCGAGAGTTCTGCCGCCGACGTTGAACATGAGATCGTTCCATCCCGCGTCGTCGTCGCTGTGCGTCCACCACTGCTCGCACACGCGCTCGATGTCATCGACGATGGCGCCGCGCCTACCGGAGTGCGGCACGGCATAGCCGAGGAGCCGGTCGTTCTCGGGGCGAGGGCCAGGCGGATACGGACATGCGGCGAACAGCCGCTCGACCTGTGCGCGCTCGGCGACCTCCTCGTCGGAGTCTCCGTGCGGCGACAGGACGTCGGCGTCGAAGGTGCCGCCGAGCCGGAACGGCTGCCTCACGGTGCTCCGGAAGCCGAAATCGTCCATGCCGAGCCCGTCGCGAATGGCGATCTCGAGCAGACCGCGGGTCACTCGCCACGTCGTGCCGTCGAACCAGAAGGCCCCGGTGATGCGCGGCACCGGCGCGTCACCCAGCAGCCCGAACTCGAGCGCATGCTGGGCGACGGCGCCGTCGGGGCGCTCGCCTGCCGCCGCGATGCACGCGAGCAGGTCGTCCGGTACGCCGTCGAGCAGTCGACGGCTCGCGGCGAGCTCGCCCTCGTCTGTGCCGTCGTCGAGCGTGACATCCGGATGCCGGATGAGCAGAAGGGCCCTGCCGTCGTCGGTGAAGATCCACACTGTCGTCTCGCCGGTCCTGCTCTGCAGGTTGCATCGAGTCGCAAGCATCGGCGCCCCGTGCAGGCGCGCTTCTCCGCCGCCGAACAACGTGCTCATGATCACGGCGCGCCGGTGCAGTTCGCCCAGCGTCTCGCCGTGCATGAGCAGCTCCTGCTGGGTCGCGTCGTCGGGCAGCGTCGCCGTCAGTCCACCCATCGCGATCTCCCGCGGCAGCACCAGCATCGCCTGCACGAGCGAGCTCTCTCCCGGCTCGCCCTGCCAGCCGGTGAGCATCGCGACGAATCGGGCGCCGCGATCCCAGAGCTCCGCACTCTCCAAACCGAGCGTGAGCAGGAGCATGTCGACCACGCCCTCGGGGGCGTTGTCGTCGCCCGAGACCTGGGGCTCTCTGACCATCGGTTCGCCCCACGCGCGCTGCGCCGACTGCCGCGCGTCCTCGACCCACGTCAGCGCGGCCGACACATCGTCCTGCGCCTGGGCGGTCGCCTCGCCCTCCGGAGGAACGTACGCTCCGAGCATGACCACCCAGATGCCGGAACTCGTCTGCACCTGCACGCCGTCGATTTCGAAATCCTCGTCGCTCCAGTCGCGTTCGAGGAGCCGCTCGGCGAAGCCGGCGATGTTCCCCGGGTCGATGTCCGCGTGTTCGAAGTCGGGTTCCGGTTCGGTTTCTGGGTCGCTCGTCACACCAGAACCGTACCCGGAGCGTGCGACACGGCTCGATGGGGAGATGTCCCCTCAGTACGTCGAGTTCGGCCCCCTGCGCCGACGGGGGATGTCGGTGTATCCGTACGGGAGGCGACCGTTCTGCAGCTCTTCCGGGCGAAGTCCCGTGACGAGCGCACTGAGGTCGACTTCGAGCGCCGTCGCGATCTGAAGCAGCGTGGACAATGTGGGGTTGCCCCGCCCTCGTTCGATGCGCTGATAGTTCGTCAGGTCCATGTCAGCGCATGCGGCGAGCGCCCGTGCACTCACGCCGGCCCTGCGACGGAACCACACGATGCGGCGCCCGACCTCCCCTGAGGCCGGCGAATGCTTCGTGGCCATCTTCCGATGATGCCGGAGGCAGGGCTTGAGTCCTAAGCATCTGCACCGTGGTACTAGTACCCTGCCGTGCTCGCTCGCCTCAGCCGAGGAGCCCTCCCTACACGGAGCGACGTCCGGAATCGCCGCCGAGCACGAGCACGGAACACGGCAGTGCCACCATCGCCGTCCTCGGACGCTCATCCTGCTCTGACAGCGCGGCTCGCTTCGGCGAGGCGTTCCAGCATGTTCAACTTCCGTTCAAGTCCCTGGGGAGAACTGTTCAGATGAGCCCCCGCCGCGGACACTCGCGCGTCATCCGCCGTCCCTACCGTCTTACGAGACAGCAGGTCCACAATGACGAGAGGGAAACACGTGCGGTTCTCGCAGTTCTCAAAGCCGGCCATGGCCGGTGCGTTCACGCTGACGCTGATCGGAGGCGCGGTCGTGGCTTCGCCGGCGGCCGCGGCAGACGGTGACGTCACGCCGAAGAACGTCATCATCATGATCGGTGACGGCATGGGGTACAACCAGGTCGACCTGATGAACGCCGAAGACTCCGGCAACGTGCACTGGCAGGTGGATCGCGGCGGCGACAACAAGGTGAAGCCGGCTGGCCACAACACGGACCCGGCGGAAGGCTGGCAGTCGTGGAGCCACCTCGGCATGTCGACCCACTGGGTGGACGGGCCCGTGTACGACCCGGCTGAGTCGTGGACGGACTTCGAGTGGAACAAGGAAAGCCCGACGGACTCTGCGGCAGCGGGAACCGCCATGGCCTCCGGCGAGAAGACGTACAACGGCGGTTTGGGCGTCGATGCCGACGGCAACGTCCTCGAGAACCTGTCGGAGCGCGCCCACGCGCTCGGCAAGTCGGCCGGTGTGGTCTCCTCCGTGCCTTACTCGCACGCGACGCCGGCGGCGTTCTCCGCGCACAACGAATCGCGCAACAACTACCACGACATCGCGCACCAGCAGGTGACCGGCGATCTCGAGGTCGTGATGGGCGCAGGGCACCCGCTCTACTCCGACGACAACGAACTGCTCGCCGAGGGCGACTTCTCGTACATCTCGGAGGAGGACTGGAACGCGCTGGCGGACGGCGAGACCGACCGCACGCTCGTCGAGACGAACGAGGACTTCGAGGCTCTGACAGCGGGCGACACCCCCGAGAGCATCTTCGGCGTCGCTCAGGTCGCATCGACCCTGCAGCAGGGCCGCAGCGATAGCGCTGCCCTCAACGACGTCGTCGACCTGCCGACGATGACGGCGGGTGCGCTGAACGTTCTCGACAACAACGACGAGGGCTTCTCGCTGATGGTCGAGGGTGGCGCGATCGATTGGACCGGCCACGCGAACGATTCGGAGCGCACCATCGAGGAGATGCGCGACTTCGACGCCGCCGTCGACACGGTGCTCGACTGGGTCGAGACCAACTCGAGCTGGGACGACACCCTCGTCGTCGTCACGGCCGACCACGAGACGGGCTACCTCTACGGTGAGCTCGAGGACGACTTCAGCGCCATCATTCCCGGTGCCGCTGAGCAGACCGCCCCGGTCACGAACGACCAGGCAACGGCCGACAGCGCAGGAGAGCCCGCGCAGGCGAACGTCCAGGGTTCGAACGAGCCCGCCGTGCAGAAGCCGAACGGCGACGTCGAGGAGACGACGAGTGACGAGACGGCCCCTGCGCCGATTGCCGACACCTTGAGCCCGGCCTACGCTCCGGTCGAGTCCGTCGACGCCGCACACAGCTGGAACAGCGGCAACCACACCAACCAGCTCGTGCCGTTCTTCTACAAGGGCGCCGGCGCCGAGACGGTCACGGGACTCGCCACTGACCTGGACCCCATTCGCGGAGAGTACTTCGACAACATCACGCTGCCCGCATGGCTCCTGGAAGAGGCATGGGTCGCGGCGGACGAAGACCAGAACGATGAGGACCAGACCGACGGCGGCGACCAGACCGACGGCGGTGACCAGACCGACGGTGACGACCAGACCGACGGCAGCCAGACGGACGGCGACACCGACCAGACCGACGGCACCGACCAGGACGGCAACACCGGCACCGACCAGGACGGATCCGGCACGACCGGCGACGACCAGGACCAGAACGACGGCACCAGCGGCGACGCGACGACGGACGAGAGCTCGGCTGACGCACTCGCCGTCACCGGTGCGGACAGCCCGATCCTGCCCGTGGGGATTGCGCTCGGCGCCCTCCTGATCGGCGGCGGCGCGCTCGTGGCTGCTCGACTGAGGCGCAACGCCGCATCCGAGTGATGCTCAGGTGACGCAGCAGCGCGCCACAGTCTGAACGGGTGATGCCCCGGACCCTTTTGGGCCGGGGCATCACCCGTTCTCCGATCCGGCGCACGAGTGCGCCGCGGCGGTCGCTCGACGATCGGTCAGCGCGTCGCGGCGGCAAGCGCGTCAGCCGCGCGCACCAGTGTCAGATGGCTGAACGCCTGGGGAAAGTTGCCCATCAGCTGACCGCTCACGGGATCGTATTCCTCAGCGAGGAGCCCGAGTGGGCTGGCGCAGCCCACGAGACGCTCCATCAGCGACACCGCTTCGTCCATCCGGCCGGTTTTCGCGTACTGCTCCACCAGCCAGAAGCTGCAGGCGAGGAACGGATGCTCGTCTCCCGCAACCCCGTCCGTGCCCGCCGTCGTGCGGTAGCGCAGCAGCAGCCCGTCGCGCATGAGGTCCCGCTCGATGTGTGCAACCGTCGCGAGCATGCGCGGGTCGTCGTAGGCGACGAACCCGGTCTGCGGGATCTGCAGCAGGGAGGCGTCCGCCTCTGTGTTGTCGTAGGTCTGGGTGAATCCGCCTGTCACCGAATTCACGCCGCGAGTGAGGATCTCATCGCGCAGCTCATCGCGCATCCGGGTCCATTCCTCCAGCGGCCCCGCGAGCCCGTGTTCGGAGATCGCGCGGATGCCGCGGTCGAGGCCGGCCCACATCATCACCCTCGAATGTGTGAAGTGATGCGGGTCGCCGCGCATCTCCCACAGGCCCTGATCCTTGCGATCGGCGTGCGTGGTGACGTAGGTGAGCATGTTGCGCTGCAGCGGCCAGGAGAAGGCGTCCTCGTCGATGCCCGCGTCGCGCAGTTCGGCGAGCGCGATCATCACCTCGCCGACGACATCCGCCTGGAACTGTTCGACCGCCCCGTTGCCGATCCTCACCGGCCGCGAATCGGCGTAGCCGACAAGGTGATCCAGTGTGCGCTCGGGCAGCGATCGCTCCCCCGCCACGCCGTACATGATCTGGAGATCCTCCGGGTCGCCGGCCACCGCCCGCAGCAGCCAGTTGCGCCAGTGCAGCGCGCCTCGCGTGCGCCCGTGCACGAGCAGAGCCTGGAGCGTGAGCGCAGAGTCGCGCAGCCAGCAGAACCGGTAGTCCCAGTTGCGTTCGCCTCCCGCCTCTTCCGGAAGCGAGGTCGTCGGCGCCGCGACGATGCCGCCGGTGTCGGCATGGGTGAGCGCGCGCAGCACCAGAAGCGATCGATGCACCGCCTCCGCCCACGGCCCCTGAGTCGTGACGCGGTCGCTCCAGTCGTGCCAGTACTCCCTGGTCGACTCCAGAGCGGCGTCCACGTCGATCGGGGCAGGAGGCTCAGCGTGTGAGGGAGTCCAGGTGAGCACCCACGTGAGCGACTGCCCGGCTGAGAGAGCGAAGGCGCCGCCGTGGCGCGCACCGTCCGGTTCCAGATGCGGGCCGCGCAGCACGTACGCGTCAGGGCCCGCGATCGCCATCAGACACTGTTGGCCGTGCGCACGCACTTTCCGCACCCACGGAGTCGCGGCGCCGTAGGCGGGGCGAAATCGGAGGTCGACGTCGACGGTCACCTCACCGGTGATGCAGCGGATCTCGCGCACGAGGTCGGCGCGGCCGTCCGAAGCAGGCATGAACTCGACGGTCTCCGCCTCCCCGGTCGGCGTCCGCCATCTCGTACGGAGAACGAAGGTGCCCTCCTCGTACCATCGGTCCACCACCTCGCCGCGGCGGGGCGCGATCAGCCAGCGCCCGTCATCCGGCGTGCCGAGGAGCGCCGTGAAGACAGCGTCCGAATCGAATCTCGGCAGGCACAGCCAGTCGATGCTGCCCGCTCGGGACACGAGCGGGCCGGTGTGCAGATCGGCCAGGAGCGCGTAGTCGCTGATCGGAGTGGTCATCGCCTCAGGCTCGCACACTGCGCGCCGTGCTCAGTCGAAGCTGCCGACCTGGGGCTCGCCTGGCAGGGGCGCGTATCGGAGCATCAGAGTGCCGTTGTCCCCGACGGTCACGGGCTCCAGCAGCCTCATGTTCGCGGGTCGAGCACCGTCGGGGAACACCTTCTTCCCCTGCCCCAGCACGATCGGATACACCCAGAGCTGCAGTTCGTCGTAGAGATGCTCGGCGAGCAGTGTCTGCACGAGGTCGATGCTCCCGATCACGTGCACGTCGCGGTAGCGCTGACGCAGGGCCGGGATCTCGGTCGTGAGGTCGACTCCGACCCTCGTGGAGCCCTCCCAGTCGAGTCGCACATGCGAGTTGTGGGAGGCGACGTACTTCGGAACGCTGTTGAAGAGTCTACCGATCTCTCCCTCCGGTCCCGTGGTGTGGTTCGGCCAGTAGCCGGCGAAGATGTCGTATGTCCGCCGCCCCAGCAGCAGCGCGTCAAGGGTCTCCATTCCCGCCATGACACTCGCACCGACCGCCTCACTGGGATGGCCCGCCTGCCATCCGCCGAAGCGGAACCCGTCACTCGTGTCCTCATCCGGCCCGCCCGGCGCCTGAGCGACGCCGTCGAGCGTGGTGAAGAGGTCGATGATGATGCGTCCGGTCATAACGTGCTCCCTTGCGCGTATGCGGCCGAGGGACGAGACCATCGCGATACGGAATGCACCACTCGCCGCCGCTGGCTCACCGGTCTGATGGGCTGCTCCATTCGGCCGCTGACGATCCCACATTCGCAACAAACGACCCCAGCGTCAATGGGGATGGCGCCCTATGCCCTGGTGCGTTCCGCCAGCACAGCGACGACGGGAACAGAGCACAGTGCCAGTACGACGGCGGCGGCGAACAGCACCGCGTAGGAACCGGCGCTGAGCGTCAGCAGCGTGCCGGCGAGCGCCGGGGCGACGACCTGCGGGAGGAGCGTCGCCCACCCGAAGTATCCGAGGTCGCGGCCGTGATTCTCCTTGGACGGAAGCACGTGCAGCAGCAGGAGCAGATCCGATGTCACGTACGCGCCGCGCCCCAGGCCGGAGACCACCGCGTACGCGATGAGTCCGGCCATTCCGGGGATCAGGATGGGCAGACCCAGACCGAGCGCGCCGACCACCGTCGCGACCACAACTGTGGCGACGCGATTCCTGCGTGCCGCGCCGGCGGCTGCCAGCGCGCCCGCCACGACGCACGCGATGTGCACTCCGACTACCATAGCGAGCGTCCGCCCTGCATCCGCGGCGTTCTGGCCCGTGCGGTCGATGACGATGTACAGCAGGTACACCAGCACCATCTGTTGGCCAAGAACCACCAGAGCGCGCGCGATGAACACTCGGCTGAACCCTCGGGAGCGCCACAGCGCGCGCCACTGCCCTGGCTGGCGGTGCGGACGAAGGCCCTCGACGGCGCGATCCGGATTCAGCATGACGAAGCCGATCATTCCCGCCACGAGGACGAGCCCCGCCCCCAGCGTCATCAGAGACAGATTGTCGACGGTGATTCCCGCCACCACCGCGCCGGCCGCGAGTCCGAGCGCCGCGCCGGCACCGTAGTACGCGGCCGTACGTGCGCGAGCGCGCTCCGGCACGCGATCGGCGAGCACCGCGTCGAGAGGCGACTCGATGATGTTCAGCAGTGGCTGCGCGATGAGCCAGCCGACGGCGACGGCGATCACGGTATCGGCCTGACCCAGCCAGGCCACGGCGATGGCCGAGGTGATCGCGCCTGCGACGATCCACGGCGTCCGTCGCCCGAAACGACCGGTCGTCCTGTCCGACCACGCCCCCGCCAGCGGCCTGATCGCGATCGTCACCGCCGAAGACGCCGTCATCACGATGGCGAGGTGGACATCCTTGTTCACCGGGTCCGCATGCTCCAGCAGTGCGGGAACGACGACGCCGCCCAGAGCCGAGTAGAGGAGGTTCAACAGCAGATTCGCACCGAGCAGCGACATCGGCAGAGATCGCTTCACGTGCATGATCTTCTCACGAGCGCGGACACCAGAGGTGGCATCCTGCTGTTCCGCGCATCCGGATGGTGTGTCGGATGCTGGGGAGGCACTTCGGAACGGGATATCAGGATTCGTCCGTGTGCTAGCATCACTTCACGTTCAAGAGTCGCGATCGTAGGTACCTGGCCGGTCGCGCGACAACCCGAATCCATCGATTCCCGGGTGTCCCAGGGGAAGAACGGGCGGCACGGACTTCGTGTCGCAAGATTCGATGGGGCGCACGCCCCGGAAAGGGGCACGATGATGCCCACTTCATTGAGCCGTTTCGATGCAGACTCCGATTGGTGGGAGAAGTTCGGGCTGAGAGCCGACGCCTCGAAGCCCACCGGTCCGTACGAGCACCGTCTCGCCCGTGCCGCGCACGACGTGCTCCGCGCGCACCCGCCGACCGCATTCGCGTCCGGTGACGGCGCTGCACCGCTCTCCCTCGAAGATGTCGTCGCTCTCGTCGATGCTGCCGCAGCCGAGGCGAAGCGCGAGCACGAAAGCGAATGGGAGCGGGACGCCGAGGAGCAGCGTCGAGTCGGATGGGAGAAGATCGAAGACTCCCTCGCAGGCCCCGACGCAGACGACCAGATCTCCATAGGGCGGTGGGCCGGCATCTCCCGAGGAGAGGCGATCGCGTGGTGCTGGAACCTCTTCCAGTACGAGCCGCACGGCTTCGTCCACCCAGGCACCGAGGTGCGGGCACGGGCACTGAACTCTCTTCGGGCCGGCGACATCCCAGAGGTCTTCGGCTACCCCGAGCGCGCCCGAGAACTGAAGGAGCGGGGTGTGATGCCGCGAGAGTATCGGCGATACCGAGAGGCACTGGGTTCGAAGATCGCCCCGGTCCCTCTCGCGCCGACCGGCGAGTGAGCTCTCACCAGAGCAAGAAACCCCCGCCTGAGCGGGGGTTTCTTCTCTTGCTGGGGTACCTGGACTCGAACCAAGAATGGCGGTACCAGAAACCGCTGTGTTGCCAATTACACCATACCCCAAGGGCGTGACCGGAGCCTCGCACCGAGGAATCAGTTTACCCGACTCCTCATCGGCCGCCAAACCGAGCCGCGCACGCGTGTCGTGCGCGGCTCGGTCTGCCGTTACGCGGCGAGGCGGTCGGCGAGCGCCGTCAGGCGGCGCACCGACTCGTTCCGACCGAGCAGCTCGAGTGACTCGAACAGCGGCGGCGAGACGCGACGCCCCGTCACGGCGACGCGCGGCGGGCCGTACGCCAGGCGCGGCTTCAGGCCCATGCCGTCCACGAGCGCCTCCGACAGCACTGCCTGGATCGCCTCCGCGGAGAACTCCCCCACGCTCTCCAGCGCGGCCGCGCAGGCGCGCAGCACCTCGCCGGCGTTGTCGCCGAGCTTCGCCACGGCCTCCTCGTCGTAGTCGACATCGTCGACGAACAGGAACCCGAGAAGGCCAGGCGCATCGCCCAGAAGCGGCAGTCGCTCCTGGATCAGCGGCGCCGCCTTCGCGATCAGCGCGCGCTCGTCATCCGTCGGCTCGGCCGCCACGACCCCGGCCTGCACCAGGTACGGCATGATGCGCGAGGCGAAATCTGCGGCATCGAGCATCCGGATGTGGTCTCCGTTGATCGACTCCGCCTTCTTCTGGTCGAAGCGAGCGGGGTTCGGGTTCACATCGGCGACGTCGAACGCCGAGATGAACTCCTCGAGCGAGAACACGTCGCGATCCGGTGCGATCGACCAGCCGAGCAGCGCGAGATAGTTCAGCAGCCCCTCGTGCGTGAAGCCCTTGTCGCGCTGCAGGAACAGGTCGGCACGGGGGTCGCGCTTGGAAAGCTTCTTGTTGCCCTCTCCGAGCACGAGCGGCAGGTGCCCGAAGCGCGGGATGAACTCGGCAGCGCCCGCCTCGATGAGCGCGCGGTACAGCACGATCTGGCGCCCGGTCGACGGCATCAGGTCCTCGCCGCGCAGCACGTGCGTGATGCCCATCAGCGCATCGTCGACCGGGTTCACGAACGTGTACAACGGCACGCCGTTCGGGCGCACGATCACGAAGTCGGGGAACGATCCTGCGGGGAACGTGATCTCACCGCGCACCAGGTCGTCGTAGGCGATGTCCTCATCCGGGACCTTCAGCCGCAGCGCAGGCTGGCGGCCCTCGGCGCGGAACTGCGCCTTCTGCTCGTCGGTCAGCTCGCGGTCGTAGTTGTCGTAGCCCTGTTGCTTCGGCCGACCATTGGCCTCGTTGCGGGCGTCGATCTCCTCGGCCGTCGAGAAGCTCTCGTACACGAGCCCCTTCTCGATCAGCGTGTCGAGCACCCCGCGGTGCAGGTCGTGCCGCTCCGACTGCCGGTAGGGCGCATGCGGACCGCCGACCTCGACGCCCTCGTCCCAGTCGATCTCGAGCCAGCGCAGCGCCTCGATCAGCTGGTCGTAGCTCTCCTGGCTGTCGCGCGCGGCGTCGGTGTCTTCGATGCGGAACACCATCTTGCCGCCGTTGTGGCGCGCGTAGCCCCAGTTGAACAGAGCGGTCCGGATGAGGCCGACGTGCGGCAGACCGGTCGGTGACGGGCAGAAGCGCACGCGGACGTCGGATCCGGTCGCAGTCGTGGTGCGGGAGTCAGGAGTAGGCATCGACACAATCCTAGCCTCACGCCCGCCCGCCACATCGGGCCCCTCGTCGGCGACGGAGCACCGGATCAGTTCATCTGGGAGAACAGCGTGAACATGTATGCCAGGAACGAGCCGGCGCTGATGAAGAACAGGATGAACGGCAGAACGAACCCGACGATCGAGACGACGAGCGCCCAGATGCTCATCGCTCGGCCCGGACTGTGCTTCACGATCGCGATGATGGCGATGATCATCGAGGCGATCACGAACGGGATGAACAGGCCGCCCACGATCGGGAGGAAGCGCAGCACGGCCGCGGGGATCGCGATGCTCAGCGCCGTGATCGCGAGTGCCTTCGACGGCGGGGCGGGGCGTCCGCCCGGCGCGGCGTACATGCCCGGCGGTGCGTAGACCGCCTGCGGCTGCGCTGCGTACGCACCGGGCGGGGCGTACACCGGCGGCTGCGGCTGCCCGTGCGGGGCGACGGCGTATCCGGGCTGTGCCGCACCTGCGTACGGGGCGGGCCTCGCGTCTCCCGGATGCCCGGGCTGCGGCGCGCCTTCCGACCGCGGATCGCTGCTGCTCATATCCCCCACGTCTTCCGTCAGGCGGCGTTCCGCGCTGTGTTGCGCAGAGTTCCGACGCCCGGGATCTCGATCTCGATGGTGTCGCCCGCGTCGAACGGACCGACGCCCTCGGGCGTGCCGGTGAGAATCACATCGCCGGGCAGCAGTGTGAACGCGGCGGAGATGTACTCGATCAGCTGCGGAATCCCGAACACCATGTCGGTGAACGGCGCCCGCTGCTTGACCTCGTCGCCGAGGCGCGTGATGACCTCTCCCTGCACGTAGTCGAACTCCGTCTCGATGGCGGGCCCGAGGGGCAGGAAGGTGTCGAAGCCCTTCGCCCTCGACCACTGCCCGTCGCTGCGCTGCAGGTCGCGGGCGGTGACGTCGTTCGCGACCGTGTACCCGAACACGTATCCGAGCGCGTCATCGGCCTTCACGTTCTTTGCGATCCGACCGATCACCACGGCGAGCTCGCCCTCGAAGTGCGTGTTCTGCGACTGCGGCGGGCGCACGATCGTGTCGCCTGGGCCGATCACCGAGGTGTTCGGCTTCAGGAACAGCAGCGGTTCATCCGGAACCTCGCCATCGAACTCCGCCGCGTGGGCGGCATAGTTCTTGCCGACGCAGACGATCTTCGAGCGCGGGATCACCGGCGCCAGCAGTGCGGCGTCACCGAGCGGCACGCGCTCGCCCGTCGTCTCGAACCCGGCGAACATCGGGTCTCCCGCGAGAACGACGAGCTCCTTGTCGTCGAGAACCCCGTAGCGGATGGCGTCGTTGTGGCTGAACCGAGCGATCTTCACGCGGCCAGCCTACCTGCGCTTCCCGCCTCGATAGTTCTTCATTTCTGGCACATCTCCGGGGGCGCACAGCAGCAGAGATGTGCCAGAAATGAAGAAAAACAGGCACGAGCGCGCGGGCGCGCGGGGTGCGAGGGTCAGGCGTCGAGGCGCAGCAGCCAATCGTGGGCGTCGTCGCGCCGTCCGTATTGGATGTCTGTCAGCTCTTCGCGCAGCGAGAGACCGAGCTCGCCGGTGGGCTGAGCGTCGGAGAACTCCGCGGCCTTCAGCGCGCCGATCGGCGTGACCACGGCAGCCGTGCCGCATGCGAACACCTCGACGATGTCGCCTGACGCGACGCCCTCGCGCCACTCCGCCAACGAGACTCCGCGGCGCTCGATCGCGTGACCGCGCTCGGAGGCGAGCTGCAGCAGCGAGTTGCGCGTGACTCCGTCGAGGATCGTGTCGGAATCGGGGGTGACGAGGGTGCCGTCCTTCTTCACGAACACGATGTTCATGCCGCCGAGCTCTTCGACGTTGCCTTCGGCGTCGAGGAACACGACCTGGTCGCACCCCTGTTCCGCGGCCTCCGCCTGGGGCAGCAGGCTCGATGCGTAGTTGCCTCCGGTCTTCGCGGAACCGGTGCCGCCCTGCGCCGCGCGCGAGTACGTCTCGCTCAGCCAGATCGTGACCGGCTTCACGCCGCCGGAGAAGTACGCACCGGACGGGCTGCCGATCAGCCGGTAGTCGTATTTCTTCGCCGGGCGCACGCCGAGGAAGGCTTCCTTGGCGTACATGAACGGCCGCAGGTACAGCGTCTGATCCGGGTTCGACGGCACCCAGTCGCCGTCGACGGCGATCAGCTCGCGCAGAGACTGCAGGAAGTACTCCTCTGGCAGCTCCGGCATCGACATCCGGCGTGCGCTGCTGTTCATGCGCTTCGCGTTCATGTCGGGGCGGAAGGTGTAGATGCCGCCGTCGGCGTGGCGGTATGCCTTCAGCCCTTCGAAGATCTCCTGCGCGTAGTGCAGCACCGCTGCGGCGGGATCGAGCTGGATCGGTCCGTACGGGCGCACCTGCGGACGATGCCACCCGCCCTTCTCCGACCAGCAGATGTCGACCATATGGTCGGTGAAGACCGAGCCGAAGCCCGGGTCGACGAGCAGCTGCTCGCGCTCTGTCGGGTTCTTCGCTGCGAGGTTCTTCTGAACCAGGAAGTCGAGCGGGGCGGGGGTTTCGGCCATGGTGATTTCGATCCTTAGCTGCGTGGGCGTCGTGGCCGGCGGGCCGGCTGCGACGCGACAGATTCCTAGGTTACGCCTGCACTCCGACGGTGATGGCGTCGCCGATCTCGGATGTGGTGCGGGGCTCCTCACCGCGTTCTGCGATGTCGGCCTCGACGGCTGCGGTCACACGCGCCGCCTCGGCGGCGAGACCGAGATGCTCGAGCATGAGTGCCACGGAGGCGATCGCGGCCGTGGGGTCTGCGGCGCCGGTGCCCGCGATGTCGGGGGCCGATCCGTGCACGGGCTCGAACATCGAGGGGAACGTGCCGTCCGGGTTGATGTTGCCGGAGGCTGCGAGGCCGATACCGCCGGTTACGGCACCCGCCAGATCGGTGAGGATGTCGCCGAAGAGGTTGTCGGTGACGATCACATCGAAACGGCTGGGGTTCGTGACCATGAAGATCGTGACCGCGTCGACGTGCAGATAGTCTACGTCGACGTCGGGGAACTCCGTGCCCACCTCCTCGACGACGCGCCGCCAGAGCGAGCCCGCGTTCACGAGCACGTTGGTCTTGTGCACCAGCGTCAGCTTGTTGCGGCGCTTGCGTGCGGTCTGGAACGCGTAGCGCACGACCCGCTCGACGCCGAACGCGGTGTTCACACTCGTCTCGTTCGCGACCTCGTGCGCAGTGCCCTGCCGGATGGAGCCGCCGTTGCCGACATATGGCCCCTCCGTCCCCTCGCGCACCACGACGAAGTCGATCTCGCCCGGATCGGCGAGCGGACCCGCCTGACCGGGGTGCAGCTTCGACGGACGCAGGTTCACGTAGTGGTCGAGCGAGAACCGCAGCTTCAACAGCAGCCCGCGCTCGATGTTGGCGTCGCGCAGGCGTGGGTCGCCCGGCTGCCCGCCGACGGCGCCCAGCAGGATCGCATCGTGAGCGCGGATGGCGTCGAGGTCGTCGTCCGTGAGGGTGTCGCCGGTATCGAGGAAGCGCTGCGCGCCCAGCGAGAAGCGTGTTCTGTCGAAGCGCACCTCCGTGCCGGCGGTCGCCGCATCGAGCACTTTCTCTGCCTCGGCAACAACCTCGGGGCCGATCCCGTCGCCGGGGATGACTGCCAATTTCACGACGCGCGACATCGCTCTCCTTCTCGTCGTTCCCTCACGGGCTGTTGCGCCCGTGGACTTCCCATCAGCGTAGCCGCCGCGGTCACGGCATCGCGCCCCGGACCGCGGTCTGCGGTGGCCGGGGCGCGATGATCGGTCTGGGGCGCGCCTCAGTCTTCGGCGAGCTCGATCTGACGCACGAGCGACGCGCCGATCGCGGTGCCGAGGTCATCGAGCACCTCATCCGGCACACGGGCGTTCACCGTGATCACGGCGATCGCCTGGCCGTCGACCTCGCGCGCGACCTGCATCCCCTCGATGTTGATGCCTGCGTCGCCGAGCTTCTTGCCGTACACGGCGACGATGCCTGGGCCGTCTTCGTACCGGATGACGACGTGGTGCCGCTCGAGGGGAACCTCGATCTCGTAGTGGTTGATCCGCACGAGCTTCTGCACCATGCGGGTGCCGGCGAGCGTGCCCGCGACCTCAAGGGTCGACCCGTCGGAGAGCGTGCCGCGCAGGATGGTGACGTTGCGGTACTCGGGGCTGTCGGCCTCCACGATCATCCGGGTCTCGATGCCGCGCTGTTCGGCGATCACCGGCGCATTCACGTACGACACCGACTCACTGACCACGTTGCGCAGGATGCCCTTCAGCGCAGCCAAGCGGTAGACGCTCACGTCGTAGGCCGCCAGCTCGCCGCGCACCTCCACGTCGAGCGACTGCAGGCCGCCGACGGCGAGGCCGCCGAACACCTGTCCGAGCTTCTCCACGAGATCGATGCCGGGCCGCACGAAGGGGTCGATGGCCCCGCCGGCGACGTTGACTGCATCCGGAACCAGGTCGCCTTCGAGGGCGAGCTTGACCGACTTCGCGACCGAGACGCCGGCCTTCTCCTGTGCCTCGCTCGTCGACGCGCCGAGGTGCGGCGTCACGACGACGCTGCTCAGCCCCGTCAGCGACGCGTCGGCGGGGGGCTCCGTGGTGAACACGTCGAGGCCAGCGCCGGCGATCTCGCCCGCCGTGAGAGCGGCCGCGAGAGCTTCTTCGTCGATCAGCCCGCCGCGGGCGACGTTGACGACGTATGCGCTCGGCTTCATAGCCTTCAGCTCCGCCTCGCCGATCATCCCCGTCGTCTCGGGGGTCTTCGGCATGTGGATCGTGAGGAAGTCGACCTGCTTCACCAGCTCATCGAGGCTGAGCAGCTCGACTCCCAGCTGCTGTGCGCGGGTGCTGGTGACGTAGGGGTCGTATGCCACGACGCGCATACCGAACCCCTGCATGCGTGCGGCGACGAGCGCGCCGATGCGACCGAGCCCGACGACGCCGAGGGTCTTCTCGTACAGCTCGACGCCGCTGAAGCTGCTCCGCTTCCACTCGCCTGCCCCGAGCGACGCGCGTGCCGCCGGGATGCGGCGCGCAAGGCTGAGGATGTGGCCGCAGGTGAGCTCGGCCGCGGAGATGATGTTCGAGGTCGGCGCGTTCACGACCATGACGCCGGCAGTCGTCGCCGCCTTGATGTCGACGTTGTCGAGGCCGACGCCGGCACGGGCGATCACCTTGAGCTTCGGTGCGTACGAGATCGCTTCCGCGTCCATCTTGGTCGCCGAGCGGACCAGGACCGCGTTCGCCTCTGCCAGCGCGTCGAACAGCGCGGGCCGATCGGTTCCGTCGATCTGTCGGATGTCGAAGTCGGGCCCGAGGGCGTCGACGGTGGCGGGCGAGAGCTGTTCGGCGATCAGGACGACGGGCTTCGACACGTAGGATCCTTCGAGGCATTGCGCGCGGGCGCGGTGGATATCGCCGCGCCGCGCACCATCGCCGACGCGATCTGCGCCCAGCCTATAACCGGCGCGCGTCGGTGACGAATCAGCGCGAATCAGGACGTGACAAGCGCCGAGAAGTTGACGTAGGTGACGTAGGCGAGGACGTTCACCCAGAACACGCCGACGAGGGTGAGACCTGCCAGCAGGAGCAGCGAGAGCACGCCGACGCCGCGCCGACGACCGACCGAGAGGCCGACCGCGAAGACGACGATCGGCAGCACGATCGTCAGAGCCCACATGATCCACATCATCGGTCCGGAGCCGCGCAGTCCGTCCCAGCCGTTCACGATCTGCGCGATGCCGTTCCAGACGGCGAACGCGTAGAGCAGGCCGAAGAAGCCGGCGACCGCCGCGATGATCCAACGGGGAGCGCGCCGCGCGCGCGTGTCGTCGCTCACAGTCCCACCGTCCCCAGCATCACGAAGGGCCACGGCACGAGCACCACGATCCCGGCGACGAGCGTGGTGAAGCGCACCCACGGCAAGTGCCGCTTCGTCAGGATCCACGACGTCAGGAACCAGACGATCGGTGCGGCGATCGCGAGCGCGAGGCTCGCGGTGAGCATCGCATCGGGAGACAGTGGCCGCATGCGGGCGGCCGTGGCGATCCATCCGGCGGTCCAGAGCGCGTAGACGCCGCCGAGCACGCCGAGTGCCACCAGTGCGACATCGCCCATGCGGCGCGGTTCCGCGTCGTCGCCCGCCGGCTCTTCGCCTGCGGATTCCTCGGTCGCCTCGTCCGCGACGTCGGCTGCCGGTTCCGGCTCCCCGGCCGATTCGGCAGGTGCCGGCTCAGCCCCGCCGACGGCTTCTGGCACCGGAGGCGCGACAGCCTCATCCGGATGTTCGGCGCCGGTATCGAGGGTGGGGTCGTTGTCCCCGTCCCATGCGAAGGCGTCGTCTGCTCTCGACATACCTCCCAGCGTATGCGGTTCTGCCCGTGCGCCTGCGTAATCTGACGGTATGGAGGTCCTCTCCGCGGTCCGCGCCGAGCGCCGCGCACCGCTGCTGCAGATCGCGAAGTCCGCTGTCGCGATGATCGCTGCGTGGCTGATCTGCGGCTGGCTCATCCCGGATGGCCCTCCCCCGGTGTTCGCCGCGATCGCGGCGCTGCTGGTCGTGCAGCCGAGCCTGAATCAGTCGTATCTGAAGGCGATCGAGCGCAGTGCCGGCGTGGTGGTCGGCGTGATCGTCGCCTCCGGCATCGGCATGCTCGTCACCGACCCCGTCTGGTCGCTGCCGCTGTCGATCGTGCTCGCGCTCGGGGTGGCCTGGGTGGTCCGGATGACCGCAGGGACCACGAACCAGGTCGCGATCAGTGCTCTGCTGGTGATCGCGATGGGAGCTGCGACGCCGGGGTACGCGCTCGACCGCATCATCGAGACGGTGATCGGCGCGGCGCTCGGGTTCGTGGTGAACCTGGTGCTGGTGCCTCCCGTGGCGACCGTTCCGGCCCGCCGCGCCGTCGAGTCCCTCGGCGATGAGCTCGCCGCCACCCTCGAGCGCCTCGCGGACGCTCTCGAGCGACCGCAGACGCCCGCTCAGCTGACCGAGCTGATGGTGACCGCGCGGCTGCTGCGCCCCATGCGCGAGGCCGCGGACGCCGCGATCGAGGACGCGCGCGAGTCGCTCACACTCAATCCCCGCGGCGGCCGCCACCGCAGCAGATTCGACTCGGTCGTCGCCCTGCGCGACCGGTTCTCGCCGATCGTCACCCAGGTCGTCGGTATGACCCGTGCGTTCTACGACCGCTACGACGCGGCTGTGGCGGACGATGCCATCGTGCAGGACATCGCCGAGCAGCTCCGTCGCGCCGGCCACGACGTGCGCTTCCTCATCCGACGCGCCGACGCCGCTCCCGAGGCGCCGGTGACCGAGACGCTTCCCGCCCTGACTCGCCCCCTGCAGGTGCACAAGCCGAACGGCGACAACTGGATCCTCGTCGGCTCGCTCCTGGAGGACCTCCGCCGCGTGCACGACGAGCTGACAGAGGACGACCCGGAGTAGAGCTCTTCACGTCTCCGCCACGTCGTGCGCCGACCGCGGAGGAGCTGCGGGGAATCGAAGAGTTGTATCGGGCATCGGACCTGGGAGACTGGCGGCATGGGTGAGAATGCGGGGCGGCTGATGCTGCTCGACACAGCGGCGCTGTACTTCCGGGCGTTCTTCGGCGTCCCCGACAGGTTCCGCGCACCGGACGGCACGTCGGTGAACGCGGCACGGGGCCTCCTCGACATGATCGCCCGACTCACCGAGGCCTATGAGCCTGACCGCATCATCGCGTGCTGGGACGACGACTGGCGCCCGGCATGGCGCGTCGATCTGATCCCCACCTACAAGGAGCACCGCGTCGTCGAAGAGGTCGCTGGCGCTCCGGACGTGGAGGAGGCCCCGGATGCGCTGCGCGCCCAGGTGCCCGTCATCCGGGAGTATCTGGGCCTGCTCGGCATTCCCGTCGTCGGCGCGGCCGAACATGAGGCCGACGACGTCATCGGCACGCTCGCGACGCGCCACGAGCACGTCGACGTCGTCACGGGCGATCGCGACCTGTTCCAGCTCATCGACGACCCCGCAGATGTGCGCATCATCTACACAGCCCGCGGCATGAGCAATCTCGAAGTCGTCACCGGCGACGTCGTCGAGGCGAAGTACGGCATCACCGCCGGGCAGTACGCCGACTTCGCAACGATGCGCGGCGACGCCTCAGACGGCCTGCCAGGCGTGAAGGGCGTCGGCGACAAGACGGCAGCCGCACTGCTGCAGCAGCACGGCGACCTCGGGGCGATCCGGCAGGCCGCCGCGGCGGAGGCCGGGATGACGCCTGCCGTCGCGAAGAAGATCGTCGCCGCCGCCGATTACCTCGACGCCGCGCCGCGAGTCGTCGCGGTGGCTCGTGATCTCGACCTCGCGGAGCCTGTGCCGGGCGTGCCCGACCGCACGGCCGCCGAGGAGTTCGCCGAGCGCTGGGGCATCGAGTCGTCGATGCGACGCGCACTCGACGCGCTCGCGCAGGGAGCTCTCAACGACGCCGAAGGGCGATCAGCGCCGCCGCCAGCGACACGGTGAACAGCACCGCCAACCCGAGCGTGAACATCAGCGTCGCCGTCCAGGTGCCCGTCGCGTCGTGCAGAGACGCCGCGATCGGTGCCCCGAGTGTGCCCGCGACGTACGCGATTCCCTGAACCGTGGCTGATGCGGTCGCAGCCTCGGCGTCGGAGCGCACGGACCGCACCAGCACCGTGAACACCACCACGAAGCCGCCTGCCTGGGCGACGCCGCCGATCGACGCCCACAGCACATAGAGCTCCGGTGCGACGAGAAGCCCGACGGACAGCACGATCCACCCGACCGCCACCGTCATCGCGGGCACCACGATCGGGAAGAACCGCGCCAGCAGCGGCACCAGGAAGGCACCGGCGATCGCTGTCGCCTGAAACATCGACGCGAGCGCGCCGGCCGCCGTGGGCTGGGCACCCGTGAGGTCGGCCGCGATCGAAGGCAGCCATGTCGACAGCGCGTAGTAGCCGGCCGACTGCCCGGCGAAAGTGGCGGTGAGCAGCCAGACGACGGGATTGCGCAGGGCGCCGCGATTCCGTCCGACGACCGGCACCGGTCCGGTCATCGCGATCGATTCCTCCGTGCCGCGGCTCGCCGTCTGCGACGAGCGCGTGCCCTGTTCGACCCAGGAGACGCCGGGCAGACGATCGCGCACCAGATGCACGCCCCACAGCACGATGCCCGCGATGGTGAGGAAGCTCCACGCCACGAGCGCGAGCGGCCAACCGGTGCGATCGGCGATCGGCACGGTGGCGAGCGTCACCAGCAGCGACCCCAGGTTCATCATGGCCGCGTATGCCGCGGTGACTGTCGGCACGCTGCGGTCCGGCACATCGCGGCGGATGATCACGGGGATCACGACGTTGCCGATCGTGATCGTGGCCCCCATGATCGCCGTGCCGATCAGCATCGCAGTGAAGTTCGGTGCGGCACGGACGAGCGTGCCGATCACGACGCCGACAAGGCACACCAGCACGGCGATCTCCGGCCCCGCGCGGCGCACGACGAGCGAGGCAGCCGGCGTGGCGATCGCGAACATCGCCACGGCGACAGTCATCAGCATCGAACCCGACGTCGCATCGATCCCGAGATCCGCAACGATGTCGCGCAGCACGGGCGAGATCGCGAGAACGGGAGCACGCAGACTCAGCGCGGCGATCAGGACCCCGGCGACAACCAGCCAGGGGAAGGGACGACGGAGAGCGGGCGCTGCGCCCGTCACTGCGCCCCCGCAGCGCTCGACGCCTCGACCCACGCCGCCAGTCGCCCCTCGGCGCGGCCGTCGTCGATGGCCGCCGCGGCCTCGTCCTTCGCCTCTGCCAGCCGCTCGATCATGTTCCGCTGCGCCTGCGACGGGTCGCGGGAGAGCCGGTATGCCACAACGCCAGCCGCGGCGTTGAGCAGCACGATGTCGCGCACCGCCCCCTGCTCCCCTGCGAGGGTGCGACGCAGCACGTCAGCGTTGTGCGCCGCATCACCGCCTCGGAGGTCATCGACCTTCGCCGTCGGAATGCCCAAGTCGCGCGGATGCACGTCGAAGGCGTGCTCGTCGCCGTTCGAGATCTGCCAGATGCGGCTGTAGCCCGTCGTCGTGAGCTCGTCGAGCCCGTCCTCACCGCGGAACACCAGCGCCGTCGCGCCTCGCGTGCGGAACACGCCGGCGATCAGCGGCACGACATCCGGGTTCGCCACGCCGACGGCGTTCGCCTCCGCCCTGGCGGGGTTCACCAGCGGCCCGAGGAAGTTGAACACCGTCGGCACACCGAGTTCCGCACGCACGGGAGCGGCGTGCTTGAAGCCGGGGTGGAAGGCGGCGGCCCACGCGAAGGTGATGCCCGCGCGTCCCAGAACCTCGGCCACGCCCTCCGGTGACAGCCGCAGATCGACGCCGAGCTGGCTGAGGACGTCACTCGCCCCGGACTTCGAGCTGACGGCGCGGTTGCCGTGCTTGACAACCGGAATTCCGAGTGCGGCGATCACGATCGCCGCGGTGGATGAGATGTTGACGGTGCCGACGCGGTCGCCGCCGGTGCCGACGATGTCCAGCACGTTCGAGTCGACCGGGAGCGGCACGGCGGCATCGAGGATCGCGTCGCGGAAGCCGATGATCTCGCCGACGGCCTCCCCCTTCGCGCGCAGCGCCATCAGGAACCCGCCGAGCTGAGCGGGCGTCGCGTCGCCCTGCATGACCTGGCGCATGGCCCATGTCGCCTCGGAAACGCTCAGGTCACGTCCGTCCAGGACCGTCGTCAGAACATCCGACCACATGATCTCTTCAGCCATGCCACAAGCCTATCCGGCTGGATTCCCAGGCCATTGCAAGCGCCGACTAAGGTCCGCCTCAGTCGACTCAGGGCCGGGTCGTGCCATCAGCATGCCGATTCATCGGCCATAATGGTGGGGTGACATCCCCAGCTATGCATGCCCCGGCGCTGAAAGTGAAGCGACCCGAGCCCGTCGTTGTCGGCACGATCGTCTGGCTCGGAAGCGAAGTGATGTTCTTCGCTGGGCTGTTCGCGATCTACTTCACGCTCCGCAGCACCAGCCCTGAACTGTGGGAGCACGGCTCCAGCCTGCTCAACGTACCGTTCGCCCTCATCAACACGGTCATCCTGGTGCTGTCCAGTGTGACCTGCCAGATGGGCGTGTTCGCTGCCGAGAACGGCCGCCCGTTCCGCAGCGTCCAGGGCGGCAAGAAACGGCTCGGCATGGTCGAGTGGTACTGGATCACGTTCGCGCTCGGCGCCGTCTTCGTGAGCGGTCAGGTCTGGGAGTACGCGCAGCTGGTCGCAGAGGGCGTGTCGATCGGCACCGACTCCTACTCCGCAGCGTTCTTCCTGACGACCGGGTTCCACGCTCTGCACGTCACAGGCGGTCTGGTCGCCTTCCTGCTCACCATCGGCCGCGTCTACGCGGTGAAGAAGTTCCGGCAGAAGGAGGAGACCACGGCGATCGTGGTGTCCTACTACTGGCACTTCGTCGACGTGGTCTGGATCGCGCTGTTCCTGGTCATCTACTTCCTCAAGTAAGAGAGCGAGAGCTGAAGCATCACATGGCACTGTTCAAGAAAGGCCGCAGGACCGGCCGACGCAGCCCGCTCGCGACCGCCGCACTCATCGGCATCGGTCTGATCCTCTCCGGCGGCATCTATGCCGGCGCGTCAGCCGCCGTCGCGGCGACGAGCGAGACCGCACAGGTCGAATCCGCGCTCACGGTCGAGGACGGCCAGAAGCTGTTCCAGGCGAACTGCGCGACCTGTCACGGCATGGACCTCGAGGGCACGGACAACGGCCCGTCGCTGGCCGGTGTCGGCGAACTGTCCGTCGAGTTCCAGATGTCGACCGGTCGCATGCCGCTGCAGATGCAGGGGCCGCAGGCCGAGATGAAGGAGCCGCAGTTCACCGAGGACCAGATCCTCGCGGTATCCGCTTTCGTGCAGTCGGTCGCTCCCGGCCCGACCTACCCGGACGCCGAGCTCCTCGACGGTGAAGGCGATGTGGCAAAGGGCGCAGAGCTCTTCCGCATCAACTGCGCCATGTGCCACAACGTCGCAGCGGCGGGTGGTGCCCTCACCGAAGGCAAGTTCGCCCCGGACATCTACGAGACCTCGGGCCAGCACATCTACGCGGCCATGGTCACGGGCCCGCAGAACATGCCGGTCTTCAACGACATGAACATCACTCCGGAGGAGAAGCGCGACATCATCTCGGCGCTGCTCTACCAGCAGCAGGCTGAAGCCCCGGGCGGATTCACACTCGGCTCGCTCGGCCCCGTCTCCGAGGGCCTCTTCGTGTGGATCTTCGGCATCGGCGGTCTGATCGCAGCCACCGTGTGGATCACGGCGAAGTCCAACTGAGTCATGACGAACGAATCTACGAGGAGCACCATGGCACACGACGGTGGCACTGAGGCGGTGGAGGCGATCCAGTCCTCCTCCGGCCTGGCGGTCAACGTCTCAGACCCGGCGCAGAACCCGGGTCTGCCGCCCCACAGGCAGCGGATGACGGACAAGGACCCGAAGGCGGAGAAGCGCGCGGTCCGCACGGTCTACGCCCTGTTCTACCTCTCGGCTGCCGGCAGCCTGTGGGCGATGGCCGCCTACATGCTGTTCCCGATCGAGGACCAGGAGATGTCCTCGATCCGCGCCAACAACATGTTCATCGGGCTCGGAATCGCGCTTGCGCTGCTGTCGATCGGCATCGCGGCCATCCACTGGTCCAAGACGCTGATGAACGACAAGGAGTATGTCGAGGAGCGTCACGACACGCGCGGCACCGAGGAGACCCGCACCGCGGTCGTCGAGTCGTTCAGGACCGCCGACGATGAGTCGGGCTTCGGCCGTCGCAAGATGATCCGCAACTCGCTGTTCGTCGCGCTCGGCGCCTCGATCCTGCCGGGCATCACGCTCTTCCGCGGCCTCGCACCGCACGCGTCGCCCGACCACCCGGAGGCCGGCGACCCGGTCGCGCTGCTGCACCACACTCTGTGGGAAGAGGGCATCCGGCTCGCGCGCGATCCGGACGGCACTCCCATCAAGGCCTCAGAGGTCACCCTCGGCTCCGCGTTCCACGTCATCCCTGAGAGCCTCACGGAGCTCGACCACCACGACGGCAAGCTCAACGAGAAGGCCAAGGCGATGGTCCTGCTCGTGCGGCTGCTCCCTGAACAGCTGACGGAGCGCGAGGAGCGCAAGGACTGGTCGTACGACGGCATCGTCGCGTACTCCAAGGTCTGCACTCACGTCGGCTGCCCTGTCGCTCTCTACGAGCAGCAGACCCACCACCTTCTCTGCCCCTGCCACCAGTCGCAGTTCGACGTGTCGGACGAGGCGAAGGTCATCTTCGGCCCGGCCTCGCGCCCGCTGCCGCAGCTGCCCATCGCCGTCGACGACGAGGGATACCTCGTCGCGCGCAGCGACTTCGAAGAGCCCGTGGGCCCGACCTTCTGGGAGCGCCATTGAGTACCGCCACCGTTCACGAAGAGACGCGCAAGCCGGACGAGAAGCCGCTGGGCGGTCGCGTCGTCGGCGGCGTCGCCAACTACCTCGATGAGCGCACCAGCATGTCCGGCTTCGTCAAGGCGCTCGGGCGAAAGGTCTTCCCCGACCACTGGTCGTTCATGCTCGGCGAGATCGCGCTGTGGTCGTTCGTCGTGGTGCTGCTGTCCGGCACCTTCCTGACCTTCTTCTTCGACGCCTCAATGGCCGAGACGACCTACCACGGCGCGTACCCGCTGATGAACGGCGTCGAGATGTCGGCGGCGATGGAGTCGACCCTCGCCATCAGCTTCGATCTGCGAGGCGGACTGCTGGTCCGTCAGATGCACCACTGGGGCGCACTCGTGTTCGTCGCGGGCATCGGCGTGCACATGCTTCGCATCTTCTTCACCGGTGCGTTCCGCAAGCCGCGCGAGCTGAACTGGGTGATCGGCTTCGTCCTGTTCATCCTCGCGATGGCACTCGGGTTCACCGGCTACTCGCTCCCGGACGACGTCCTCTCGGGCAACGGTCTGCGCATCATCGACGGCATGATCAAGGCCTTCCCGCTGATCGGAACCTGGACCTCGTATCTGCTGTTCGGCGGCGAGTTCCCCGGTGACGCGATCGTGGGGCGCCTGTATGCGCTGCACATCCTGATCCTGCCGCTGATCCTGATCGCGCTCGTCGCACTGCACCTGCTGCTGATGATCGTCAACAAGCACACGCAGTTCGCCGGCCCCGGCCGTTCGAACAAGAACGTCGTCGGCTACCCGATGATGCCGGTGTACATGGCCAAGATGGGAGGGTTCTTCTTCATCGTCTTCGGCGCCATCGTCCTGATCGCCTCACTTGTGCAGATCAACCCGATCTGGAACTACGGCCCGTACGACCCCTCCCCGGTGTCCGCAGGTACCCAGCCCGACTGGTACATCGGCTTCGCCGACGGTGCGCTGCGTCTCGCACCGCCGCACTGGGACATCCATATCGGCGACTTCACGCTCGCGATGGGCGTTCTCGCGCCCGTGATCGTGCTCGGCCTGTTCATCGTGCTCGTTGCGATCTACCCCTTCATCGAGGGGTGGGTCACCGGCGACAAGCGCGAGCACCACATCGCCCAGCGCCCGCGCCACGCTCCGACTCGCACCGCGATCGGTGCCGCCGGCGTCTGGTTCTACGCCGTCCTGTGGGCCGCAGCCTCCTCGGACATCATCGCCACGCACTTCATGCTCACGATGGAAGGCGTCATCCACGGCCTGCAGGCCGCTCTGATCCTCGGCACGATCTTCGTGTACTGGATCACGAAGCGCATCTGCATCGCACTGCTGAAGAAGGATCGCGAGATCGTTCTTCACGGCTACGAGTCGGGCCGCATCGTGCGCCTGCCTGGCGGCGAGTTCCGTGAGGTGCACAAGCCTGTCGACGAGTACGAGCGCTGGAAGCTCATCCCGGACTCCGAGTACGAGCCCCTCATCGTGCGTCCGGATGACCAGGGCAGGATCCGCGGCAGCCAGAAGTTCCGTGCAGCGCTGTCGCGCTGGTTCTTCGAGGACCGGCTCGCCCCGCTCAGCCAGACGGAGCTCGAGCACGCCGACGAGCACCAGCACCACGCGCTGGCCGAGTACGGCGCAGACCCGACGGACACCCCGCAGTTCCGTCACGGTCAGCCCGAGATCACCGAAGGCGACGACAAGAAGTAGGTCGCAGCACAAAGGGCGCCCGTTCTCCTCCGAGAACGGGCGCCCTTCTTTGTGTCCTTGAGCAGAGTGCTTACGGCGTGGGCTCCGAATGCGCGTGATTATGTCCGTCGGCTCCGGAACCGCCCCTGTCGCACCGGACAGCAGAAAGGCGTCGACCCTCAGGAGAGAGTCGACGCCTTCGAAGCTGCGACGGTCAGTCGTCGGTGGGGCGCTTGCGCCAGCGGATGCCGGCGTTGATGAACGCGTCGATGTCGCCGTCGAAGACGTTGGAGGGGTTGCCCGATTCGTGTCCGGTGCGCAGGTCCTTGACGAGCTGCTGGCCGTAGAGGAAGTAGGAGCGCATCTGGTCGCCCCAGCTCGCCGTGATCGTTCCGGCGAGTTCCTTCTTCACGGCGGCCTCTTCCTCCTTCTGCAGAAGGAGGAGTCGGGTCTGGAGCAGTCGCATGGCGGCCGCGCGGTTCTGGATCTGCGACTTCTCGTTCTGCATCGAGATGACGATGCCGGTCGGCATATGCGTGATGCGCACGGCGGAGTCGGTCGTGTTGACGGACTGGCCGCCGGGCCCTGACGAGCGGAAGACGTCGACGCGGATGTCGTTCTCCGGGATGTCGACCTCCTGGGCCTCCTCCATCACCGGAATGACCTCGACGGCCGCGAACGATGTCTGACGCTTGTCAGCCGAACCGAAGGGGCTGATGCGCGCGAGACGATGCGTTCCTGCTTCGACCGAGAGCGTGCCGTAGACGTAGGGGGCGTCGATCTCGAACGTCGCCGACTTGATTCCTGCGCCCTCGGCATACGACGTGTCGAGCACCTTGGCGGAGTACCCGCGGCGCTCTGCCCAGCGCAGGTACATCCGCATCAGGATCTCGGCGAAGTCGGTGGCGTCGTCGCCGCCTGCGCCGGAGCGGATCGTCACGACCGCGCCGCGATTGTCGAATTCGCCGTCGAGCAGCGTCTGCACCTCGAGGTCGCTGATCGTCTTCTCCAGCGCAGTGAGTTCCCGCCGAGCCTCGTCTGCGGTCTCCGCGTCGTCCATCTCGACGGCGAGTTCGACCATGACCTCCAGGTCATCGATGCGCGACTCTGCCCGCTCGATCTTGCCCAGCTGCGCCTTGGAGTGGCTGAGGGCGCTGGTGACCTTCTGCGCGTTCTCCTGATCGCTCCACAGATCCGGATCCGCGGCCCGTTCCTCGAGGCGTCCGATCTCCGCGCGAAGGGCGTCGGGGTTCACAACCTCTCGGATGTTCGCGAACGTGGAGCGCAGCGCCTGAATCTCGGCGGACAGATCAAGTTCAATCATGGCTTCCCCAGCCTACCCCGCGATTCCGGCCACCGACGTTGCGCGCTCGGCCCCGTATCGGCTGCGGGTAGTGTGAGATCGGTGAGCGCCTCCGGAACGTCCTCCCCCGATCCGGACGGCCGTTCTATCCTGATCAGGTTCGCGCCCATGATCTACGGACCGACGGCGCTGTATTCCTTCGGACAGGGCGCCGTTCTCCCGTTGCTGCCCATCATCGCAGTCGATCTCGGCGCTTCCCTTGCTGTCGCCGCCCTCGCGCCCGCCGGCATCGTCGTCGGTCAGCTGTGCGGCAACATTCCCGCAGGGTGGTTGGTCTCGCGTGTGGGAGAGCGCCGCACGATGATGCTCGCCGCGCTCGGCTCGATTCTCGGCTGCGTCGTGATGCTGCTCGCACCGGTGTGGAGTGTGCTCGCTCTCGGCGCTCTGACCGTCGGCTTCTTCGCCGCGGCGTTCGCTCTCGCCAGGCACACGTTCATGACCACGCGCGTGCCGATTCGGTTCAGGGCGCGCGCGCTGGCCACACTCGGCGGCGCGTTCCGGCTGGGCGCGTTCTCCGGCCCGTTCGTCGCAGCCGGTCTGCTCGCGCTGTTCGGTGCCGAGCAGTCGAGCATCTGGTTCTTCGCGATCGTGCTGGTGTTCGTCGGTCTGCTCGTCACGTTCGGGCCTGACCCGGAGTCCCGCCTCTCACCGGGGCGAAACGGCACCCGCAGAGCCTCCCGAGAAGTCGAGGACACGGGCGAACCCGTCACCGGATCGATCACGGTACCGGAGCGCACGGGCGTGTGGCGGACGATGTGGCGGTATCGCGCCGTGCTGTCGCGGCTCGGTGCCGCGGCTGCGTGCCTTGCGGCTGTGCGCGCCGCTCGTCAGTCGGTGCTTCCGCTGTGGGGTGTCTCGATCGGTCTCGATTCGCAGACGATCGCTCTGGTCGTCGGCGTCGCCGGCGCGCTCGACTTCGCGCTGTTCTACGTCAGCGGCCACGTCACCGATCGCTTCGGACGACTGTGGGCCGTCGTTCCCTCCTCCCTCCTGATGGGTGCCGCACTGGTGTGCCTCTCGCTGACCCACGACCTCGACAGCGCCGCACTCTGGTTCGGCGTCTTCGCCATCGTCGTGGGCGTCGGCAACGGGCTCTCCAGCGGCATTCTGCTCACGCTGGGTGCCGACGTCGCACCTGCCGAGGATCCCGCGGCGTTCCTCGGATCGTGGCGCACGCTGTCCGACGCCGGCGGCGCGTCGACACCGCTGATCGTCTCGGGAATCACCGCAGTGGCATCGCTGTCCTTCGCCACCGCGATCGTCGGAGCGATCGGTCTGCTCGGTGCATTCGCGTTCGTGCGCTGGGTCCCGCGCTACGCGCCCGGCGACCGCGGTCCGGGCGCAGATGGAGCGTCCCCTTAGTTCAGCGCCGTGCGGCTCGTGGCCGTCGCTTCGATCTGAACGCCGCCCGGCACGAACGGCGAGACCAGGATCGGGTGCCAGACGTCGACCACCGTCACCCTGGCGGAGGCGCCGTCCGGCGTGCCAGAGGAGACCAGTTCCGCTCCCCCGCCCGACGCGGCGACGATCGCCGTTGCCTGTTCTGTCACCGACGCGTCGACGAGAACAGCGCGCGGCTCGTCTTCGACCACCTCGATCCGAAAACCGTCCGCGCCGGCGAGGGCGGCCGAGTCGGCGAGTGCGTCGAGTCGCTTCTCGGCGAGATAGAGAGACGTCGCATTCGCACAGACGACGATGACGGCGAGTGCCAGCAGCACGTATCCCAGCGTGAGCAGCAGCGTGCTGCCCTGCTCGTCTGGACCGACCCGGCGGTTCATTCGCCCGTCCAGTAGCGGGAGACCTTGTGCGCTGCCGTCGCTTCGACGGGGATGCTTGTGAGCGAGTCGAGGCCGAGAACGGAGGGGACGAACGGCAGATCTGTCTCCGCGCGAACGGTGAGCAGCACAATCGATCCCGCAGCCGGGCACGCGGTGGATTCGGGCAGGCAGCTCATCGACACATCGAGAGTCGCCGCGTCGATGTCGTACTGCTGGGCGACCTGCGCCACGATGGCTGCGGGGTCGGTGCCCGGCCCGCTGGCGATCGTGCGTGCCGAGAAGCGCGCCGCCGCCTCCACACCGAGCGTCTGCGACTGCACTGTGGCCAGGGCGATCACGAGATACGCGAGCGGTACGAGCATCAGCACGCCCACGGCGATGAATTCGAGGGACGCAGAGCCCCGTTCCGAAGCGGAGAGCGAGACGCGGTCATCATTCGAGCGATTCCAAAGGCGCATGCGCCGTCACCTCCAATCCGCTCGGCGCGCCGAGAAGGCCGACCAGCGGCAGCGTCGCCGTCACCGTGACGACTGCCGAGTCGACGCCGGAGACGACGGCCGTGCTCGCGCTGGCCTCGTGGCCGTACGCCTCACCGACCCCTCGGGTGATCAGCTCAGCGGCGCGGTCCGCCCCCGATCCCAGCTCAGTGTCAGCGAGGGCGGCGTGGTAGGCACCCTCCACCGCCGCGTCATGCGCGACGTTGCGCACATAGAGCGCGAACCCGAGTTGCAGCACGGCGAGGGTGAGGGTCGTGAGCAGGGCGCCGACGAGGATGAACTCCGTCACTGCTGAGCCCCGCTCCTCGAGCCGCACGCCGTCCACGGTGTC
Organism: Microbacterium sp. JB110; assembly: GCF_003335195.1. Lineage (NCBI taxonomy): Bacteria > Bacillati > Actinomycetota > Actinomycetes > Micrococcales > Microbacteriaceae > Microbacterium > Microbacterium sp. JB110. The sequence continues at coordinate 411,195 of NZ_QPGM01000002.1, read as the reverse complement.
AGATCACGCCGACGCTCGAGATCGCGCGCTCGAACAGCGCCGACAGTGCGGGCCCCGCGAGCACCCAGATCGTCACCACAAGACCTGCTGTCATCAGCGTCACGAGTACCCAGCCAGGCACATCTCCCGCCTCGTCCTCGACGAGATGCGCGCGTTCCTGCGTTCCGTCCCAGTCCGTCATGTTCTTCTCCTTGAATCGTGTGCGTTCATCCGGATCACGTCCTCTCAGAGCCCCACTCGCAGCATGGTGATGCCGGGGACCAGCGCGAAGACGACGCTGAGCGGCAGGATCGCGAAGACCAGCACCACGAGCATGCCGATCTCGCGTTTTCCCGCCTGCTCGATCAGCGACCTCTTCGCTTCCTCGCGCGAATCGCTCGCCTGCGCCTGCAGCGCCTGCGCGAGGGGCGCGCCGCGATCGATCGCTGCCACCAGGTGGTCGACGGTGCGAGCGAGCGCGGGCACGTCGGCGCGACGGGCCAGATCCGTCAGCGCCAGCGCGAGCGGGGCACCGGTGCCGACATCGACGACCACGCGGCGCAGCTCCGCGGCGAGCTCCCCGCCTCCCAGATCGGACACCCGCCGGATGCTGTCCAGGATGCCCTCCCCCGCGGCGAGGCAGAGGGCGAGGAACTCCAGCACGGTCGGCAGCTCCTCCGCGATGCGAGCCGAGCGCGAGCGGGCCTTCGCGGTCAGCAGTGCGTCGCAGCCCAGCGCGCCCGTCGCGGCGCCCAGCAGCGGGAGCAGAATCGACGGCGGAGCGAAGCGTCCTGCCACCGCCAGCGCGACGACGATGAGCCCTCCGACCGCGCCGCCGACGAGACCCCACGCGAGCTGGCGCCCTCGAAACGCCGCGACGTCGCCGGAGAGGCCTGCGCGTTCGAGCCTGCGCGCGATCGTGTCCGTTCCTCCCCACAACGCGGACGCGCGCGTCTGTGCTGCCTGCCAGAGCATGTGCAGCACTCCGGCGAGCGCCGATCCCGGATCACTGGGCCCTCCGGCGAGCGTCGTGCCCGCCGGGTCCGTGACGTCGCGGATGTACGGGCCGATGCGGCGATCGAGGGGCGCCGCACCCCACCGAGGCATCACCGCGAGGAGCGTCCACAGGCCGGCGCCGAAGGCTCCTCCCAGCAGCACAGCGATGGCGATGGCCGTCCACACCGTCATGCGAACCACCGCTTCGGTTCCGGCAGGCGCCCCACGCGGATCATCAGACGGTAGGCGACGACCGAGACCACGGCGCCGACGACGATCACCACGATGCCGAGGCTGCTCGAGTACGCCTCAGCACCTTCCGGGCGGAGGGCGAGCATTCCGAGGATCGCCCACGGTGCGATCACGCCCAGCACGGCGGCGCCCTTCGTCCACGATTGGCGCGATTCGACCTCGCCGCGCACAGCGGCGTCGGCCCGTACGGATGCGGACAGCGCACGCAGCACGGGAACGAGCTCGGTGCCGCCGACCTGCCTCGACATCCGCAGCGTCTCGACGATCCGGTCGGCGAGCGGGTCGGCGAGGGCGGATTTCAGCCAATCCACGCTGGATTCGAAGTGCCCTGATGCGGCCAGGTCGCGTGCGAACTGCGCGAATGCGGGGCGCAGTGTGTGCGGCGCCGACTCCGCGAGGCTCGACACGGCATCCGGCAGCGCCATACCGGCGCGCACCGACGCGATCAGCAGGTCGCACACATCCGGCCAGAGCCCGCGTCGTGCCCGGATGAGCGAGGCGCGGCGGCCACGGAGCCAGACCACCGGAGCGAAACCGCCCGCGACCATGGCCAGTGCCGCAAGCACGGGGATCGTCGTGACCAGCCAGGCGATCGCCGCCGACACGATGCCCGCCGCAGCGCAGCCGAGGTACAGCACCCGCGGCGCCGTCCGCGGGAAGCCGGCCGACTCGAGCAGTCGGGCGGCAGAGGAGTCGTCTGACTGCCGCAGGGCGCGATCGCCGGGCGGCCACAGCCAAGGGGATGCGACCAGCAGCACCCCCGCTGCCAGCACGACGCCGAGCACGATCGTCATACCGCTGCGTCCCTCGGCATCGGTTCGCGCCGCATGTCCTCTGCTCCGTCCGCCCCGTACGGATGCACACCGCGCTGGGAACGTGCGGCCGGTCGCGGATGCCGACGCGGCGCCCGCCAGACGTGCTCGGTCTCGATTCGGTCGAGTCCGTGCTTCCCCGTCGGCGCGACGATCTCCGCGACGCGCCTCGACCCGTCGGCGAGACGCTCGCAGTGCACGACGAGGTCGACGCTCTGCGCGATCGCCGGCGCGATGAATTCGCGGTCGATGTTGCGCCCGGCCAGCAGCGGCAGCATCGCGAGCTTGCCGAGCGCGTCAGCAGCCGAGTTCGCGTGCACAGTGGTCGCACACGGCACGCCCGTGTTCAGGGCGAGCACCAGATCGAGCGCCTCGGCGTCGCGCACCTCGCCGACGACGATCCGGTCGGGCCTCATCCGGAGCGCCTCGCGCACGAGTCGGCGCAGAGTGATCTCCCCCGTGCCCTCCAGACTGGGCTGGCGCCCCTGCATGGCGACCAGGTCGGGTGCGTCGACGGCCAACTCGAAGGTCTCCTCGACGGTGACGATCCGATGCTCCGGCGGGCAGGCGTCGAGCAGCGCCGCGAGCATCGTGGTCTTCTCCACTTGGTGTGAATGACGCACCTGTCGAGTGGAGGTGTCGAGATGACGATGAGTGTGTTGGAGAGGCCGCGAGTGGGCGAGGCGGCCGCTGTCGCGGACCAGGTTCTGGTCTATCTGCGGATCAGTGAGGACAGGACTGGCGAGGAAGCCGGCGTCGAGCGCCAGCGAGATGACTGCCTGGCGCTGTGCGGTCGCCTCAGGCTGGACGTGGCTGCTGAGGACGTGTTCATGGATAACGATACGTCGGCGTATCTGAACAAGAAGCGCCCGGAGTTTGAGAAGATGCTGGCCCGTGTGCGGCAGGGGCCGTCGCGGGTCGTGGTGTGGCATGTTGATCGCCTCTACCGCCGTCCGCGCGAGTTGGAAGACCTTATCGACTTGGTGGAGTCGCATCCGATCCGCATCGAAGCGGTGATGGGTGGCGCGTTCGATCTGAACACGCACGAGGGTAGGCTGATGGCCCGTCAGCTCGTCGCGATGGCCGCATACGAGTCCGGGCACAAGGCTGATCGCATCCGCCGCGCGAACCGGCAGAAGGCTGAGCGTGGCGACTGGCATGGGGCGGCGAAGTTCGGTTACGGCACAGGCGGCGTGTTGATCCCGGAGCAGGCTGCGGTGATCCGTGAAATGGCCGACCGGTTCCTCGCGGGCCAATCGTTGCGGTCGATCACGGCCTGGCTGAACGAGGAGTCGGGGTTCCCTGCCCCGCAGGCGCACACGGGCAAGACGCTTGGGGTGTGGCATGCGACGACGGTGAAGTCGATCCTGGTGTCCGCGCGTATCTCGGGGCAGCGCGCCTATGAGCCGGCCCGGAAGGCCGGGGATGCTCCGGCGGGGCGCGAGATTCTGGGACCGGGGAACTGGAAGGCGATCATCACGCCGGAGGAGACGACGCGTATCAGGGCGATGCTCTCTCACCCGGACCGCCGGGTTGGCGCGTCCTCGATCAATCTGCTGTCCGCGATCGCGACGTGTGGGAAGTGCGCGTCGGGTTTGGTGTCGGGGAAGAACCGTCGCGGCCCGTCGGATGCGAAGCGCCGCTACTACCGGTGTATGCCGGTGCCCGGTCACCCGGAACGTGGCGGCTTGTCAGTCAGCGCTTCCGGACTGGAAGCCGTCGTGACCGAAGCGGTCATCGCCCGCCTGGCGGCGACCACTCTCCCCGCCGATGAAGGCAGGACCGGCGGCCAGGTGGCAGAGGCGATGAAGCGGATCATGGCCGCACGGCACCGGATGGAAGACCTCGCTCGCGACTACGGCTCCGGGCTGCTGGCCCGCAGCGAGTATCACGCGGGGCGTGTCGCAGCGCAGAACGCCGTCAGGGACGCGGAAACCACTCTCGGCACCCTGAACCGTGGTGACGCCCTCAAGGGGCTCCCTATCGGCGATGAGGCCGCTCTGCGGCAGGCTTGGGAAGAAGAGTGGACGGTCGGGCAGAAGCGGGCGATCCTGTCTGCGCTGATCGACACGCTCGTCGTGCGCCCCGATCCGAAGAGCGGATCGCGGTTCCGTCCCGAGCGGGTACAGCTGACTTTCAAAGCCTGACCCGGCGGCCTGGGGCACGGCGGCCAGCTCAGGCGGGGTGCGAGACGAGCGTGCGCAGCCTGTCCAGCGCCACGGGGTCGGTGACCGCGAAGGACACCCCGGACGCTTCGCACGCCTGCCGGGTCCATTCCTGAACGTCGAACCCTCCTGGCAGCGCAGACGATCGTGGCGTCGTGACCTCGCCCGAGGCGGGAGTGTCGGTGTGCGGTGCTGGGAGGTCGGGGGCGGTCACGGCAGTTCCCCGGTGGTCAGGTCGAGGCCGGCGTAGAACTCGTCCTCGGCCTGCCTGCGTGCTTGAACGTCGGCGAACACGAACTCCACGAAGTCCTCGTTGCGGTCGGTGATGATGATGTCTTCGACCGGTGCGGCAGGGGGCTCGCCGGGCCAGACGGTCTGCCGAGTGGGCCGGTCGCGGTCCAGTCGGGTGCCGCACGCGGCGACCCATTCGCGCAGCCGGCCGCGCGCTTCGGCGAAGTCGCGGTGCCACCCCAATGGTGCGGACCCGTTCTGCTCGGGATCGTAGGCGCACAGCCAGTGCAGGTGTAGGGCGGAGAGCTCCCAGACGAGTTCGGGGTGGCGGTGCCAGAACGGTGGCAGCACCGATGCGCCGAGCCCGTAGGTGCGGCGCATCCAGTTGATCCACTTGTTCAGTTCCAGCCACTCGACTTCGGCGGCGTCGGCGGTGAGCAGGTTCCAGTTGACTGGGTGCGGGGGCTCTGCGATCAGCGGCCCCTCGAAGCTCTCCTCCTGCCCCTCGGTGGAATCATCGTCAAGGGGCTCGGGGCCGGGTTCGGGCTGGTCTGTGGTGTCGGTCATGATGATCGCCTCACATCGCCAGCGCGGTCGTAGCGGTTCCCGTCGACCGCGGGGCGCTGAACTCCGCCGGTACCTCCCTGCTGCGGGTGATCTGCTCGGCCGCCGCGTCGCGGGTGGCGGTGTTCTCGTCGTGGGTGTGGCGGCGGCCGACTTTCCAGACCTCGAACTCGTGCCCGGTGATCGTCTTGCCGTCCTTCTCGTATCTCACGGGCCGGAACCGTCCTTCGGCGACGAACCCGACCCCCTTCGCGAGCAGCGCGGTCGCCTCTTCGGCGGCATCGCCGTAGGCGACGATGGGAACGTACTGGGTCGGCAGCTTCGTGTAGGTGCCATCGGGTTCCCGGCGCCCCTGCCGCTGACCGGCTCGGGCGTAGAACCGTGGCGTGCCGTCACTGGTCGGGTCCGTGTGCGGCGCCGTGGCGACATACCCCGCCAAAGACTGGTACGTGCGAATAGCCATCAGGCTGTCCTTCCTGACATCAACGGCCCCGAGCCGGGACCTCCATGCCAGGCAGGTGCACCCACCGTCTCCTACGAACGTCGCTGCAGCAACGCTTCGATGCCGGCCCTCGCGGCGCGCAGCTCGGCAGCATCCGCCCGATCCGTCCACAGGCGCAGCCTGGTCACGATCGGCGGTGCTGAGCGCAGCAGCACGAGCGCGGTCCCGAACGGCAGGGTGCGGATCGTGTCGGGCGGCATGATCGGCACCCGCCGGATGGAGCGTTGCGCGGTGCGGGAGCCGTGGTCCCCGACCGTGGTGGAGTCGGTCACCTCGTCACGTTCCCCGATGAGGGTGGTCAGGTCGTGCAGGTCCTTGGAGTTCGATGCCCCGCCGAGGATGATCTTGACGATGCTCGCGTCCCAGATCGCTCCGGCCGCGTTCTCCGACCACTTCTCCCGCGCCTGCGCGAGCGACTGCAGCACCGGCATCGTCGTGATCCCGGTGCCACCGCCTTCGGCCATCAGCGTCGGCAGCGACGGCAACGGGGCGAGGTTGCCGACCTCATCCAGCGCCAGCAGCAGCGGCGGGTCCAGACGGGCACCGGGACTGGTGGCAGCGATACGGCGGGCGGCTTCCACAAGGTCTTCCACGAACGCCGCCACCAACGCAGCGGAGTTGTTCGCCCCAGCACCGGTCGCGAGTAGATAGAGGGTGCCTTTGGCGCGGAGGAACGCTTCGGGATCGAAATCCTCACCCTCGCGAGGGGATACGGCATCGAGTACGCGCGGGTCTGCGAAGGCGGCGAGGGCAAGGGAGACGCCTTGCCAGATGGAGTCACGAGTGCGCGGGTCGGAATCGATCATCGCCTGCAGCGACTCCGCCCACCCGACGGCGGCCTGCGGGTTGGCGGTGAGGATCGCCACCGCATCCGCGGCGGCGGACGGATCAAGAGTCCACCGGAACAGCTCACCAGGCGGACGGTGATCGAGGGCGGCTGCATGGAGGAGGGCTTGGAGGGCGGTGCGGGTCTTGCCTTCCCAGAACCCGCCGCCCTCGACACCGCCGGCGGACAGGCCGGTGCCGGCGGCAAGCCCGGTGGCGCGGATCATCGCGGTCAGTGGGTCCTCGCACCCACGGATGGGCGACCACCTGAGGCCGGCGGGAACGCCTTCGGCCAGGTGCTGGGGATCGAACACGGCGACCGGGCCGAGCTTCTGCCGGACGGTGAGCGTGGCGGTGAGGTTGTCTGGCCGGGTCGATGTGGTAACGACCGCGCCGGGCGCGTCGAGGATCATGTTGATGACGACCCCTGCACCTTTCCCCGACCGGGGCGGGCCGAGCAGCAGGATCGAGTCTTCGACGGACGCCCACACGCCATGCCCGCGTGAGGCACCGATCCGGTATCCGATATCCTGCGGCTTCGGCTTGTCCAGCGAGGGGCGCAGGTGCCCGCCGCGACGCAGCAGCACGGGATCGGACGCGGCCCGTGCGACCTCGCTGCGGGTGGCGATCCCCGCGATCCGGTAGGGGTCGGCCTTCACCTGCCGTCCGTGGTCGCGGAAGAACCGCCACCCCCACCAGCCCAGCACTCCGGCCCCGGCGATCAGGACGCCGGCGGTGATCCAGTACGCCACCACGTTCAGCCCGTCCGCGTCGAGCGCGACCGCCGGGTTCCCAGGGTTCAGCAGCACCCCGAGGCCGGCTTCGCCACCCCCTGCGGGTTGTGCGGTTCCAGTGATCCACGCGGCGACCGAGCCGGCCGCCCGCAGGATGCCGGCGAGGATCGCCGCGCCGATGAGGACGCCGATGCCGAGGTTGCTGAGCTCGTCGCCAAGGGACCCGGCGGGCCGTGGGGTGCTCATTGCGGGTGCCCGATGGTGAGGGTGCCGGAGACGCGGCCGAGCAGGATCACATCGCGGGTCGGACTCGACTCGGCCTGCTCGGTGGTGAGCAGGCCGCGCATCGTCCCGTCTGGGGCGGCGTCGCCATGGGCGATGACCACAGCGATCGCCACGTCCTCGCCGGGCACGAACCCGTCCCCAGTGAGCGTGACGAGCTCCGGCATCGCCCGCGGGGGCGGCGGCTGTGGCACGGGCTCGGAGTCGGGGCGGGGGCGACGGCGTTTGCCGGGGGTGATGATGTCGGTGAACACCGTGCCATCCGCCTCGCGCACCTCGACGCGGACAGGCGACCGGTGCTGTTCGGTGAGCTGGTCGAGGACACGGGCGAAGTCCTCCCGCCGCCACGGCGGTGCGAACGGCTCCGGCTCATACAGTGCGCCGTCGACGGTGACGGTCATGCGCCCGTCCTCGACGACGACGATCACGACGTGCGGGAGCACCACTGGCATGGGGTTCTCCTGGTGCACGGGTTCGGGGGTGGAGCGCTTGTAGCGGGGGCGGTTCTTCATGATTCCTGCCGATCGGTCGGGATTCCCGAAGAACCGTCGAGATTCCTGAACTCACGGCTGTTCGATGTCATCCGGGTCGTGGTGTCGAACGCGGCTAGTTCGGCGGGGTGGAGCTGGTGCTGCACGATGAAGGAGCGGTCTTTGATTCGCCACAGTCCCTGCCCGGTGCCCAGGCCGGGAAGCAGCTTCTGCTCCGTCCCGGTGAGGCCGAGCGCGGTCGCGGTGGAGCCGAGCTGGTCGGCCTCCTGCCGGTACACGATCCTGGTCTCGGCGTTCGCCAGTAGTGACGAGGCGAGGGCGCGCATCGCGGAGCCTTGGTCGCCGACGTTGTCGAGGTCGGTGAGCTTGTGGAAGATGAGCATGTTCGCGATCCCGAAATGCCGTGCCAACCGCCATTGGGCGTCCATACGCCGCAACAGGGACGGGTAGGCCATGAGGCGCCAGGCCTCGTCGTAGATCACCCACCGTTGCCCGCCATTGGGGTCCGACAGTGCCGACTCCATCCACGCCGAGGAACAGGTCATCAGCACGCTGATGAGCGTCGAGTTCTCCGCGACTCGGCTGAGGTCGAGGGACACCATCGGCAGGGACGGGTCGAATCTGACGGTGGAGGGTCCGTCGAAGAGTCCTTGGAGGTCACCGGCCACGAGCCGGCGCAGCGCGTGGCCGACGAGCCGGCCGTCTTCCGCAAGGCGCCCGTCCTCGTCGTCAGTGTGGCTTGGGGTGAGGATGCGGTCGACGACCATCGGCAGGATCGGCACCTCCGCAGACCGCACCGCGTCTTTGAGGGCGAGGTCGATCGCGGTGTGCTCCAACGGCGTCAAGGTTCGGTCCAGCACGGTCTCCGCGAGCGCGCCGATGAGGTCCCGGCGGCGGGAGGCGACCTGCATCGCCCACTCCGCATCCGACACGGTGGATGGCCGGTGGCCCTCGTCCAGCGGGTTGAGACGGTTGGATAGTCCGTGCCCGAGGACGATAGCCCTCCCGCCGACCGCTTCCGCGACGGCGGTGTGCTCCCCTTTCGGGTCGCCGGGAACGTAGACGCGCCGCCCGAATGGCAGCGACCGCGTGTAGAGGGACTTGGCGAGGGAGGACTTGCCGGAGCCGACGATCCCGGCCAGCACCACGTTGGGGGCGGTGATGAGGCCACGCTGGTAGAGCACCCACGGGTCGTACACGAAACTGCCGCCGGAATAGAGGTCCTGCCCGACGAACACCCCCGCCGAGCCGAGACCCCCTTCGGCCAGGAACGGGTACTGCCCGGCGAGGGTCGCGGACGTGTCCTGATGCTTCGGGAGCCGCAACCGGCCCGGCGTTCGCAACGCTTTCGGGCCGGGCTCGCCGGCGGCAGGCAGGTAGCTCGTGTTCCGCCGCTCGGCTTGCTCGGCCTTCCACTTCGCTTTCGCTTCGGCCTTCTTCGCCTCCCGCGCGGACGTCTCGATGCGCGTCGCGGCCTGCCTGCGGGCTTTGCGGTGCTTGCGGCGCTCCCCTTCCGGGCCGACCAGAACCGCCGTATGCAGTTGGGACTCCTCGCCGGTCACAGCGCCCGTCCCTGCCCCGGAGAGACAGCACCAGGCTGGCGGGCGAACCAGTCCGGCGCGGCCTCAGCTCCCCGCGCGGCCCCCGCCACCGCACCAGCCGCTGCCCCTGCCCCGGTCGCGCGGCTCGTGGCGGTGGTCCCGTGCGCGGCCGCGACAGCACCGCGGCCGGCCGCCCTGCCCCCGGCCATGTTCAGCCGCGGAAACACAGCCGCGGGAGGTGTCATCGCCTCTGCGGTGAGGGTGGAGTCTGGTGGGGTGTGGTGTTCGCGCAGCAGGGAGGCGTAGCCGAAGTCGTGGTTGTAGGTGAGCACGTACCCGCCCTGCGTCACCGTCTGATCCAAGGCACCGGAGGGCAGATCGGTGTAGACGTATCCGTTCTCGAGCGCCGCGGAGGTGGTTTCGTCGCCGAAGTCCCATTGGGACAGGTGCTCGACCCCGGCATCGGGGCCATCGCGCTCGATCAGCTCCAGCACCTCCTCGGCGTCCGAGCCTTGGAGGAACACCACCCCCACCCACCGGCGCGGCGGCACCGGCTCCTCACCCAAGGTAGGGCGGGTCAGCGAAGCCAGCTCTCCGGTGCTTACCAGGGCGGCCTCGGCGACCCAGCCGGGGAACATCCCATCCGGGGCAGGATGGCCGCTGCTGTTCTGGTGTTGGGTTCCTGCCGCGCCGAGCAGAAGCGCGAGCTGCCGCAGTGCCTCATCTGGGGCGACGGGGGCACCGAACCCGGTGAACAGGTCCCGTCCCGAAAGGCTCTGCCCGGTGCCGGGGTTCTCGATCAGGTACCCGTATCGGTGATGGCGGCCCAGTGACTCATCGGGCCAGACGGTCAGCCGCAGGGCGCCGGCCTCAACGCTCGTGCGCCCGGCCCCAACGTCGGGCGGTTCCGGAGCTGGCTGCCACACGATCCGTCCGGAGCGCTCCATCGCCGCGTCCAGCCGATCCCGCACCTCGTGCAGCAGGGTCGCGGCCTGGTGGAGTTCGTCGGCGGCCGCCAGCGCCGAGGTCGCCCCTCCGCTCTGACTGCCGCCAGTGTTGTGGGCGCGTTCGCGGGCGTCGATGTGCGCGGCCGCGAGCTGATCGAGGACACGCATCATCGACCCCAGCCTGGCGGTGACCTCGCTCAGGGTCGGGTAGACCTCGACCGGGCGAGGGAAGCTCCGGGATGCGGCGGCAAGGCCCCGCAGCGCGGCGGAGGCTTCCATCGCGTCCTGAACCGGATCAGTGTGGGTAGGCATCGTCAGACTCCTCTACGAACGGGTTGTGGTTGCCGGGTAGGTGCGGGCGCTCACACCGGCCGGCACAGCGGCAAAGCCGCCGCGGTGAAGGCTTGGGTTTGCTGTCCGACAAGGCGGCGGGTCTCGCAGGACGCTTGGATGGCGGCCTGCTCGACCGCCGCGACCGCCGCGTCCAGTTCGTCGGCGGTGGGCGCGGAGACGCTGATGAGGCCGGAGACGCGCAGGACGCCGTGCCCGGCGGTCAGGTCGGCTTCCTGTTGGAGCACGTCGTCCAGTTCCGCGCTGTTGGCGGCGTCTTCGATCTGCCCGATCTTGCGGCGTTGGGCGGCGTCGGAGATGAGTTCGGTCTTCTTCTTCCGCAGATCGCGCGCGGCCTGATCGGCACGCACCGGCGTGTAATGCAGCGACAGGGTGCGCAGGATGCCGCCCGAGAGCACGAGCGGGGCGAGGAACCCCGGATACACCTGGGAGCGGGGCCACTCGGTCACCCACAGCACCGCGTGATAGGCGCTGTCGGAACGCAGCCGCTCCCAGGTCTCGGTGACCGCGACCGGCCCGGCGGTGGCCAGGTCCCGTCCGAGGTCGCCGTGGCGTTCCAGGGCGGGCGCGGCGGCCGGATCGTAGGCGCCGCGGAGGACGACGGCGACCTCGCCGGGACTCAGCCACCCGGTGCTGGACAGGTCCGCCGCACGCAACGCAGTGGTCAGGGTGGTCATCTCCTGCCGCAGCACCGCCGCCGCTCCCCGTATGCCACCGCCGGCGGTCCGTATCTGCCGGCTGGCGGCGCGCATGTCCAGGGCGAGGCTGATCGTGGTCGCGTGGCGTTCCCCGGCCGGGCCAGCCCGGTCGATGAGCTCAGCGTAGGTGGTGGCGGCCCAGGAGCCATCGTCGGTACCGTGGCTGCGCCACCACTCCGCCAGCCCCGTCCCTGAGTCGGGGAGGGTGCGTTCGGCGACTTGGATGCGGGCGATGCGCCCGGAGCGGCACGCAGCGGCGAGCACACGCCCCCACCCGGAGACACGACGCTGCTGCTCGCCGGGGTCCAAGAGCACGAACGCGGGGTGGGAGACGCCGAGGATGACGGTGAGGGTCTGCGCGTGGGGATCGTGGATCATCGCCGCCCCCGTCTCCGGGTCCTCCCATTCCCGCAGCGGCCCGGCATCCCCAGGCAGGGCGAGGGTGCCGGCCGGGCGCGGGCGGATGACCCGGCGCCGGTAGATGAGCTGTCCCAGGTAGGTGCGGGCGACCCAGCGGGTGAGGATCGGCACCCACTCGACCAGCTTCCTGCCCCCGGCCGGGATCACCGCGAGGAGGGCGGCACTGGCCCAGATCGGGGACGTCCAGGCCAGGCCCACGCCACCGGTGGTGTAGAGGGAGGCAACGACGGTGAGAATCGCGATGCCCAGGACGATCAGCTGCGGCAGCGACAGGCCGAGCAAGATGCCCCGCTTGGTGAGGCGGGAGAACTGCACCGGCGACAACGGGTACTCGGTGTGCGTGGTGGTGACCATCGGCTCATTCCTTCCCGGACGGCTTCGAGCACGCAGGCGGCGGGGCCGGCTGCGATCTGCGCGGCGCAGTCGACGGAGGCGGGGTGGTCGGCGCCGGGTTCGCCTGCGTGGGCGGGACCGGTGGCGGGGACGCTTGCTCGGTCGCGGCTGCGGCATGACCCTCGGCCGCACGACCGACCGCGCTACCGGCCTTCGGGCCGGCGGTCGCAGCGCCCTTGACGACCGCGCCACCGACGACGACAGCGGCACCGACCGGCCCCGCACCCGCAGCGCCCGCACCTGCCCCAGCTCCTGCTCCGGTGGCGGCTGCGGGTGCTCCCGCGCCGGCTGACGCTGCGGGGGCACCGGATGGCGGCGGCGTGCCGCCCCCGCCTCCTCCGGCGCTCGCAGGTTTGCCACCGTGGTCGGAGCCACCGTCGAGGACTTTCTTGGCGGAGTCGCCCTTGGGCGAGCCGGGCACAGGGACGGGCCGGTTCAGCGCCGACTTCGCCTCCTGCTCGCTGCTCATCGCGTGGTACATATCGAACCCGACGAAGGACAGGAACTTGTAGGTGATGTAGGGCGCGAACGCGGCGATGAACATCAGCACCACCCCGGCGATGGGGTCGCTGATCGATGCCAGGTCCGCCTCAATCGGCGCGGACACTTGTCCGATCGCGACGAGGAAGATCACGACCAGGACCAATTTGGAGAAGATCAGGGCGATCACGAACGCGGCCCACTTGCCGAACCATCCTTTGGTCGCATCCCACGTCGCCCCAGCCAGCGCGATAGGGCCGAACACGATCGCGACCAGCAGCAGCGCCTTGCGGATCAGCAGGGAGAACCAGACGATCGCCGCTGCCGAGATGGCAAGGCCCGCGAGGAAGATGGTCAGGATCGCGCCGACGCCGGGCGCTGCGATGTTGATCCCGGCGAGGCCGGTGGCGAGGAGCCCGATCTGGGTCCCCATCCCTTCCATCGTGTTGCCGGTGGCTTGCACGATCCCGACCGCGAGCTGATCGGTCACTTCCAGCAACAGCGCCGTGAGCGTGATGACCAGGAACGACCCGAGCACGCTCTTGGCGAGTCCGAGGGCGGCACGGGATAAGGCGGTGGGGTCGCGGTGGATGAGGCCGGTGATGAGCTGGAGGCAGAAGAACACGAGCATCACGAAGATCGCGACGCCGAACAGCACGTTGTAGACGCCGACGTACTCGGCGCTGGTGACGTCGACCAGGGTGGTGGTGTCGAACACCCACCACACCGCCTCGAACAGCCACGCGGCGGCGCCGGCCATCGCCTGGCCGAGCCAGTCGAACGGCGCCGCGATCAGGGACGCAGTGCCCTCGCCGACCGCGTCGCACACGGATGAGATGACCGGGACATCGCAGATGCTCATGAGCCCGGCTCCGCGTCATCCAGGATTCGGGAGCTCATACCGCTTGCCCCACGCCCCAGAAGAAGTTGATGAGCGTCACCGCGGCACCGCAGATGATCGCCGCCCCGCACGAGACGAGCACGCCCACCTTCCCTCGCGACGCGAGGTGCGGGTTGGAGGAGTTCGCGCCGAACCCCCACACGATCGCCGAGACGATCAGGGCGAGGATGGAGAGGATGAGGCCGACCGTCATCACCGCGCCGACGATGATGCGCAGCTGCTCGATACCGGGAAGACCCGAACTGTTGGGGTCGATGTCGATCACGATGGGGCTCCTGACTGTTTCGTGAGACGTGTTCTCGAACGTCAGGTGCACCGGGCGCTCCGTAAACTCGATGAGATGAGCGATCAGACGGTGGTGTTCCTGCACGGCATCGGTGCAGGCCCGCAGTCTTGGGATGCGCAGCTCTCGGCGCTTCCTGCGGGGATGGCCGGGGTCGCGGTGCAGTTGCCGGGGCTCCGCGACGGCGACACGGCCACGTTCTCGCTCCCCGCGGCGGCACGAGCGGTGCGGGACGAGCTCGACAAGCGGGATGCGCAGGTCGCGCATCTGTGCGGCCTGTCCCTGGGGGCGATGGTCGCCACCTGGTTCGCGCTCGATTACCCGGAGCGCGTGGCGTCATTGGTGATCTCAGGCGGGCAGGTGCATCCGAATCCGGTCCTGATGGGCGTGCATGGTGCGATCATGCGTGTTCTACCGTCTCGGATGGTGACTGCTCCGGGGATGAGCAAGAAGCCGTTGCTCGGTGTGCTGGACACGATCCGCAGGGTTGATTTCCGAGGAGAGCTTGCACGGATCGCCGCGCCGACGCTTGTTCTATGCGGCAGCAAGGACCGCCCGAATCTGCCGGCCGCCCGCCAGCTCGCCGTAGGCATCCCCGGTGCGCAACTCCAGATCGTTCCCGGCGCCGGCCACGAATGGAACACGCAGATGCCTGACGAGTTCTCCGCCCGGCTCGGCATGTTCTACTCCCAGCACACGGGCTGACGACCCTGTGGGCGCGGTCAGAGCCGGGTGCCGACGCCGAGGAGGAAGTTCATCCAGGCGACTCCGGCGCCGGCCAGGGCGGTCGCGCCCACGGACACAAACAGGCCGGTGCGGGCTTTGGTGGCCGCCTGATAGTTGCCGGAGGAGGAAGCGACAGCCCAGACGATCGCGCAGACGATCAGCATCAGTACCGCGATGATGAGGACGAACATCAGCAGTGCCCCGACGATCGCTCGCAGGTCACTCGCGCCGCCGACGCCACCGAAATCGGGGAACACGTCCATCAGCGCCCACCCCCTGCTGTGCAGGCGGCCAGGGCGGTGTCTCCGCCGGTGATGCCTTCGGCGCCGTGCTCGGTTAGCCACGCATCTCCGTCAACGGGTTCTGCGCCCCGCCCGCCGGGGTAGACCTCGAAGTGCAGGTGCGGGCCGGTGGACATCCCGCTCGATCCGACATCGCCGATGTGCTGACCTGCGGTGACCATCTGCCCTGCGGTGACGTGGATGCCGTGCTCCCACATATGCGCGTAGTAGGTCGCGACGCGCTGTTCCTGGACGGTGTGCTCGATGACGATCAGCCCGCCGTACCCGCCGGAGAACTCCGCGACCTGCACGATTCCGTCGGCGGCGGCGAGGATCGGGGTGCCGTCCGCTGCGGCGAAATCCGAGCCGGAGTGGAAGGCGCGTTCCCCGGTGATCGGATGGATGCGCCATCCGAACGGGCTGGTGCGCACCCAGGTGCCTTCCGGTAGGGGGAACACGATCCGGGTGGTCTCCGGCACCACCGGGTCTCCACCTCCACCGGAAGGTGCAGGGCGGGTCAGCGCCGCCAGGATCGCTTCGGCGACCGGCTGATAGTTCTGATACCGGTCCGGGAACGCGCTGACCTCGACCGCCTGGGCGGCCTCGCCGGGATCGAGCTGCTGCCAGCCGGGAATGTCGAGCAGACCCCTGGGGCTCGGATAGTTGGGTCCGGTGGGTCCGCCGTAGAACGCGCGTGCCTGATAAGTCGGGTCCATCAGCTCTGCGACGGTGCCCCACCCGGACTGGGGGCGCATCTGGAACAGGCCCAGGCTGTCGTGGTCGGAGCCGTTGCCGT
Organism: Microbacterium sp. JB110; assembly: GCF_003335195.1. Classification (NCBI taxonomy): domain Bacteria; kingdom Bacillati; phylum Actinomycetota; class Actinomycetes; order Micrococcales; family Microbacteriaceae; genus Microbacterium; species Microbacterium sp. JB110. The sequence goes on along the minus strand of NZ_QPGM01000002.1, from coordinate 395,545 downwards.
CGTTGGGGTAGTTCCCCGACTCGGGGTATGTGCCGGTGTTGGCGAGCATCCGCAGGTGCGACTCGGTCAGCGCCGCCATCAGCGCGATCACCACGCCCGGCCGCCCCACACCCGCTGTCTTCCCGCCGATGATGATGATCGTCGCGGCGTGGGTGAGCTGTTGCCGATCCAGGACGACGGTCTCCCCGTTGCGGGTGGTGGCGGTCAGCGAGTCCGGGATCGGGCCGACGAGCAGTGATCCCGGCGCGCAGGCGGTCATCGCCGGGTTCACCAGCGCCGCGACCCCGACCAGCATGATCGAGGGGGCCAGGAACAGCAGGGCGACGGCGAGGGCGGCGAGCTTCTTCAACACGACGATCACCTGTTCTCAGCGGAGGGGGTTGTCCAGCTGGGACAGCCGCAGCAGCGCACAGGTGAGGCCGGTGACGCCACGGTTGGTGACAGCCGGGGTGCAGACGAGGAACACGGTGAACGTCACCGGCCGGGACGCGTCCACGGCTTGTGTGCCCCAGGTGCCGTCCCGGTGCCGGGTGCCGTCGATGGTGTAGGCGACCGCCCCGGCGGGAATCTGGCCGGGGGCTGCCTGCGCGACGGCGGTCTCCCACGCGTCCGGCACCGTGATGGTGTCGATGGTGAGCCACTGGCGGGTCTGGTACCGCCGCAGCTGCCCCCAGGCCTCCACGGTCGGCAGGTAGGCGCGGACATCGCCGGCCACAGCGTCTGCCTCATCATCGGCGGCGACATCGGCGAGCACCTGCGCGTAGTCGACCGGCGCGTACCCGCTGGTGGTGTCCCAGGTGAACAGGGCCTGCGCGACCGCGCGAGCGAACTCCTCCGGGCCGCCCGCCGGCGGCACCGCCACCGGCCCTTCCCCCGTCGTGCCGGACGGCGGTGCCGTCGTGGCCGAGACCGGCGGATCGGCAGGGGTGGTGTCGGTGCGGGGTACCGGGCCGCGCAGCAGCCCATAGATGCCGACACCGATCAGCAGGAGCAGCACCAGGCCACCAGCGACGGTGGCGATCAGCAGGCGGCGGCGCCGACGGTCAACGGGTGTGGCAGCGGGGTCCATCAGCGGGTCCTCCCAGAAGGCGACAGTAAGAGCGGTCGCCAACAAGGTGCACACCCCACACCTGTCACTGCGTTTGCCTTGTCAAGACTCCGGGGGCGCTGTCAGGCGATGTGCTCGACCCGCCCCGGATCGGCCTCGGCCGGCGTCGCGCGGGCGATGCGGGCGGCGTCGGCGAACGTCAGCGTCCCGGCGATGGTCTCCTCGAACCGGGACCATTGCTCGTCGGTCAGTGCCGGGCCGACCTGTTCGGGGTCGTGGTGCAGCCACCAGCCGGCCATGTCGTCCCAGATCGCGACGAACACCGTCAGCGGGAACGGCACCGGCTCCCCCCGATCCTCGACCGCCGCAAGCGGCGCCCGCTGGGGTTTGCGGCCGGTCGCTTTCATCGTCTTGACGCGGGCGAGCGCGTCCTGCGCCAACAGTTCCAGCTCCGCCGCCCGCGCCTGGCGCTCCGCGGCGTCCCGCACCGTCGCCGCCTCACCCCGCGCCCGATCCCGCACCGCGGCGGGCTGGGCGGGGTCGGCGGCGATCTGGTCGAGCTCGACGAGGGAGAGTTCGGCGTTGACGCGCAGGTGGGAAGGGTAGACGCTCCCGCCGGCCTTGACCCGTTCGACCTCCTCTGCCGCGCGCTGCCGCACCGACTCGGGCTGGGTGAGGTCGGCGGCGAGGTCTTCGAGCCGGCCGATGCGTTCCAGCGTGGTGTGAGAGTCGCGGCCGGTGACCATCAGCGCGGCCTGCACCGCCGCCTCACCAGGGGTCGAGTCCCACGGTGCCGTTAAGTTAACGCCACCGTCCTGCCCGCCCTGCTCGGCGGGCTGGAACCGGGTCGCCTCCTGGCGGCGGGCGGCGCCCTCGGCGAGCAGGGCCTTCAGCTCACGGTAGAGGGCGGCGGCCTCGAACTGGGTCAGCGGCTTGTGCAGCAGGTTGTCGTCCTGCTCGGCCAGGAGCTGCCCGAGCCGGTCCGAGACCCCGGACCGCACCCACACGTTGACCGTTTTCCACCCGAGCTGTTTGATCGCCGCGAGCCGTCTGGCACCGCAGATGAGGTGCCCGTCCAGGGTGATCGTGATCGGCTGGAGGAGCCCGTTACGGCGGATCGACTCGACCATCGGGGCCAGGTCGCCGTAGTCCTGACGGTGCCGACGCCCGACACCGATGGAGTCCACGGCACGCTCCAGCTCGACGTACCCGGCAGGGACGGTGCTCATGGCCCCTCGCTCCCCGTGTCGGGGGCGGCAAGACCCGCGGTGAGCACGATGTCGTCGTCGCGCAGCAGCGCCCGCAACGGTTCCCGGTTCAGCAGCCGCACCAGCAGGCCACGACCTGCGTTGGTGCGCGCCAAAACCGGGTCGGGGTTGCCCAGCACCACCCGCAGCAGGCTCGTCCACGAGCTGCCCGGCACGTCCAGGAGGGCGCGGGCCTGCCGGTCGCGGCGCAGCGTCTCGAACGCCGACGCCCGCGAGACGGATTCGGCCAGCCGCCCGGTGATGTACTCCACCGCAGCCCTCGCGGTCACCGGGTCCCAGCCCACCCAGCTCAGCAACGCGATCGTGTCATCCACCGCCGAGCCGACGTTCATCCTCTGCTCCAACCGGCCCTGCTCCTCCTCGCCAGGCTCGTGGGGGTCGTCGGCGAACGGGTCGATGTGGAATGCGGGGTGGTAGTCGGGCAGCGGGTTCTCCCGGTCGCTGAACCGCTCCGCGTCGTGGAACACCGAATAGCGGGGCCTGCGTGCCTGATGCACCGAGCAGAGCAGCCCGTTGCCGCGCTCCTCACCGATGCAGGTCCTCTGCACCGCGCGGGTGACCACCGCCCACGGGTCATCCGCCTTCCGGGTCGCAGCCCCGCGCATTGCCTCGAACGCCGCGCTGGCGGCCTCCCACGGGTCCAGACCGTGCTTGCGGGCCAAGGCCGCGTACTTGTCGGCCGCGTGCCGCATCAACGCGGCCGCTTCCGGGTCATGCCGCCACGCGCCTTTGCCGGCGTCGTGGAGTCTGGTCAGCAGGGCGCGCAGCGCCTCGGAGTCCTCAAAACGGTTCCGGTTCTCACGGGTGCGTGGTGTAGGCATGTCTGCACCTCCTGAACAGCAGGTGCACGCGCGTCTCCCAGCCGCCGCGCTCGCCGGATCGCCAGGGACGCGCATGGCACGTCACCCCAACCCGATCCCGGAGCGAGACACCCACGAGTGCCGTTCGGCGCTCCCGCGCCCAAACGCCGACACCGGCGGCAGCCGCCGTGCCCGCTCGCTCACTACCCGCGCCCCCGACCCGGCAGCGGTGCGGGTGCGTCGGTAGGCGTGGCCGTGCACACGGCGGGCGCGGCGGGCCAGCTCTGCCTGGAAGTCGATACCCTGCCCAGCAACCCTCCCCAGACGCGAAGCGAGCAGATCGGAGGGACGCACCCACTCCACCCCCGGGCGACGCTTGCCCGTCGGCTTCTCCGTCGCCGTGGCAGGGTTGGACGGGTCGCCGTGCCGGGCCAGCTCCGACACCTCCCCAGCGTCGCCCGTCCGCAAGCCCTCCTCGGGCGACGCAGACGGTCCCAGGCGGGACGCGGGGTTCTCATGGAGCATCCCGGTGTGCTGTTCGGTGTCGCTCATAGTGTCTCCTCACTCTCTGGGGCGGGCAGGGCCGGGCGGGCGAACCAGCGGCCGACTGTGGAGGGATGCACGCCCAGGTGGCGGGCGATCTGCTTGTTCGACCAGCCCTCCTCCTCCCGCAGCAGCACCGCCACCTCACGCCCCACCGGCACCGGACCGGCCAGGGCCGACAGCCCGTCGGCCTCTGCCTCACTGGGTTCGGCAGACGGCTCCGATGCCCTCGCCTGCCCGCCCTGGGGTGCGGGGATGGGGCGGGTGAGAATGACGGTCAGGTGCGTGATCGCCAGCAGCACCAGCGGCGGCACGGCCGCCACCGACGCGGCCAGCACCCCCGGCACGTCCGCATCGGCGGCCACGACCGCATGGATGGCGTTGGCGGTCACGGACACCACCGCACCGGCGGCCAGCAGCGCCCACGGGTACCAGGCTGAGCGGTGTCCTGCCAGCGCGACGACCGCGACCGTGGCGACGACGATGATGCCGTCCACAATCAGCGGCCACGCCCACGCCTGCGCCGCCCCGACACCGGAGCGGGCGGCAAGGTCGGCCAGTGCGGTGAACGACAGCCAGAACGCGCCAGCGGCGATGAACACCGTCCCGGCCACCGCCGTCACCGCCGCCCAGCGCCGTCCCCTCCCCACCGTCATCACAGCCCCCGACCTGTCGGCGCGGATCGTGCCGGGGCGGTGCGGGCGAACCATCCGCCCCCGGCCCGCTCCGATGAGGCCTGACGTGCGGGGGCGGGGTGGACGGCACGGTAGGCGGAGCGGACGGTCGCGGTGATCTCCCTCGGCCCGAAGTCCGACTTCGCCGCGGTCAGCACCGCATCCAGCGCATCGGCCATCGGGACGCCGCCCTCGGCGAGACGACACGACGCCCAGAACAGTTTGAGGTTCCGGTCGGTGTCCTGCCTGCCCAGCCACCGCGCCAACCGTTCCGCGTCCGCCCGACCCACCGGGTCCCCCGCACCGGGGCGGGGACGAGGCTCAGGGCGCGGGTCGAGGAAGTCCCGCAGCGCGCGCCCATCCACCCGGCTCGCAGGACCAGCACCGGCCTTCATGATCCGATAGACCGCGATGGCGCCGTCGATCGTGCGCGCGGAGGGCGGGACGATGATGTACCCGCCATCGCCACGAAAGTCGACCCCGGCACCACCGGCCTGCCAAGACCGCTGCTCGATCCCCGGCGTGACCGGATAGTAGGCGTGCATCCCGCCTGTGGGGGTACGCACCAACGCTTCCCAGCCCGTCACCAGACCCTCAGCGGCGGCACGGTCAAAGCTGGCCCGCCCATCGACCGGCCCATGCACATCCACATCGACCACCACCAGCCCGGAGACAGCCCCCGTGGGGACGCCGATGTTCGCGGCCGGCCACCGCCGCCACCAGCCGGTGATCTGCGCAGGGTCGCTGCTCGCGGCGTGGAACCCGCCCTCCACCACTGGCCGCTTCCCGCCCGGCACGCACGGGAAAACCGGCACCCCTGCCTGCGCGAACCGTGTCGCGGCCACAGGCAGCGGAACATCGGCAACGTGGGCGAACAACTCTGCGGGACGCATCACAGACTCCTCGCCACCGCGTCCGCCGCCCTCGACGCCCGTGGTGGCTCCACCGGCGCCGACTGGTTCCGCGCCGCGGCGTGTGGTGTGCGTTCGGCGCGCACCGTGTCGCGGGTCAGTTCGGGCGGGTCGCCGACACCGATCTGGGCGGTATCGAGGGCATCGAGGATCGCCCCGGCGGCCTTGCGGACTCGCTCGCCGGTGGCCTGCACAACCTCAGCCGGGTCCTTGTCCTTCACCGTGCCCGCCCACCCGGAGACATACGGGATCGTGTAGGCGGTGGTGTCCATGCCGTGCGCGGCGCCGATCATCAACGCCACCGACTCCGCCTCCACCTCACCGATCCCGCGATGCCCCGATGCGTCCGGGTTGTCCGGACCGTGCAGCTTCACATGCGCGAGCTCATGGGCGAGGGTCTTCACCTGCGCGGCATCATCCATATCCGCCCGCACCGCGACCGTGCGATTCGTGTAGTCCGTCAGCCCGTTCGCGCCGTGGATCAACCCGGCGTGCTCGACCCGCAGCACCGTGAACCCCTCGGCCTCCACCAGACCCGCGAGCCCAGCCCACAGCCCCTCCGGGGACTGACCCTCCAACAGCACCGGCGACGGACGCTCCGGGATCGGCTCGCCGGCGGTCTGAGACACATCCCACACATACGCCGGCTTCGCGCCGACCATCCGGGAACGCACCGCCTCACCCGGCTTCGGCTTCTCGAACCGTCCCAACCGTCTCCACGAGGCGGCATCCTGCGGAGCCGAAGACGCAAACCGGCCCGTGACCGGGGCGAAGATCATGTACCCCGGCTGGCCCTTCTCCACCTGCCGGCCCAGGGTCTGCCACTGCCTGTAGCCGGCGACATACGACGGCTCCGGTGCTGCGACTCCGCCCTGCTCGAAGGCGTCAAGGTGCTGTGCCCAGATCAGCAGCGTGTTCCGAAACGACCGCGCCCGGAACCGGGCCGCGAACTCCAGCGCCCGCTTCCAGTCCTCCCCGGTGACGATCTGGTCGACCGCGCCTGTCAGTCGGTCATGGAGCTCATCGAGCTTGGCGTCCCGCGCTGCTCGTGCCTCCTCTTTTGTCGCCATCGCAGTCCTCCTCCCGGTGGGGCGGACGGCGTACGCCGTCGGCCCTTGCGACCATGAGGTGCGCCGGGAGGATCGGACGAGGAGCGACGGACGACGGAAACGAGGCTGCGACCGTCAGGCTCGACCATGAACCCGACGTGTCCGTACCGGCCTATCAGCCCAGAACCCGCCGGAGCCAGCATCCGGCACAAGTACGGCCTTCGGGACGCCGCTTCTGCGCGGATGGACGCCGCGCGCTCGTCACGACACGACGCGCACGCACTGCCCGTTCCGGCACAGCACGCACGGTGATTCCCCGGCACAGACGGGGGCAGGGTGCCGGCGGAACCGGGTCGGAGACACCCCGAATCGTCGCCGGAACCAGGCAGCGGCCACCCGCCGGTCTGCCCACCCGACCTGGCGGGCGACGGCATCTACCGGCAGGGCGGTCTCCTCGATCAGCCGGGCGAACTCAGTGGTGCGCGCTTCGATCAGCCACCGCATCGGGGGGACGCCGTATCCCTCACAGAACCGGCGAGTGAGCTGCGACGTAGACAGCGCCACCGCTCGCGCCAGCTCGCCCACGGTCCACGCCCGCGACAAGTCCGCACGCAGCAGCGCCGCCGCCCGCTCCGCTTCCGGCACCACGGGCACCTGTGAAAGGCGACTCACGGCGTGGGAGATGATCGGGACCGGCCCGGATGGGACGGTGAGCAGGGCAGGGACGGTCAGCTCGACCGCCTGCGCGAACAGGGCCATGAGCCCAGCGGCCGCATCGGGGCCGCCCCGGTGTGGTAGGACGCTCATCCGCCGCCAGAGCGGTTCCAGTCGCGTCAGCATCTCCTCGCCGGGCCGGAAGAACACGGCACCGCCGTCCCATTCAGCAGGGTGCAGACCCGGTAGCACTCGCTCAGGTTCCGCGGGCAGCGCCCACGTCATGTGCCTGACCATGAACTCCTGATCCAAGTAGATCGTCCACGCCCGCACCCGCGGCGACGGCACCGCCTCGCACCAGACCCCGCGTCCGAGAACCATCACGTCTCCGGCGGTCAGCAACCGCTCGCCCGCCGGAGTGCGGACGCGAGAACGACCGGCCATGACATGCACGATCTTCGCGTGCGCGAACGCCACCGGCGCCACCGGGCGGGTGCGCACCGACTCGATCACCGCCAGCGGTCCCAGCAAGGGCGCCAGGTCACGCAGGGGTCCGATATCGCCAGGGACTATCACCGGGCCACCGCTCCCGGCACCGCGCAGATGGCCGTTTCACCCCCGGAACGCGCCGTCGTCGCTCCGGGTCGATATCGGTGGATCACTCCGTGCCGCCTGCCGCACCGCGTCCTTGCTCCCAGACCTCCCACAACCGCGCGTACGTCCCTTCCGCCGTGACGAGCTCGTCGTGCGTCCCGGTCTCGGTGATGCGGCCGTGGTCCATCACTACGATGCGGTCGCAGGCAGCGGCTTGGGAGAGCCGGTGCGCGATCATGAGCCCGGTGCGACCGGCCAGCGCGGCATCGGCGGCCCGGTCGAGGAGCCCGGCGTGGGTGGAGCCGGCTTCGGCGGTGGCCTCGTCCAGGATCGCCAGATCAGGGTCAGCGAGCACTAGCCGGGCCAAAGCGAGTTGCTGGGCCTGGGCGGCGGTCAGCTCATACCCGCCGCCACCGAGCACCGTGTTCAGGCCCTCGGGCAGCAGGTCCAGCAAACCGGATGCCCCGGTGCTCGCCAGCGCGGCCCGCACTTCCTCGTCGTCGGCGTGGGGGGCGGCGAGGGTAAGGTTCTCACGCGCGGTTCCGGAGAACACGTGTGTCTCTTGCGTGATTACCGCAGTCCTTTCCGGCACAACAACAGTTCCGGTGTCGGGCCCGTGGGTGCCGGCGATGATCGCGGCGAGAGTTGTCTTGCCCGCCCCGGATTCACCGACCAGGGCGACACGTTCGCCGGCGCGAATAACCAGGTCGATGTCTTCGAGGACCGGATGCCGACCGTCGTAGCTGTAGCTCATCCCAGACACCCTCACGATGTGCGCGGACATGAGCTCGTCGTTCCATGTGCCTCCTCGCGTCGATTCCTCCGCTTGCGCCGAGACACCCGGCTGCACGATATCGAGGATGGGAAGTGTGATTACGCCGACAATCCGATTCAATGAGGCTGTTACGGATTGCAGAGTATCCACGACGAACAACAGCTGGTTGATTGGTCCGAATAGGCGTAGAAACAGCAGGACTGCAGCCGTAGCGGCTCCTACGGTGGATGTTTCGGTTTGGATGAGCGAGAATCCGGTGGCGAGGATCGCTGCGACCCCGAGGTATTCGGCGAAGTTCAGCCGGCCAAAGAACATGTTCTGTACAGTGCGGGCACGCAGGCTGTGGCCGACGACATTCCATGATGCAGCCAGCACTCGTTCGTGACGTAGCTCGCTGAGTCCAAAGCCGAGGATTGTGTCGTGGCCGCGCTGAGACTCCACAATTTGTTGAGCACGGGTGCTCATGGCAGCGCGTTCGGCAGCGTAGATACCCGGTGCGGTAGACAGATACCAGCGCACGGTGACGATGTATACGGGCAGGACGACGACAAGTGTGAGCCCGTACCAAAGGTCGAGGGTGGTCATGCCGATGATGGTGATGGCTATCGTGAACCCGGCGGCGGTGACAGCGGGAATGATCTGCGGGGCCGCGTCGGCGATCTGCGCCACATCATCGCTGGACCGTGACACCAGGTCTCCGGTCCCCGCGCGCTCGACTAAAGACTGTGGGAGCGTCATTGCACGGCCGACGAGACGTTCGCGTAGTTCGGCGAGCATCGCATGATAACTGCGCGCAGCGAGGACGATCATGGTCGCCCCGCCCACCGCTCCAGCCGCGGCGGCTGCGAGCATTACGACCAGCGCCCACAGGACCGTGGCCGCATCGCCGGTACCAGCCTGCACGTCGTCTACGAGGTACCCAACGGTGACGGGGAACACCAGCCCCGTCCCCGCGCTGGCAGTCCCGAGCGCGACCACAAGAAAGAGGCGCAGGCGGTGGCTGCGGGTGGTGGCCCACACTTCCCTCCGCGTGAGCTTCGCCGACGCCACAGGCAGCGTCCCAGAGACTTTGGCCTTGCCGCTCACGACGCGGCCCCCGCGGGACGAAGGTCGATAATCCGGTCGCATACCGCCAGTAGCGCCGGGGAGGAGGTAAGCAGCAGCGTCGACCGAGCAAGCCGGACCTCACGGAGCCGACCCGCGATGCGGGCTTCGGTGACAGAGTCCACAGCGGTGGTCGGATCATGCAACACCAATATTGGGGCGCCCGTCGCGAGGCCCCGTGCCAGGGCTAGCCGTTGGCGTTGCCCGCCGGAGAGCCGATTGCCGTTTTCTCCAGCTTGTCCATTCAATCCACCGGCGACTTCGAGGAAGTCTTCGCACGCGGCAGCGTGCAGGGCCGCATCACGCAGTGAGGATGGCGAACCGCGGAGGGTGAGGTTGTCGATGATCGTGCCGGTGAACAAGGCCCCATGATGCGGGGCCACCACTACCAGCGCCCGATAGTCGGCGGGGTCGAACTCCTCCGCGGGTATGCCTTCGACTGTGACCGCAACCTTTGGATCACTGCCTGGGCGTAGCAACCCGGCAACGGCACAGGCGGCAGTGCGATCATCTGCGCGCACTCCCAGAAGCTCGCCCGGGCTGACCCGAACCGGCTGGGGCGCACCAGAGGTTATCGTGAGTTCCATGGCCGGAACCTCTGCGACCGGGTCTGACGAGTCTCTCGACAGGCGGGGATTGAGAACGCTCGCGTGGCGGCGCACCTGGCGATCCGGGCATGCATCTTCCGTTCGGAGCAGTTCCAACAGGCGCGCGCTGGATGCGACACCTGCCGCCCACGTGGGCAGGGCATTGCCGGTGAGCATCTGCATAGGGGGAAGAAGCGCCTGCGTGAGACCCACCGCAGCGATCATCCCGCCGATGCTGAGTTGCCCCGTGATGGCGAACCACACGGAAAGCGCTGCGACACCAGCGATGAACACCCCACTGATCGTGTCGGACCCTGCGAGGAAGCGCCCCAGCGCGCCCACGGACCGGTATGCGCCGTGCAGGGTCTCGCGGCTCGCATCCTGGTACCGGCGGGTCGCCTCCGTCTCGGCACGTATCCCGCGGATCACCCGATAGCCCGTGACGAGGTCCATAGCTCGCGCCACCGTGCCGGCGAGCAGGGTCTGATACTCCCGCGAAGCGCGAGCGTATCGGCCGCTCAGGGCGCCCATTAACCACACGACTATTGGTGCGCCAATGAGTACAACGAGACCGAGCAGCGGATTCAGAAGCAGTAGCGAGACGGCGATGAAGACCACCCCGGCCACCTCCCCGAGCGGGAACACCACCAGCCACAGGGCACCGACGCGTGCGACGTCATTGGTCATTGCCGACACCACGCCGCCGTCCGGCCTCGACACAGATGCGCTGCCGGTTGGATGCAGCACCCGACGAGACAGCGTGGCCCGAAGCCGGTGCTGAGCGTGTGTTATCGCCAGCGCGGTCAACTGGGCGGCGAACCGGAATCCCAGCGACAACCCAAGGAACGTCACCGCGAGTAGCGCGAGCCAGAAGAGCAGGAGACCCAGGTCGCCTGTTGCGAGCGCCTGGTCGATCGCAACTCCGGCGATCAACGGAACCAGTGCCTCGCCGACTTGGTGCAAGGCTGACAGTGCTGCTGCGGGGGTGGTGTATCGCTTCGCGGAGAACATCACCGCACGGAGCAACCTGATCGGCGTGGTGTTCGTCGCCACTCGGAACGGCGCCGTATCGGGCGGAAGAGATGGGGCTTGCCAGAACACCGGCATCCAGCGGGTCAGCCATCCCCGCCCCAGCGGGTCTCCGGCGACCGTCATGGGTTTGCGTTCCTACCTGTGCGGTCTCGACCGAGCGGCACCACCGAGGGTGTTCCTGCGACGGCGTCGGGCACGACGATGCTCTTTAACCCGAAGACCTCCTCGACGAGTTCAGCGGTCACAATGTCTGTCGGGGTTCCTTCCGCGATGACCTGTCCGTCGCGCATCGCGATGAGGTGAGTGGCGTATCGGGCCGCGTGATTCAGGTCGTGGAGGACGGCGACGAGCGTGCGTTCCTGCCGGTGTAGGTCTGTGAGCAGTTCGAGCAGCTCGATCTGATGGGTGATGTCCAGGAAGGTCGTGGGTTCATCCAGAAGCAGAATGCCTGTCTCTTGGGCGAGAGCCATCGCAACCCATACGCGCTGCCGTTGTCCTCCTGACAGTTCGTCCACCAGTCGTGTGGAGAGGTTGTCGACCCGGGTTGCTGTCATCGCTTGCGCGACTGCGCGCTCGTCGTCCTTGGTCCATTGCCGGATCAGCTTCTGATAGGGGTAACGACCTCGTGCGACGAGGTCAGCGACCGTGATGCCTTCTGGAGCGATTGATGTCTGAGGGAGCAGCCCGATACGACGAGCAACTTCTCTGGCCTTATAGGAGTGGATGTCCGAACCGTCCAGGACGACGTGACCTGACGATGGGCGCAGGAGCCGGGATAGTCCGCGGAGAAGGGTCGACTTGCCGCACGCGTTCGGGCCAACGATCACGGTGAATGATGCGTTCGGAATCGCGACCGAGAGACGCTCGCTGATGATCCGTTTGTCGTACCCGATCGTCACATCATCTGCGGAGAGGCGCGGTACTTCCGCGAGCGTGGCGTCAGCTGGTGCGAGAGAGTGCGCTGCTGCGCCTTCATGCTGGGTCGCGATTGAACTCATCGGGTTGGACCTTTCGTGCGCGCGAGGTTATGCACGTCGACGTACCTCGTGGATGATGAGCCAGACGAGGTAAGCGCCGCCCACGACGACGGTGACCACGCCGACTGGCAGGGCGATGGGGAGAGCGTGCTGCGCGACGACATCGGCGGCGGCCAGAAGAAAGGCGCCGGTGAATGCTGCGGCCGCGATCGTGACCCCGGGTGAACGTGTCAGGCGGCGGGCGATCTGTGGTGCGGCAAGTGCGATGAACACGATCGGGCCGGCTGCGGCGGTCACGGTCGCGGTAAGCGCAACGCCCGTGACCATGACGGCGAGTCGTGTGGGCTCGGTGCGAACCCCTGTTGCCTTGGCCGAGTCGTCGCCGAGTTCCAGTTGCCGCAGACCCGGAGCGAGAACGGCCAATACGGCGAGCAGCACGAGAATGCTGGCACTCCCGTACAGCGTCTGGTCCCAAGAGGTGCCGTTCAGCGATCCGGCGCCCCACGCGGCGGCGGACATTGCTACTTCCAGATCAGCGGTGAGCATGAGCCAGGTGTTGAACGAGGTCAGCATGGCCGAGACGGCGATACCGACGATGATGAGCCGGAATCCTTGGACCCCCCGACGCCACGCGACGACATAGACGAGTGCAGCTGTCGCGACCCCGCCGATAAGGGCACCGCCTGCCAGCTGGAGGTAGCTGCCCTGGACGAGGATGATCACGATCAATGCTCCTGTGTAGGAGCCTGCCGAGAAGCCGATGATGTCCGGTGAGGCCAGGGGGTTGCGTGTGAGCGACTGGAACACTGCGCCGGCGGCGCCCAGGCCCGCTCCGAACATGACAGCTGCCAGTGCGCGCGGAAGACGCCATCCGACCACGACCGTCCGGGCAAACCCAGAGCCGGCGTCTCCGAACAGCGCGGCCCACACCTGCCCGACGGTGAGCGGGTAGTCGCCCAGGGTCAACGCGACCACCGTTATCAGAAGAGTGAGGACACCGAGGGCGGCGCAGATCAGAAGTGTGCGCATGCTCCAGCGCAGCGCGAGAGGACCCCGGCGGCTGACGATGCTGCGATATCCGAACTCGACGGTGGCCGTGCTTTCGGGTTCTGGAAGCGCAGAAGCGCGGTCGGGCAGCATGCTTGGCCGCGTCTTTTCAGTCATAGCCCGCTCGCTCTCTTGCGGCGTACCAGGAGGATGAGCACTGGTGCGCCGATGAAGGCAGTGACGATCCCGACAGGAAACTCGGCCGGACGGATGACGATTCGGCCGAGGATGTCCGCTGCGAGCACGAGTGCAGGCGCCAGGACGAGCGTGTAGGCGAGTATCCAACGTTGATCCGGGCCGACGATCCACCGTGCGATGTGCGGCACCATCAGTCCGACGAATCCGATCGGTCCGGCGATGGCCGTGGCCCCACCCGCGAGCAGAGTGACAGCGATGATCACGAGAACGCGAGTGCGGGTGATATTCGTGCCCAGGGCACGCGCAAGGTCATCGCCGAGGGCGATCGAGTTGAGCGCGCCGACCGCGACCCCGGCAAGCACAAGACCGACAGCCAGAAAAGGCAGCACGGGGAGGAGGATGTCCCAGCCGCGGCTGACGATACTGCCGGCATTCCAACTGCGCATCTGGTTGAAGGTCTGCGAGTCAAGCAGCACCATCGCGGTGACCACACCTGAGAGCACGGCACCGAGCGCGACGCCGGCGAGCGTGAGCTGCACGGGATCAGCGCCTCCGCGGCCGGCTGAACCGATGAGATACACCGCTACGGTCACCACGAGGGCGCCGGCGAACGCGAACCACACGTAGCCTCCGATTGAGGAGACTCCGAATACCGAGACCCCCAGGGCAACGAAGAACGCCGCCCCGGCGTTCACACCGAGAATTCCGGGGTCCGCCAATGGATTGCGTGTAAGGGCTTGGATGAGGGCTCCCGCGATCCCAAGTGCGATGCCTACCGCAAGGCCGACGACGGTGCGTGGTATCCGCAGATCGTTGACGATGAAGTGGGCTTGCGTGTCCCCGGCGGTGGCGAGCGCGTTCCACACCTCGGGAACAGACAACTCCTGTGATCCGATGAGGACGCTCCCCACGACGGTGACGAGAAGTGCTCCGAGCCCTGCGGTCAGACCGAGCGCTCGCCGCCATGCTCGGGCAGGTTCAGGAGCTTCCGCAGGGGAAGCTCCCGAACCTGTCATCGCGCCGGCGTCAGCAGTCAGCCTGGTCATATTCTCGCTCCTACCGGATGCGCCATGGCCTCGCCATCAGAGTCCGAGCAACTCCACGAGGTCCTTCTCCACCTCGTCCAGGAGCGCAAGCTGGCTCGACGGTGATCCGAAGGAGAGTTCCAGGTCGTATTCCAGGATCTGGCCGTTCTGGACGAACGGCAGCCGCTTCCATGCTTCGCTGCTGGTGAGGGTCGTCATGTCGCCGTAGTCGCTCACCGTGAGCGCGACGTTCGCGTCGTTGAGCTGGTCGAACTGCTCAGGGCTGAGGATCACGCCACCCTCCTGCTCGGAGACGGGCAGGATCTTGATACCCAGGTCCTGATACACGGAGCACAGGGTCTGTCCTCCGCAGATTGTCTGGATACCGGGTCCGCCGTACTCCGGGTACACCACAGCCACCACGAGGTCGGCAGCCTTGTCGCTGACCAGCGCCTTGACCTCGTCAAGGCGCTGCTCGTAGATGTTCTCCCACTCCTCGTACTTGTCGAGCCGGTCGAGCGCGGTGGCGGTTTCCTTGAAGTGGACGCGCCAGTCTTGTCCGTCGAACGCGTTCACGCTGTAGGTCGGCGCGACATCGGGCAGGCGCTTCACGACCTCCTCGTCGTAGCCAAGGCTGTTCAGTATGAAGTCGGGTTCCGCGGCGGCGACCGCCTCGTAGTTGACCTCCGGGAAGTTCGCGAACGGCTCGACGCCTTCGAGCGCGTCGTCGGAGAGGTAGTACGGGAAGTCATCGAACTCGCTTCGGATCGGCTGAGCTCCGGCGAGCGGGATACCGAGAGTGATCAGCACGTCCACATCCGTCGTGTAGACGCCCAAGGCTGCCTGCGGCTCGGTGGGGATCGTGACTTCACCGAAGGCGCTGTCGATCGTACGGGTAGTCGCCGCGGCGGTCTCGTCCTGCGGCGTGGTTGAGCTGCATCCCGACAGTGCGACGGTGGCAGCCGCGGCGGCGGCGAGGATGGCTGTTGCTGTGCGAGTTCTCTTGAATGCGCCCATGAGGCGTTCCTTTCTTCGGTGCGTGGGTCTTGCCAGGGTTTAGCTGGCGTCGGCGGGGGCGAGGCGGAAGAGCTTGTCGCCCCACCCGACGATTTCTGTCGTCTCGACTTTGAGACCGGCGTTGTCGAAGAGGTCTTTGAGTTCTGCTTCGGTGCGCAGCCCTGTTCCGAGCAGAGCGAAGTGACGCAGGTCGTCTCCGGCGGCGTGCTCGTCCGCCTCGCTCGCGTCCATGACGCCCTCGATGACCAAGACGCGGCCGTCTGGGTTCAGGCTCTCGGCTGCGCGGCGCAAGATCAGGGCTGCGTCTGCTTGCTGGTAGGCGGCGAGTTCCCAGTTGAAGAGCACGGCGTCGGCGGGGGATGTCCGGTCGAATAGCGAACTTTCCACGAACTGCACCCGTTCGCGCTGCTGCGGGTCAGGGGTCGAGTCCGGGAGGTCGGCCTGGAACCATTCGAGCTGGGAAGGCAGCCCGGCGATGGTGACTCGCGTGTGGGGGTGGTGGGAGACGATCGCCTGGGCGATCACGCCAGCGGCCGATGACCGAACCGTGACCGTCGACAGGTCGTTGAGACTGGGCGACTGTGCCAGCGGTTCTGCCAGGTAGCGGGAGAACTTCGCGATCTGATCGAGAAACACGTTGGTGTGCTCCTGCTGGTTGCGGAACTCCGCATACGGCTGTCCGTTGATGAGGCTGAATGCTTCCCGTCCGGTGCGCAGCGCGTCGACCAGGCCGAACAGCGCTGTCTCTCTTCGCCCGAACGCACCGTCCCGGTGAAGCGCATCCTCAACGAACTTTTCGAGGAAGATGTCACCGACATCCGTCAACTTGTAGTTGCCGGGCAGGGTCTCCGAGACGATGCCGAGGGACGCGAAGTACCGCATCAGTTTGCCCAGCGCACGAGGGTCTGCCCCGGATCGGGCAGCGAGCTCCGTGACATCAGAGATGCCCCGCGACATCAGTTCTGGCAGGCCGAGCACGACAGCGGCCCTGATCGCGAGCGGCGGCAGGAGGTCTGCGAGCTCGTGGAACTTCTCGAACGCCTCCTCGTTGCGCTCCGGGTCGGGAATTCCGGGATCCTCGGCGAGAGTGATGACTTCGCTGTTGCGCCAGTAGCCGGTGAACTCGATATCTGTCTTCGGCATACCTCGGTGCTCCACGAGGTGCCTGCGGATGTCCTTCACTGCCGCAGACTCGCCGGCGATCCAGGCGTAGGGCGTGCCGTCGAGCCAGTCCGTACTGCGTACCGCGTCGAGCAGAAGAGTGGTGCTTCCCGCGGGAGCCCCATCCCGTACCAGCCAGGTCACCTTGGCACCCGGGAGGGTGGGCAGTTCGAGCTGGTGTTCGCGGCGAGAGACCTCGATATACACCTGAGCGATCGCGTCCTCGGGTAGCTCTTCCAACAGTCGAGAGATGGCGGGGATGGCGGTGTCATCGCCGGCGACGAGCAACCAGTCAGCGTCAGGGAGAGCCTGACTGGCGGCGGGACTAGTGACGTGTATGGGGTCGCCGGACTTTGCTCGATACGCCCAGGAGGTCGCGATGCCCGTGCCGTGTTTCACAAAGTCGATATCGAGCTCCTGGGCTGCTGCGTCCCACCGGCGCACCGTGTACACGCGAGAGAGTGCCCGAGGGTCCTTTGGCCAGTCCAAGTGCGCTTCATCCTGCACGGGCAGGACGGGCTCGCTCTTGCCCGGATACGGGAAGATCAACCGCACATCATCATCGAAACCACCGCTACGGAACTCCGGTTGCTCAAGCCCGTTGGCCGATGTGAACGTACCCAGCTGAGCACCCGTCAACGTGATCCTGCGCATCGCCGGCCCTAGATCGCGAATGTGTTTGACTTCGAGTTCGCGAAGGGTGATCGGGTGCACTGTGAGAGAACGGGAAGTCTTCGGCATGCGGCAGCTCGTCTCCTTGCTGTGTGGTTCGGGAGTGGGTGTGACTCACCACACCACTGATAAGGTTAGGTGACCCTTATCTCGGATAGGGTGCGTAGACTGCCAGATAGTTATCAACGATTGGCGCGACTTGGCAGCGATCAGCACGGCACCCCCACCCATCCCGGCTAGTTACGAGCCGTCACGCTGGGACCCCCGCCTCCACATGCTCATCTGGGCACACACCGGACGCGCCCACGTTCGCTTGGCGAGCGGGCAGCATCACCGCATCGACGAAGGCACCGGTCTCTGGCTGCCTGCGGGCATTGATCATGAACTCTGGACCGAACCAGGTTCACTCGCCATCCCCGCATGGGTGTCACCGCAAGCGAGCCCAGGGGCTCCTCGCGATCCGACGCCATTCGTAGTAGCGGAAGAATGGCGTGACTGGCTTATCCATCACTACGTTCTGAACATCGGCCCCATGACCAGCGTCGGATACGCGCCCGCCAGCCTTCTTGACATCCTGAGCCCATCCAACTCGACGTTCCCCTTACTGCCCAGATCGGGGAATTCCTCGGGCTATCCTCCGCTTCCTCGGTCTATGGGCGCGCGAACGGTTGCCCAGCACCTTCTTCGCAACCCTACTTTCGACCACACCGTCGAGGAGTGGTCAAAGATCGTCTCAACCAGCGCTCGCACGCTCCGACGAGAGTTTCTTCGTGACACCGACCTAACCTTTACCGAATGGCGCACGAGATGTCGTCTCGCGGTTGCGCGAGAGTTCCTCGCCACCGGATTCGACATTGAACAGGCCGCAGTTCATTCCGGGTTCAGAAGCCGCAACGGACTGACTCGAGCCTTCCGTAACAGCTTCAACGTGACCCCGCGAGAGTATGCACGCCAGTTCGTCTCAGGGGATGCCCGCTCGTCGAGTCGGGTTGCGAGCATCCGGCAGATCGACACCCTACTGGGCGTCATGGCGGACGCGCCTGCGATGCAGCCCGTGTTGCCGGCCGCTGTCACCGCACCACGCGTAAACGACTTCCACGTGCTTGTCTGGTCGTACCGAGGCGATGCCTGGGCGCGCGTCGACGGCAAACCCTACTCTAGAAAGCGGGGCGATGTGATCTGGCTCCCGTCCGGGATGGAGAACGAAACGGGCTGGCCAGCCGGATCACTTGGAGTCCCTGTCGGGGACCTGCAGTCGGACGAAGCGCAGATCAAACGACCGCTCCGAACCCACTTCCCACCCGCTTGGGATACCTACATGCTCCACTGCTCAGTCAGCGCATACACCGGACTTCGCCCCGAGAACTACGATCGCCGGCATATTCTCGAGCTCTTCGATATCCAGCTCACCGCAGAACGTCTCCGTGTTGTGCCGATGCCCTCAGATCCTCAAGCGTTGGCGGTAGCCGAGGCTTTCGTGCGCCACATCGACAAGAAATATGCATCCAGGGACTGGGATGTACCCCGCGAAGTTCGCGAAGCGTTCCGACGAGAAACAGGCATGACCTTTTCAAACTGGCGACATGCTACTCGAATGCGGGTCGCGCGTGATCTGCTTCTCACGGGCACCAAAGCTAGTGCGGTCGCGCATCGCGTCGGATACTCGCAGCTGTCGAATTTCAGTCGTGACTTCCGCCGCTCTCACCATATGTCTCCCCGAGAGTTTCAAGAACAACAGACTTGATCCGAGTGCCAGCCCGCACGGATCACAAAGCTTTCGTGATCAGCTCTCTGAGCGCGGAGACTGCTTGCAGTGGAACGACACCATTACCGAGGGCTGTGATCTGCTGATTGTCTGTCAGATGATGGCGTGGATCTGTGAGCCAGCCCAGCGGAAGTCCCATCAGCCATTCCACAAACGTCGGGGCCGGGCGCGGACCGCTGGTGTCGTTCATGAGCGCGGGGGCTGGGGCGGGCCGTCCGGTGAGGTGTTCCCATCGGGTGATGGCGTGGGCGTAGCGTCCCCAGCGTCGAATAGCTGCCCGATCAGGTCCCACAGATCCTCCGGCTCGCTCGGCTTCGGATAGCCGTTTGGGCCGTGTAGGGCGAGGTCGATGATCTGGTGTGACAGTGCGATCGTGCCGCGCCGGGCTTTGACCTGTTGCAGGCTCTCCCCGCTCCTGGCAGCGTCGGAGGCGAGCGGGGTTCGGAACAGTGCGGTGGGCGAGGATGAAGATGCGGAATCGAGGGTGTGGTGCGCCGATGGCGGAAGCGGGTAGACCGAGCCATTGCGCGTCATACCGGAGGTCCACCAGGTCGCCCAGTACGGCGCCAGCCGCCCGGAGAAGTCGAGCTGGCTGGTCTCCCAGATGCCACGGGTCGGGTTCCACGTCGCCAGGGGCTGCATCGCTGGGGGTTGCGGTCTCGGCGTTGCGTCGCTCATAATCATCTCCTCGTGCCGGGATCGCGCGGATCGCTGGAGCAGACAGCAGCCCGCGTACGTTCTCGATAACGACCCACTCGGGTTGCAGCGCCTCGATCGCGGTCGCCATCTGCGCCCATAGGCCCGAGCGGGTGCCAGGTGTGAGGCCGGCCATTTTCCCGACCGTGGACACGTCCTGACAGGGAAAACCGCCGCAGAGCACATCGACAGGCGCAGCCTCGTTCCAATCGATGGTGGTAACGTCACCGAGGTTCGAGGCGTCGGGCCAGTGGTGGGCGAAGACGCGGGCAACGGGCTCGTTGATTTCGGAGAACCACACGGTGCGGGCGCGGAAGACCTCCTCGACGGCGAGGTCGAGTCCGCCGTAGCCGGAGAACAGCGACCCAACGCGCAGACGCTGGTCGTCGTTCTGGTCGTTCGGTTCGCGCATGAGGACTCCGGCGGATCGGTGCTCCCCGGTCGTCGTCCACTCGTAAGCTCGATGCCGGGCTGGTCACCTGCCAGGTGCTCGCACCGCCTCCGTAGCCGTCCCGGACCGGCCGATCCGTCACCGTTCGGAGCCGTCGTTCCGGACGCCTCTCCGAGCTACCACGCCTCTTGCAGATCGAGGTCGCCCGCCCCTGCGGGCGGTCAGTCGCGCACCTCCGCGTTGAGCGGAGGGAGGCTCGGCGGTGACGGTTTCGATGCGTGTGATGAGCGCGGGCGACGGCTACAAGTACCTGCTGCGCACCGTCGCGGCCGGTGATGGTGACCGGTCTCTCTCAACCCCGTTGACGAGGTATTACAACGCCGAGGGCACGCCTCCGGGCCGGTGGCTCGGCGCGGGCGTCGGCGCCCTTGGCGGCGGCAAGATCACGGGGGGCGATCAGGTGTCGGAAGCCCAGCTCCAGCTCCTCGTAGGCATGGGCCGCGACCCGATCATGGGCGCACCGTTGGGTCGCGCGTACCCCGCGTACCGCCCGGTCGCGGAGCGGATCGCTGAGCGGGTGGAAGCTCTTCGCCCTGAGTTGGGGCCGGTCTCGCGCGCGGAGGCCGTGGCCGCGATCGAGGCTGAGGAGGCCGATCGTGGTATGCGGCGGGCGGTTGCGGGCTATGACTTCACGTTCTCGATCCCGAAGTCCGCGAGCGTGTTGTGGGCGGTCGCCGACGCGGGCACGCAGGCCCTGGTCGCGCAGGCCCATCACGCGGCGGTTGCAGAGGTGGTTGCGTTCATGGAACGGGAGGTTGCAGCCACGCGCGCGGGCGCAACCGCACGCAACGGCGCGGTTGCGCAGGTGGATGTTCATGGGCTGATCGCTACCGCCTATGACCACTACGACTCGCGGTCGGGCGACCCGCACTTGCACACGCACGTCGTCATCTCGAACAAGGTGCAGACCGTCCTGGACGGTAAGTGGCGATCGCTCGACGGAAGGCCGATGCACGCGGCGACGGTCGCACTCTCCGAGCTGCACGAGGCGGTGTTCGCAGATCACCTGACCCGGATGTTCGGCGTTGAGTGGGAGGCCCGCGACATGGGCCGGGATCGGAACCCGGCGTGGGCGATCGCCGGGGTGTCGGATGCGCTGGTGGCTGAGTTCTCCACCCGTTCGCGGCACATCGACGCCGAGACGGATCGCCTCATCGACCGCTACGTCGAGGCGCACGGGCGGCGGCCGTCGCCGGCGACGATCATGAAGCTCCGTGCCCAGGCGACGCGCTCGACCAGGCCCGAGAAGGAGGTTCACTCCCTCGCGGAGCTCACCGCCTCCTGGCGGCAGCGCGCCGGCCGCGTGCTCGGTACGGATGCGACCTCCTGGGCGCGTGCGGTTGCGGCGAACGAGGAGCCGCTGCTGCTGCGCGCCGACGATGTGCCGCTGGATGTGATCGCGTCGCTCGGAGGCAGCGTGGTCGAGACGGTCGGTGAGAAGCGGTCCACCTGGCGGCGGTGGAACCTCACCGCTGAGGCGGCCCGGCAGACGATGGGCTACAGGTTCGCCTCGACCGAGGATCGAGAGGCAGTCGTCGGGCTGGTCGTGGACGCGGCCGAGGCTGTGTCGCTGCGGTTGACGCCGCCTGAGCTCGCGTCGAGCCCGGCCGTGTTCCAGCGGCCGGATGGAACCAGCGTGTTCCGGCCGAAGCACTCGACGGTGTTCTCCTCCGAGTTGCTGTTGGCAGCCGAAGATCGCCTCCTCGAGCGCGCTCGCTCCACGACCGGGCCGACCGTGCCGCTTGCGGTCGTGGAGCGGACCGCCGCGAGGCCGGATCGGAAGGGGCACAGGCTTGGCGACGACCAGGCCGCGGCGTTGGTGAAGGTTGCGATCTCGGGCCGCGTCGTCGATGTCCTCGTTGGCCCGGCTGGGGCAGGCAAGACCACCGCCATGTCGGCGTTGCGGCGGGCGTGGGAGCGCGAGCACGGCCCGGGCTCCGTCGTCGGCCTCGCTCCGTCCGCCGTCGCAGCCCAGATCCTCGCCGATGACCTGAACATCCAGACCGAGAACACCGCGAAATGGTGGGAGGTTCACGAGCGCACTGGCGAGACGTTCCAGGCCGGGCAGCTCGTCATCGTGGATGAGGCGTCCCTGGCCGGCACGCTCTCGCTCGACCGCATCACCGCTCTCGCCGTCGAGGCGGGGGCGAAGGTGCTGCTCGTGGGCGACTACGCCCAGCTCCAATCTCCGACCGCGAGCGGTGCGTTCTCGCTGCTCGTCCACGACCGGGACGACGCGCCAGAACTGGTGGACATCCATCGCTTCGCCAACGTGTGGGAGAAGGTCGCCTCGCTCGGCCTGCGGCACGGGCGAACCGAGGTCATCGACACCTACGCGGAGCACGACCGCATCGTCGGCGGAGACACGGAAGCGATGGTCGATGCCGCATACGCTGCCTGGCGTGCGGATCGGGTCGCCGGGCGGGCTAGCGTGCTGGTCACCGACTCGAACGAATCCGTGATGGCCTTGAACCTCCGGGCGCGTACCGATCTGATCCTCGACGGCACGGTGGATGCGCTGCGCGAGGTCGAGCTGCGCGATGGCGCCCGTGCCGCTGCCGGGGATTCGGTCATCACTCGGCGCAACGATCGGCGGCTGCGGGCCGGGCGCGGCTGGGTTCGCAACGGCGACAGGTGGACAGTCGCCGAAGTTCGGGACGACGGCTCCCTCACCGTCCGCCGGGCGGCAAGGCGCTGGGGCGGCTCCGTCGTGCTCCCGGCCGACTATGTGGCCGAGCACCTGGACTTGGGCTACGCGGTGACGTCGTACCGGGCGCAGGGCATCACGGTCGATAGGTCGCACGTCCTGGTCGACGCTGCGATGACCAGGGAGAACTTGTACGTCGCCCTCACCCGAGGCAAGGAAGGAAACTTCGCCTACGTCGCCGTCGACAAACCCGACGACGCCCACGACGGGCCGCACCCCGGCGACAACATCGAGGCCACCGCCAGATCGGTGCTGTTTGGTGTCCTGCAGCACGTCGGCGCTGAACTGTCCGCGCACGAGACGATCACCGCCGAGCATGAGGAATGGAGCTCGATCGCTCAGCTTGCCGCCGAGTACGAGACCTTGGCTGCCGCCGCACAGCACGACCGCTGGGCCGCACTCATCCGCTCCTCTGGCCTCAGCGACGACGACGCAGACGACGCGATCGCTTCACCCGCGTTCGGGGCGCTGACCGCCGAGCTGCGGCGGGCCGAGGCGAACCAGCATCACGTCGACACTCTGCTGCCACGCCTCGTGCGAGCACGCGGGTTCGGGGATGCGGATGATATTGCTGCGGTTCTGCACTACCGGCTCGCCCGAGTCACGGCCCGTCCCGCCGGTTCCGGTCGCACTCGCGAGACGCCGCGATTGATCGCCGGGCTGATTCCCGAGGCGACCGGAACGATGACGCTCGAGATGCGTCGAGCGCTCGCGGAGCGGCGCGACCTCATCGAGACCCGCGCCGGCACCCTTCTCGACACGGCGGTGCGTGACGGCGAGCCGTGGACGGCCGCGCTTGGCCCGCAGCCGAAGGACGGTAGAGGTGCGGCAATCTGGCGGCGCATGGGCATGGTCATTGCCGCCTACCGGGATCGCTACACAGTCAACGAAACCGCCGCGCTCGGCTCCCCGGCGCAAACGGACGCACAGAAGATCGACGCGGCCCGCGCCCGCGCTGCGCTCGACCGGGCACGAGCTCTCACCGCGGCCAGCCGGCACGAGCACCATCGTCCGGCTGCGGCCCGGCCACTGGGCCCGTCACTGTAGCGGACGTGGTCGGTTACTGCGGGTCGTCGCGGTCGGGTGGGTGGATCATGCGGACGTTCGATACGCCGCCCTGGTTCACACAGTCTTGGGCAAGGTCGTGAACATGCCAGTAGTAGTCAAGCGGCGCCTCGATCGCGTTCACGCTCGTCTCGACCGGCGTGTAGTGATGCAGCGGTGTGGAGACGCCGTCGAAGGTCTGCCCGAAGTTGTCAATGGTCAGGATGCTCAACGGTGCTTTGCCAGCCCATTCGATCCCGACGCGCACCTCGTACTCGTCGTTGCCGGTCGCCTCAGCGGTCGCGCGGACAAGTCCCATCAGGTCGGCGATACCGCACTCGATCGCTGCGGACTGCACCTGGAAGCCCTCGAAATGCCCGTCGCTGCTCATCCGGTGCCCGCCGACTGCTGCCGCGACGGTGACCGACCCGTCATGGTGGATTCCCGCCCATGCCTCTCGCCAGATGGAGCGGTCGGTGGTGGTGTTGACGGCGATCCAGCGGCGCAGTCCTGGCCGGGGGTTGTAGTGCTCGACGTTGTCCAGCGGATGCACACCGCCCTTGCCCGCGTAGAACTCGCCCATGCTCTTTGCCTTGGTGAGCACGTCGCGCGCCTGATCGCGAGTCAACCGTTCACTGAGCCGAGGCGCGCGAGGGTGGGCGACGGCGATCAGCCAGGCCCGCTCGTGCGTGTTGCGGCCGCCGGCGGCCTCGGTGAAAAGGGCGTCGAGCGCTTCGGTGGCGTGGCGGCGTTCATCGAAGCGTGCCCGGTACATGGCCTCGATCTGGCGTTCTTTCATCCACACCGTGTCGGCGTCGTTGCGTACGGGCGCACCGAAGTAGTCGTTGCGGTAGATTAAGTGCGGCCCGTCAACGCTGGCTGGCACCTCTACCACAACCGCGCGGTTGCCCTCCGCGCCGAGGCGATGCACGACCAGTCCGAACACCGGCGGCGAGATAGCGGTGATCGCCGCTGACCGCAGCGACCGTTCGTAGGCTTCATCGAACTCCCCGACATCGACCCGGCTGACGGCGGCCTTCTGAGATTCGCGCACACCGTAGACGATGACACCGCCGCCGCTGTTCGCCATTGCCGCGACATCCTTGGGGAAATCGGTCTGCGGCAGTCCTTTCGCTGGCGGCAGCTCCGACTTCCAATCCAGATCGTTCGTCTCCACCGCCCCGGCAGTCACCGCGGCATCCAGCAGCTCATCTGTCACGGGCCCCGGAGCGACCCCGAGGACGCGATGCAGAGCGGTAAAAGCCATACTCCCAGAGTAGAGAACAGTGCCGACAAACTCCGGCCCAGCCGGAGCAGTGTTGCTACAAGGTGCGGCCGGGCAGCGGCACGGAGCGCGCCATGCCAGCGTCGCGGTCGAACGCTCGGCCCTGGTCGCGGGCGGGCGGTTCGATCAGGGCGCTAAGGTCCGTGGAATCCGTCACGAGCGACGCGATTCGTTCACGGAGAATGCGGTGAGTGCCCCCGCTGGCGGCACTGGTGACCGGCCCAGGAACCGCGCCGATCGGGCGACCGAGCTGAGCCGCACGGGCGACGACAGTCAGCGCCCCGGACCGGTACCCGGCCTCCACAATCACGGTCGCAGCCGAGACAGCCGCGAGGATACGGCTACGAGCAAGGAACCTCCACCGAGTCGGTGCCGAGCCTGGAGCCATCTCCCCCACCAGCAGTCCCACGTCCCCTACCCGTCCCAGCAGTTCCTGATTCCCGGCTGGGTACAGACGGTCAAGCCCGCCCGCAAGCACCGCGACGGTCTGCCCGCCGACCGACAACGCTGAAGCGTGGGCGGTACGGTCGATGCCGTAAGCGCCGCCGGATACGATCACGCGCTCTGCCGCGGCCTGCGCTGCGGCGAGCTCGGAAGTAACATGCTCGCCGTAACCGGTCGCCGCACGGGCGCCCGTGATCGTCACACGGTCCCGTAGGTCTCCCGCAAGCAGGGAGGTTGCCCCGCGCACCCAAAGCGCGGTCGGCGCGCGATCGCCGAGATCGTCCAGCCCGCTCGGCCAATCATGGTCCTCGGGGATAAGAACACCCAGCCCGAGTCGATCCGTATCGGCAACGACTCGTTCGACCAATCGGGCATCCAGACGCGGCGCGGCCTTCTGCCGCCACAGCCCGCCCTCGACCGCATCAACCGATGTCGGCAACGGGGCCGCGGTCGACAGCAACCGGACCGTCTCGACAGCGCCGACAGCGGCGATCAGCCTCCCCGTCAGCGCGTCGTCCGGTTCCAGCGTCGAGGCCAGAACGATCCGCGCGGAACGCTCGTCCTTGGCGAGAGAAGTGATCGTGACCATGCCGGGCTCCCATCAATATGTGCCAGGCAGGTGCGCCACCAGGATCGGTGACCAGCGGCGCACCTCTTACAAATGTCCGGGCAACGGCGTATCCTGAACGAGAGGCAGCGTTTCCACTCTCTGCGGGTCCTCCGGGACAGTCCCTTCGGGGCCACTCATCATGTTTCTGCCTCCTCGACGGAGCAACACGTCTTGATGAGAGGCCCGACCATGATCCGACTGCTCTGGGCACTGAGCACCCGCATCCGGTACTACCTGCGCCGGTACATGCCCACCAACATCGCCCTCGACGCGATCCGCACCCGCCGCGGCCTCAAATGGGGCATCCCCGCGATGCTCCTCGCCGCCCCATACCTCCTCGCCGCGACCTACTTCCGCAGCCTCATCGAACACGGCGGCCCCGGCTGGCTCCACCTGCTTGCACTCCTGTGCTGCTGGAACGCCCTCAAGCTCATCGTCATAGGCCCGGCCAGTGTGGCCCTGCTCATCCGCGCCGTTGCCCACGAGGCCACCGAGCGCCGCCGCGTGCGACGACAGAGCAACGCAATGAATTCCGCGAGTTACGCGAGCATCGGAGCATGAAGAAGTAGCAGACATCGACATTCACCAGGGCGATGAACGTGCCGCTTTTCGGAACTCGCTCGGAGTGATGCCGTAGATGTGCTTCATCATCTTTGCCGCGTGGTCCGCATCATGCCAGCCGACAGCCGCAGCGCACTCTTGAACGGTCCAGTTCGTCGTCTGGAGCAGTTCGGCGAGCCCTTCTACGCGAAGTCGCGCCAGTAACCGCATCGGTGACACACCGTACGCTGAGTTGAATGCGCGCGTGAGCTGCGAGGTAGAGAGGTTCGCTTGACGACTCAGCCTCGCCATTGACCAGGGTCGCGCAAGGTCGCGTCGGAACGCGGCGACGATCACCCGAACCTCTCTCCTCGGAATCGCCAAAGCCGTCGGTGTGACCACACCGGTTAGCCTGTCCAGGAATCGCAGCGAAGCGCCCCGAAGCGTGAACCCCCGCTGAACTGTCGTGATTCGCGATCGCACGCGCTTGTGAGGTAATCGCTCGACGTTCCGCAGGTGACGGGCGAAGAGCGAGAATCTGGCCCGCCCCTTGAGCGGCCGCGTTGAACGTACTCGCTATCGGCGTTGACAGTCGTGCCCAAGCAATCTGTTGTTGCAGAAACTCGGGATCAACGTAGAGAGTAACCGTTTCGACCTCGGTCAAAGGCTCACCTCCGACAAGTGCTCCTGTCGGCGGCACCGCTCCGTCTCCTTCTGCGAGCGAGACGGAGCGTCCTCGATGAGTCAGGTTCGTCCAGCCAGCCGTGACTACCAAGACTTTCGTTAGGGGCAAGGCGACTGGATTCACTACTGCATCGTGAAGTACTCGGCACACCCGAAACGGAACACGGTCACGCAGCCCTTCCATCGTTGAACGGTCCGAATCCATTGCGCTACAGCGAGACCAACAAAAGGTCTCAGCGGGGCATCTCGGCCGGTACAACCATCGGGCTTGCGGGCGCTTCTCGTGCAATCTCTTGCCTGATAGCTACCACCGCGTCGCTCGCAGTGACCTCGATGGCCGCCATTGCTTCCCGGCGTTGTATCTCCGAGACAGCCTCTGGTAGGTGCGCGCGGGCAGCCAGGAGGACCGCGCCAAGGGCGTCTGCGATCCGCTCCTCGTGCCTGAACCTCTGCTGCTGAGCACGAGCACGGCGCAACAGTATGACTCCGATCGCGAGTGCACTAAGCGCAGCGCACGTTGCGATCAGTAGCACTCTGGGTGGCATGTTCTCGCCGCTTCTAGCTGCCGAGGGCGAGGAATGCGATTGCGGCGAGGACGACGACTGCGCCGACGATGATCCAGATGATGGTACTGCGCTTCTTCTGCATGGTGCGGGGTTCCTTCCAGGTGGTTCGGCGTGGTGCGGGTTTCATGAGGTCAGGCATCGCGGCGGAGTAGCGCGATCGTGTAGGCGACGACCGAGAGCACAGCCCAACCGACGAGCACACCCGCGGCGATCACGGGCGGGAGTTCGGTGACGTCGTAACCGGGTGTTCCGACGAGGCTGAGGCTGGCCTGGTCGGGGAGGAAGCGGATGCCGTCGGGCCATTGCAGGATGCCAGTGGCGACCACGACGGGCAGGGCGATCATGATCGCCAAGGGCGCAATGGTGTTTCGGAGGACTCCCGCGAGCCCGAAGGCGATGAGCGACATCAGCACATACACCGCCACCCATTGCACGCAGTTCAGCGCGAGCTCGGCCGGGTCCAGGCCGGACGCGATTCCGATGACGAGACGCGCCGGGACGATCGCGATGACAGCGGCTGCGAGGCACACGGTGGTCGTCGCGGTCAGTTTTGCGGGCGCGAAAGTTCCGCGACGTGGCGTGGCGGTGAGACTCATGCGGAGCTGTCCGCCGTGGTGTTCGGTTGCGGCTGCCCAGACCGGGATGACGAGGAATGCGTAGAGCGGTGCAAGCATCACCATGCCGAACGAGGACAGCCGCGCCGGGCCTGCCCCGGTGTAGAAGATCAGCCCGGATGCGTCGATGACTGCCAGGAAGAGGTTCACGACGAGCGTGATGGCGAGCATTATGACGGTTGCGGGGTGGGTGATGATCTTCGTGATCTCCGAACCGATCACGTCACGACGACGAATCACGGGATCGGCAGAGAGGACCTTCGCGCTCATCGGGCATCCCTCCGCCGGATCAGGACCAGCGCGACCACCGAGGTGATGGCGGCCCAGCCGGTGAGGACGAGCGCGCCCTGTAGTTCGGTTCCAGTCAGTGGCACCGGGAGAATCGCGGCGTCTTGGAACATGAGGTTGCGGGCGGCGCTCAACGGAAGGAACGCATCAACGGCGGGGGCGATCAGCGCAACGACCTGCGCGAAGGTCAGGGTGATGAGCACGATGGACACGATGATCCCGGAGAGCGTCCGCCGTGTGACGAGAGTGATCGCGGCTCCGGTGAGCGTGATCGTCACCATGTACAGGAGCACGCGCCCTGCTTCCTGCAACGTCTGCGCACTCCACAGCACATCGGGGTCCCAGTCCTTGACCGCGAGGTACATCAGCACCAGGGCGGCGGCGATGAACACGATGGCGAGGCCCGCCGCATACAGGCCCACGGCGAACACCTTGCTGAGCACGAACCGGGTACGGTTCGGCACCGCGACCAGGCTCAGCCCGAGCTGCCCGGCCTTGAACTCGGAACCGGCGATGACCGCGCCGAGCACGGGAAGCAGCAGCCCGGCGTTCATCACGGCCGTGCCGATCGAACCGCGTATCTGCGAAGCGACCTCCACGACACCCAGGCCGATATCGGCGGTCCCGTCAGGGCGCACGTTCGCAATCATGCTGACGTGATCGGCGTGGAGGCTCTGCTGCATGTAGATGAACAGCAGCACGATGACGCCGGTGACCAGCCAGACACCAGGGAGGGTGAGGAACTTAGTGAACTCGGAGCGGATGACGCTGAACATTCCGCTCACCAGCTCTGCCCAGGCTCGCTGCCGGTGAGCGCGAAGAACGCGTCTTCAAGTGACGCGTGCCCTTCGGTGATCTCATCGAGGGTGCCGTCGGCGATGATCCGGCCCTTGTTGATGATGACAATGTCATCCACGGTCTCCGCGGTCTCACCCATCAGGTGACTGGACAACAGCACCGTGTTGCCCTGGTCCGCGTAGCGGCGCAGGAAAGTGCGGATCGTGCGAATGCCCTCCGGGTCAAGACCATTCACCGGCTCATCGAGCACAAGGATGCGCGGCTCACCCAACAGGGCGGCGGCAAGCCCAAGGCGCTGCTTCATCCCGAGCGAGTACTTCCGTACCCGGACCTTCGCCGCATCGGTCAGCCCGACCGTTTCCAGGACCTCACCGATCCGCTGCGCCGGGATGCGATTGGACTGCGCGATCCACCGCAGATGGTCCACCCCGCGACGCTCGGGCACCGCGGATGCCCCGTCGAGCATCGCACCCACCGTGCGCAGCGGCTGCGCCAACGTGGCATACGGTTTCCCGTCGATCCGAGCTGTGCCCGACGTCGCCCGGTCAAGACCCAGCAGAATGCGCAACGTGCTGGACTTCCCGGCCCCGTTCGGGCCGAGAAACCCGGTCACCCGGCCTGGCCTCGCGGTGAAAGTCACCTGGTCGACGGCGGTCTTGGGACCATACTTCTTCGATACGTCGGATATCTCGATCACGCGGTACTGCTCCTCACGGCCGTCGGCAACTCTGTGGTTACCTCCACCGTGACGTGTCAGCGCCCGCGATTGTGACCCCCGGAAGTGGACACTTACCGGAGATCGGGTCAGCGAGGCGCGTGCAGCAGCCCGGCCTCATGAGCGAGCACCGCCAACTGGGTGCGGTCGCTCACGTCAAGTTTCTGGAACAGCCGCTTCACATACGTCTTGACCGTCTCCACACTCAGATGCAGCTCGCCAGCGATCCGCTGATTCGAGTGCCCCCGGGCGATCAAGCGGATCAACTGCAACTCCCGGTCGCTCAACTGCGTGTCCGCGAACGCGTGCGGGCTCTGCCGGGGACGGGCGCTGAACTGATCCACCAGACGAGCGGTGACCTCAGGCGCCAGGGAGCTATGCCCTGCGTGCACCGCGCGCACCGCCGCCAGCACCTCCTGAGCGGAAGCATTCTTGAGCAGGAATCCCGCCGCACCCTGCCGCAGCGCCTCGCTGACGTACTCATCCAGGTCAAACGTCGTGAGCATGATGATCCGTGTGCCAAGCCCCACTGCACCGCGCACCACGTCCAGGCCCGACCCGTCCGGCATCTGCACATCCACCAACGCCACATCCGGCCGCAACGCCGCCATCAGACGAAGAGCATCCGCGCCGGTGCCCGCCTCGCCTGCGACGCGGAAGCCGTCGGTGCCGTCGAACAGACGCCGGTAGACACGACGAAAGTCAGCATCATCATCGGCCAGGAGAACCGTGATCGGCGCGCTCATCCACCCTCTCCTAGCGGCAAGGTCGCCAGGAGCCGGGTTCCACCTTCCAGCCGGTTCGTCACCGTCACGGAGCCACCGACCGCGCCCACTCGCTCCCGCATGCCCGTCAATCCCATGCCGGGTTGATACCCGGCCGAGAGTCCGACCCCATCGTCATCGACGCGCACCCGTACGCTCTCGTCCTCATGCCAGACTGCGACCTCGCAGCGCTCCGCATTGGCATGGCGCACGACATTACTCAACGCCTCCTGCACCACCCGCGACAACACTCGACAGGTCGCTTCGGGCAGACCCGTCGCGTCAAGCCGGGTATCGACCTCAAGCCCGCTGACCCGCGCGGCAGTCACGAGCTGCTGAATCGGCATCGCACTACCCGCGTCCGGCTCCCCGTCCCGGAGCGCACGCACAAGCGCCTGCACCTCTTCCAGTGCGCCGCGAGCGCGTTGCTCAATATCGCCCAAGCTCTCCCTCAACTCCGCCTCACCGACACCAGGAAGACTTCGAGAAACCTCCGCTTCCGCGCTGATCACACTCAGCGCATGACCCACCACGTCATGAACATCACGCGCCATCGCCGCCTGATGCACCGCACGCTCCCACGCAGCCCGCCGATCAGCAGACTCCCGCACAGCCTCCAGCCGCTTCGCTTCGGCCTGACCCAACAGCCACACCGCACCAATCGCAACGGCGGCGAAGATGATCCGCTGATCCACACCCGCAGCAGACGGCGGAGCGCCATAAGTAAGCGAGACCAAGATCATCACGACGACAGCCGCACCACCAATAGCCGGCGACCGACGCCCACGACGCAGCGCAAGCGGGTACAGGCACCACGCGACAGCAAGCATTGGATCAGAACTCACCTGCAGAAACCAGGCACCGCCGGTCGCAACGAGCGCGGCCACGGGAGCGACGCTCGGCAACCGCCAGCGGACCATCACCGAAGCAGCCACCATAAGCGCCAACACCACCCCAGCGGCGGTCAGCCATACCTCAGAAGCCGACAACAGTTGTGGCACCCAGAACACCACGACCAGCACGAGCGCGGCCACCGAGTCCCCGACCCAGGACGAACGCGAGTGCTTCTGAACCGCCCTCGCTTCGACCTCGCTCATGACTCCATCTCACCACGCGAAGATGACCTGAACCGGAGAACCATGGCATCTGCCACGTCATCTGAGCCTCCCGGCTGTGCGATATCCGCCGCCGCTAGCGAGTGGTCGCGACGTCAGAGATTGCATGTGGTATTCGCTGCAATGCCACCTACATTTTCACTCCAGGATCTCCACCCTGACCAGGAATTTCACCCCTCGATGCAAGCCCATCTCTACGGCCGTAACCTGCGTGCAGTCAGAAGAACAGAAGGGGTTAGGGGTGCAAGCGGGGTGAGCCGGTTGATCGCTTGAGGGGGTAGGGGTTTCCGTAGTTGGAAGCGGGGGCTGTCTGGAGAATCGTGAGGGCTTTCAGCGGGCGCGGGTAAGGATGGGCTTAGATTGCTGTATGAGCCTTCCTGTTCCGAATGCATCCGATGCATCGCCGCTGGTCGCGTGCGTGAATCTTGAGAAGACGTTTGAGACGGTGAAGGGGCAGCCGCCCGTGGCGGTGCTGCGCAACGTATCGCTCCAAGTGAACCCCGGTGAGATGGTCGCGATCGTGGGGCCATCAGGTTCGGGGAAGTCCACGCTGCTGTACTGCCTGGCAGGGCTGGAACCGGCATCGGCTGGCGGGGTGAGTATGTTCGGGCAGAGCATCGCGGCGCTGAGCCGAAACGCTTTGGCGAAGATGCGTCGGGATCGTGTGGGGTTCATCTTCCAGTCCTACAATCTGGTGCCGTCGCTCACCGCGATGGAGAACGCGGCACTTCCTGCACGGATCGCTCGTAAGCGGGGCGCGGCAGCCGATGCAAGCGCCGCAGTTGACGCGGTCGGGCTCACGGAGCGAGCCGGGTTCTTGCCGAGCAAGCTCTCTGGCGGTCAGCAGCAGCGTGTCGCTATCGCACGGGTGCTCGCGTCAGGCGCTTCGCTCGTGTTCGCTGACGAGCCGACCGGGGCGCTCGATACTACGACCGGGGCGCAAGTGCTTTCCCTGTTGCGCGAGACAGCTTCCGGAGCGCGCAGCGTGGTACTGGTCACGCATGACCTCGAAGCGGCCGCACGCGCCGATCGGGTGCTCGTGCTGCGCGATGGTTCCATCCACGCGGAGCTTCATAAGCCGAGCGCGCAGGCAGTGCTGGACGCGGTGCGCGCCGCAGGAGAGGAATCGCTGGCCGCATGATCGCGATCGTCGCCGCCAAGGAACTCGTGCGGGAATGGAGACTCTGGATCGGCGGTCTTCTCATGATCGCCGTGGCGACGATGGTGCTGTCCGCTGTCATATCCCAGTTTGAGACGGCGGCGACCCTCAGCCCAGCCGATGGTGATTCGCTGGTGTCGATGACGCAGGGCACGATCCTGTTCACGGTGCTTGCCGCAGTCGCGGTCACCGGAGCGACGACGAATCTTGCGATCAGTTCGGGCAGGCGCGGCTACGCGCTTCTGCAACTGGCTGGAATCCTCCCGCGTCAAGTGACCTTGGTCGTGCTGATCCAGCTTTGCCTGCTCGCCCTCACCGGTACGGGTGCCGGGCTGATCCTTGGACGGTTGACGGCGGGAGTGTTCCTCTCCCTCGCTGGGCAGCAAGCTTCCCTGCGGAACCTCCCCGTTGTGTTCGGTGCCAGCACGGTGGCATGGACGGTTGGGATTGCTCTGACGCTCGTGATCGTCTCGGGACTGCGCGGTGCGTTCCGCGCGGGACGGGTGCCCGCGATCGAAGCCGTGAGAGAGCCCGAGGAGCCCCGCGCGCGCCTCGCCGTGATGCGCTGGATCGGGGTAGGAGTGGCGACGCTCGCCACAGTGATTCTCGGCATCAACGTGATCGCCGCCCCCCTGATCGCAAGGATGGTGACTGATGATCCTGATGGGAGTATGGGCATCGCGGGCATCGTCAGCGGGGCACAACTGTTCAGCATCGCCCTCACCGCCCTGATCGCCGCGCTCGGGCCCTTCGTCTACCCGCTCATCCTCCGCGCCTGGACAGCGATCATCCCAGCCTCCTGGTCACCGGCCTGGTTCCTCGCCCGCACAGGATGCCGGTACCGCCTCACGCAGAGCACCGCAGCGGTCACCCCGCTCATGGTCGGCATCGCCCTTACCGGCAGCCTGTACACGCTGTTCATGACCGCCGGAACTACGCTCGAAGGCGGCGGAACCCAGAACATGACCATCAACCATGCGTCGATCTTCACCATCATCGGCCCCGCACTTCTGATCGCCGCGCTCGGCGCGGCAGCGGTGATCTTCATGACCGGACGCACCCGCGACCGAAACAACGCGCTCATCGAAACTGGTGGCGGAACCCTCGCTACCACGACGCTCAGCGCAGCTTTCGAGACCATCATCTACGTCGGCACAGCGTTCCTCACCGGAGCACTCGTCTACGGCGCGGTCGGACTCGTCGCGACGGCCGCACTGATGCAGGTCAGCGACACCGCCACCCCGGTGTATGGGGTCGGCATCTCTAGTCTTGTCGCCGTCGCTGGACTCCTCGTCGTCGGAATCGCGACCATCACCCCAGCACTCACGGCTCGACGCCACACAATCCCCGCACTCCTCGCCCATTAACTCACATACGCAATCAGTGCGGCCGCCAGAAGTGCTAACGAAAGCGCTAAGCAACCTGTAGGTCAGGGTATCGCGGTGAAGTTATCCACAGGTCACATGTCCTAGATCGTTGATTTCATGCGGCACAACGCTCACCCCGGTATCGCGGCGCGATGGGGTCGAGGTCAGTCCAACGCCCCCGTCGCTGATGCTCGGTAGTGGCGTCAGAGATTGCATGTGGTATTACCGGCGTGCGTCGCGCCGGACACGATGATGCTGCGGCCTGCGGCCATGGCCTCACGCAGCAGCGAGGCGGCTTCGATGTCGACCGAGCCCGCGTGCACGAGATCCTCGAGGCTGCGGTAGGACGGCAGGAAGCGCCGGATGTTGACCAGCCAGTTCTTCCTGGATACGTCCGGAATGACGACGTGAAGCCGTGAACCATCGGGAAGCGAGGCGTCGACGAGAGGCTGGCTGAGGTCGACCCGTCGACCGGCGGAATGCAGCATGCGTTCGACCAGCTCGCGCACCTCGTTCTCGCTCAGGCGCAGCGGCACGCGCTCGCTGCGCCCGTCGCGCGCCACATAGATCCGGTCTGCCGCATTGATCCACAGCTCCTCGACGGTGTCGTCGGTGAGATAGGGCTCGAGCGGCCCGTACCCCGACAGCGCCGCGAGCACCTCCCGTTCGCACTCCGTCTCGTCATCGATGGGTGCGAACCCGCGTGCCGAGGCGATGTCGTTGTGGCGGCGCACCTCGACGCGGACCAGACGCCTGGTCGATTCCCCGTCGCGCGACGGATCGATGCTCTCGGCACGCAGACGCGCCCGGATGCGATCGGTCAGGTCAGCAGGAACAGCGCTCACGCCTTCCTGTCTACTTCAGATCGTGTCGACCCTGCAGAAATTATCCACAGGCAGGCCGCGCGCCGCTCTCGCCGGATCACGGCGTGGTCACGTGATAGCCTGCCCGCATGGGAAGTCTGATCTGCACGTCGCTGATGGCGTGTGACCGCATGGTTCGCGACCGCCGCGCCTGACGGCGCGCTCGCTTACCCCTCTTATCGCGCGCCGTCCATCCGAGATTCCACTGCGCCTCGGATCGGCGACTTCTCGCATTCTGCGCTCGCCCTGTCTCGAGGCGCTCCAACTTCTCTTCTTGGAGCGCGACTTGCCTCGTTCTGCCTCTGGCGGCCGACACGAACTCGGCCAGAACTTCCTTCACCACCGCCCCACTCTGCACCGCATCACGTCGCTGGTCTCCGACACGTCCGGCGCCATACTCGAGCTCGGCGCCGGTGACGGCGCGCTCACCGCGCGCCTCGCTCGGCTGAACCGCCCCGTCACGGCGATCGACATCGACGAGCATCGCGTCGCCCGGCTGCGCACGTCACTGCCAGGTGTCCGTGTGCACCACGCAGATGTGCTCACGCACCCGCTCGCCGACCCGGTGATCGTCGGAAACCTGCCGTTCCATCTGACGACGCCGATCTTCCGTCGGCTGCTCGGCCGCCGGTCGTGGCGAACGGCGATCCTGCTGACCCAGTGGGAGGTCGCTCGCAAACGCGCAGGAGTCGGCGGAGGCACGATGATGACCGCGCAGTCCGCGCCCTGGTTCGCATTCGACCTCGCAGGACGCGTGCCGTCGTGGGGTTTTGCTCCTCAGCCGAGTGTGGACGGGGGCATCCTCCGGATCTCCCGACGCGACGAACCGCTGGTGCCCGACAGCGATCGCACCGCGTACACGTCGTTCGTCAGCAACGTGTTCACGGGCAGGGGCGGTTCGCTCACCGCGCTCATCTCGCGTGCCGCCCGTGTCGACCGGAACCGCACCAAACGCGCGCTGCGCGATGCGGGCGTGCACGGCGACGGGCGCCCGCGCGACCTGCGCCCCGAGCACTGGGCGGCGCTGTGGCGCAGGCTGCGGTGATCGCCTTACGTCCGCGAAGCGCGGATCGTGTCGACGATCTGCGGTGCGGCGGCTTCGATGAGATCGAGTGTCTCTTCGAAGCCGTCGCGGTCGCCGAACCACGGGTCGGAGACGTCGGCATCATCTGCACCCGGCACGAACTCCATCCAGAGCCGCGTCCGTGCCGGATCAGCACCGCGGCGGATCAGCGCGTCGCGGTGCTGTCGGGTCATCGCCAGGATCAGGTCGCCGGAGACGTCGTCCGTGTCGCCGACCCAGCGCGCCGTCCGCCGCGGCACCTCGTACCCGCGAGCCGCCAGCGCTTCGGCTGCACGCGGGTCGATCGGGTTGCCCAGCTCCTCCGAGCTGATTCCGGATGAGACGACATCCGCATCGATCTCGCCCTCAGCCAGGCGCTCTCGCAGGACCACCTCCCCCATCGGCGAACGGCAGATGTTCCCTGTGCAGACCACGATGACCTTCGAAATGCTCACGAGCATCAGCCTACGAGTGCGGGACGCCCCGTAGGTGCCTTGGACGGCCCCATAGAATGGATCCGCGCGGGCGTGGTGGAACTGGTAGACACGCAGGATTTAGGTTCCTGTGCTTCACGGCGTGCGGGTTCGAGTCCCGCCGCCCGCACTCAATGAGCGATGTTGTAACCCGGGCCTGAGGAAACAGGTCTTGGGTTACAACATCGCTCTTCTCGTCTGAGGCCGTGTGTGCTTCGGCCCAGGTGATGGCTTGCTGCTTCGTGGTGTCGTCGAGGATGGTGGCGAAGGGCGCGGCGGTGTCGGCGGTGAGTGTGTCGCCCTCGTTGAGGTAGATGCGGGTGAAGAAGGTCTGGTTCGCGAGGCGCTTGTTCTGCTCGTCGCACCGCTCATACATGCGTGCGAAGTCGCGTGCGAGGTCGAGGGCTCCGTCGATGAGGTCGCGGGCTCCTTGGTAGTCGTTGTGGTGTTCGGCGATCTGCGCTTCGATGCCCTCGAGCTCGGCGCGCAGCCGGGTCTGGAACTTCCCCAGCTGGTCCAGTGACAGTGCGTCGGCGAGGTGGGCTTCGAGGAGCTTGTCCTGCTCGGTGAGGATCTGTTTGCGGCGGTCGGTGAGGTCTCGGATGGACTGGTTCGTGCCCGCGGTGAGCTGGTCGAATTCGTGGGTGAGCATGCCCCGGAGTGCGTCGGTCATGGCTGGGGTGAGGGTGATGCGCTGGTAGTAGTCGGCGACGAGCTTCTCGACCCGGCCTGCGGGGGCGTAGGGCATGTGGGTCTGCTGCACGGATAGGTGACATCTGAGGTGGCTAGCCCGGAGGGCTGGCCTGGGAGGATGTCATTATGCCCAAGCCGTTTCCGAAGGAGTTCCGTGAAGACGTCGTCCGGGTCGCGCAGCAGCGTGATCCCGAGGTCACGCTCGCGCAGATCGCGGAAGACTTCGGTGTTCATGTCGGGACGCTGGATAAGTGGATGCGTCAAGCGCGCATCGAGGGCGGTGAGCAGCCGGGTGTGAGGCGTGCGGAGAGCGATGAGGTGCGTGCGCTGCGTAAGCGCAACCGGCTCCTGGAACAGGAGAACGAGGTGCTCCGCCGTGCTGCGGCGTATTTCGCGCAGGCGCATCTGCCGGGAAAAGGTACTACCCGCTCGTGACAGAGCTCGCCGCTGACGGGATTCCCGTCACGGTGACGTGCCGGGTTCTCATGCTCTCTCGACAGCCCTACTACCGGTGGCTGAAGCGACCGGTCACCGATGCCGAGATCGTGGAGGCGTATCGCGCGAACGCGCTGTTCGACGCGCACCAGGACGACCCCGAGTTCGGGCATCGACTCCTCGCCGACCAGGCCCGTCAGGAAGGTGAATCGATGACGGACCGGACGGCGTGGCGGATCACGTCAGCGAACGGCTGGTGGAGCGTGTTCGGGAAGAACAAGGGCAACAACGGCAAGCGGCCAGGGCCTGCCGTTCACGACGATCTGTGCACTGTCACCGACGCGGACGGGAGGGTCCGGCACGAGTTCACCGCCGATGGCCCGAACCAGCTCTGGTTGACCGACATAACCGAGCACAAGACTGCTGAGGGAAAGCTCTATCTCTGCGCGGTCAAGGACGTGTTCGGGAACAAGATCGTCGGGTACTCGATCGGCTCGAGAATGAAATCCAGCCTGGCCGTGAGAGCACTCGAGAACGCCGTCGCCCTGCGCGGCGACGTCGCCGGCTGCGTGGTTCATAGCGACCGCGGGTCGCAATTTCGAAGCCGGAAGTTCCTGCGCGCTCTGACCCGTAACAGGATGGTCGGATCCATGGGGAGAGTGGCTGCGGCTGGCGATAACGCGGCCATGGAGAGCTTCTTTGCCCTGCTGCAGAAGAACGTCCTTAACCGCCGACACTGGGCCACTCGCGAGCAGCTACGCATCGCGATCGTGACCTGGATCGAGCGCACCTATCATCGCCGGCGCAGGCAGACCGCCCTGGGACGTTTGACGCCCGTTGAATTCGAGACCATCATGAACACGACCGTTGCACTGGCGGCGTGACTAGAACCGTCACCTATCCGTGCAGCAGACCCACGGGATCAGCATCGTCACCGCGGGCGGTGGTGTATGTGCGGATCAGTGATGACCCGGAGGGTAGCGAGCGTGGGGTGGATCGGCAGGAGGCGGACTGCCGCGCCTACGCCGCCGCTCACGGCTGGGAAGTCGCGGGAGTGTTCCGGGAGAACGACACATCGGCGTTCAAACAGCGCACGATCACCTTGCCCTCGGGTGAGCGGGTGCGGCGAGTGATCCGCCCGCAGTTCCGCGCTATGCTCAAACACCTCGCAGACGGGCAAGCGCAGGCGATGGTCGCCTACGACCTGGATCGGGCGGTGCGCGACCCGCGCGACCTGGAAGACCTCATCGACGCCAAGGTGCTCGGTGGGTTCGGGGTTCGCTCGGTGACTGGCTCGCTGCGCCTGGACACGGATTCCGATGTAGCGATGGCCAGGGTGCTGGTGGCGATGGCGAACAAGTCCAGTGCGGACACCGCCCGCCGGGTCGCTCGTGCAGCGAAGCAGCAGGCCATTGAGGGCGCGTGGCATGGGGGCAGGGTGCCGTTCGGCTACCGCGCCAAAGCTGGCGTCCTCGTCATCGACCCGGTGACCGGGCCGATGGTGGCCGAGGCCATGCAGCGCGTGCTGGCGGGCGAGTCGCTATACCGGATTCGCAAGGACTGGAACGAACGCGGCGTGCTCACCACCCACGGATGCGCGTGGTCGGACAGGACACTCAAACTGATGCTGCGCAACCCCTCCACCAAGGGAGTGCGCGAGTACCGGCCGATCCTGCCAGACGGCACCCGCTCCAAGACCTCGCTGATGCAGGTGGAGGCGGCGTGGCCTGCGATCGTGGATAAAGACACCTGGCAGCAGGTCTCCGACGTGCTCGACGCGCGGAAGAAGGCCCGGAACTTCCATCAACCCGGCAGCGGGGTCGCGAAGCGGATGTATCCGTTCTCAGGGCTGATCCGCTGCTCTGCTTGCGGAACGGCGATGCTCCACCGAGGCGACGTGTACCAGTGCATCCAGCCAACACGCGGCGGGTGCCACCGCTCGATCCGCTCCGCCGAAGTGTCGAAGCTCGTGGAGGAAGCGGTGTTGGCGACGTTCGAGCAGATCACCCTCAATCCCATGACGCGTACGAGACCGAGCGCGGACGCGGGGGTGCGCGTCGGGCTGACCGCGAAGCTCGACGCTGACCGGGAGCGCCTGGCGCGGTTGGACGATGACCATTACGACGGGCTGATCGACAAGGCCATGTGGGTGCGGCAGCGGGCTCGGATCGCTGAGCGGATCGAGGCCACGCGCCGCGAGTACGCCGCCGCCCTGCCCGAGCACACGGGGCCGGGTATCGACATGACCACCGTCGCTGCCGAATGGAAGGGCCGCACGCCGATGTGGCAGTACCAGACCACCAGCCTGATCTTGCAAGCTGTGCTCGTCCACGCGCACCCCGACGACATGATGACCGCCGTGCCCAAGCGCCGCAACGAGACCACCGAGGCGTTCCACGCCCGCCGTGACGCGCACCGCGCCGACGTTCTCGCCCGCCGGGTCGAGTTCATCTGGCGCGCCTGAACAGCCCCCGGGTGCAGTCGGCCCCGCGTCCTGACCGTCACCAGCGGTTCAGGGCGCGGGGCCTTCGCGCATCACGGTCGCTGCCTGTCTCGTGGACCTGGGCGCGCCGCACAGCTCCCGCAGCTCGGACAGCACCGCCGGGTTGTCCACCGCTTGGGCGAGGCCCTGCGCCTGGCGCGAAGCGGCAGCGAGCCGCGCCCCCAGCGTGGAGCTTGCTGGGGACACTGGCGGCGCGGCAACGGCAGATACAGCGGCGGCGGTCGGGGTGCTCATACTGTCAGGTGCGACGCCCCGCCCGTCTGCCTGTCGCCGGAGTTCAGGGAGCGGCTCATTTGTTCGGCTTGGCGGACCAGATCGCGGCCAACAAGCCGGTGTCGCACCGCAGGGAATCGAGGGGTTCGCCGCTGAGCAAGCGCAGCAGAACGCCATCACCGGTCGGGGTGCCTGCATGTTTGGGATCGGAATGCCCCAACACGATCCGCACCAGCGCCGACCATGACCTCTGCGGTGTCCCCAGCAGCACCGCGATAGCGTGGTCACGGCGCAGCACCTCCACCGCGCGGGACCGTGAGGGCAGATCAGCAAGCCGGTACGCCACATGCTCCACGCAATCGGCCACGAGCACAGCATCCCACCCCGTAGAGGCGAATAGCTCCACTATCGCCGACAGAGCGGCAGTGACCCCTCCGTCATCCTCGCCGGTGTCGGCATCGACATCGCTAGCGGGGTTGACGGCGAAGGCGGGGTGATAGTCGGCCAGGTGCTCTCGCTCGGCGAACCGTATGGGCCTGCTGTCGGTTTGGTTGACTCGTAGTCCGCTTTCGGGCGGGAGAGGATATGGCCATGCCGAAGAAGTACGCGGATGAGTTCAAGCAGACCGCGGTCGAGCTCGTTGAGTCCGGGATTCCGCAGAAGCAGGTGTGTGCGGATCTTGATGTGTCGAAGTCCGCGTTGCAGGCCTGGGTGCGTGCCGCGCAGCTCACGGGCCGCGGGATCGAGCCTGCGAGCGATGCCGATGAGCGGCGTGAGCAGGTCGCGATGTTGAAGCGGATCAAGGAGCTCCAGACAGAGAATCTGATCCTCAGGAAGGCGACGGCGTATCTGTCGCAGGCGAATCTGAAGCTCGGCGGCCAATCCCCAAAATGATGTTCCCGCTCGTCCAAGACCTTGCCGCGGCCGGCGCCTCGCCGGTCGCGGTGACGTGCCGGGTCCTCGGCTTCAGTAAGCAGGCCTACTACCAGTGGAAGAAGCGGCCCTGCTCGCCACGGGATGCCTCAGACGCAAGGCTGATCAATGCTCTCCGTGACGCTCACGACGATGACCCGACGTTCGGGTATCGGCTCCTCGCCGACGAGGTCGTCGCGGACGGCGCGACGGCGAGCGAGCGGCGTGTGTGGCGGTTGTGTCACCAAGAGGGCATCGCCTCGGAGATCACCACCCGGAAGCGTGGGAAGGGCCGCAGGCCCGGGCCCGCGGTGCATGACGACAGGGTGCAGCGCGAGTTCACCGCGAACGGTCCGAACGAAATCTGGCTCACCGATATCACCGAGCATGCCACTGACGAGGGCAAGCTCTACGCCTGCGCAGTCAAGGACGTGTTCGCGGGCAAGATCGTCGGCTACGCCACCGGGCCACGCATGACCGCGAGGCTTGCCGTCGCCGCGCTCGAGGACGCCGTCACCAGACGCGGACACGTCGCCGGATGCATCGTCCACTCCGACAGGGGGAGCCAGTTCCGCTCCCGGCGCTTCCGGAAGGCACTGCGCCGACACGGGCTCGTCGGATCGATGGGCAGAGTCGGCGCCGCGGGCGACAACGCGGCCATGGAGAGCTTCTTCTCAACCCTGCAAACCAACGTTCTCGACAGACGTCGCTGGACCACCCGCGCCGAGCTACGCCTTGCGATCATCCACTGGATCGAAGCGACATACAACCGCCGCAGGCGACAACGACGATTGGGAAAGTTGACCCCCGTCGAGTTCGAGACCATCATGAAACCGGCCGTCGCCCTGGCGGCATAAGGAACAGAGTCAACCAAACCCTCAG
This sequence comes from Microbacterium sp. JB110, assembly GCF_003335195.1. Lineage (NCBI taxonomy): Bacteria > Bacillati > Actinomycetota > Actinomycetes > Micrococcales > Microbacteriaceae > Microbacterium > Microbacterium sp. JB110. The sequence goes on along the minus strand of NZ_QPGM01000002.1, from coordinate 352,820 downwards.
CAGGCCCTATCGCGTCGTGGAACCCGGCGATCCTGGTCGTGTGGCGGACCTTGCCGGGTGCGATCAGCATCCCCGCAGCCCGAACCTCGACGCCACAGGTGATCTGGACGGCGCGAGTCACCACCGCCCACGGATTCCCCGCGTTCCGTGTTGATGGGGCAAGCATTACCTCGAACGCCGCCGAGGCCACCTCCCACGCATCCAGCCCGTACTTACGAGCCATCCGCTGATATCTGTCTGCCGTGTATCGCATCAGTTCCGCCGCTTCACGGTCACTCTGCCAGGCCCCAGGACCAGACTCATGCAACCGGATCAGCAGGGCACGTAACCCCTCCGGCGTCTCGAACCCGTGGCTGTCCGAGCCAGCCGAGGCCGCGGCATCGTCGCTCGCGGCGGGTGAGGTGTGTTCGGTCACGGTGGCGCCTCCCGTGAAGGAGGTGCGCCACCGGCACCCACGCCGGGACGCGCGCCGCAGTGTCGCTACAACCGCCGCCCGTCAGCAGAAGCGCGATGTGCTCCGCGTCAGGGCGGCGATCCTGTCGGTGCGGGACGGCTTGCCGGAAGGTCGTCCTACGGCCCCGCAGCCGACTTGGTGCGCCGTCGGGACTTGCCCCGGCTCGTCTGATGCACAGGAAGGGACTTACGCGGACGACAGTCACCGGGCTTGCCGGTGTTGGACTGATCACCCGCGTCTCGGATGAGAACAACCGAAACTCGGCGAGCCGTTGTCTGCCGTTCCTGAGCGCCCGAATCCTGTCGGCGTCCGCTGCAGTCTCTTTGGCTTCGATGTGGTCGACCTGCGGTCTGCGCGCTGCGAGGCCCGTGATGGGTGGAGGCTGTGATTCGCGCACGACGTGGCCTGCTCACGGTCAGCCAGTCACGGGAACTCGAGTAGCGCTGCGGGCCAGAGCAAGCACGAGAAGCGCGGAGGTAACAAAGCCTGCTGCCGTGAGCGGGAGGACGCCCACCCCAGCGGCGGAGAGGATGCCGCCTCCTGCCGCAGCCCCGATGGACACCCCGAGGTAGGTGCCGGAAGTGTTCAGCGCCAGCGCTTGCCCGGAGACGGGACCGGCAAGATGGTGCAGGCGGGCTTGGATTGCTGGGGAGTTCCAGAACGCCATACCGCCCCACAACGTCGCGACGACCAGCACGAGCGGCAGCGGAGCGGGTCTGGCCGTCCAGAGCACCCAGAGGACGATCATCGTGGCGACGATCATGCCGATACCGATCAGCAGGGTTCGATTCGCGCCGAGGCGGTCAGTAGCGATCCCACCGAGCCAGATGCCCCCGATGCCAGCGATCCCGGAGAGGCTGAAGGCGAGTGCGCGTTCTTCGATGCCTGCTGTTGTGGTCGCGGCCAGGTAGGGGGCGAGGTAGGTGAGCATCATCATCGAGCCGGTCATGAGCAGGCAGTTCGCCAGCAACCCGAGTGAGATCGGAGCTCGCCGCAGGATGCGGAACTGCTCGGACAGCCGTGGCGCGCCGTGGGTTTCTTCGGAGCGGGGCAGGGTGCTGAGCACGAGGATGAGGACAAGAGCCCCGGCGATGGACATCGTCGCGAAGGTCGCTCGCCAGCCGAGCACGCCACCGATCCAGGTGCCAAGCGGCACCCCGGCTGCGATCGATCCCGTGACGCCGAGCGAGACGATGGCGATGTACCTGCCGACCTTCTGCGCTGGTGCGTGACGGGCGGTGAACGCGAACAGCGCCGGGGTCATGGCCGCAGCCGCCAACGCAGCGGCAACGCGCAGCACCGTCAACACCGCAAACGAATCGGTGGCCGCGGCGGCGATGTTCGCGGCGATGAAGACAAGCAACGCGGTCGTGAACAGTCTCCGCCGATGCACCGCCGCGAGAAAGACTGCCGCGACCGGTGCGGTGATGGCGACGGTCAGGGAGAACACGGTGACCAGTTGTCCGGCCTGGCCCTCGGTGACCCCAAGATCGGCCGCGAGTTCAGGCAGGATTCCGGCGATCACGTAGTCGTCGGTGTATAGCACGAACGCAGCGGCGAGCAACGTGAACAACCAAGCAGGCATACGCATCACCCGTGACGCGCGTTCGCGAGCAGCATCCGCAGATGTGCCCGCAGGACGGCTCGCAAGCGTTCGACGCTCAGACCGCCGTGCGGCGTCACGGTGTCCAGAGTCAGCCCGCCGATCACGGCGGCGAGCTGCGCAGCGGCGAGGTCAGCGTCAGGCACGTCGAGGGAGTCGAGTGCGTCGCGCAGGACCGCGGCAAGGTCGGCGGCCATGCGCGCAGACATCGCGCGGAACACCGGCATCGTTCGGGAGGCCATGATCAGTTCGACCACCACGATCGCCTCGTCTCGACGTGGCTCATCGACCGGCATGACCGTCTCGACCAGGGTTTGCAGGGCGTCGAGCGCCGCCTCACCGGTGAGTCCGCGCAGTCCTTCGGCGGGATGGGCGGCGAGACGGCGCCCCATCCGGTCGCCGGCTTCTTCTGCGGCAGCGGTGAGCAGATCGTGATGACCGTCGAAGTAGTGCCGCACCGAGCCGATGTTCAGACCGGACTCATCAGCCACTTTCCGCAGTGACACACCTTCGATGCCTTCGGCGACGACGAGGCGGAATGCTGCCTCGATGACCTGCTGCCGACGCTGCTCCGGGTCGATCCGTGCGGGCATGGCTCTTACTTCCTCTCCCTGGTGACGCGAGCCTCGTCCCACACGGGATCGCTGCTCTCATAGATGTCTCCTTCTGCCCCGAAGACGAGAAAACGATCGAAATCGCGGGCGAACCAGCGGTCGTGCGTGACGGCGAGGACCGTCCCCTCGAAGGCACTGAGTGCCTGTTGGAGGGCTTCGGCGGAGACGAGGTCGAGGTTGTCGGTCGGTTCGTCCAGCAGCAGCATCGTCGCGCCGCCGAGTTCCAGCAGCAGAACTTGGAACCGCGCCTGCTGCCCGCCAGACAGCGAGTCGAACAGTTGCTCCGCGGACTGCGCCAGCTCGTAGCGAGCGAGGACCCGCCAGGCGTCCTCGCGCGGCAGGCCGGTGCGGTGCTCATCACCGCGGTGCAGGATGTCCAGCAGGGTGCGGCCCGCGAGGTCGGGGCGACTGCGATTCTGGGCAAACCATCCCGGCCGAACCCTCGCACCAAGCCGCGCTGCGCCCGCGTGCGGCACGGGTTCGATCCTCACATCGGTCACGGGCTCCTGGCCCGGTGCGGGGTCCGTGCCCCCGGCCGCAAGCAGGCGCAGGAAGTGCGACTTGCCCGACCCGTTCGCACCAAGCACCGCGACCCGATCACCGAAGTACGCCTCGAAGTCGAACGCACGCATCAGACCCGTCAGCTCCAGCGCCTCGCAGGTCAACACCTGCTTCCCGGTCCGCCCACCGCGCAGCCGCATCTGAAGGCGCTGCTCGCGAGGCTGCTCCTGCGGAGGCCCGGCCTCCTCGAACCGGGTCAGCCGGGTCTGCGCCGCCCGGTAGCGGGAGGCCATGTCTGAGTTGTAAGCGGCCTTTTGCTTATACATGAGCATGAGCGCGCGCAGCTTCGCGTGTTCTTCGTCCCAGCGGCGGCGCAGCTCGTCCAACCGCTCGAACCGCTGTCCCCGCGCACGGTAGTAGGTGTCAAACCCGCCCGGATGCGTCCATGCGGTGTTGCCCGCCGCGCCAAGCTCCAGCGTCACGATCGAGGTTGCCGTCCGTGCCAGCAGCTCACGGTCGTGGCTCACGTACAGCACACCCTTGCCCGTCGCGCGCAACTGCTCTTCCAGCCAGCGTTTGCCCGGAACGTCCAGGGAGTTGTCCGGCTCATCCAAGAGCAGCAGATCATCCGGCCCGCGCAGCAGCGCCTCCAGTGCGAGCCGCTTCTGCTCCCCACCTGACAGCGTGGACAACGACCGGTCGCGACACCTATCGAACGGCACTCCGAGAGCGGCGACCGTGCAGACATCCCACAACACCTCGGTGTCATAACCGCCCACCTCGCCCCATGCGGCGACCGCCGACGCAAACGCCATCTGCGACTGGGTTGTACCTCGTTCGTTCATCACGGCCTCAGAGCGCGCAAGCCGCGCGGCGGCATCGCGGATCACCGGCTGCGCGACCGACAGCAACAGTTCGCTGACTGTCGCGCCCGTGACGAACTGTCGCATCACACCCAAGCTGCCGTCACGAGTCACCGCACCGGAGTCCGGTGAGAGTTCGCCAGTAACAATCCGCAGCAGCGTGCTCTTCCCCGCGCCGTTCGCGCCGATAACGGCGACCCGCTCACCCGCCCCCAGGCTGAGCGAGACGTCACGCAGCAGCGACCGACCATCCGCCAGCGTGTACGCCACCGAAGCGACATCAAGATGACCCATAACTCAAAACTATCACACCTGTGATAAATAGACGCTCGCACGTCCTCCGATCCAGCCACCTTCAGCTCGACTCACGATGCTCGACCTCGACTCATAACTTCCGCCCTCGCGCCGCACCTTCCAGCACTCCTCCTGACCCAACAAGGGCATCAAGGGCATGGACTGCATGCCGCACCAACAGCGGGAAACGGGCAGCCTGCAAGCTCTCCTCACGTGATATCCGTGTGATCCCATGCACGATGATCCGTCACCTGGTGGGCAATCGTCGCAGAGGTCGGGGAAGAGCCCATTCCAAGTCTTTCTGCTTGGTGACTCCGATCTGCCATTCGGCGAGCCCGACTTCGCGTGACAGCGGCGCGATGCTCGGGTTGAGGGTCATCGGCCCGAGGTAGATGAGCAGCACCGCCGCGAGCAGCAGCGGGATTTGCGGGCGAGGCGCGGTCGTCTCGGGCGCGGGTGTCCGGATGGGCTCGATCATGCTGCCTCCTTCATCGGTTCCTGCCAGCATGGACGGACGCGAGCTGCCGTTCCGAGGCGGGTGGGGTCAAGGTGAGCTGCCGGTCGGCGGCCAGGGCGAGCAGGTCGTCGTCGTGGCTGATGAGCAGCACCACCGCCCCGGCGGTGGCGACCTGGCGGATTTGATCGCAGATCGACTGGAGGTGACGGCGGTCGACGCCCGAGCTGGGTTCGTCGAAGATCACGATGCGGCGGCCAGCGACGCGGACGCCCGCGACGACGAGGCGCTGCTGCTGTCCGCCGGACAGCGACAGCGGGTGCCGCTCGGCCAGATGGTCGAGGTCGAGTGCGGCGAGTACGGCGGCCGGGTCGGGAGCGGTCGGGGCGTCTACCGCGGCGAGGTCGATCTCCGCCTGCACGCTGTCGGTGAACAGCTGACGTTGCACGTCCTGCATCACGATGGTACTCACGCGCTGTCTCGCGCGCCTGTTCAGCACTCTCCCGTCGAGCCGAATGGTGCCGGCGGATTTCTGCAGGCCGGAGATGATGCGTGCGAGGGTGGATTTTCCCGCGCCGTTGACGCCGCGGATCGCGGTCACCTCTCCGGCTGCGAAGGAGACGCGCTCGAGGTCGAGAACCATGCGTCCACCGAGCTGGCAGCGAATGCCGGCCAACAGCAGCGTCCCGCTCGGAGCGTTCCCTACCTGCGTCGGCTCGACCGCGCTGCGGCCGGCCGCGGGCAGGACAGGCAGCTCGGGTAAGCGGACCTCCCCGCGGAGTCCCTCCTTGGCGAGCAGTTCGTCGGGGACGGCGCGGAACTGCGCGGCGGTCCATTCGATGTCGACGGCGCCGTCGCGCATGACCACGACCCGGTCGATCAGGTCCTGCAGGTAGCGCACTCGGTGCTCGGCGATGACGATCGTGACGCCCTGGGCTTTGAGCTCGGCGAGGGTCGCGGTGAGCCGGTGCACGGCGTCGGCGGAGAGGTTGGAGCTGGGTTCATCGAGCAGCAGGATGCGCGGGTCGTGGGCGGCGGCGGCGGCGATCGCGACTTGCTGTTGCTGCCCGCCGGAGAGGTGCTGCAGGCGCTGTTCGATCGGAACCCGCTCCGCGAGGTCGGCGATGGTCGCCTCGACGCGCGCTCGGATCTCGTCGCGGGGGAAGCCGAAGTTCTCCATCGCGAAGGCTGTCTCCTCGCGGGCGTTGTCGGTGAAGAACTGGCGTCGTGGGTGCTGGAGCACGGTGCCGGTGACGAGGCCGAGGGCATCGAGCTCGACGTCGGTGGTGACCATCCCCTCGACAGTGACGGTCCCGCTGAGGATCCCATCATCGTGGAACTGTGGCACGAGGCCGTTCATGAGCCGGAGCGCCGTCGACTTGCCGGAGCCCGACGCCCCGCACAGCACGACGAACTCACCGGGTGCGATCCGCAGGTCGAGGTCGCGCAGCGCCGGGGCTTCCGCGTGCGGATAGGTCCAGGAAACTCCCGCTATCTCGATCATGCGATCACCATCGTGAGGGGGTTCGGCAGGAGCAGGCTCGCGGCCGCGAGAACGGTCAATGCGAGGAGCAGCACAAGGTCGAGCCAGCCCAACCGGGGTGGGTCGAGGGAGACGGGGACGCGGCGTGAGCCGAGCCCGCGCAGGATCGCCGAGGCGGAGAGGTCCTCGCTGGCGCGTAGGCTCGCGGCGATCATCGGGACGGTGAAGCGTTCGATACCGAGGATCGGATGCCGGGCAAGGTCCGTCGTGCCCGCCAGTCCGCGCAGGCGCATGGCATCGAGGACCGCGGCGGATTCCGCGGCGACAACCGGGAAGAACCGGAGCATCACGGCGAGCGTGACGGAGATCGCTCGGGGCACATGCCAGGCCCTCAGCGCAGCGCTGAGCTGGGTCGGCGAGGTGGTGGCGATGAGGTGGGCGCCGACGCCGAACGCGGCGATGAAGCGGATGAGGTACCCGCAGCAGATGGCAACGACGGTCACAACGGGGTTCGCCCAGACCAGCGGCAGAACCCAGCCGAGCACGTACATGACGACCGCCGCGACAGGGACGAGCAGGGCACGTGACCAGGCGCGCTCCGTCACCGCGAGCACGGTGGCCAGCACGATGCTTGCCGGCACGAACACCAGCCCACCGGGACTCATCACGGCGAGACTGACGAGCAGCACGAGCAGGATCTTGCTGCGTGGGTCGAGCCCCCGTCGCCCAGCAACACCGCGGCGGGCGGTGCCGACGGTGGCGGCGAGGTCAGGCAAGGCCGGCGCGGACAAAGTGCTTGCGCAGAACGGCGGAGCCGAGCAGGCCGCCGAGGAACCCGGCGACGGCGACCGCGACCGCCAGGACGCCGAGCACGGGCAGCGTGGTCAGCGCATCGGCGCCGGCGACGTACTCGTCGCCCATCCTGGTGAAGCTCGGACTGGTCAGGTAGCCTTCGCGATCGAAGACGAGCGGCAGGAACGGGGTGAAGAAGCTCAGGGCGAAGATCGTGTACGCCCAGATCGCCGCCCATCGCGAACGATAACCCCCGCCCCAGAGCACGACCTCTGCGAGGACCGCGAGCACGATGATCCCGATCGAGCTGAAGACCGTATTGCCGGTCAGCAGGTAGAACAGCGCGACCACGACGCCGAGCAGCGTCACCATCCCCGCGTGCCTGACCCGCGTGACGAACAGCATGAACACGATCCCGTTCACGAGCACCGACACGGGCACGACCGCGAGCCAGACCAGAGGTGAGACGATGCCGAGCATCCCGATCGCGTAGGTGACGACGATCATCAGGACGGCGAACATCGCGACGTTCACCAGGTCGCGCGCGCTGAACCGCAACGAGAGTCGAGGCCGGGCTGACCCGGGCGGCAGAGCTGTGTCGGTCATGCGAGTCCCGCCTTCACGAAGTGCTTGCGCAGCACCGCGGCTCCGAGCAGGCCCCCCAGGAAGCCGAAGACAATCCCGGCGACCCACACGCCGAGCACGACTGGCCCGGTCAGGACCGCTTCCATCTGCGTCGCGTACTCGCTGCCCATCGACTGGCTGGCCTGCTGCGAGATGTATGCGGCGGGGTCCAGGAAGAACGGAATCCAGGGACCGATCATCCATGCCGAGAAGGTCGTGTAGGTCCAGATCGCGGCCCACTTGGAGCGGTACTGTCCGGCGTACATCACGAGCTCGCCGATCAGGGAAAAGGCGACGATGACGAGGGCGCTCTGCCACGGGTGTCCCCATCCCATCGAGGCGAGGCCGAAGACGATCCCGAAGAGGGTGACCATGCCGCCGTGTCGCACGCGGCTGAGGAACAGCATGTAGGGGATGCCAGCGACCAGCGGGGCGAGGGGCAGGGTGACGACCATCACGAGCGGGCTGATGATGCCGAGCATTGCGACGGCGAAGATCACCACGATGTAGATCACGGCGAAGATCGCGACGTTGAGGAAATCGCGGGCCTTGAACGTCAGCGAGAAGGGCTGGCGTTCAGCCGTGGCTGCGGCGGTCCGGTGTGGGGCGGTGGTGTCGGACATGGGGTGTTCCTTCCTGTGCTCGGGTGGTTCAGTCGTGGTGGGTGAGCTTCCAGCCCGCGGCCTCGACGCGCTCGCGCCAGTACCGGGCATAGGCGCCGCCCGCCGCGAGCAGTTCGGCGTGGCTGCCGGACTCGCGGATGCCGCCCTCGCCGTCGAGCATGATGATCCGGTCGGAGGTCATGATGGTCTGCAGTCGGTGGGCGACGACGACGAGCGTGCGGTCGGCCCGGATATTGTCAATGGCCTCGCCGACGACGATCTCGTTGCCGATGTCGAGCGCGCTGGTGGCCTCGTCGAGCAGCACGACGGGTGCGTCCTTGAGGAGAGCTCGGGCGATCGAGACCCGCTGGCGTTCCCCGCCGGACAGGTTCGAGCCACCCTCCCCGACGCGCGCGTCCCATCCGCTGGGGAGGCGTGCGACGATCTCATCGACTCGGGCGCGTGTGGCGGCGGCGATCACCTCCTCGCGGGACAGGTCGGGATTGCCGATCCAGACGTTGTTAAGGATCGTGTCGTCGAACAGGTAGACATCCTGGAAGACCGGGGCCACAGCGCGTTCGATCACGTCCGTGCCTAGCTCAGGCACGGGCACACCGCCGATGAGCACCGTCCCCACCTCCGGGTCGTAGAAGCGCGCGATGAGCTTGGTGATCGTGGTCTTACCGGAGCCGGACGGGCCGACGATCGCGGTCATCCCTCCGGCTGGGGCGGTGAAGGACAGATCTCGCAGTACGGGGTCACCGCCGTAGCCGAAGGTGACACCCTGGAACTCGATGCCGAAGTCGGTAGGCGTCGCCGGATGCTCGGGCTCGGGCAGTCTGGGGACGGCGGCGAGCTCGTCGAGCCGGTCGATCGTGGTCTTCGCCACGGCGACGCCGCCGCCGAGGTCGCCCGCGGCGACGATCGGCTCGTTGAACCGCACCCCGAGCACGAGGAGCGCGATCAGGATCGCGATGTCGACGGTTCCGCCGATGGCGAGGAACGCGCCGACGATCAACAGCACCGTGACCGATAGCTGGACGAGTCCCGCGAACAGAGCGATAGCCGAGCCCCCGGTCATCAGCAGACCCCGGTACTGGTTATGCTGGTCTTCCAGCGCCTGGTCGACGAGCCGATCGGCGATCGAGCCTTCGCCTGCGGTGCGGAGGGCGGGCTGGGCGCGGGCGAACTCGACGACCCGGTTGGAGGCTTCGGCGACCGCGACCGAGTGGGCCTTGTCGCCGCGGCCGATGCGTCGACTGAGCCAGCGGTAGCCGATCACGATGATCGGCACCATCACCGTCATCGCCAGAGCGAGCCGCCAGTCGAAGAAGTACATGCCGACCAGGACGGTGCCAGGGGCGATGAACCCGGCGAGGATCTGCCGCAGGATCGCGTAGGGCATGGTCGAAACGAACATCGCGCCCTGCGTCGCCAGGCCCGTGATCAGTCCGGTCCGGTCGGTGGAGAACCAGGCCACCGGCAGCGACACCACGCTATCGCCGAGCCGCTCCAGCAGCGAGTCGAGCACCGCGGTCGATGCTTCCATCCCGATCTGGGATGCGAACCAGGAAGCGGCGACATAGCCCGCGGCCGTCCCGCCGACGGCGATAAGCCATCCCCAGGAGGCGTCGAGGTCGCCGACGAACAGCGAGCGCAGCAGCGGCACGAGCAGCAGGAACGCGATGCCCTGCAGCACCGCGGCGACCACGACGAAGCTCAACTCCGCGATCACCAGACGCCGGGCGCGGGGCGAGCAGTAGTGCAGCAGACGACCGATCATCATGCGCCCGCTCCTTCCGGTAGAGAGCGGGCATGGTTGGCCTGGTAGTCGGCCCACATCTTCGCGAACCGGTCCCCGCTTGCGACGAGCTCGGGATGCGTGCCCCGCTCGATGATGCGGCCGCCGTCGAGCACGAGAATCTGATCGGCTGCGACGATCGTGTGCAGACGATGGGCGATCACGAGCACGGTACGGTCGGCGGCGAGGATGCTGAGCGCCTTCTGGATCGCCGCCTCCGAGTCGGGGTCGGCGAACGCGGTCGCCTCGTCGAGCACGAGGACCGGCGCATCGGCTAGCAGCGCGCGGGCGATCGTGACCCGTTGGGCCTCACCGCCGGAGAGGTTCGCATCCTCGCCCACCACGGCGTCGTAGCCCCGCTCGAATCGCAGGATGCGGTCGTGGATCTGGGCCGCGCGGGCAGCGTCCTCGACTTCGGCGTCGGTCGCGTCGGGCCGGGTGAGACGGATGTTGTCGCGTAGGCTCGCGCGCAGCAGCTGCACATCCTGGAACACGAAAGCGACCTGACGGTACAGCTCGCCCGACGCTATCTGACGCACGTCCGCTCCGCCGATCTCAACCGCACCGGCATCCACGTCGTAGAAGCGGGGAACGAGCTTCGCCAGCGTCGACTTCCCCGACCCCGACGCGCCGACGAGGGCCGTCACGGTGCCAGGAGAGCAGGACGCCGCGATCTCGTGGAGCACGCGCTGCTCGCCGTCGTAGCTGAACGACGCATGCTGGAAGTCGACAGAACCGCCCTTCGGCGTCTGCGGAGAGTCCGATTGGGCGACGGAAGGGAGGGCGAAGAACGCGCCGAGCGACTGCTGCGCCTTCGTCGCGTTGCGCAGGAACTGCCCCGAAGCCCCAAGCTTCATCAGCGGTGCGGTGAGCCCGAGCCCGAGGAGGAGGCCCGGGAGCACATCGACCGGGGCGGCTCCGCCGTTCGCGACGAGCCAGACCGCGGCGGTCAGCAGCCAGGCGAGCACGACGATCGGCGAGGCGAGCAGTTCCACAACCGTGAAGAGGACAGCCGTCTCACGGGTCCACTCACCGACGAACCTCGAGTACTCCCCCGTCGCATCACGATAGCGGCGATGGCTGCGCCCGACCTGCCCGAACCGCTTGACCACGGCGATGCCCTGCACGAACTCGACGGTCGCGCCGGACAGGGCCTGCGTCGCCTGGTCGTACTGCACGTACTTCTCACCGGCTCCCCGCATCATCAACGGGTACAGGAGGAAGATCAACACGAGCGGCACGAGCGCCGCAAGCGCCATCCGCCAGTCCACAACGAAGAGATAGACCAGGCTGAGAAGCGGCACCGTGATCGCGGTCAGGACGTCCTGGATCGAGTGCGCGACAAGCTGGTGCAACGCTACGACGTCGTTCTCCACCAGCTTGCGCACCGAACCCGAGCTGCGCCGATCAAACCAGCCCAGTGAAAGCCGCTGCAGGTGGCGGACGATCCTCCGGCGCAACGAGTGCTGCAATTCGGCATCCGCGAAATGACCGACCAGGCCGGACACAAACGCCGCACCGACGCTCACAACCAGCGCGATCACGGCGACGACCACGATCACCCAGACCCGACCCGCATCGACCGGCGCCCCGTCGATCGCCGGGAGCAGCACGCGAGCCAACTCGACGATCGCTATGAACGGCACCACGCTGCTGGCCGCGCCAAGGACCGCCAGCACGATGATCCCCGCCAGACTGCCCCGCACCGGCGCGAAGAACGAACCCTCTGCCGAAATTGCCTCGCTCTGTGCCACGCTCATCGTGTCCCTTCCATCGCGCTATTGAGAACGATTATCACATACTAGTATGAACAGTGTTCTAATCTCATAGAGACTATAGATAAGGCAAGGCTTACCTCAATAGGTTGGCTAGTCAAGGAGCAACGGTGACCATGACGGACCCCGCACGGTTCCATGTCGGTCTCACCCCCGAGCGGGTAATCGACGCCGCGGTCGAGCTGACGCGCGAGTCGCACCTGATGAGCTGGTCGATTCGCGACCTCGCCGGCCGTCTCGGCGTCGCTGCCTCGGTGATCTACCACCACGTCGGCGGAAAGGACTTGCTCTGCCGCCAAGTCGTCGAGCGCATGCTCGGCCAGGTCGAACCGCCGGACGCGAGCTTGCCCTGGCAGGAATGGTTCCGCGCGCTCCTGTACTCAGCCGGTCCTCGTGCCGCGGAGTATCCAGGCTCGGCCAAATGGATGCTCATGCATGGACCGACGCTGCCCGCAGCGCTGCCCGTTCTCGAGGCCGGTATGGCAATCCTGCATCGCGCCGGCTTCGGGAGCCGTGCGGACCTCGCCTACGCACTACTGCTCAACAACGCCATGCTCACGGTGTCGATGAGCGACGACCGCCTCCAGCACGAGGGGGACGGCCCGCGGGACCACGCCACGATGATGGCCGAGTTCCGCCAGATCCCCACCGCATCCGCCGAAGTCCGCGCGATGGGCCAAGAGTTCATCCGGCCGTTCGCAGAAGGCGGGGAGAACGCCGCCCTCATGCGCTGGGACTACTACCGCTTCGCCGTAGACACCACGATCGCTGGCCTCGACGCTACTCTCCGATCCACAGACGCCGCGGCGAGGGAATAGCGCCGTCGCGGGCCAGGTCTTCCGCGGGAGCAATGCTGCCTCGACGCCCAACACAGCCGGACGCCCCCCCTCCCCCGCACGCGGGGCCCTGGGCAAAGACCCGCGCCGCCGTAGGCCTTTAAAACGGCGACTCCATTGCTAGGGTCAGAAATTGCAGGTGGTATCCACCACTTGGCCCTGAGCGGTACTGATCCGGAGGCCGTCCCACCCGATCAGCGCCCCGTTCAGGGGCAGAACCACGACCCGGCGCTGGCCCCGCCCGGTATCCACCGGGAACATGGAGACAGACGCCCACGCTGAACGCGTCGGCGATCACCGTCTCCGCACGGTTCGAGAAGCCACTCATGAAAACCGCCGGACCTCACACACCATTCAACGGACAGACCCCGCGGCCACGGACAGGGGCGAGAGCTCCTATCCCCATCGTGTCGGCTTGGGGCGTTGCGGTCATGCTTCTTGGTGGTCGAGTCGGGAGATGGCGCGGTGGCCGTGGGGGCCGAACAGGTGCAAGATCTCTGCGGCGGTGTCGTTTGCAGGGCCGAACCAGTGCGGCACGGCGGCGTCGAACTCCGCGGTCTCTCCCGGATGCAGCTCGAGTTCGTCGTCGCCCACGATCAGTCGGAGTGTGCCGGCGAGGACGTAGAGCCAGGCGTGGCCCTCGTGTGAGACGAGGTGGGGTGTGCGTGGTCCGACGACGTGTTTGAACGCCTGCACCCGTGTCGGGTAGCGGGTCAGGGGCACGACGATGCCACCGCGGGAATGACGATGGGGCTCCAGGTGCACTCTCGGGTCGCCCGTTGCCGGTGCGGCGACGAGTTGATCCAGTGCCACCTGGTAGGTGCGTGCGAGCGGTATGAGCACGTCGAGTGTGGGTTGACGGCGACCGGTCTCCACCCGCGACAGGATACTGATGGACAGTCCCGAGGCGTCCGCCGCCTCGGCGAGTGTCAGTTCTCGGGACTGCCGGAGCGCGCGCAGGCGCGGCCCGATCGCGTCGAGGATCGCGGCAACATCCGCACCGGGAGTCGTTTCCACTCTCCTAGTTTTGCAGATTCCGCAAACCTACTAGGGGGTAGTGCTCGCGCCGCTGGAGGATCGACGAAGACAAATTCGTCACCAGAGTGAAGGGCGTGGTGCTGCTGTGGTTGAGACCATCGTGGACGAAGCTCCCGGTTTGAGCGTGCGGCGCCGGTGGCTGGTGTTGGTGATCTGCGCGTCGGCGTTGTTCCTGGTAGGGCTGGACACCACGATCGTGACGGTCGGGCTCTCGCACATCGGTGCGGGCCTGGGTGCGGAGCCGGGCAGCTTGTCGTGGGTGGTCGATGCGTACACGGTCGTGTTCGCGAGCCTGTTGATCACCTCCGGTGCGCTGGCCGACCGGTTCGGGCGACGCCGGGTCTTCCAGACCGGGCTCGTGGTCTTCGGGGCAGCGTCGCTGCTGTGCGCGGCAGCCGGGGACCTCCCGGTCCTGATCGCCGGCCGGGCGCTCCAGGGGATCGGGGCGTCGATGCTCTCCCCGGTGGCGCTCGCGATCGTGGTCAATGCGATGCCCGACCCGAAAGAGCGCGCCCAGGCGATCGGGGTGTGGGGAGCGATGTTCGGGCTGAGCATGGCCGCAGGCCCGGTGGTGGGGGGTGCGCTGATCACCGCGTTCGACTGGCGGGCCGTGTTCTGGGTCAACGCCCCCGTCGTCCTCCTCGCGCTCGTGCTCGTCGCCGCCCTGGTGCCGGAATCGCGTGGGCGACGCATCCGCCGTATCGATCTTCCGGGGCAGCTCCTTCTCATCGTCGTGCTGGGGCTTGCCGTGGCGTTGCTGATCGAAGCGCCCGGACTCGGCTGGACCTCTCCGGTCGTGCTCGCCGGCTTCGGGGTGCTGGCGGTGCTGGTCTGGGTGTTCGTCTGGGTGGAGTCGCGGCGGCGCGAGCCGCTCATCGATCCCGGCCTGTTCCGGGTGCCCAGTTTCACCGGGGCGATCCTCGGGGCCGTCGCGGTGTTCGTCGCGTTCAGCATGACCCTGCTGATGACCACCCTGTTCCTCCAAGACGCGCAGGGGTGGGCACCTCTCGCGGCAGGAGCCGCGACCCTGCCGATGGCCTTCGGCGCGACCGTCTTCGCACCCGTGTCCGGATTCATGGTCGGCAGAACCGGCCCCCAGCTCCCGCTGCTGCTCGCCGGCACGCTCATCCTGGCCGGCGGACTCTGCCTCATCACCCTCACCGGCGGGATGAACGTGCCCGCGCTGCTCATGGCGTACCTGTTGATCGGCACCGGTATCGGGTTCGCGAACGCGCCTATCACGAATACCGCCGTCAGCGGCCTGCCACCCGAACGCGCCGGAGTCGCCGGAGGCACCGCCTCCACCGCCCGGCAACTGGGCACCGCGATCGGCATCGCCCTCGCCGGAACCCTCATCGCGGGCGTATCACCCGACCGATTCGCCGCAGCAAGCCTCCCCGGGTGGATCATCATCACCGCCTGCGGCGGACTGCTCCTCGCGGTAGGAACCCTCACCCGGCACCGGGAGGCGGCACCAGCGTAGGGGCGTCCGCGAGCTGCTTCTCACCGGCGAACTCCGCGGTCGCAGGATCGATCTTCGTGATGAACCGGTCAGCATTCGTTTCGATCAGCCCCGTCGTTCATCAGTGCGGCCCGCGCGCACCGAGGAACGAGTGGCGTCTGACCTGGACTCGGCAGCCATGGCGGCAGGCACCGGCGGGGCCTGTTACCGCGATGGTGCCGAGCTCTCGTCGGGATGGTTCGGCCGTGAGGGTCGTGTGAAGCGCGGGTGAGTGAGGACGAAGGTGGTGACGGTGGCCATAATGATGGCGGCGACGATCACGGGCAGGGGTGTCCAGGCGCTGTAGAGGGCAGTGCCGGCGGTGGGTGCGATGACGAAGGTGAGGCCGTTGGTGGCGCCGATGAGTCCGGCCAGTCCGCCTTGTTCGTGGCGTTCCATGAGCAGGGAGGGCCCTGCGGTGTAGCCGGGCATGGCGATGCCGAGCCCGAGCCCGATCAGCAGCATCGCGGCGAGGATCGAGGCCATGCCCAGGTCGGGGATCAAGACGACGAACCCGATCAGGGCGGTGGCGCTGCCGGTGCGCAACAGCGCGGGTGGTCCCCATCCCAGGCGCGGGACGATGACGGCTTGAGCGAGGACCATGCCGACGCCGGCGGCCAGGAGCGCTGCGCCGGTGACCAGTCCGGTGGCGGAGGCGTCGAGGCCGAGGCGGTCCTGGACGATGAATCCGGTGATGACCTGGATGAACCCGAGGGCGGTGAACATGCCGAACCCGGCCAGCAGGAACGGCCAGACGCGCGGGTCGGTGGGGCGGATCCGGGCGGGGTCGTCGATGAGTGTGGTGCGCGGCTCGCGGCGCAACCGGAATCCGACGATGCTCAGCCCGGCGATGAGAAGGACAGGAACGGCCGCGAGGGAGGTCATCAGACCGAACGCGGACAGCGCTCCGCCAATGATGGCGCCGCCGACCATCGCGATGCCTTGCACGGCGCCGACGCCGGCCATCCCTTTCACACGGGTGCGTTCGTCGATGGTGACGTCGGCGATGTAGGCCTGCGCGGTCGGAGGGACGGCCGCGATCGCGGTGCCGAACGCGATGCCGCGCAGCAGCACGAACAACACGAACAGCACGGTCCCGCCGATCAGGCCGGTCATCCCGAGCTGCGCGACGATCGTGAACAGGATCATCGAGACGGCGGCGAGGGTGAGCGCGCCGACGAGGACAGGTTTGCGTCCCCAGGACTGGGAGCGGCGTCCCCACAGCTGGCTGGTGGTGACGACCATGATCGCGGCGGTGCTGATGGTCACCCCGACCTGCCATTCGGCCAATCCGACCTCGCGGGCGAGCGGGGCGATGACCGGGTTGAGGGTCATCTGCCCCAGGAACACGATCAGCACCGCAGACAGGACGAGCGGGATCTGCGGCGAGTGCTGGACCGGCACGGGCACGGTGGACGGAGAACGGTTCATGACCTGGGCTTTCCAAGAGCGGGGGTGGACGAGTGGAGAGTCGGGGTCAGCCGGTGGCTTTGCCGTGGATCCAGTAGAACTGGGTGAACTGCGAGGACCGGTCCAGCTGGAGGTGGTCGCGGAACACCGAACGGACATGTTTGATCAGGGTCTTCTCTCCCGCCGCCCACGCGTACAGGCCCGGCCGGGCGTGCTCGGAACCCGTCAGATGCGCCGCGAGCGCGGCACCGCGCGTCGCCTCTGGCCCCACCCAGGTCCAGGTCACGTTCTCTCGCGCTGCACAGGGCAGGCCGGCGAGGTCGTCGTGATCGTCTTCGATCGCCACTGATACGGGCAGGTGGGTGGGGATGGCGTCGATCCAGGTGTTGATCGCGGGCAGGGCGGTGGTGTCGCCGGCGAGGATGACCTCGGTTGCTTTCTCGGGCAGGCTGATTCTGGCTGGGGTCAGTGCGACGTCGAGCCTCTGGCCGATGGCGGCGTTCTTTGCCCAGTCTCCGGCGGGGCCGGGTTGTTCGTGCAGGATGAAGTCGAGAGCGAACGTGCCCTCGTCTGGCCGGATGTCGACGAAGGTGTATCCGCGCTGGCTGAGGTGCCCCTCGCCTTTCGCAGGGTGCGGCACCCACAGGCGTAGCCAGAGCGTGGGGAACACCTCCAGCTGGTTGACGAGGTCTGGCGCGGTGAAGGTGATGCGCCGGTAGCACGGGGTGTAGTCGTGGATCACGGTGACGGTGACCGCGTGGTTGGGAATGCGCATCAGGCGCATCACGCCGCGCTGCCAGTTGGCCATCAGTGTGATTCCTGTCCGTGTGGTGTGGCGGTGGGTTCGAGGCGCCATCCGGCAGCGCGGCTGTGTTCGGCCCAGAAGCCGGTATAGCGGGCCGCCGGCAGCCAGGTTGGTTCCGCGTTGAACGATGCGGCCGTGCTCGTGTGCGCCGGAGACTGCTCAACGGTCGTCATGGCGTTTCCTCCTGTCGGGGTGCGAGTTCCTGTGCGATGCCCGCGAGGACGACGCCCAGTTTCCGTTCGAACCACTCGACCGGTTCCACCCGGATCGCCCGCACCATCTCCGCCCGCACCTCGTGCCGCCCTTCCGGTCCCGGTGACACAGGGGCTGTGCGCCATCCGTGTTCCACTCCGCCTCGAGCGGCCGTCTCACCTGGCTCGCGAATGGTGTCGAGCGCCTCGACACCGCGACGGTTGTCCGCCGCGAGGTCGAAGACGAGGTCGACGGCGAGCACGGCATCCGCGGCGATGAACCCCCGCTCCACGAGCGCTCCGCCTATCCGGTCGGCGAGTCCCACTATCGATGGCGGGATCACTCCACGCGAGATCGCGAACACCGCACCGGGATGCTTTTCCCACGCCCGCCAGGACGCCACCGCCCATCGCCGCAGCAATGAGTCCCACCGGCCCGTAAGATCCGGCCAGGCGAAACCAGACACCGCCTCTTCCAACCCGAGACGCACCAGCTCGTCACGATTGGCCGCGTGCCGATACACCGTCGCCTGCCCGACACCCAGCCGGTCCGCCACCGCAGCGAACGTCACCTCCCGGAAACCGACCGTCACGACCGCGCCGCCGATGGCCGCCGCATCGATCGTGGGTGGACGCCCCGGCCGACGCGCGCGACCTGCCGCACGGACACCGCTTTCTGAGGTAAGGCTCACCTCACCAGATTATGAGAGTGGACTACCGAAATCAAGGGACGGCGTCATCGACACCGAAGGACGGGGTCGACAGCTGGGCTACCCGGGTGCTTGCGGCACATGGCGCAGCGCCTGGTTCATTCGAGCAGGTGCTCGATGGTGGCGATTCGCATGGCGATGGTCTCGGCGAACATCTCATCGCTGGTGCGGGGGTCAAGGTCGGACGCTTCTCGTGACCGTGGTGCAACGACGTCGGGGAGGGAGTCCAGCCAGGCTTCGGGCACTGGTTGGCTCATCATCCGGCGCAGTTCGTCGTCGCCGCGGTCGTAGCGGTAGTCGATCAGCAGCGTGAAGGCGAACACGTCGAAGAGGAACCCGCTGCGTATCACGAGCGCCTGGGGCAGTGTCAACCCGAGGTCGACCAAGAACTGTAGGAGGCGTTCGGCAAGGATCACCCGGTGCGGGTCGACCGACGTGGCACTGACGGTCTCGTCCAGTGAGATCAGGGTGGCGCGCGGGTAGGCCCGGTAGGCCTGGCGGGCTTTGTCGTAGGCATCGCGGAGCGCGTCGCGCCAATCCGGATGGTCGAAGGCCGGCATGGGCGTGTGCTGCAGCATGCGCGCGGCGGCGAGATCGATCACTTCCTGCCGGTCTGCGACATGGTTGTAGAGCGCTCTCGGGGTCACGTCGAGCTGGCGAGCGAGTCTGTGCATGGAGAGCGCGGCGAAGCCTTCTGCACCTGCGATCGCGAGCGCGGTCTCGACGATGAGGTCGCGACTCAGGACGATGTCACCCTGACGGGGGCGCCCTCTCCCCCGGTCGCTACGGCGCTCAGTGGACACACCACGATCTTAGCTTGGCGAGAACAGTAAATACATGGCTATTTATTTTCGCGCTTGCTGCTTCTAGCCTCACTTAGGTGACCCTTACTCGAGCTAATGCCCTGATGTCTGGAGCTGGCGAGGCAGGTGCCCGGCCCGGTGCGGAACCCACCACCCTCGGTGCGATCGTGGCCGGGCACCGTTTCGGTCTCGTGGGCTCTGCCGTGCTCGCCGTCGTCGGTACCGGGTGCTCGCTGGCGCCGTATCTCGCGGTGTATGCGGTGACGGTGGCGCTATTCGCTGGGCCGTCTGCGGATACCGCAGCGGTTGGCTGGATCGCGTGGTGGACGGCGGTCGCGCTGGTCGTGCGGGCGATCGCGAACGGGCTGTCCACCCACGTCGGGCATGTCGCCGCGTACCGGATCCTCGGCGACCTGCGGCGTGCCATCGCTGCGAAACTGCAGGTGCTGCCGCTCGGGCGGGTGCAGGCGAGATCGACGGGTGAGCTGAAGAAGGTGCTGCACGACGACGTCGAGCAGCTCGAAGAGGCGCTCGCGCATGGCGTTCCCGACGGCGCCGCCGCAGCGGCGGTACCTGTGGCGACGACGATCGCATTGTTCGTCGTCGACTGGAGGCTCGCGCTGGTGGCACTCGCCTCGCTCGTGCTGCTCGTCGTCGTTTCGGCGATCGGTATGAGGCTCGCGCAGCGCAACAATGCCGCTCTCGCCGAGCACTCGACCACGCTCAGCCGGGCTGTCATGGGGTATCTGCAGGGCATCAAGGTCATCCGCGGGTACCTACGGCCGGACACCGGCTACGACCAGGCGCGCACGGCCGTCATCGAGGCCGCACGTCTGCAGACGGCGGCGACAGCCGGGCCGGTGCGGTGGCTGGTGGCGGCGATGACCGTGGCCACGGGGCTCACGGTCGCGCTGCTCATCCCCGTCGCAGGCCTGCGCTTCGCTTCGGGCGAGCTGGATCTGCCGACGCTCGTGCTGTTCCTGCTGCTGGCGCTCGGGTATCTCACGCCCGTCATGGGCCTCGTCGGCACACTGGCGACGATCCTCGTCAGGATCCAACTGGCGGCGGGGACGATCACCGAGATCCTCGCCGAGGACCCGCTGCCCGCACCGGCCGAGCCCGTCGTCCCCGAGCGTTTCGACGTCGAGTTCGACGACGTGCGATTCGCCTACCGCGAGGACGCACTGGTGCTCGACGGCATCAGCCTGATCGCACGGGAAAGGGAAACACTCGCGCTCGTCGGCCGGACCGGTAGCGGTAAATCGACGCTCGCCAGGCTCGTGGCAAGGTTCTCCGACGTCGATTCCGGTGCGGTGCGCATCGGCGGGGTCGATGTGCGGCAGATCCCCACCGAGTCGCTCGCGGGGCTCGTGGCGTTCATCCAGCAGGACGAGTATGTCTTGGCCGCGTCGCTGCTGGAGAACATCCGCATCGCCAGACCGGCCGCGACCGAGGCCGAGGTGGTCGCCGCCGCGGAACGCGCCCAGCTCGGCGACGTCGCGGCCGCACTACCCGAGGGGTGGGCCACCGAACTGCCCGCCGGCGGCGGGGTGCTTTCCGGCGGCGAACGGCAGCGCATCGCGATCGCCCGGGCCATCCTCAAGGACGCGCGCATCCTCGTACTCGACGAGATCACCGCATCGCTGGACGCCACCACCGAACGCAACACACTCGACGCTCTCGATGAAGTCATAGCGGGACGTACCGTGATCGCGATCGTCCACCGGCTCTCCACTATCCAGCACAGCGCCCAGATCGCCTATCTCGACCAGGGTGTGGTCGCTGTGACCGGCGACCACGAGGGGTTGCTCGAGACGTGTACCCCGTATCGGGAGCTCTGGCACTCCTACCGGGACGCCGAGGGCTGGCGGCTCGAGGCATCGACCGCACCGGTACCCGCGCCGGCACCCGCTACGAATGTCGCTGAGAACCTCCCGGACAGCGCCGCGGACGAGTGGGGGCAGGCTGCGCGTTCCGTCGTGCGAGCGCACATCGGCGGGCTCGGCTTCGCCAGGCAGTGGCGGGCCCTGTACGGGCGGAGCTGGCAGACGCTGTGGCGCCGCGGGTTCGTGCGACTCGTCGCGGAATCGCTCGTGCGCGGGGCGCCGCTCATCGCGGTCTTCGTGATCGTCATGGCCGCCATCGGCGAGGGCTGGGCCGGCGGCCTCGATGCGTCACTGGTCTGGACCGTCACGGCGCTGCTTGCCGGCATGCTGGTGTTGCGTCTGCTCGCCTCCGTCTGGTCCAACGCGCTGGTGTGGCGGTTGTCGGCCCGCTCCAAGGCCGATCTGCAGCTGTCGGTGCTCGAACGTCTCCGGCGGGTTCCGCTGGGGTTCTTCGGTCGCGTCGACAACGGCAGGATCGCCACGCTCGTCGGCAACGACACGGCGATGATCGACTTCCAGAACGTCCCGCAGCAGATCGTCGGCGGGCTCGTGCAGCCCGTCTACGCGATGATCATCCTGCTCGTCATCGACTGGCGGCTCGCCCTCGCGGCGCTCATCGGCCTGCCGTTGTTCTGGCTGCTGACGGTGTGGAGCGATCGCATTCACCACCGGGCCTTCGCCGACCTCTACGCCGCGAGGCAGGAGGCCACCGTCGCACTGCTCGACCAGGCCCGCGGCGCCGCTGTGCTGCGTGGGAACCCTGGGTCGGCGATGGCATCCCGCTATGACACCGCGATCTCGCGACTCTCCGAGGCGAGCACGGCCATGTCGGTACGGGCCACGCCCGCGACGGCGCTCGGCTCGATCGCGGTCGAGTCCGGGCAAGTGGTGCTCATCGTCGTCGGGGCAGGTCTGTACGCCACTGGGGCGGTGCCTGCCGTCACCCTGCTGGCCTTCCTGTTCCTGTCGCTGACGATCTACCAGCCCATCCAAGAACTCATGATGCTCGCCGGCTACCGGCGCAACCAGCAGCAGATCGCCGCCAAGATCGGCGAGATCTGGGACGCACCCGTGCTCAGTGAACCCGAACGACCCATCGAACCTGCCGACGGGTCGGTCGAGTTCCGTGACGTCTCCTTCACATACGACGGCGCATCGCAACCGGTCCTCACCGGTGTATCGTTCCGA
Source organism: Microbacterium sp. JB110 (assembly GCF_003335195.1). Classification (NCBI taxonomy): domain Bacteria; kingdom Bacillati; phylum Actinomycetota; class Actinomycetes; order Micrococcales; family Microbacteriaceae; genus Microbacterium; species Microbacterium sp. JB110. The sequence continues at coordinate 330,592 of NZ_QPGM01000002.1, read as the reverse complement.
GCCGAGCCTGGGCAGATCACCGCACTCGTCGGACCGTCGGGCTCGGGCAAGTCGACCATCGCCCACCTGGCCGCACGACTGTGGGACGTCCCATCGGGGCACGTGCTGCTCGGCGGCGTACCGGTCACCGAACTCGGCAGCGACCGCGTCATGGCACAGGTGGCGGTCGTGCACCAGGACGTCTACCTCTTCGACGACACCGTGCGCCACAACCTCGCACTCGGACACCCGCACGCCACCGACGACGAGCTGTGGGCCGCGCTCGAGGCCGCGCAGTGCGACGACGTCGTCCGGGCGCTGCCCCACGGCCTCGACACCGTGCTGCACGACGGCGGCACCGACCTGTCCGGCGGACAACGCCAACGGCTCGCGATCGCCCGAGCCCTGCTGAAGGACGCGCCGGTGCTCATCCTCGACGAGGCCGTCGCCGCAGTCGACCCCGGCACCGAAGACCGCATCCAGCGAGCACTGTCCTCGCTCGTGGCCGGCCGCACCGTGCTCGTCATCGCGCACCGCCTGACCACCATCGCCGCCGCCGACCGCATCGTCGTCGTCGAACACGGCCGCATCGCCGGCATCGGCACCAACACCGAACTGCTGGGCGACTGCCCGGCCTACGCGGATCTCGCCGCCCAGCAAGGAGCATCATGACCACCAGCCGCCCCCCGCTTCCCGGTGGCCAGTCCCGTCGCGGGAGGCTCGCACTCGTCGCCGCGCTCTACTGCACCCAGAACCTGAGCCTGGGCTTCTTCACCTACGCGTTCCTGACCATCGCGCAGGCCCGTGGCGTGCCACTCGCGCTCATCGGGGCCGCAGCGGGCATCGCAACACTACTCACGCTCAAGTTCCTGTGGGCGCCGGTCGTCGACCGGTTCGGGTCACGACGGCTCGGACACTATCGCGGCTGGCTCCTGCTCACGCAGTCGCTGCTCGCCATAGGATGCGCCTCGCTCGCCCTGTTCGACCCGGCCACCCAGTTCACGACCCTGCTCGTGCTCTTCGCGGTGATCTTCGTCGTCGCCGCCACCCAAGACGTCGCCGCCGACGCCGCCGCGACGAGACTCCTCCGGCCAGACGAGCGCGGCCTGGGCAACGGCTTCCAATCGGCGGGATCGTCAGTGGCACAGGTCGTCGGCGGTGGCGTCGTGCTCGTCGTCTACCAGGCGGCGGGATGGCAGATCGCCGCGCTCTGCCTCGCCGCATGCACGCTCGTCGCGCTCCCCTTCGTGCTCCGCTGGCGCGAGGAGGCCGATGAACGCGACGTACCCGCCCCCCGCATCACGCTGCGGGCGATCGCCCGGTTCTTCGGCGACCGGCGCGTGCGATGGTGGAGCCTCGCACTCATCCCCGCATACAGCGCGGGGTTCACCGTCGCTACAACCTCGTACGCCCCATGCTCGTCACCGACGGCTGGGACGAGGCCACGATCGGCCTGTACGTCGTGATCGGCGGCAGCCTCACCGGCGTCGCAGCCGGCATCCTCGCCGGCGCATACATCGCCCGGATCGGCAGACGACCCGCCCTACTGTGGCTGGGCGGACTACAGGTGCTCGCCACCTTCGGCACCCTGCCGATCGCACTCGGTGCGATCTGGCCATGGCTCGTGCTGCTGGTCGTGGCACTGTCGAACGCCGCATTCGCCGCCGCCTTCGCGATCATCTACACGATCTCGATGGACCTCACCCGCCCCGAAAGCGCCGGCACCGACTTCACCCTCTTCACCACCATCACGTCACTCCTCATGGTCATCTCCGGCGGCTCCGGCCTCGCACTCGCGGGCACCTTCGGATTCGTCCCAGTCATACTCGGCGCCGGAGTGCTGTCCGCACTCGGACTCACGGTGGTCGTATGGAACATCGGCCGCGTACTCGACGACGACATCCAGAACACTCATCACGCCACACCGTCGACTGGCAGCCGAGAACCTCGTGCCACCCGTCAACGCTGACGCCGGTGGCGACGAGCACGACCGTATCAGGACATCGGTACCAGTCACCGATCCTGTGGCGCTGACCTGCCGACGCTGCGCGGTGCGGAGTCCCAAAGGAAGCGGCATCAGACCGAGGGCGCTTCGGTCGATGCCACCGCCAAACAACGCCACGGAACACTCACACTCTCAGCAAGAGGCCGGCGGACTCGACGTTATGCCTCCGTGGCGGACAGCCCTGATATACCCCAAACCGCTGCTGGCGGTCCCCGGTAGGCACTCAACGGTCACGCTCGAGAAGACCTGTCCAGACGGGAGCGGACCAGAGGCACGTACGCTGCATCCTTCTCTACCGCGACCACACAAAACCCCGCTCCAGCTGCGGCCTCCACCGTGGTGCCGGATCCGGCAAATGGCTCCAGCACCATGCCACGCGGTGGGGTGACGAGCGTGACCAGCCAGCGCATCAGCGCCAGTGGTTTTACCGTTGAGTGCGACACCCCGAATGCCCGAGGACGCTCAGCGGCGGAGGGCTTTCGGTCGAAGCGGAAGATCGGGAACTTCCTCGATAGCGACTCGCTTTGCCATGTCCCCGTCAACACATCCAACGCATCCGCTTGACTGGCATCGAATGCGACGTTCGTCGGCCACCGGCCGTCAGCGAACCCGGCGCCGTCGATGTTGAGCCCGCCGACACCGTGACTGAGGACGTTTCGGACGACGCTTCCTTCGGGTGGTTTGCGGGCGATGATGATCGGCTCGAACGCAGGCCGCAATGCCGTGCCCCACCCTTCCCACCGTGTCGCGTCCTCGGTGACCGGTGTGCCTTTCGACAGTACCGTGCGCGTTGCGCCGAGCACCCCGTCGTGATCCGTGGCCTGCACGACCCGGTCGGCGCGCTGCATGCCGTGGTGCTTGTCGATCGTGTGCGAGAGGTCCAAGCTCTTGGGCATCCCGGTTGTGTGCAGCCATGCGATCTGGTCGCGGATCTCGAACCCTGCATTCTCGATCCCGCGCACCATGCGATGCCAGGTGCGTGCACCACCGAATGCTGCAACATACGCGCCCGGCTTGAGTGCGTGCAATGCTCCTGCAGCCCAGGCCGTGCACCAGGTCTCGAATACCTCCGGCGCACTCATCCCAGTCATGTCGATGTGCGGGAGGGACTCGCGGAACCCGGAAGCGTCGTCCCAGGCTTGCCCGTTGAAGCTCAGCCCATACGGCGGGTCGGTCACCAGGGCGTCGATGCTGGCCTCGGGCAGGAGCGGGAGAAGCTCAACGGTGTCACCGAGGTAGAGCGTCGCCCGCTCATCGGCGAAGACGGGCGCGGGAATTTCGGCCAGGCGCGGGGCGGGCGACGGTGTGGGGTCAGGCATGGCGGGGGCTCCTTGCTGTTCGGGGCCTGTCCGCCTTCGTGTGCGACGAACAGTGTCACCCAGCAGGTACGGGCCATACCGACGGAACCGAGCCCACACAGCCCCAGCGTCGACGCCAGGCGAGAGTCAGTCCCAGCGGGCCGAGTCCGAGCTCCCCGAGGTGCCTGCGCTTCGCTGATTTCCAGTGCCTGATTTCTCCCTCACACGATCGGCAATCAACGGTTGAGCGGGATTTATTGCATCAGAAGTCACATCCCAGACCAGTGTTGACCGCGACGTTGTCGATCGACTCGATCGACAACCCTTGCGCCGATTGCACCTCTTCGGTTTTTTTACCGTAAAAGTCACATCGTGAGATTTAGGTAACGACCGGGGGTGGTGCATGGTCGGCGAGTTCCCTGGTTCAGCGCGGCTGATGCTGGTACCCGGGGTGGCGCATCTGAACGAGCGAGCGGCCGTGTTCGAGGCAATGGTCGCAGGCTGGACCCGGCAGCAGCTCTCGCGTCAGCTCGGCCAATCGACCTTGCGGGATCGTGAGCGGCTCATCCGGCGCTTTCAGGACTTCACCGAGCAGTATCCGTGGGAGTGGACACCGGGCGATATGGAGGACTTTACGGTGTCGCTGACGTGCGGCGCGGATCGACTCGCCGTATCGACGATTCGCGGCTACCACCTCACGTTGCGCATGTTCTGCGACTACGTCACCGATGCACGCTACGAATGGCCCGTACAATGTCAGGATCGCTTCGGCACATTCCCGGTGCAGGTGTGCAATGAATGGAACACGGTCGCGCACCTGAACGAGTACGAGGGCAGACCGCAACGTCGCCCTCTGACGTATCGGGAGTTGCAGGATCTCTTCGACTGGCTCGATACACGGATCGAGCAGATCGTGCGCCTCGGCCGGAAAGGGTCGCTTGCCGCGTGGCGCGACGCGACGATGATCAAGACGACCTATGGGTTCGGGCTCAGGCGCAACGAGCTCGTGCGCCTGGACTTGCCCGATCTGCGTCCGAACCCGCACATGCGAGCTTGGGGCACCTATGGGTCGATCCATGTGCGGTTCGGGAAAGCGATGAAAGGCTCATTGCCGAGGCGCCGCACGGTTCTCGCTGTTCCCGAGTTCGATTGGGCCGTCAATGGTCTGCGGCAATGGGTCGAAGAGGGGCTGCCCCTGTTCGAGGCGGGCAACCAGGCCGCACTCTGGCTGACCGAGCGGCGCAGCCGGGTCAGTGTCCGCCACGTCGATGAACTCTTCGCCGACACACGCAGCGAGATCGGCCTTGAAGAGCACTTGACCCTGCATTGCCTGCGGCACTCGTATGTGACCCATCTGATCGAGTTCGGCTACCCGGAGCACTTCGTCACCGAACAGGTCGGGCACCGTTGGGGGTCGACGACCGCGATTTACACCTCGGTGTCCAACGACTTCAAGAACAAGACCCTGCAGGCCGCTCTTGCCAGGGTCTACCGAACCGAAGAGGAGGCGAGCCCATCATGAGGACGATCCAGATGCAGTGGAATCTGCGGCAGGTCATGGCCGACCGTGGCATGTTCCAGACCAGCGAACTGATGCCGCTATTGGAAGAACGCGGCATTCACCTGACCCGAGAGCACGTCTACCGGCTCGTGACGAAGACCCCGCAGCGCCTGAACACCGAGGTACTCGTCGCGCTCTGCGACGCATTGGGCTGCACCCCGAACGATCTCATCGTGCCGGTCGTCGCCGAGCAGCGGGCGGCCCGCACCGGCACGCACAACGAGGGCGGCCCGAAGATCGGATCCATCCGTCCGATCCGGGCGGTGATCCGCAGGCCCGACGGCGTCGACGAGTGAATGCACGCCGGGCACCGGTCTGCATCCGATGCGAGCGACTGACCGGATCATTCGAGTTACCAGAGGGAAAGATCTGTCAGAACTGCTGTCGCTACCTCGCTTATCACCCCGCCCGCTGCCCAGGCTGCAGCCAGTTTCGCCCCTTGCCCTACCTCTCAGTGACCGCACCTGCACAGTTGATTTGTGCCGACTGCGCGGGGAAGCCGCCCGTGTTCGTCTGTGAGAAGTGTGGTCGTCAAGATCAGCCCTATGGGGTTCGTCGTTGCGCTTCCTGCGTTCTGAGCGAACGCCTCCATGTGCTGCTGCTTGATCCCCGCACCGGAGAGATCCACGAACGTCTTCGGCCAGTCTTCGACGCGCTCGTGGGGTCGCATCGGCCGCAGAACGCGATTACCTGGTTGCAACGACCGCCCGGTCACGGCCCTACCCTTCTCCGTCAGATGGCCTCTGGCGAAGTGAACATCTCCCACGACACCTTCGCCCGACGGCCGATGGATCGCGCACACAACTACCTGCGCGATCTCCTTGTCGCGCTTGAGGTCCTCGAACCCTACGAACCACTGATCGAGCGCATTGGGCCTTGGCTTATCGACCGTGTCGCGGGCATCAGCGCGATGCACCGACAGACCATCGACCAGTTCGCACGCTGGGTTATTCTCCGTCGATTGCGCACAGCCGCCGACCAGGGCAGGCTCACCAAAGCGATGGCCGAGGGCGCGCGGCAACGCCTGAACCGCTCGATCGACCTGTTGGCATGGCTCGAGCACAAACAGACGACGATCCTTGAGGTTACTCAGCACCGACTCGAGCTCTACCTCTCCACCCAAGTGATGTCAATGTCGATGATGCTGCACCCGTTCATCACTTGGATAAACCGCACTGGGATCAACAACCGTATCTCCGTGAAGAACCCGAACCCCAGCCAAGCGCATGTCACGATGGGAGATGCCGACCGCTGGCGTCATATCGGCACCCTCCTGCGCGACGACTCGATCCGGCTTTACACCCGCATCATCGGCCTCTTCATCCTGCTCTTCGCGCAGCCCCTCACCCGAGCCTACGACCTCCGCACCGAGCAAGTAACCGCGCCACAACGAGGCCCTGTGCTCGTCACATTCCGCGAAACCCCGGTCGAGATGCCCGAACCCTTGGGCATGCTCATCCGACAACAGCTCACACACCGAGTCAACGCCTCCTACGCTTCTCTCGACAACGGCTGGCTCTTCCCAGGCGGAATCCCCGGCCGTCCGATAGCCACCGAGAACATCCGAGGCCAGCTTGTCGAACTCGGCATCCCACCCCACCAAGCCCGGCATGCAGCCATGTTTGGCCTCTCAGCTGAGGTGCCGCACATGATCCTCGCCCAAACACTCGGAATCTCTCAGACCGCCGCACGAGCATGGGCAGGCCTCGCGGCTCGAGACTGGGGCGGCTATATCCGCGAGAGAAACGACAGAGGCAAACTCAGTCCTTAGGCTTGGACGGAGGTGTCGGCCTCGGCTTCGCGGCCTCGGTCAGTTCCGTGAAGGCTTCCTCGACGTCGGGCCGCGGTGTTGGATTCTTGTCGTCAGCCATTTTTCTTCTCCACAGAATCGTCACCGTGAGTCAGTGTCTCAAAGGCTTCTTCGACGTCAGGGCGTTCCGGGGGCGGAGGGGGTGTGGACGGGGTTGGTCTGGCCATTGGTTGGGTCTCCTCTCAGGACAGATGCATTGATACCAGCGACAAGCAGCGCAGTCACTACGCCACTTACCAAGAGCACGAACGCCGACTTGGTTGCCTTTGCGCGTTTCTCATTCTTCGAGTTTCGTTTCTCGATTTCGCGTACCTTCACTTCGAGGATGTAGTCCTCCATCGCTTCCATACGCTCAGAAGCATTAACCCATCGAGTGACAAGGAATCGGCCGGAAGGCGAGTCAATCGTCGACGGCCAGAGCGAGACCGCCGCGGCAATGATCGTTGCGACAGTGAGCGCGAACGGCACTAACCCGAGGTACCACGATCGGGCATCGACTAAGCCTGTGAAGGTTGCCCCCGCAAGCACTCCGGCGGCGACAACGACAAACGAGGACTTCGTGTCGATTGACCGAGTGCGTTCGATCGCTGCGTTACGGAGCGTGTCGAGTTCAGAACTCAGAAGTCGAATTCGCTGAAGGCGCTCGCGTGACGCCAACCGCTCTTTTCGGCCCACGATGCTCCTTCGGCTCGCTGTATTCAACCAGCATATCGAGCGAGTCTTTAGAGACGTGAGAGCAGAACGAATCCCGCCATGAATAGTGCTGACCCGCCACTAACACCCTTGTCGGGTCGTCGATCCTCGAACAGGCCCTCATGGAACTGGCTGTAGCGGAGTTGCAGACTTGGCAGCATATCTCCGGCATGAGCTTGCGTAGATGCGTGGAGCTACTCCGTACCGCTGCTTGAAAGATCGCGGCGCGACCGCCGCATCGCGCCAACCCACGGCCGCACCGATCTCGCCTACCGTGAGGCTGGTGGTCGCGAGAAGTTCAGCCATCCGGTCGGCGCGGAGTTGACGAAGGAATGCCGCCGGTGATCGACCTGCCCACGGCCACCGGGCGGTCGCTGGCGGAGCACGCCCCCACCACCGCAGGGAGGGTGTCCTCATGAGCCCCGCCACTGCTCCGGTATTGGCGGCGGACCTGACCGCCGGGCTACGCCGGCTGACACTGGCCGCGATGCGCCAACTCGCCCCTGAGTTGCTCATCACCGCCAAGACCCAGCGGTGGAGCCCCGAGGAGGTGCTGCGAGCCCTGGTGGAGGCTGAGGTCGCCGCCCGCGATGCCTCCAACGAGCGAGCCCGGCGCAAGGCCGCCGCCTTCCCGGTGCTCCAGACGATCGAGGAGTTCGACCTGGGCGCCTCGGCGATCCCGGCACCGACGTGGGCCTACCTGAGCAGCCTGGAGTGGGTGGGGGCCAAGGAGAACTTAGCGCTGATCGGACCGGCCGGCACAGGTAAGTCCCACACCCTCATCGCCCTGGGGCACGCGGCCGTGGTCGCCGGGCACCGGGTGCGCTACGTCACCGCCGCTGACCTGGTCGATACCCTCTACCGACACCTGGCCGACAACACCGTTGGCAAGGCCATCGAGACGCTGCTACGCAACGACCTGGTGCTGGTCGATGAGATCGGATTCGCCCCGTTGGACGACACCGGGGCCCAGTTGCTCTTCCGGTTCGTGGCCGCCGCTTACGAACGCCGCTCCCTGGGCATCGCCTCCCACCACTCCTTCGAAGACTGGGGACGGTTCTTGCCCGAACACACCACCGCCGTGTCCATGCTCGACCGGCTACTGCACCACGCCACCACCGTGGTCACCAGCGGCCAGTCCTACCTCATGCGACAAGCCCGAGCCCGACAAGGAGGTGAACACCTACCCCACTGATCAACCATGACAGAGGGTGGGGACTTCTACTTGGCCAAAACTGGGGACCTGGAACTGGCCCTTGACAGTCTGCGCGTTATGCCTTCGCAGTTCGATTCTCGGCTGATTCATGCTCTCTCAGCGGAGGTATTCGACGGGGCGGGTCGGATGAGCGGTCAAGCCACAGAACGTTGTGAGTACACCGTATATCCTGGAGTCTCGCCAAGCCGCGAGATTGTCGCCGCGATTTCCTTATTGAACGCAACCCTAGACCGTGGATGGCAGATTGCTGATCTGGCCAGTGCTGCGGCGTTGTCAAGCTCTCAGTTGACGCGTTTGTTTCGTACCCAGATCGGCGTCTCAGCGGCGGCGTTGCTTCGCCAGCTTCGCGCAGGTTCTCGCAACCACAAGACTTGAGGTTGCAGAGGCTGTGGCGGCGGCGGGATGGACTGATCCTGCAGTTGCGTCGCGGGCATTCGACCAGCGAAATGGAGTAGCTCGCTGAGTTTTTGCGGCCTTTTACCGCAGTGGAAGCACGAACTTACCTCGGCTTGGCGAATCGTTGCGTTATTGCACGACAGCCACGATCAGGGCAATGCCGAAAAGGATGAGGAAGCCTCCAGCTATCTTCGTGAGCCAGGGCACGACGCGTGCCAACCGGGCGAGGGCTCTGCGGGATCCGAGGGCGACCGCAATGATGACATCCCAGACGAGCACAATGGTGAACATCCAGGTCCCGTATGCAACGAGTGTGAGTGGTGCTGCCCCAGCGAGCGCAGTGGCGAGGCTGAGATAGAAGAGCGCGTTCTTGGGGTTGAGCAGGCCAGAAGCGATCCCGAGACCGAAGTTCTTCACCCAAGTGGCCTGCTCGATAGTCATGTCGTCATCGTGACTGAGCCGGGGCGTTGATCTCATAAACGCGATTCCGATGAACACCAGAAAGGCACCGCCAGCCAGTTGAATCACGACGAGCACGGTCGGGTGCGAGATGATCGAGATCCCTGAGAATGCTGCCGCGATGAAGATCCCGTTCGCGGCGGCGATGCCCAGGCACGCGCCGGTGGCGTTTCGCCAACCGCTGGTCATTGCGGTGCGGGCGATGAGAAAGAAATCTACCCCGGGAATGAGCAGCGCCAGAAAGTGTGCGAGAGCCACTGCGGCAAACTGCTCCATACTTCCCCTCCGATCTTGACGGTGAACTCGTCAAGTCTCGGCGACGGTGAGGGGTGGTGTCTTGTACGTTCGTGCGGCTGCGGCTTACGTTGCGGAACGGTATTGGCCCGGTGGGGCGGCGACGTGGGCACGAAACACGCGGTGAAAATGGCTCTGGTCGGTGAAGCCCAGAGTGTGGGCGGTATCGGCGAGAGCATGCCCGTCACGGAGCATGTGCCGCGCTTCGATAATGCGGGCGTTTTGTCTCCACGCCAACGGTGCCAACCCGGTAGCGCGTTTCACCGAGCGGATCAGCTGGTGCCGCGACATCCCAACCAGAGCCGCCAGGTTGTCGAGGCTCGGGTTGGATTCGTCATATCGTAGGCGCTCCATCACCGGGTGTAGACGCTCACGAAGGTCGGGGTCAGCGTCGCTGGTCACCACATGGTCCGGTGCTGCAGCTGAGAGGTCACGCAACAGCATACGAAAATCAGTTTCGAGACGTTCTCGGCTCTCGTCCTCGAAGATGCGGCTGTTCCATGCGCTGAGCCTCGCGTGCAGGTTCGGGTGGCGCAGGACGGTGATGCTAGAAAATAGTGCCTGTGCAGATCCGTCGGGCGCGAGGTCTGTTGCCCAGCCCTGATCCATGTGGATCATTTGATAGACCCACCGACCACCATAAGGGTTGCACTGATGCACCTGGTCGGCTGCGATGACAATCACATCACCCGGGCGCAGGTGTACGCTGCCGCCGAGCGGGCCAGCGAACACCGAGGTACCCGAATCGATGAGCCCGATCGAGAACGTGTCATGCGTGTGTGGGCGGTAGCAGGAATTCTCCTGAGAGGAGCGTCTCGCCTCGACGTGTGGGATCGTCGTGCTGCGCGCGAACTCCGTCTCCAGTACTTCCTCGGTTTGCATCGCTCAGTCTCGTATCGACCTGAGGCCGCGGGACACGATGCGCGTGGTTTCGGGGGTGGGGCTTTCTTGAAGCCACCGATCAGCGAACTGCCCGACCCATTCGGGCTGGGTTTTCGAGGCATCATTGATCCAGTTCGCGACAGAGTCTTGCACATAGCGTGACGTGTCACTGCGTAAGGGTTCGAGGATCTGTAACCCCAGCTCAGGGTCGTGTGTGAGGGCGGCGATATGTTTGGCCCACACTCCTCGCGGGCATAGCGCTTCGCTCGTGAACCGGCGGATGCGTTCTGAATCTGTACCTGTCCAAACAGAAAGCACCGTGATGCTCTCGATGAGGTGCGCTGTGAGCGTGGGCCTGGCCGTCATCCACGCCCATTCCCGAACCGCGAAATGCTGATCATCGGCTGCTGGCCGTAACACTGGCAGCAAGGTTTCGGCGGTTTGGAAGATCGGGCCAGCAGCAACCGCGAAACATGCCCACCCACGCACCGTGTCTGAGCGGTGCGTAGCTCAGCGATCCGGGTCTGCAGTACCAAGATGATTGTGCAGTGCCTCGCCGATGGGTTGCATCCTCGCCAAAATTCCCTGGCTTTGCGTCGCACGTGCAGCGTCATGCAAACGTTCAGGAGCGTCAGGGAGCACATTGCGCAGCAACACCCCTGATCGATCGCTAATGCTTCGGTGGGCGTGCTCGTTGCAATACTCCCAGCCTGTAACTGCTGCAACCGTTCGGGCACAAACCCTGCAACCGTTCTAGGACGACTCATGACCCCCCTTCGTTGGTGCTCCTGATCTCAGGTTGTGCCGTAGCTGTTCCAGACTCGAGATAATGTCTTGCGGCGTCGCAACCTTGTCCGCGATCTGGCGCAACCACTCCTTGTATACGGGTACGAGTTCTTTCACAACAGCGACCCCAGCCTCCGTGAGCTTGATGTTGTGCGAACGGCGGTCTCCTGGCGCGGCCATGCGCACGACAAAGTCACTTTTGACCAGCCCTTCAAGAAGACCAGTGACCGTTGCGCGAGTCACCCCAAGCCGCTCGGCGATCCACCCGGGACTCGCGTCATCACGCTCGCTGACCGCGAGCAACACTGCGAACCTTCCCTCGGAAAGCCCATGCCGCGCCAGCAGGTGGGCGCATGCGTCATCGATGCGCCGCGCCGCAGACAGCACCGCCATCACGACTTGAGCAGACTCATCGTGATCAACGTGAGCCAGCAAAAAGTCGTGTTTGACGACCACACCCTTATTCATTAAGTGCCATACTATCAGGCAGCTAACTAGCCCTCTTTGTGCGGAAAAGGACATCCCAAGCTTTGCTGGCATCGGTTCACGAAGTCTGATCGCTCAGCGTGAGGAGTGTGTTCTTCTCGCCACGATGGAAGCGCGCGTAGATGCTCGGCGAGACCCCGTACCGCTGCTTAAACGACCGGGAGGCAAGCGTACTGGCACCCCAGCCTGCGCGTGCCGCAGCCTCGCTCACCGAAAGGTCCGTCGTGGCAAGAAGCTCAGCCTGCCGATCCGCCCGAAGCTGACGAAGAAAAGTCCCGGGAGCGACACCCACATGCGAGCGGAAAAGCCGGGTCAACTGTGACGATGACAGGGCAATCTCCCGAGCGAGTTCATCGACGCGCCAGGGGTGATTCAGATTTGCCTGTAGCAGGGCGACTGCCATGGTCACTTCTCGTCTTGGGAACGCCCCGATACGATCGGTGCTGCCTGAGGCAACGCCGGTCAGTTTTCCGGCTCTTCGAAATCAAGGGTGTAGGTGAGGTCTGAAGCCTCCGGCCTCGAGCAGCGATCTCGCGATGTAGTGGGTGAGGTTTCGGAACCCGAGTGCGGAGCCGCGGAGGTGCTCGAGGCGGCCGTTGATGGCCTCGGTGGGGCCGTTGCTGGTGCCGGGCCGGTCGAAGAACGCGAGCACGTCGGCGGCGCGCTGCTTCAACGTCCGCCCGAGTCGGCGGACCTCGGCGAGAACGGCGGGGACGCCGCTGCTGACGGCGTCGATCACTGCGCACATCATCTCCTTGGCCTTGTTCTTGTCGGGTTCGCGGTAGGCCGCGACGATGCGCTGGTAGATGCCCCACGTCGCTTCGACCTCGACATGCTCCTCGGCGGCGAACACCGCTTCCAGGCGGGCGGTCTGCTTTTCGGTGAGGAAGCTCGCGCCGGTGTGGAGGGTGCGGCGGACACCGTAGAGCGGGTCGCCGGCGTGACCCCGGTGGCCGAGGGTGTCCTGCTGGACGCGCTGCCGGGTCCGGTCCAGGGCGTCGCCGGCGAGGCGGACGACGTGGAACGGGTCCATCACCGGGACAGCGTCGGGGAGTTCCTCGGCCGCGGCAGTCTTGAACCCGGAGAACCCGTCCATCGCGACCACCTCGATCGCCTTCGACCAGTCCGCGGGCCGGGCGGCGAGCCACTGCTTGAACACCTGCTTCGAGCGGCCCTCGACCATGTCCAGCAGCCGTGCCGGGCCGGTCTTCTCGCGGGCCGGGGTGAGGTCGATGATCACGGTCACGTACTTGTCGCCGAACCTGGTGTGTCGCCAGACATGCTCGTCGACACCGATCGTGCTCACCCCGTCGAACCTGGCCGGGTCGTCGATGAGCCGCCGCTTGCCCTCGGCGAGGATTGCGGTGTTCGCGGTGTGCCACGACACCCCGAGGCCGGCCGCGGCGCGGGAGACGGTGAGGTGGTCGACCACGATCGCAGTGAGTGCCCACCCGATTCCGCCGCGGGAGATCTTCGCCCGCGGCGCCGCCGCCTTCGACGTGTCCTGCCGCCAAGTCCGTCGGCAGTGCACGCATCGGTAGCGGCGGACCCGGACCAGCAGCGTCGTGGGCCGGTGACCGAACGGCTCGTGCGCGAGCGGCCGGGACACGGTGTCCCGCGCCACGCCCTCCGCACCGCACTTCCGGCACCACGGGTCGTCCTCGATGACGCGGCACTCCAGCACCGCCCGGTCAGGTTCGAGCCGCTGGCCGACGACTTCGAGGCCGAGCTCGTCGAGGCGGCAGAACGTGGTGAGGTCAGGGTTCGCGAACGTAGGGTGGTGCACGTCGAGGTCTTCCGGCGAATGAGCAGTGTGAGAACTTCCATCCTGGAAGACCTCGACGCCTATCCACGAACCCGCCGCCGACCCTCGACTACACCCTCAACTGCGAAGAGCCAGTTTTCCTACCGCATCGAACACCTCCGAGGCTCCTGCGAGCACGGTAAAGTCGCTCGTAGTAGTCTCAGGTTTGTGTGCGAGGCGGAGCAGGCTGGGAGTGAGTTCAAGCAACGCTCCCGGCGAGAGTCGCAACGTTCCGAGCTCAGAATTCTTGTGGAGAGCACGGTGCAGATGGTGTACCAGAGGGTGTGCTGCAGACAGCCACCGCACCTGATCGGCTAGTAATCCGGGATGAATGTAGAAAGTCACTGTTCGCATATGTTCTGCTGGAAACCCGCGACACTCAATACCATTTGGAATCGTCAAAATACTGCCCGCGCCCAATAGCTCCTCACCTGTTGGAGTGTGCAGGCGTCCCCATCCTGAGAGCACGAACACGACCTTCACCGCAGCCACACGCAACGGGCCGGACGGAACCTGCGCTGTCTGATCCCGCACTAACACTGGCAGCCCGCCTGACCCAAACAAATTCACTTCATTTTCACCAGAGGTCGTTGGTGTTCCGACCACTTGGTGCTCCGAGCGCAATGTGACCTGTCGGCTGCCAGGTTGTGTCCGCGTCGCGGTGAGTGACGACGATCTTCGTGCATGGGAGCGCGCGGATCGTTTCGGCGATCTTCGCTTCCGTGGCGGTATCGAGGGCGGAGGTCGCCTCGTCGAGGATGAGGATCGGTGCCTGTTTAAGGAGGGCTCGGGCGATCGCGACTCGTTGGCGTTCACCGCCTGACAGTGCGTTCCCGTGGTGGCCTACTGATTGCTGAATCCCGAGCGGTGATTGCTCGATGACTTGACCGAGTGCGGCTTGTTTTGCCGCATGGATGATCTCTTCATCGGTGGCCGATGGGTCGCCGAGACGGATGTTGTCGGCCAGTGTTCCGTCGAACACGACAGGATCCTGCGGCACATAGCCGATCCGTTGCGCGAGGTCTTCGTATCGCATGTCTGTGAGGTCGACCCCGCCGAGTTCGATACGCCCATTGTCAGGATCGTCGAACCGCATCAGCAGGGAAAGCAGGGTGCTCTTGCCGCTTCCGGTCGGACCAGTGATGATCGTCGTAGAGCCCTCGGGCACCTCGGTAGAGATCCCTTTCAGCACGGTGATGTGCGAGACATCATTCACTGTCATCGCATGGCCGACGCTCTGGACAGATTTGGTCGGCTCGGGTAAGACCGGGGCCGAGAGCACCGCGCGATACCGGTTGATCGTGGTACGCAATTCGTTGATCGAGACCCCCGCCAGGGCGAGAGCATCCAAAGGTGCAGATGCACGGGCGGTGAGGATGATGAGCGCCAGTGCCGTAGCCGGGTCATCAATGGCTGTCGACGCGATGAAGAGGAGGACACCAGCAAGCGGCAGAATGCTCGCGAGACTAGAAACGAAGGTCGCGGGAGTCGATACACGGTTCGTACGCGCGAGCGCAGCCTCTTCCGAGTCCCATCTGTCTTCCAGGCGCGCCACGGCTCGGTCTGGCCCTGCGGCGGTCCGCAGCAGTTCGAGGTGATCGATGAATTCCAGGGATGCCTCGGTGGTGGCCTGCTCGACAGTGTTTCGGCCTGCGTCTGCACGGCTGAGGGCTCGTTGAGCGAGTAGTTGTGCGAGGAACGCGATGATGACAAGCCCGGCCACCAGAAGCATGGTGAGGGGGCCAGCGACGATCGCGATACCGACAAGCAAGAGAAGCGGGATGAGCGGCGAGAGAATGAACGTCTGCAGCTGATGGGCGGGAACGCTCATCAGGGCGGGGATTGATTGTCCGGCGACCGTGCCGACAAGAGTTCGGTTCTTCTCGGTGAACCACGAGAGTTTGGCGTGGGAGAAGGCCGCGCCAACTCCTTGGAAGAGATCTCCGGCCAGCCTTGCCCCGGTGAGGTAGCCGCTGCGCGAGACGAGCACGGTGATAAACAGGGCGACGGCCGCAGTCGCGATCACCATTCCCGGTGGCTGGTGCTTTGCGATCGCAAGGGCGAGCACGGTGTAGGCCGTCGCCTCGGCCAGCGCGACGAGTGCCCAGCCAAGTGATATGAGTACCAGTCTGCGGCGAGCCGCTGCAGGAAGGGTCTGGGTGTGCTGCGTGTTCATCGGGTTCCTCCGGCTACCGTGACCGAGTTGCCGGTGAGCTTGAGCTGTGCTGTGGCGCCCTCGGCCAGTCCATGATCGTGGGTGACAATCAAGAGCGTCTTCGATTCCTCCATGACGAATGTGTGTAGCTCGCTGACGAGCCGCCCGCTCGTGTCCTTATCCAGCGCGCTGGTGGGTTCATCGAGCAGGATCACACGGGCATCGGTGAGGAACGCGCGGGCGAGTCCGACTCGTTGACGTTCACCGCCCGACAGGGTGGTCGTCGCGGTATCCAGGGGGAGGTCGAGTTGCGCACGTCGAAGCGCGGTGCTGATCTCATCATCGGTGGCCTCTGGGGTCGAGAGCGCGATATTTTCGCGGATCGTCCCGGAGAGCACATCCCCACCTTGTGGAATGAGTAACACCGAGTCGGGTGACGTCTTCTCGCTGTTCGTCTCCCTGTGGGGGTACCGGATCACGCCGCTTTCGAGCGTTTCCAGCCCGGCAATAGTACGTAGCAGCGTGGTCTTGCCGCTGCCACTGGGGCCGGTTATCGCGGTGACTAATCCTGGTGAGAATGTGTGGGAAAGACTGTGGATGAGTGTGCGGTCGTCCTGACCGATCCGCACGTCGACGAGTTCAAGTCCAGGGTCGTCACTGTGATCGGTTGATCCCGTGACGGTCGGTTCGCGGAGTACCGCTGCGATGCGTTCGGCCGCGGCGCTGCCCGCTCGTACATAGTCCAGGCCATGCCCAAGGCGCAGCGCCGGGGTGACCACGGCGAGCCCGAACAGCAGCATGGCGGCGAGCACTGCCGGCTCTTGGTCGTAGCCGATGGCGTAGGCGATCGCATAGGTTGCGACGGCCTGGAGCAGCGCCACCGCTACGGAAGAGAGTGTCGCGACCCGTCGCACCCAGGCGACCATGTTCTCGGTGAACCGGCGTGCTGCGTCGGCATAGTTGGCGGTTGCCCCGGCCTGTGCGCTGTAAATGCGGGACACGCGAATGCCGCGTGCGTAGTCGTCGACAGCGGTCCTGATGTCCGTCATCACACGGACCGTTTCGGTTCCGTGTTTCGCTGAGCTTCGCGGCACGATGAACAGATAGTAGGCTGCGGCCAGCAGGCCAGGGATCAGCGCAATCAGGGTAAGGGGACCCGCCACTGCGACCAGCAGAGTTACTGTCGCGAGGGGCACCACCGCAAGGGTCGCGATTTCCGCGGGCAGATGTGCGACGGTGTGGTGTAGCGCGGCAATGTCTTCGCCTACCAGACGACGCAGCGCGTCAGCGCCATACCGTGAGACCGTGCTCATCGGCATGTGCGCGAGATGGCGAGCGGTATCGCGCCGTAGCCGTGCGGAGAATCTTGCCTCCCCGTGATGTGCGAGCCACGACGAGACGGACAGGAGCAGGCCTCCAATGAGCCAGCAGACACACGCCGAAATCGCATGCGTCAGTGTCACCGCAGCGACGACCTGCACGGTGAACCATAAGGCTCCGACCATCGTGAGGCCACCAAGCGCGGCGGCGGTAACCGCTGCTGTAAGCACAGGGATCGCGGGGCGCAGTGCGGCCGCAATGGGTGAGGCCGGTGCGGCCGCAGGGTCATTGTTGAGTGCGGGCACTATTCGGTGCCTCCTTCCTTGATCGGAGTTTCCTTGTTCCGATGCCGGTCTCGTCCGAGCGGCACCACCTGCGGGGTTCCTGCGACGGGATCAGGAACGACGAGACAGCGCAGACCGAACACCTGCTCGACCAGGTCGGAGGTCAGTACCTCAGCCGGTGGGCCCTCGGCGACGACACCTCCGTCCTTCATCGCGACGAGATGCGTTGCGTAGCGGGCAGCCTGGTTGAGGTCGTGAAGAACGGCGACAAGGGTGTGCCCGGCAAGGTGGAGGTCGGTGAATAGTTCCATCAGCTCGATCTGATGGGTCAGGTCAAGGAACGTCGTCGGCTCGTCCAGCAACAGGATTTCGGTCTGCTGTGCCAGCGCCATCGCGACCCAGACTCGCTGTCGTTGCCCGCCGGAGAGTTCGTCGACGAGCCGGTCTGAGAGTTCATGGATGCCAGTTGCTGCCATCGCGGTAGAGACCGCCTGCTCATCGTCCGGTGTCCACTGTCGGATCAGTTTCTGGTACGGATACCGGCCGCGAGCGACCAGATCAGCGACTCTGATCCCATCGGGAGCGAGCGAGGTCTGCGGTAGCAGTCCCAACTTGCGCGCAACCTCTTTGGCCTTGTAGGAATGGATGTCTTGTCCGTCAAGTACCACCCGCCCTGATCCTGGTTTCAGGAGCCTGGATAGCCCGCGCAGAAGGGTCGACTTGCCGCATGCATTCGGCCCGACGATCACGGTGAAAGACTCATCGGGAATCGACACCGACAGGTTCTCGTTGATGACGCGCTTGTCATAGCCGATCGTGGCATTCACCGTCCACAGTCGACTTGTCGGTACGGTCAACTCGGCGGTGTTAGCAGTGGCGAGGGGGTGAGTGTCCACTCGTGTCATATGCTTCTCCTTGTTTCACGAATAAGGAGCCAGATTAGGTAGAGACCACCCAGGCTCACGGTGATGAGGCCAACCGGAACAGGCCGGTAGACCTGCGCGATCACGAGCGACAGCAACTGCGCGAGAGACAAGAGCGCGGCTCCCATGAACGCGGACGCAGCCACGGTTACCCCGGGTGTCCGTGTCAATCGCCTCGCGAGCTGTGGCGCGGACAGTGCGACGAACCCGATCGGACCGGCAGCAGCTGTCACCAACGCGGTCGTCGCAACTCCCAGGATCAGCAGCAGCGGGCGAGCAACGGAAGCGTTCACCCCCTGAGCGAGTGCCGCGTCGTCACCAAGTTCCAGTTGTCGCAGAGCGGGAGCCAACATCGTCACTCCGATGAAGACAATCAGGCCCCCGATGATGACGGGGACAAGCGAGTGCCATCCGACGCGACTGAGCGACCCGGCCGCCCAGAAACCGACGCTCATCGCATCGGTGATCTCGGCGCGAGTGATGAGGTACGCGTTGATCGATCCCAGCATCGCGGAAACTCCGATGCCGACGATGATGAGGCGGAAACCCTGCACGCCTCCTCGATAGGAGAGCAGATACACCACGATTGCGGTGAGCAGCCCGCCGACCAGAGCTGCTGCGGCGATGTACCAGTACTGATTCGCGCCGATGACAAGGATTGTGAGCACCACGGCCGTGTACGATCCTGCGTCGAAGCCGATTACATCCGGAGATCCCAGGGGGTTGCGGGTCAGCGATTGGAAGATTGCACCGCCGATCCCCAGTAGCGCTCCGAACAGGATTGCCGCGATCGCGATGGGCAGACGCCATTCCGTCACGATCAGGCGATGGAAGTCATCGCCCTGGCCGAAGAGCGACTGGACAACCTGGGCAGTTGTCAGTGGATAGTCACCGATTCCGAGGGACATCACCGCAACGGTCACCGCAACTACGGCGAGGATCGAGTTGATCGCAATGCTCCGTGCGCTGAATCTCAGCGCGACGGCGCGCTGAGTACGGATTGTGCGGTTCCGGTAACCGAAATCGATCTGTCGTGGGATTTGAATAGTGGATTTCATAGCCCGGATGCCTTTCGCCGGCGCACAAGTGCGATGAGGACGGGGGCACCGATGAGTGCGGTGAGCACGCCGGCCTCGATCTCGCCGGGGCGGGTGATCACTCGTCCCAGCACGTCTGCGATGAGCACGATGGAGGGTGCCGCGAGGGCGGTGTAGGCGATGATCCATCGCTGGTCGGGTCCGGTGAACCAGCGCACGATGTGCGGGACCATGAGACCTACGAACGCGATACCTCCGGTGAGCGCTGTTCCGCCACCTGCGAGGAGCGTCACGGCAATGATCCCCAAAATACGAGTGCGGGTGACGCTTGCTCCGAGTGCGGTCGCTTGGTCGTCTCCCAGCGCGACCGCGTTCAAGGAGCTGCTGATCAGTGCGGCTAACAGGATTCCTACCGCCAGAAACGGGGCAACCGAAGCGGTGTCATCGAGTGAGGCGCGCGAGAGGGAACCCAACCCCCAAGCCCGGAAGGAACGGAACGTCTCCTGATCCATCAGTGTCAGAAACGTTGAGAAAGCTGAGAGGACAGCGGCAAGTGCGATGCCTGCGAGCACGAGTGTGACGGGAGATGAGGCGCCTCGTCCCGCTGACCCGATCAGGTAGACGAGCACCGTGGCAAGGATCGCACCGATGAACGAAAACCAGATGTACCCGGTGATTCCTCCGACTCCGAACAACGTCACGCCAACGACAATGGCGAACCCCGCTCCGGCATTTACGCCGAGAATACCGGGATCGGCAAGCGGGTTGCGTGTGATCGCCTGGATGAGCGCGCCCGAAACACCGAATGCCACACCAGCAGCAATCCCCACAACCGTGCGAGGTACTCGTAATGTCCAGACAATGGAGCTTGCCTCGGAGCTATCTGGGGAGAGTACGACCCGCCAGATCTCGCTGATGGGTAACGGGTTCGCGCCGAATGACAGGCTTGCTGCCAGAACCACCACAAGCAACGCGAGCAGCACAATCACACCCGATATTCGACGGTTGCTTGTTGGGAGGTGCCCTTCTCCCAGCGCACTGCACGCCTCGCGCGCACCTACTAACGAAACAGTCATGACCGATCTTTCGTGTTGTTCAGCTATCGCGGCACCACGGACTGCTAGACCCGTGGTGCCGCGATAGTCCGTGACCCGAGTTAGAACACGTCCGCAATCTGGGGAACGACGCGTTCGACCGCCCAAGCATTGCCGATGGGTCCGCCGCTGGTGATTGCCCACAAGAGATCGCCGCCGTCGTCAGTTTTCGGCGGCAGCTGGACAAACTGACCGGACGATACCGCTCCCAGGTTTTGGAACAGGTCGCGACCTGTCAACTCCTGCATTTCGGCTTCGCTCGCGGCTGCGCTCTGTCCAAGGATGAGGACGTCGGCGTCAATCTTCGATAGAAGTTCATCACTAACCTTGGTATCCGTCACGAATTCCGTGGCGTTCGGGTTCTCGCTGAAACCGAGGTCGGCCAGGAATGCAGCGGGCGCGGAGCCAGGCTGTGAGAAGTACTGCAGTCCGTTTGTTGGGCCGTAGTAGATCGCCCAGGTCGCGGTGAGCCCGTCGAACTCGGGATGATCTGCACGCACTTGCGCGAAGCGTTCATCGTGTTCCGCAATGACAGCTTCGGCCGCGCCGCTAAGGTCTAGCGTCTCACCTAGGACGCGGATCGAGTCCTGCCAGGGAATGGTGCGTTGAGACGATTCCGGGCTTGTCACCACCGGGGCTATCTTGGAGAGTTGCTGGTAGTAGTCACGCAGTTCGCCGTAACCGGGCACCCAGCCTACGGTGACGATGAGGTCGGGGTTGCTCGCTGCGATGGCCTCGATGGGGATGTCTTCGCCCATCATGAACTCGTAGGTGTCCAGCTCGGCTGACCCATGCTCTTCGAGGTAGCCGCCCTCGCTTACGAAGTTCGAGGTCAACACAGGCGTGACCCCTAAGGAAAGCAGCAACTCGGTGTCGATCGCGTTCGGGACGATCGCTGCGATCCGCTCAGGGCGCTCCTCGAGGATCGTCTCTCCGTACGGTGATTCGAGCGTCAGAGGGTAACTGGTCTTGCCTTCAGCGGCAGGGAGCAGGCTTGATTCGCTTGCGCCGGGCTCTTCAGGACTGTCGTTGGAGTCCGGGCTCGTGGAGCAGCCCGCGATGAGCAGTATTGTCGCGAGGCTCGCCCCGATACTGGCAGCGACGCGGGAGCGTCTGGTCTTCTTCATTCGTGTTTGCCTTTCTATAGTTCAGATTGTTCATTGATGAGAGGGATGGTCATGAAGTCTTCGTTAGGACATCGGCGATGAGAGGAACGA
This sequence comes from Microbacterium sp. JB110, assembly GCF_003335195.1. Lineage (NCBI taxonomy): Bacteria > Bacillati > Actinomycetota > Actinomycetes > Micrococcales > Microbacteriaceae > Microbacterium > Microbacterium sp. JB110. Next base: position 308,893 of record NZ_QPGM01000002.1, on the reverse strand, counting down.
GATAATCTGCGGCCCATTCCTGCCCGATTGGTCCGCCTACCGTGACCGTCCAGAGCAGATCTCGGTCGTCTTCGGTCTTCGGAGCCAACCGGACGAGATGCCTAGACGTGACAGCGCCCAGATTCATGAAGAGGGTGTTTTCGGTGACAAGCTCGTGCATTTCTTCATCGCTCGCGTTCACGGTCTGGCCCAGCAAGAGAACATCCGCATCGATTTGGGTCAGCAGTTCACTGCTGACCCACGGGTCGCCTACGAACTGATTAGCCTTCGGATTCGGAATGAACCCAAGCTCGCTGAGAAAGAGTTCTGTCCCCGATCCCGATGGAGACATATAGCGGAGGCTATTTGCGGCCCCGAAGTGGAGAACCCAGCTAGTGGTGAGACCCGCAAATTCCGGGTGTTCCTTTCGTATCTCGGCGAAATGTTCTTGGTGATGTGCGATAACTTGTGTTGCTGCGTCTTCGAGGTCGAGCGTCGATCCAAGGAGGCGAATAGAGTCTTGCCAAGGGATGAGCTGTTGCGACGACGTGTCGGGACTGGTCAGTACTGGGGCGATTGACGTCAATCGGTCGTAGTAGTCGCCAAGGTTGACGCCACTCAACCCGTCTGTCCATCCCACCGCCACGATGAGGTCAGGGTGGCTGGCGGCGATGGTTTCTATCGGAAGGTCTTCACCGGACACGAACTCGTAGGTTTCAATTTCTGCTGCCCCATGATCGTCGAGATAACCGCCTTCACTCACGAGACTTGACGTGAGAATGGGGGTCACGCCGAGGGCGAGAAGCAGCTCAGTGTCGATCGCTGTCGGGGCGACCGCTGCAATGCGTTCAGGCCGTTCCGGAAGAACAGTCTCACCGAACGGTGATTCGAGCGTCAGCGGATAGCTTGTAGTCTGCTCGGCCGCTGGCAGTAAAGATGCTTGCTCAGGGTGTCTTGTTGCATTATCGGATTCGGGCTTTGCCGAGCAGCTTGCAGCGAACAAGGAAATGGTGAGAACAACACAGATGCTGCTGAGGATGCGAGAAGGCTTAGCTTGCGAACGGCTCATGGTTTCCCTATCTGAATTGAGGATCGCTGCGTCCGGGCGACCGGGCTGAGGAAGATCGAAACGAAGAGAACGAGGAGGGGAATGACGAGCGCGCCACGCAGTCCGGCACGTTCGCCGACAAATCCGAGAAGGGGTGGAGCAACCAGGAACGCGATATATCCAATGACGGTCACGAAAGCAACACGCGTTGCCGAGTTCTCTCCCGATGCCCCAGCCGAGGAGATCGCTACAGGGAACCCCAGAGACGCGCCCAGACCCCACAACACAACTGCAACCCCCGCCACGACTGAATTGTCAACGAAAGCAACAAGCGAGATTCCAACAACGGCACTCAGAGCGCTCGCTCCGAGCACCCAGGCACGCCCGAATCGTTGAACAACCGGTCCTCCCAAGAACCGTCCTAGCGTCATCGCCGCGGCGAAGACCGCGAAGACCGTCGAACTGAGTGCTGGATTCAGACCATGCCCATCGACCATGATCAGGGGAAGCCAGTCGTTCGCCGTGCCCTCAGCGAACGCCATTGCGAGAACGATGACTCCGATGAGCCAAAGAGAGGAGTCGCGCCATACTGCTCGCTCAGAACGATAGGCCGGTGTATTTGGTTTCTGTCGGCGACCGGTTGCGGGCGGTAAGAAGCGTATGCAAACTAGCAGGATCACAATGCCGGACAGTCCGATCGTCATCAGATGCGTGACAACTGAGAAATCCGCGGCGGTAGCCACAATTCCGAGTGCCGCACCGATAAGGGTGCCCAAGCTAAACGAACCATGTAACGCTGGCAGGAACGGTCTGCCAGAGATGGCTTCGACATCTGCGCCCTCAACGTTCAGTGCAATCTCGCTACCGCCCATGCTCAGACCGAACAACGCCAATGCCGCGATGACGAATCCGTCGATCTGGGCTGCCGCGCCAAGACCTATGAGGGGCACGCTCACGGCTACACCCAACGTGCCGAATGCGATCAGTGGCTTTGCGCCAAGTCGAGCCAACAGCGGCCCTGAACAGAGAATCCCCGCCATCGCCCCTAGTGATAGACCAAAGATCACGATACCCATCTGCGCGGTTGAGGCTCCGAGCAAATCGCGAATCGCTGGTGTGCGCGTGACCCAGGACGACATTGCCAGACCCGGCAATAGAAACGATGCACAAAGCGCCAAGCGGCGTGCCGCGAGGGTGGTTGACATTGACTGCCTTTCTTTATTGCTGGTGTGCCCGAGAACCACTGAGCGGGTGGGATAGGTCGTGGGTGAGGGATGCAGGTTCCCTTCGCCTCACTGGCCGACGAGTTCGGCCGCGCCCCGCTTCCAGTAGCCCGTGAAATCGATGTCGGACTTTGGGACACCGCGTTCTTTGACCAAGAAGCGGCGCATCTTTTGCACTTCGGCCTGTTCGCCAGCGAGCCAAGCAAACGGCTCATTGTCGTGCCAGTTCACGCCTCGTATCGCGTTGAGCAGCGGGTGCCGCGTGCCAGTGTGGCGAGGAATCCAGGAGATCTCGATTCCCTCAGGGGCAGTGAGTTCTTGTCGGTGATCGTCTTCCGCAACATCGATGAGAACCTGACCGCGCGCATCGCACGGTAGTTCTTCGAGGAGCCGTGCAATAGCGGGAATCGCTGTATCGTCACCTGCCACAAGGAACCAGTCGCAACCGGCAGGCAGGCTCTGCGTCTTGCCCGGACCCGCGATATGGATCGGGTCACCAGGTCGTGCCCGCCGAGCCCAATCGGCCGCAACCCCGTGCCCATGCAGCACGAAATCAACATCCAGCTCACGCGATTCCGAGTCGTAACGTCGCACCGAGTACGCCCGTGCGATGGGGCGCCTCCCTTCCGCGAACGTTACGCGGCCATTTTCGATCACAGGCAAGACCGGCTCACTCTCACCTGGATAGGGAAACAGCAAACGAATATCGTCATCGAACCCCGGTGAGGTGAAAGCTGGTTGCAGATCTCCCCCTGGCGAGGTGAACTCACCCAACTGGCTCCCCGTCAGCGTGATCCGCTTCATCCCCGAAGTCACGTCCACAACGCGGCCTACAGCAAGTTCACGCAGCGCTACTGGAACCAAGCGCAACGTACGTGCAGACACACTCATAGACAATCTCCTTACAGCGACAGAACGGACCACCCCCACAAGCATCGGCACACATGGGCTCACTAAGTAAGTGTACCCTTACTTAGGTCGGATGATTTATCCGTAAGCGCAGAGTTCGCATACTCTGATGCTGATGCCTGACTAGTGAACAAAGGATCATGCTCGTGCTGTTCGACCCACCACCGGTGCCTACCTCCCAAGCAGTGTCTGTGCACAACACACGTGACCCCTCCCTCTTATGGGTGCACGCGGGAACCGCAGAGGTTCGCGCAGCGCAACAGGAGTACCTACTCTCCTCCGGGCAGGGCATATGGTTGCCTGCCGGTATCCCCTACACCGTGGAGGTGGGCGCTGACTCAGTCGCATTCCCGATCTTCCCAGCCGCAGGAACCCGCGCGCCGAACCTCGACCGACCCCAGCGCATCAATCTCTCAAACAGCTGGTCCGAGTGGCTCATCTACCAGTTCGCGCGGAGTATCGGCTACCTTCGGGGCGCAACCTCCGACACCAGCCTCCTCGATCTGGTTGCCGGGTCTCGCTACGCGACACCTAAGGAAGAAGCGCGGCCTATAGAGCAGGTGCCACTGCCTCCGATGCCCCGCTCACCTGAAGCCCTGACGGTCGCGCACTCGCTGCTCCAGAGACCCGATGATCCCTCCGAGACGACAGACCACGCACGAGCGGTCAATATCAGCGTTCGGACTTTGCAACTGCAGTTTCTGCAAGAGACAGGACTTCCATTCATACGGTGGCGCACTGCTGTACGTGTTGCGGCCTCAGCCGCCCTGATGGATGCTGGCCACGAGATCGGCCAAGCAGGCAGGCAGGTCGGCTTCTCCACTCCCGCTGGATTCACGAGAGCATTCCACACACAAACTGGAATGACCCCCCGCCAGTACAAGAAGGCGCGGCCTGTCATTCCCCGTCACGATGACACCCTTGCCACCGACTTCAGCGAACTGATGCTGCCTCAACTGCAACCTGAGGCGGCTCCACCTGAGGCTTCACCGCCGTCCGTCCCGGCAACGCAGACCTGGAATCGGACCAACGATTTCCACGTCCTGGTATGGCTCTACCGCGGTGCCGCGCGAGTAATGGTCGGTGAGCGCACTCGACGACTCCGACGCGGCGACGCTATCTGGCTTCCCGCAGGCGTTCGCAACAGCATTACACTTTCGCGCGGCTCGCTGCTACTCCCTCTCGGATCACGCCACGGCACACCGGAAACGCGACTTCCTCGCAACCTCGTCCAGCGATTTCCAGATGAGGCTGAGCTCTACCTGCTGCACACTTTCGTCGCCAATTACAGCCTTGTTCGCCCTACGTCGCACGACCCGAACCGGATCACGCACTCATTTCTCAAGCATGCCACGAGGACGCGAGCCGGAGCAGCCGAAGACTTGGCGGGAGTTACGCCCGTTTACAAGATCATCCGCGCGGTGCGCAACAATCCAGCGGATCGACGAACTCTCACACGATGGGCGCAAGTACTCAATGCCGACGCAAGAGACCTCGGCCGCGCTTTCCTCGCGACCACAGGGCAGAGTTATGTGGCCTGGCGATCGGAGGTACGCATGACCGAAGCACGCCGCTATCTTGAAGAAGGGGTTGGTGTGGCGCAGGCGGCTCGTCGGCTTGGCTACGCACATCCATCAGCATTTACCACGGTCTTCACCCGAGCCCACGACATGTCCCCGCGTGAATATCAACGCAATGGTTGGCAACACACTGATGAGCCCCTGATCATCCGCTAGAACCGTCACCGGAACGACTTTGGTGATGCCCAGCCGACCCGCGCCATGGAGTAGGACCACCCCAAACTGTGCGCACCTTACCCCTGACAACATTTCCGCAAGAAAGCCTAAGACGCTGCCTACTGCACGGTTTCATGCACCGAGATCTGCGGCCGAGGATCTTTCAGGTCATCACCTCACAGTGAGTGAAGCGACACTGTTTATTGCCCACTGTAAAGCCTGTTTCTGAGCACGCTTGGGAGAGTCGTCCATGATGAGAGCGGCCAGTTGCGGGACGATGTGTGGCCAGGCTGCGAGCCCGATTATTCCAAACAGGATCGGTGCGGCTTCCTTCGTCTCGATGTTCAGACGTTGTGCCAAGGAAGTGACTTTATCCTGGTAGTACACCGATCTGGAATCACTCTCCGGTTCGACGGTGTCGGGTTCGAGTGCTTCCCATTGCAACAGGCGCAACAGGTCCGGATGCTTGGCATGGTAAGCATTGACTGCTTGTAGATACGCGGAGAGGAACTCTCCTGGCGGCAAGTCTCCTTTGGGATACGGGACAATTCCGAGCAGAGAATCCAGTGCGTCAGATAACACGGCATGGAACATGCCTTGTTTGCTGCCGAAATATGCGTAGATACGTTGCTTATTCACACCGGAATTCGCGGCGATTCTATCCGTACGAGCTCCGGCAAGTCCGTGCTTCGCGAACTCCTCACGGCCCGCCTCAAGGAGCGCTCGTTTGGTGTTTTCTGGTCCAGCCATGTCCCCAGCGTAGAAGCTCCACCACTGAGAAGCAACCAACCAGATAGTTGCCCAACTAACCAGTTGGTTGTAGCGTGATGTGTATGCCCACCTCCCGACCAATCATTTCTGACGCGCCACCCATGCCTGCCACCCGACCAAAAATTTTGGATCGAGCGCCTCTCTCGATCACGTTCTTTGTAGTACTTGCCCTGGTGGTGCTCTCACAGCTCTACGGTGCGCTCGTGCTCGGTCCGGCTTCGGCCCTCGACCTCGGTGCTGATCCGGGCACCTCGGAATTGGTGCAGTCCCTATTCGGGGTTGCCTATGCGATTGGTTTCCTCGTCTGGGGGCCAGCGGTCGATCGTTATGGTGCGACAAGGTGCTTTCTGATCGGCCTGACCGTACTGCTTGCAGCCACTGTCTTCGTGGCTTGTGCCCCGAGCATGTCTTGGCTTCTCGGTGGCAGGATCGTGCAAGGTGCCGCCGCGGCAAGCTTCGCCCCATCGGTTTTCGCATACTTCGGTGCACGCCTGCCGACCGCTGTCCGCTTAATCGCCGTGACCGTACTGACCAGTTCTTTTCTTGCTGCCGCGGTGCTTGCGCAGGTCCTCGCGCAGCTCGTCGTGTTAGCGGGCTCATGGCGCTGGTTCTTCATCCTCAGCGCGATCACCCTGACTTTAGGGCTGGTGCTTGCCATGCGTGGTCTGCGGCCTACTCCCGGCAGCGCAGAAACTGGTCAGAACGCCACGAGGATACTTGCAGGCCTTTTGGGCAGGTTGCGCATTGTCTTACTGTTAATCGCAACGCTGGCGATCCTTGGCCCATTCATCGCGCTCTACGCAGCCCTCGGGCACACCGGTCACTACCCGGACAGCGAGCTCCTGATGCTGCGCCTCAGTGCACTGCCCGCTCTGATCTGGGCTGGAGCCGCTTCACCCTGGCTTACTCGAATCCGCCCAAGTACACGCATGATTACCGCATTTACCGGCGCAGCGCTTGCAAGCACCCTGCTTGTTTTCACCGGGCACAGCGTCCTGGGCGCAGGATTCGGCATGCTCCTCCTTGCCACCTGCGTGTCGGTGCTCGCCCCGGCAACAATCCAAACCCTCACCGGCATGTCCCCAGAACATTACGGCAGTGTCACAGCGCTCTACACCTTCGCACTCTTCCTCGGCGCCAGCCTTGCAGCTCTGCCAATCCCGGTGCTTGCAACATTGGCCCAAGTATCAACTACTGGGCTCGTGCAGGTCACGGCACTCATCGCAATCCCCATTTTCTTACTCGCCCTCACATTCACGATTTTCGGGTCTCGAACCCCACAGCAGCCTCAATAAATCCCTGAAAGGAACACCATGTCAGAACATCTTCTCCCTACCCTCAGAATCCCTGAAACGTTCACCGAGGTCACGACTCGGCAAGAACACCAAGGCACAACCCCGGTCACCGTAACCCGCCACCATCCAGGCACTGACCCGAAGTACGGGGGCGAACACGTAACCACCGTCTTTGGAGACGACCGCATCCTCTACGGCTACACCCGCCAAATCAGCGGTTTCGAACCTGACGCGATCCCGACAACTGGAGAAAACGACGACCATGAGCGCCCTCCGCAGGGCGTGGGAGAAGAACCACGGTGCCGGGTCCGTGGTCGGCTTGGCCCCGTCCGCAGCCGCAGCGGATGTCCTCGCCCAGGACCTCGGCATCAGCACCGAGAACACCGCGAAATGGTTGCACGAGCACCGCCGCGGCACCTGGAACCTCACCGCTGGTCAACTGGTGATCATCGACGAAGCGTCCCTCGCGGGAACCCTCGCATTGGACACGATCACCGCCCACGCCGCCGACGCGGGCGCGAAGGTACTGCTGGTGGGTGATTGGGCGCAGCTGGCCGCGGTCGACGCGGGTGGAGCATTCGGGATGCTCGTCCGAGATCGAGGCGACGCACCGGAGCTGCTGGACGTACGCCGCTTCCGCAACGACTGGGAGAAACACGCCTCCCTGCAGCTACGCCTCGGCGACACCGACGTCATCGACACCTACCTCAAGCATGACCGCGTCACCCCGGGAACCTACGAAGACATCCTCGACGCCGCCTACCAAGCCTGGGTCAGCGACCAAGCCGCGGGCAAGACGTCGGTGCTGATCGCGGAGACCCTCGACACTGTATCCGAGCTGAATACGCGTGCCCGCACCGACCGAATCCTCGCTGGAGATGTCGCCCTGGATGGGGTGAAGTTGCACGACGGGAACGAAGCCTCCCGCGGCGACTTGGTCATCACCAGGCGAAACGACCGCCGCCTCTCCCTTGGACGCGGCTGGGTGAAGAACGGAGACCGTTGGCACGTCACCCACGCACACGACGACGGATCCCTCACGGTCCGCCGGGCACACTCTCGGTGGCGGACCACGATCATTCTGCCCGCAGCCTACGTTGCTGACCAGGTCGACCTCGGATACGCGATCACCGCGCACAGGGCACAGGGCTCCACCGTCGATACCGCTCACGCGATCGTCCACTCACCGGAAGTCACCCGTGAGTCGCTCTACGTCGCGATGACCCGCGGCCGAGAATCCAACCGCGTCTATGTCGCCACCGACCAGCATCATCTGGAAGAACATCAACACCGAGACGACCTGGAACTGAGCGCACGAAGCATTCTCTATGGCATCCTCCAACATGTCGGTGCCGAACAGTCCGCACATGACACCATCACCGCAGAACAAGACATGTGGGGGTCGCTCGCGCAGCTGGCCGCCGAATACGAGACCATCGCCACGGAAGCCCAACAATCCCGGTGGGTCACCCTCCTCGAAACAGCAGGCCTCGGCACCGCCGTCGTTGACGATCTTGTGGAGACGGACTCGTTTGGGATCCTCACCACGGAGCTTCGTCGCCTCGAAGCCGAGGGGCACAACATCGACGACCTCCTCCCACGCGTCATCCGCGCAGGAAACCTCGAAGACGTTGAAGATCTCGGATCGCTGCTGCGGTTCCGGATCCAGAAAGTCACGGCGACCTACCCCGCTTCGTCGCGCCAGGCTCCCGGCCTGATCATCGGTCTGGTGCCCCGGGCCACGGGCATCACCGACCCTGCCATGCGGCAAGCCCTTGAGGAACGGGAGCAGCTCATGCAGGCGCGGCTCAACATCCTCACCCAGGCGGTGCTCGAACACGCTGAGCCCTGGGTCACGGCGCTCGACATTGCTGACCCGGCGGTGCGGCAGAGCACGGTGCGGGCGGTTGTCGCGTATCGGGATCGGTGGGGCATCACCTCGACAAGCCCGCTCGGGCCAGTCCCGGCGGATGATGCGCAACGTATCGACTACCAACGCGCCCGCACCCGTATCCGTGAGTCAGAGCACACTGACCAGACATCTGGCGCAGCGACCATCCGTGATCAGAGTGGTCGAACCCTCCGATGAGCCCAGAAGTTGCCTCGATAAACTCAATGTATGACTTGAACCGTCCCAGGTTCTCTGCCGCTTCTATGCGGGGAGCGGCTCGCGTGTGAGAGCCGCGTAGTGGGCAGCTTCGTATTCGTTGGGGCTGACCATGCCGAGACTACCGTGGAGGCGGCGGTGGTTGTACCAATCGACCCAGCCAGCGGTGGCGTATTCGACGTCGGCGATGGTCTTGTACGCGCCGTCGTGGAAGATCGTCGTACGCACGCATTCAGCCTTGTAGAGGCCGTTGATCGTCTCCATGAGTGCGTTGTCATATGCGTCGCCGATGGATCCGATCGATGGGGCGATGCCGTCGAGGGCGAGCTTCTCGGTCCACACCAGCGACGTGTATTGACTGCCTGCATCCGAGTGCGCCCGGAGCTGGTTTGGCTGGACGGGGTGGCCTTGCCGGTCCCGTTCCCACAGCGCGATACGCAGCGGGATCATGACCAGATCTGTGTGCTTGGTGGTCTGCGCATGCCAGGCCACGATGCGCTGCGAGAACACGTCGAGGATGAACGCGACATACACCCAGCCCGCCCATGATCGAACATAAGTGAAGTCCATCACCCAGGTATGATCCGGCCGCGGGGCGGTGAAATCCCGGTTCAGGAGGTCGCCGGCGCGATTGCCGTCTTTGCCCGGAATCGTCGTCCTGATGCGCTTCGCGCGAGTGATGCCCGACAAGCCCAGCGTCCGCATCGCCCGGTCCACCGCGCCACGTGTCGCGTCCGCGATGGCAGTGCGGCGGATCAGCGCGGTCATCTTCTTTCGCCCATACAATCCCTCTGGAGTCATTCTCCGACGCGTCGTCCCGTCCGCGCGCAGCTCGGTGGTCCACGCCGCCGCGCGAATGGCGTCAACGACCATCGCGTCGGAGATCGTCCGCACGGCGATGTGAGGCCTGCGCCAAGCCCGATAGGTGCGCGCAGCGACCTTCACGCCCTGCTCTCGCAGGACGCGGATGATCGACTCGACTGCGTGACCTTCGGCTCTCATCTGTTCGATGAAGCCCATCATCAGTGGTTGCGGGGGTCGAGTTCCCCCGCGAAGAAAGTCGTCGCCGCACGCAGGATCGCAACGTCCTCACGCAGTCGTCGGTTCTCGGCCTTGAGACGGCGAATCTCAGCATGCTCTTCACTGGTCTGCCCATCGCGGTTGCCCGCATCGATATCGGCCTGCACGACCCACCGTCGCAACGACTCGTTACCGACGCCTTCCTGGCGGGCGACGGCAGCTATGGCCTTCGCGTTTGACGGGTACTCGGCCCGGTGCTCGAGCACAAGCCTGACAGCTCGATCCCTGAGCGCCTGATCAATCTTCTTCGGCATAACGCCATCCTTTCAACTCGAAAGGAAGCGGCATCAAACCTGGGACGGTTCACCAAACGGCTGCCTCCATGAGGTGCGCGTCCCTTCGGCATCGCCTGAACTGGGACCGCATTCTGTGCCTGAGCGGTCTCAGACACTCCCGAAGAACTTCTTCATGCGCGGCACGCGTCGGATCAGAAGCTGGTCGAGTGCGAGGATGACGATCAGCGAGAGGCCGAACAGCGGCAAGAAGATCCCGAGAGCCGCCATGACGACGATGAGCAACCAGTTTCCCCAGACAGGAAGTTTCGCTCGAGGTGCGGCCGTCCCGGAGGCGGAGCCCCGCCGCGTCCACCACATGATCGGCGCGGACACGCACATGAACATCACGGCCAGGCAGAACAGGGTCGACAGGATCGTGTTGAACACGCCGAGACGGCGGCCCTCATGGACGGCGATTCCTTGGGAGACGACCTGCGCGCTGATGCTGTAGTCGTCGTAGCCGTAGGTGCCGACGACATCGCCGCTGTACTGGTCGACGTGGATCGTGCGTTCCAGACTCACCTCGGCCTCGGCAGGGTTGCCGTTGTCGTTCCACTGGCTCGACATGACGCTGAACACCCCGGTCTCGCCGTCGGGGTAGATGATCGAGTACGGCTCCGGTGCGCCCTCCGCCCGGGCGGTGGCGACCGCATCGTCGATGGGGATCGGTGCAGTCCCTGTGATCTGGCTGGTCCCGGTGTGGCCATTGCCGATCGCCCAGCCTGCCTCGGCGTTGGTGCCGCTGGTGCGTTCGATGAGCTCGTCGATCGTGGACTCCGCCCCAGGATCTTCGCCCCAGAGGGATGACCCGTTGCCTGAAGCGACCTGCTGGGCGGCCGATCCCCATACGCCGGTCCAGGGCAGTCCGGAGACGACGAGCATCAGGATGCCCAACCCGACCGGCAGCCCCACGATCGCATGCCACCCCCGCAGGCGGGCCCCCTTCAGCTTCTTCGCCTGGGCTCCTCCACGGGGGCGGCGGCCGAGGAAGAAGATGATGAACCCGGTGATCGTGAGCACGATCGCCCAGCTTCCGCCGAGCTCGACGATCCGGTCTCCGATGCCTTCCTCGCCGATGAGGAGGTCCCCGTGAATTCGCTCGGCCCAGTCCGAGACGAGCTGGTCCGCCGTGAGCTCGCCCGTGATCGTCGCCGTGTACGGGTCGACATACACGTTCGCATTGACCCCGTCGGCGCGCTCGGTGACGAACACGGTCGCCCGGTCCCCCGTGTGGTCGACGACCGAGAGGACCGGTCGATCCGGATACGCCCCCTGCACCGCCTCCTCCTGCACTGACAGCGCCTCCCGCTCCGCGCCCTCCGGAGCGGTCACGGTGAGGACGCCGGGGTGGGTAAGCGCGTCGACCTCGGCACGGAACATGTACGTCATGCCGGTGACGGCGAGGACGAACAGCACCGGGATCACGATGAGCGCCCCGTAGAAGTGCCACCGCCAGAACGCCCCATACCAGTTCGTCTTCCTCCGCCTCGGCGGCGACGGCACCGCCGCGGGTGCGTCGGGAATGTCGGTCTCGGTAGCGGTCATCAGCAGGCCTCTCGGAACAGCAACCAGTTATCTCTACATATTGTAGTAGTAAGGTGGCGGTGTGACTACATCGCCTTGGGACTTGATCCTCACAGTCGTGTTCGTGTTCACCGGCCTTGTCTGTGTCGGTGCACTCATCGCGCGTCGCGTCGTCCGGCCGCGAAGCACTGAAGGGATTGGCGATGAGGAACTCGTCGACATCACCCACACCGTGATGAGCGCGGCGATGATCCTGATGACTTGGGCCGCAGTCCTCGACGCGGTCACCTGGGCACAGGTCGCGCTGTTCGCCGTCTTCGCCCTCGCACTCATCCCCAACTTCCGGCGCGCGCACGGACTGGCGCACCGGGTCGACCTCGTGGGACACGTCGCGATGAATGCGGCGATGATCTGGATGCTCGCGGCCATGCCGTTGCTCATGGCCGGCATGGATATGGGTGACGATGCCGGATCTGCGCATGCGGGGCATCACGAAAGCGGGCACGAGCAAGGTCTGACGGCGACGCCGGTCTGGGGCGATGTGGTCAACGGTCTCTTCATCGTCGTCTGCGCGATCGGGGCATTGTGGTGGCTGTATCGATCTGCGACCGCGCGCGGACACCGGCTTCATTCTGGGTGTCATGCCCTGATGGCGGCGGGCATGGCCGCCATGCTCTGGCTGATGAACGCCTGACGCCACTCACTCCCGCTCCCGCCGGGTCAGGTCTCCAGTCCGAGCACCGGTTGAGGAGACGGGAGCACCACACGCTCCAACCCGAGAGCGCGTCCTCTACGAGATGTAGAGCTTGAGGCTGACCCCGATTCCCGGACAGGTGGTTGGTTGGTCAGGCTGCCAGCGCGAGCTGGCGGCGTTCGTACTCTAGCGGGCTGATGTAGCCGATGCCGGAGTGGCGGCGGCGCGCGTTGTACCACCCGTCGATCCACGTGTAGGCGCCGCGGCGGGCGGCGTCGATCGTGGCGAACGTGTGCCGGTGGTAGTACTCGTTCTTGAACGTGGACCAGAACGATTCCGCGGCGGCGTTATCCCAGCACACCCCGGTGCGGCCCATTGACCGGAGCAGTCCGAGCTCGGCGGCAGCGTCCGCGAGTTGGCCGCTGGTGTACTGGCCGTGTTCAATCGGTCGTCGCAACACCGACAGCGAGAGGTGTTCGATGGGCTACAGCAACAAGCAGAAGTGGGTGCGCGCGTATCGCGGGCAGATCGTTTCCCCGGGGAGGCCGACCGTCGCGTGGCGAGAGGACCGTGTCCGGTTCTGGGCAGCGATCGCCGAGGGAAAGAAGACAAGAGACGCGGGTGCCGCTGCGGGCGTGTCTGAGCCGGTCGCGTATCGCTGGTTCCGGAATGCTGGCGGTGTGAATCCTCAATTCCCATCCGAGGTATCCGGGCGGTATCTCTCGCTTCGCGAGCGTGAGGACATCGCCCTCTGGCGCGCTCAGGGCGCGGGCGTTCGTGAGGTCGCGCGACGATTGGGGCGCGACGCATCGACCGTGTCTCGTGAGTTGCACCGGAACGCCTCGACACGCACTTATCGCCTGGATTACAAGGCATCCACCGCGCAATGGCATGCCGAGCGCCGCGCTCGTCGGCCTAAGCCAGCAAAGCTCGCGCTCGCCCCCGAGCTACGCCGCTATGTCAACGACAAGCTGAGCGGCAGGGTCGTCGATGATGACGGCACGCAGATCGGACCGGACGGACCGGCCTGGGATGGGAAGAACAAGCCCCATCGCGGTGACCGCGAATGGGTGAGCGGCTGGAGTCCGAGGCAGATCTCGAAGCGATTGCCGATCGACTTCCCGGACGATGTGTCGATGCGGATCTCACACGAGGCGATCTATCAAGCGCTCTACGTCCCCTCACGCGGAGGGCTGGAGAGACGACAAACCTGGCATCTGCGGCGCGGTCGCACGAAACGCGTTCCCAGAGCCCGCGCTCGTCAGCAGGCATGGGCGCACGTGACCGACGAGACCGTGCTCTCCCGGCGTCCGGCAGAAGCGACGGACCGAAAGATCGCGGGTCATTGGGAAGGTGATCTCGTCATCGGGCTGAAGCGCTCAGCGGTCGCGACACTTATCGAGCGGACGACGAGATACGCGGTGTTGATCCACCTTCCCCGACAGGCGGGATACGGGGTGATCCCGCCCCGGAAGAACGGTCCGGCGCTGGCCGGCTACGGGGCGATCACGATGAAGAACACGTTGGCGTCGGCATTCCTCGCGTTGCCGGAGTCGCTACGGCGCTCGTTGACCTGGGACCGGGGCAAAGAACTCTCTGCGCACGAGCTGCTCACGAAAGAGATCGGTTTGCCGGTCTACTTCGCCGATGCGAAGAGCCCGTGGCAGCGCGGGAGCAATGAGCATCTCAACGGGCTGCTTCGTCAGTACTTTCCCAAGGGCACCGACCTGTCCCGTTGGAGCGAGCGAGAGATCAACGCGATCGCGACTGCGATCAACGACAGGCCTCGAGAGATCCTCGGCTGGCGCACTCCCGCCGAGGCATTCGCCGAACAACTACACTGACTCGAAGAAGCAACTGTTGCGACGACCGATTGAACACGGCCTGGGTGCCCCGATCGGCGTGGAAGATCACCTTGCGGGGCAGATCGCCGCGCAGCGCGACGGCCTGGCGCAGTGCGTCCTCGACGAGGTCGGCATGCAAACTGTCGCCCACGGTGCGCCCGAGCACCCGGCGAGTGTTCCCGTCCCGGACGGCGCACAGGTACGCCCACCCCTCACCTGTGTGCAGATACGTGATGTCGGAGAACCACGCGCGGTCCCGATCTCCCTGATCGAACTGTCGCTCGACGAGATCGGGGACGGGGAACGGATCCGCTCCCTGCACCGAGGTCGGAGGATGCCAGGTCCGTGGACTGATCCCAGTGATCCCTTCAGCCCGCATGAGTTTCGCGACTGTCTTGCGTGACACGGCCACTCCGGCATACCGCAGGTCAGCATGGATTCTTGGTGCCCCGTAGGTCCCATCCGACGCGGTATGGGACGCACGGATCTGCGCGACCAGCTCCGCTACCCGCCGCTGTCGGGGAGTCGGCCCGGCAACGGTCCGAGCCCGCCACTCGTAGAACCGGCGGCGATCCACCCCCAGCAGCCGGCACATCCGTGCGACCGTCATCGCGCTGTCCAGATCGGCCTTCTCCGCCTCGATCACCGCGAACCGCTCCTCGGGTTCTGCTTCGAGGCGAAGAAGGCCGCCGCTTTTCCCAAGAACTCGTTGTCCATCCTCAGATCCTGGTTCTCGCGACGCAGCCGTTCCAGCTCGGCACGCTCGTCCACGTCCAGCGACGCCTCGGGTCCG
Source organism: Microbacterium sp. JB110 (assembly GCF_003335195.1). NCBI lineage: Bacteria > Bacillati > Actinomycetota > Actinomycetes > Micrococcales > Microbacteriaceae > Microbacterium > Microbacterium sp. JB110. The sequence goes on along the minus strand of NZ_QPGM01000002.1, from coordinate 293,615 downwards.
CCACCGCGGGCGCGCTCCTGCTGCACCCACCGGCCCAGCAACTGCTCCCCGACACCGATCTCCCGGGCGACCGCGGCGATCGTCCGATCCGTATCGATCACCAGATGCGCCGCCTCGCGCCGATACTCCGGCGTGTACGACTTCCTCTTCTTGCTCGTGCCCATCACGGACATCCTCCCCGACAGGCCCACGAACACGCGGATCCCGCCTGGTCAGTGTCCGGGCACCGGCGTCAACCCCAAGCTCAACTGTATGGGTAGAGTTGTGAGTGGAGGTCGAGATGGCTGGTGAAAGGACTCGTGAGCGCGGCGAGCTCGAAGGTGAGGTGATGCGTATCCTCTGGGGTGCGTCCGAGCCGATGAGCGCCCGGGACATCCAAGCGGTGTTCACCGGCCATCTCCCCGCGTACACCACGCTGATGACGGCGCTGGAGCGCCTGCAGAAGAAGGGTGAGGTGGTCCGGTCGGGGGACTCGCCCCGCAAGGTGCGGTTCCATGCCGCCCGCTCCGGGGACGAGCACGTCGGCAGATCGATGATGTCCGCTCTCGACGGTGCGGGTGACCGGCAGGCTGCTCTTCTCCGCTTCGCGGGAAACCTCGCTTCTGAAGACATCGATCTTCTCCGCAGCGCTATCGACGGTCCCCGCAAACGCAAGCGCAGGTGACTCAAGTGGTCCTCGCGCTGATCTTCCTCGGCACTGCAGCAGCAATCCTGGTGCTGTCCCCGATGGTGCTCACCGCCGGACGTTGGCAGGTGCGGCACCCGCGGACCGCGCTGACGCTCTGGTTCTCCGCGTTCTTCACGGGCGCCGGATTCGCGGCCGCCTCCGTGCTCGCAGCTCTCGTCTCCAGCGTCAGTTCCGGAACCGCATCCAGCGCCGCGGAGAGTTTCGCGCTGACAGCGGCCGGGTGGGGAAGCCTCGGTGTCGTCGGGGCGCTCATCGCGTTCGTCTCCGCCTCCGCCGAGCCCCTCACGCAGTCCTGGCGAGAAGCAGTGGACCGGTTCGCGCCAGTCGCGATCGCCCGCGACGACCACGGTCGCTACGCACTGGTATGGTTCCGCTCTGAGCAGCCGATCGCCTGTGCTGTGCCGACCCGCTCCCCGGAGATCCTGGTGTCCACCGGACTCCGTGACCTCCTCAGCCCGTCGCAGCTGGCGGCCGTCATCGCTCACGAGCATGCTCACCTTCGACAACGACACGGGTGGGCGGTGCGGATCGCGGAGCTCAATGCCCTTTGCCTGCCACGCGCATTCTGGGCGGGTCGCGCCCTGAAACGCGCCACCCTTCTGCTGGTCGAGCTGATCGCCGACGACACTGCCGCGAAGCAAGCCGGCGCGGTCCATCTCGCCAACGCTCTCGCCGCAATGGGGCGCACCACGCGGGACCCTGGGCTCGATCTGCGCGCCGACCGGCTCACCCTCCGGCGCTGGCCATCCACGCGGCGACGCCGCATCCTCGCGGCCGCGCGCGTGTAGCCTCAGTCACCACCCCCCTCTACCACGTAATGTAGAGTTAGTTGAGTGTCAGTGGTGGGAGGAGCGCATGATGGTCGAGCTCGAGGTCTGGGTGAACGGGATGACCTGCTCGCATTGCGCACGTGCCGTCACCACGGAGCTGACCGCCCTTGCTGACGTGACCGACGCCCGGGTCGACGCGGCTTCCGGACGTGTCCTGATCACCGCCGTTGGTCCGATGGATCGCGCTGCGGTGGAACATGCGGTCGAGGACGCCGGCTACACGGTGAGATCCTGGCCAGCGCTGCAGGATGACTGAGCCGGTTACCACCGATGCGGGGCCGACCGGAACGGCGAATAAGCGTGTCCGCCGTCCGCGACGCGGCGTCATCGCATTCCTGATCCTCGGCTTCGTCGTCCTCGCCATCGCCTTCCCCGTGACAGCAGCGGTGCTGTTGGACGAAGCGCCGTACCTGCAGATATTCGTCAGTTACCCGGGCGCTGACGTCGCCGTGACCACCACGGTCCTGCTCGCCTGCAGTCAGATGGCGAGCCTGGTCGGTGTCGGCGCGATGGTGCACCTGCTGTTCCTCCGGGACTCACCCGCTCGGCGTGCTCGATACCTGCCGCAAGGTTTTGAGATCCGGGTCCTGCGGATCGCCTCTGGGACATGGGCGGCATGCGCGGGTGCGCTGGTGGTGTTCGAGGCGCTGGATGCGAACGGGGCACCGTTGGATCGGCTGGGCATCGGATACGCACTCCCATTCCTATGGGAGGCCAGCGATGCACCGAAGGCATGGACGATCAGTCTCGTCGCGGCGATGATCGTACTGTTCGCGTCGTTCTTCGCCGATACGTGGACGGGGCTGCTCATCCCACTGTGGGTCTCGGCGATCGGGGTGCTCGCCCCGGTGGTGACCGGGCAAGTCCTCGTCGGTCCCGATCACGACTTCGGCGGGGACGCGGCGGTCTTCCAGACCGTTGCCGTGCATACGTTCTTCGGTGCCCTCGCCGTCTCCGGTCTGCGCGTGGCCTCCGGGAGGTTCGTCGCGCCGGAGACGCTGCGGCGCCTGTTCCTGGTCGGGGCTGTGGCGCTGCCGGTGATCATCGTCACCGACATCGTGATCGGGCTGTTCAAGCTCGCCGGTTCCCCCATCGTCGCGTCGCTGACCGGGTGGCTTATCATGATCGGCGGCACCTGCCTTCTCGTGGCCACCGGAGCACTGGCCTCCGGGTGGTGGTTGGGCAGGCGGGCACGATTGCGTGCGGGAAGCGTCACGGGTTTTCTCACGGTGGGTACCGTGGCCACGGCGGGGTGGGTCGGTGCGGGCGTCGCGATGACGCGGCAGCCTCCGCCGCAGTACTTCGTGCCGACCAGTATCGAGCAGGTGTTCATGGGCTTCGAGGTCCCCGACGCCCCCACCCTCGGCGTGCTGTTCGGTCAATGGCGCCCCAACCTCCTTCTTTTCGGGATCGCCGCAGCGGCGATCATCGTCTACCTGGTCGCGGTGCGCGCCCTGCGCCGGCGCGGTGACCGGTGGCCTGCCGGACGGACGGCGGCGTGGCTGGCCGGGTGGGTCGTGGTCGTGGTGGCGACCAGTTCCGGGTTCGGGAAGTACTCCGCCCCGGATTTCGGAGTGCACATGATCGTGCACATGTCGCTGAACATGCTCGCCCCCGGGCTCCTCGTCCTCGGCGGCGTGATCACCCTCCTGCTTCGTGCAGCACGTCCCGACCGGGGTAAGCCTGCCGGGCCGCACGACTGGGTCACGTGGGCGCTGCACTGGCCAGTGCTACGCGTCGTCTACAACCCGTTGATCGTGTTCGTCGTGTTCGTCGGCTCCTACTACGGCCTGTATCTGACGGGCATCTTCGGCGACTACATGCGGTTCCACTGGGCGCACCAGCTCATGAACGTGCACTTCCTCATCGTCGGCTACCTCTACTACAGCCTCATCATCGGCGTCGACCGGCCCCCACGCCCCTTGCCGCACATCGGGAAACTCGGGTACGTGCTGGCCGCGATGCCGTTCCACGCGTTCTTCGGGGTGATCCTGATGACTAGCCCCGCGATCATCGCCGAAGATTTCTACCGCTATCTCGACCTGCCATGGGCCGACCTGCAAGCCCAGCAGTACCTGGGCGGTGGGGTGGCGTGGGCAGGTGGGGAGGTCCCGCTGATGATCGTCATCGTCGCCCTCGCCATCCAATGGAGCCGCCAGGACACCCGCGAAGCACGCCGCAAAGACCGTCACCTCGACGCCGGCCGAGATGAAGAGTTCGACGCATACAACCAGATGCTCCAAAGGCTCACCGACCGCGACGCAGCGCGCCCGGGACTCCGGCCCGGGCCTGGGGTTCAGGAAAGCCCACGACCATGACAGATACCGATACGGCGGCCCCAGACCTGTCGTCCGCGCCACTCGAGCTCGATGTCTCCGGGATGACCTGCGCCGCGTGTGCGGGCCGTGTCGAGCGCGCCCTGAACAAGCTCGACGGCGTGACCGCGAGCGTCAACTACGCCACCGAACGCGCCATCGTCGGAGGCCTTCCCGACGGCGAGGTGGCCACGGCGATCCGTCAGGTCGAGAACGCCGGTTACGGTGCGCACCTGCGCGATGGCAGCGACGACGCCTGGTCGACGCGCGCCACCGAGGTGCGGATATCCTCCCTGCGGCGTCGCCTCGCCGTCTCCGCACTGCTCACCGTCCCGCTCATGGACATCACCATCGTCCTCGCCCTCGTCCCTGGATGGCGATTCCCCGGTTGGGAATGGGTGTGCATTCTCCTGGCGCTGCCAATCGTGACCTGGGCCGCTTGGCCCTTCCACCGTGCCACGCTCCGCAATCTCCGTCACGGTGCGGTCAGCATGGACACCCTCGTCTCCCTCGGCATCGCTGCGTCCTTCGGATGGGCCGTCGTCACCCTCCTCTTCGAGTTCGGAACTTCCCAGACTGCCGGTTACTGGCTCGGCTTCGGGGCCACCCCGGCCGGCGCGGACTCCATCTACCTTGATGTCGCCGCCGGAATGACGACTTTCCAACTCGCCGGCCGGTACTTCGAAACCCGTTCCCGACGCAAGGCCGGAGATGTGCTCGGCGCGCTCAACGCCCTCGCCGCCACCCATGTGCGGGTCGTCCGCGACGGCATCGAGGCGCTCGAACCCGCAACCGCACTCCGTACTGGGGACGTCTTCGTCGTCCTCCCTGGGGAGACGATGCCCGCTGACGGCACCGTCCGCGCTGGCACCGCCGCCGTCGATGCCAGCATGATGACCGGCGAGCCCGTCCCCGTTCCCGTCGCCCCCGGCGACCCGGTGACAGGCGGGACCATCAGCACCGACGGGCGCCTGGAAGTGGCCACCACTTCGGTAGGAGCCAACACACAGCTCGCCCAGATGGCCTCTCTCACCGAACAGGCACAGGCCCGCAAGGCACGGGTGCAGAACCTCGTCGACCAGATCGTCGCTTGGTTCGTCCCCGCCGTCATCACCCTCGCGATCATCGTCACCACAGTCTGGACCCTTACCGGCGCTCCGTTCGCGCAGGCGTTCGGCATCGGGATCAGCGTCCTCATCATTGCATGCCCCTGCGCCCTGGGACTGGCCACGCCGACCGCGCTCATGGTCGGCATCGGGCGGGCAGCGACCCTCGGCATCCTCATCAAAGGCCATGACGCCCTCGAAGCCTCGGGAACGATCACCACCGTCGTCCTCGACAAGACCGGAACCCTCACCACCGGGCGCATGACCGTCGAAACCGCCACTCCATTCGGAATCCTCGAACACGAGCTCTGGCGCTTAGCCGCCTCTATCGAACAGGGGTCCGAGCACGCCATCGCGCGCGCCATCCAAGACGCCGCCCGCGCCCACGTCACCGACCTCCACCCGCTGGAGGACTTCACCGCCCTCCCTGGTCTCGGCGCCACAGCCCGCATCGAAGGCACCACGATTCTCGTCGGAAATGCTGATCTCCTCCGCGAGCACGGCATCGACCTCACCCCGGCCGCTTCCGCGCTCGCAGACGCCCACGACCATGGCCACACCATCGCTCTCGTCGCCCGCGACGGGACGCTGATCGGACTGCTCGCCCTCGCCGACACCATCAAGCCCGGAGCCGCGGACGCCATCAAAGCGCTGCACGCCCAGAACCTCACCACAGTACTCCTCACCGGTGACAGCCCCACTGCCGGTGCTCGGGTCGCTTCCGAACTCGGTATCGAGCGCGTCCATGCAGGCGTCGCTCCCGCTCAGAAGGCCGACGTCGTCCACGAACTCCAAGTCGCAGGGGAAAAGATCGCGATGGTCGGCGACGGGATCAATGACGCCGTCGCCCTCGCCACCGCGGACCTCGGGCTCGCCCTCGTGACCGGCACAAACATCGCCCTCAAAGCCGCTGACATCATCCTCGTCCGCGACGACCTCCACGTCATCCCCGACGCGATCACGATCTCCCGCAAGACCCTCCGCACCATCCGCACCAACCTCGGCTGGGCCTTCGGCTACAACATCGCCGCCATCCCCATCGCCGCAGCCGGACTCCTCAATCCCCTCATCGCCGCCGCCGCCATGTCCCTGTCCTCCGTGCTCGTCGTCTACAACAGCCTGCGTATCCAACGCGTGCGCAGCACCCGATAGGTGTTCATCCGAGTGATGCAAGTGCAGCAGGAACTCCGACACCAGTAGGCTGAAGCGACAACCAGCCCTCGACTGTCAGAGGACTCGCATGGGCTCCCTCCGACACATGTCGCAATCGGGTGGACGGCGCTGCAGCCGGGTTGCGTCGTTCCGAATGGCCGGTTCGTCCAGACAAGGCCAACGGAAGGAGCGTCCTGTCGTGACCGAGAACACCGATGCGCATCCATCGGACCGCGCGACCGCCCCGCCCGCACCAGTCGCCGCGGCAGGGCCGGCGCTGATCCTCTGCCTCGCCGCTCCTGCCCTGTTCGTCTTCGAGATCGCCTGGCTGGGCTGGATCCTCGCCGCCGTCGCGCTCGTGCTGGCTTGGATCGTCGATCGTCGCACGGGCGTCGCATCGTTCCGGCGGGGCGGGGCTCCGAGCCTGCTGCGCGACCTGTCGCTCATCGCGCTCGGGCTGATGATCGTCAGCGCTGTGCCGCTGGCGGCCGAGCTCCACGACATTGCCATGGTGCGGTTCACTCTGGCGCTCGGCGGCGCCGTCGTGCTGCCGTACCTCGTGTCCCGTTTCGTGTACCACGACCGGGCCATCCGGTTCCCCTGGCGTGCCGGCGGCCGTTGGCGTCCGGCGCAGTGGGTGTGGCTCGTGGCGGTTCTCGTGCTCGGCTGGTTGATCCTGCCGTTCTACTTCATCACCAGCGGCGCCTATCAGAACTGGCCCGTCGTCGACTCGGCCGACCTCATCGCGCGGCTCTTCGTCGGCGTCGGTGCCGTCGGCATCTGGGACGAACTGTTCTTCATCTGCATCACGTTCGTGCTGCTGCGCCGGCACATGCCGGACTGGGCAGCCAACGTGCTGCAGGCGATCGTGTTCGTGTCGTTCCTGTGGGAGCTCGGCTACCGCGAATGGGCGCCGGCGTTCACCATCCCGTTCGCACTGCTGCAGGGCATCATCTTCCTGCGCACCCGCTCACTCGGCTACATCGTCACAGTGCATCTGCTGTTCGACGCCGTCGTGTTCGCCGCCCTCGTGCACGCCCACAACCCTGGCGTGCTCGACGCGGTCTTCCTCGTGCCATAGCGCCACGCCCCAGCCCGCGAGATGCGCACGTTTTCGACGAAACCACGTCGAAAACGGCGCATCTCGACGAGATGTGCGCATCTCGGCAGCCTGCGCGGGGCGTCAGAGGGCGGCGAGGATGGGCTGGAGGTGTTCGAAGGCGCGGGCGCGGTGCGAGACGGCGTTCTTCTCCTCGGCGGTCAGCTCGGCCGCCGAGCGTGTGTCGTCGTCGGGCACGAAGATCGGGTCGTAGCCGAAACCGCCGTCGCCTCGGGGTTCGGTCGCCACCCGGCCCGGCCAGATGCCCTCGACCGTGCGCTCATCGCCATCCGACGTCACGACCGCGATGACGGACGTGTAGTGAGCGCCGCGGTGCGGGTCGGCGACATCGCTGATCTGATCGAGCAGCAGATCGAGGTTCGCGGCGTCGTCCTTCTTGTGCCCGGCCCAGTATGCCGAGAAGACACCGGGCGAGCCGCCCAGCACATCGACGCAGATGCCCGAATCGTCGGCGAGCGCTGTCAGCCCCGTGTGCGCCGCAGCCGCCCGCGCCTTGAGCAGCGCGTTCTGCGCGAAGGTGACGCCGTCCTCCACCGGCTCCGGGCCGTCGTAGCCGACGACCTCGAGATCCGGGCGCACTCTCCGCACGATCTGCTGGAACTCCGCCACTTTGTGCGGGTTGTGCGTGGCGAGGACGAGCTGCGTCATCGGCCGAGTGCCTCGTTCTGCAGGCGCGTCAGGTCGGCGCAGCCCTTCGCGCCGAGGTCGAGCAGGCGGTCGAGCTCTGCCTTGTCGAACGGCGCCCCCTCCGCTGTGCCCTGAACCTCGACGAACTTCCCCGCACCCGTCATCACGATGTTCATGTCGGTCTCGGCGCGCGAGTCCTCCACGTACGGCAGGTCGAGCATCGGCTCGCCGTCGATGATGCCGACGGAGATCGCGCTGATGCTGTCGGCGAGCGGCTTCGCGTTCTTCGCCACGAAGCCCTTCTCCCTGCCCCACTCGATCGCATCGACGAGCGCCACGTAGGCGCCGGTGATCGAGGCGGTGCGGGTGCCTCCGTCTGCCTGCAGCACGTCGCAGTCGAGCACGATCGTGTTCTCACCGAGAGCCTTGGTGTCGACGACGGCGCGCAGCGCGCGGCCGATCAGGCGCGAGATCTCGTGCGTGCGGCCGCCGAGCTTCCCCTTCACGCTCTCGCGCGTGGAGCGGTCGTTCGTCGCGCGCGGCAGCATGGCGTACTCGGCGGTCACCCATCCTGTGCCCTTGCCCGTCAGCCAGCGCGGCACGCCGGATGTGAACGACGCCGTGCAGAGCACCTTCGTGTCGCCGAACGAGATCAGTGCGGACCCCTCGGCCTGCGAGCTCCAGCCGCGTTCGATCGCGACGGGGCGCAGTTCGTCGAGGGCGCGGCCGTCCGCGCGGGTGATGTCGGTCATCTCGTCTCCTTGAGTCGCACCGGATGCCGCGAGCACGTGTGCCCGGATGATCCGGATGGGTGGTTCAGTGTGCGGGAAGGTCGATCGCTCCGGTGCGCACGAGGCGCACGTCGCGCACCTCGCGCCCCAGGAGTCGGTTCGCGAGCGTCGTGAACGCGGTCGTGTCGGCCCCTGTGGCCTCGTACGCGAGCGTCGGCGCGGCATCCGGGCTGGCCAGCAGTTCTCGGCCGACCAGCTCGCGGTAGACGTCCTTGGCGGTCTCGCTGTCGCTCGAGACGAGTGACACGTCCGGCCCCATCACGTAGCTGATCGCGCCCTTGAGGAAGGGATAGTGCGTGCAGCCGAGCACGAGCGTGTCGACTCCCGCGTCGCGCAGCGGTGCCAGGTACTCCTCGCCCGCTGCCAGCAGCTCGGCGCTGTCAGTGATGCCTGCCTCGACGAAATCGACGAAGCGCGGGCACGCGGCGGTGAAGACGTCGACGCCCGGCGCGACCGCGAGCATGTCCTGATAGGCGCCCGAACCGATCGTGCCCTCGGTGCCGATCACGCCGATCCGGCCGCGTCGCGTGGTCGCGATCGCCGTGCGCACCGCGGGGCCGATCACCTCGATCACGGGCACGTCGTATCGTTCGCGGGCGTCGCGCAGCACCGCGGCCGACGCGGTGTTGCACGCGATCACGAGCATCTTCACACCCTGCTCGACGAGCGTGTCGAGCACCTCGAGCGAGTAGCGGCGCACGTCGGCGATCGGCTTCGGCCCGTAGGGCGAGTGCACCGTGTCGCCGATGTAGAGGATCGACTCGCGCGGCAGCTGATCGCCGACCGCCCTGGCGACGGTGAGCCCGCCCACCCCGGAGTCGAAGATCCCGATCGGCGCGTCATTCACGCCATCCAGCCTACGCGGTCCGACTCATCCCGCCGGACCCCCACGAGCGCCTACGTTCTCTGCGAGTGCCTACTTTGCAGCGTAGGCACTCGCAGACTTCGTAGGCGCTCGCGGGAACATGCGGACGGACAGCGGTAAAGTCGTGCGGGTGAGCGCATCGACAGCCTTCCTGACGGACCGCTACGAACTGACCATGCTGGACGCGGCCCTCCGCGACGGCACGGCCCACCGGAAGTGCGTGTTCGAGGTGTTCGCGCGCCGACTCTCCGGCGGGCGCCGGTTCGGCGTCGTCGCGGGAACCGGTCGCCTGCTCGGCCAGCTGCGCGACTTCCGCTTCGGCGAGGACGAGCTGCGCTTCCTGCGCGATGAGAACATCCTCGGCCCCGAGGCACTCGCGTATCTCGAGAAGTACCGCTTCACGGGCTCCATCTCCGGCTACCGCGAGGGCGAGCTGTACTTCCCCGGTTCCCCGATCCTGACCGTCACCGGCACCTTCGCCGATGCCGTGATCCTCGAGACGATCGCGCTGAGCATCCTGAACCACGATTCGGCCATCGCCACAGCGGCCGCCAGGATGTCGATCGCCGCGAACGGGCGTCCGCTCGCGGAGATGGGTGCACGCCGCTCCGCCGAGCACTCCGCCGTCGCCGCCAGCCGCGCCGCATATATCGTCGGCTTCGGCGCGACGAGCAACCTCGAAGCCGGGCGCACGTGGGGCGTGCCGACGATGGGCACGGCCGCCCACGCCTGGACTCTGCTGCACGACAGCGAAGAGGACGCGTTCCGCGCACAGCTCGACGCGCTCGGCACCGGCACCGCACTGCTCGTCGACACCTACGACATCGAACGGGGTGTGCGCACCGCGGTGCGCCTGGCCTCCGAGCGCGGCGGCTCCCTCGGCGGGGTGCGCATCGACTCAGGCGACCTGCCCATCGTCGCCGGCGAGGTCCGCGACCTCCTCGATTCTCTGGGTGCGAGCGCGACGCGCATCACCGTGACGAGCGACCTCGACGAGTTCGCGATCGCCGCACTCGGTGCTTCTCCCGTCGACGCGTACGGCGTCGGCACATCGGTGGTGACCGGATCCGGGTACCCGACGGCCGGCCTGGTGTACAAGCTGGTCGCGCGCGAGGGGCGGAACGGTGAATGGGTGTCGGTCGCCAAGACCGCCAGCGGCAAGGGATCGCAGGGCGGGCAGAAGGCGGCGGCGCGTCGCATCGAGAACGGTGCAGCTGTGGAGGAACTCGTCCACGTCGGCGACGGGTTCGATGATGTTCCCGCCCTGCCGGAATCGGGCGCACGGCATCTGCAGACGGCCTTCGTCGCATCCGGAGACATCGACACCGCTCACGAGGGGCCGGCCGGCGTCGCCGCCGCCCGCGCCCACCACTTCGCCGCGCGCGAGGAGCTCCCTGTCAGAGGGCTCGCTCTGAGCAAGTCCGACCCCGCCGTCCCCACGACCTACGTCGAGAACTGAGACCGGACGTCGCCGCCTGCCGACGCACCTGCGCGCCGCAACGACGCGGCGCGCAGGTGCACTACTTGTTGTTCAGCTGTTCGTAGATCTTCTTGCACTCCGGGCACACGGGGAACTTCTCGGGATCGCGCCCCGGCGTCCACTTCTTGCCGCACAGCGCACGCACGGGCTTGCCCGTGATGGCCGACTCGAGGATCTTGTCCTTCTTGACGTAGTGCGAGAAGCGCTCGTGATCACCTGGTTCCTGCAGCTCTTCTTCGAGCAGCTCCTCGAGTTCTCGGTCGAGGAGCGCGGTTCCGCCCTGGTCGGGTGCATCAAGCGGCGTACTCATACGGTCATTCTATTCCGGATCCGGATGACTGGGGAGGCTGATCGCAGCGAGACCCGAATTCGGGTCGGAACGGAGGGTAGGATCGGGCCGGTCAGGTCGTGCCCGCGAATTCCATGATGCGCGATTCGCGGTGCTGGAACAGCAGACCGCCTGCCACGACTCCGAGCGCGAGCATCGACAGCCCGGTACCGACACCGACCCACTGCGCGGTCATCGCGTTCGCGATGTCGTCGGTGAGCGCCAGCCACATGAACCACAGCGTCGGACCGCTCGCCACCAGCGCGATGCCCATCACGAGCGCCTGAGACCACACGCCGACCGAACCGCTGCGCTGAGGCTGCTGGAACGGGCCGTCTCCGGGTGTCGGCACCGCGTAGGGCGCGACGGCCGATGAGATGCACGACAGGCCGAGGCCGCACAGGAACAGCGACGCCGCGACGCCGACCATGCCGGGCAGGAGCGCCCAGCGCCCGTAGAGCGCGACGGAGACGGGAATCGTGACGGCGAGAACGGGAACCGCGGTCAGCAGCACGGGCACGGTGCGCCCCAGCCGGTCGGAGATCCCGCTGACACCTGTGACGATGTGCAGCCACACAGCAGAGGAGTCGTACGCCGTGTCGTTGTGCGCGACCCAGCCGAAGAACAGGGCCATGATCGGCACGGGCACGAGCGCGGTGATCTCGGCGGGCACGCCGGCGATGAGCAGCGGCACAATCGGAAGCAGACCTGCGATCGGGATGATCACGAGGTTCGCCATGTAGCGCATGTCGCTGAACCAGTAGATGATGCTGCGCGCGGCGATCGCGCCCGCGGCCACGCCAGGGGTGAGGGCGAACCAGCCGAGCCCGCCTCGCTGACGGACCTCGACGGGGTTCTCAACGGTTGAGAGCAGGTGACGGACGAACCAGAACCAGAACCAGACGACCAGCCCGGCGGCGAGCACGCCGACGATGCTCGCCCACCAGCTGACGAAGCCGCTGCCCATCGCGATCGCTCCCGGCGCGCCCGCTGCCGCACCGAACGGTGTCAGCGCCAGGATCTCGACCACGAGCCGGATCTGCTCCGGCACCCGACCGTCCCATTCCAACGAGGAGAGGAATACGGCGACGGGGAAGACCACCACGATGACGCCGAGCACGAACAGGCTCGACAGCTCCCTGGTGCGGCGGCCGCGCATCAGAGTCGATGCGAGGCCCATGGCGATGCGGGCGAGGACCACGCACGTGACGACGTGCAGAAGCGCAGACACGACGGCGACCAGCGCCGGCACACCCAGCCTGACCCAGACGACGGCCGTGGAGACGTCGATCGCGAGCAGCGCGACGGACGGCACACTGATGAGCGAGCCGAGCAGGAGCGTCCCCGCCAGCGGCGTCGGTTCGGCGCCGAGCACGGAGAATCGTCGCGGATCGAGCTGATCGGTCGCCCCGGCGAGGAACGGTCCGACGGCGAAGCCGATGAGCAGCGCCGCACCGACGAGCGTCAGGACCGCGGAAGCGACATCGAGGTGGTCGTCGTCGAGACTCAGCGCGCCGACGCATGCCGACATGACGAGAGCGCCGATGACGACCAGGCCGGCGACCTGACGGATGACATGCCATGCCGAACCCCGGAGTGTGCCGAGGAACAGCGCGAGCCTCAGTTGGAGGACGCGTGCAACCACTCGAGGCCCCCCACATCACCGGTAGCGCCGGAGAGCTCGACGAAGCGCTCAGTGAGCGTCGCGCTGCCCTTCACTTCTTCGACTGTTCCCTCGGCGAGCACCTGACCCGACACGATCACTGCCAGCCGACTGCACACCTGCTCGACGAGGTCCATGCCGTGGCTCGACAGCACCACGGTGCCTCCCCCTCGCACGTACTCGCTGAGGATGCCGAGGATCGTCTCGGACGAGACCGGATCGACAGCTTCGAATGGCTCGTCGAGGACCAGCAGTCGCGGCGAATGGATCATCGCCGCAGCGAGCATGACCTTCTTCGTCATACCGGCCGAGTAATCGGAGACGACGCGGCCGAGCGCGTCGGTCAGCTCGAGCACTCTGGCGAGGTCGTTCGTGCGATCGGCGATGACGCCCGGCTTCAGACCGCGCAGCACGCCGACGTAGTAGAGAAGCTGCCGCCCGGTGAGACGGTCGAAGGTGCGCAGACGATCCGGAAGCACGCCCATCAGTCGTTTGGCGTCGCGCGGATGCTTGCGCAGGTCGACGCCGCACACCTCGAGGGTGCCAGCCGTCGGGCTCAGCAGCCCGGCGATCATCGACAGCAGTGTGGTCTTACCCGCACCGTTCGGGCCGACGAGTCCGTAGAACGCGCCGCTCGGCACTGTGAGATCGATTTCGGTGACGGCATCGGTCCCGCCGTACGTCTTCGTCACCTGGGTCAGCCGCAGCGCGGAAGGCACAGGCTCCGCCTCCTCCGGCGCCTGCGGAGCGGACTCGGGATCCGCATCGGGTTCCGCAGGTGAACCGCCGACCGGTCGCGCCGCGGCCTCGGCCGCATCCGTCTCCGGCAGCGGTGGCATCGGAGCGGCCACGACCGGATTCTCACGCGTATCGACCGACAGCTCTGAGGCACCGACTTCCCGACCGCTGCGCGCACCCGCCTGTTCGTCGGACAAGCGTGCGTTCGACGGAGCTGTTGCGAGAGATTCGTCGCGGGATTCGGAGGTCACTAGAAAACAGTACCCATCCGACTCGGTCACTTCACCCAGGCGTCGCCGTAAGACCGCAGAGTCGTCATCAGAATGTAGCCGATCGGTCAGGGAAATCCGCCAAACCGACGAATGTCCTGCCGTTGTCCAGCGTTCACCGCTACCCTGGGTTGCACACCGTACGGTGAACGGTGCTGGAACGTGCAGTGAACACGCTCCGACGCGCACCGTGCAAACACACGAAAGCTTGAGAACCATGAGCACTCAGATCGTCATTCTCGCCGCCGGCATGGGCACGCGGCTTGGTCGCGCCCTGCCGAAGTCGCTCACGACTCTGAACGACGGCCGCTCGATCATGCAGCAGCAGCACGACAACATCCGCGCAGCGTTCGGCGACGACGCGCATGTGACGGCGGTCGTCGGGTACCGCGCCGAGGAGATCGTCGAGCGCTTTCCTCAGGCCGACTACGTCTACAACGAGCGCTACGACCAGACCAACACGTCGAAGAGCCTTCTGCGCGCCCTTCAGGCCACGGGCCGCAACGGCGTGCTGTGGATGAACGGCGATGTCGTCTTCGATCCGCGCGTCCTCGGCCGTGCGATCGCGCACGTCGAGGCTGACCAGTCGTTCGTCGCGGTGAACACGGCGAAGGTCAGCGACGAAGAGGTCAAGTACACGGTGTCCCGCACGGGCCACATCGATGAGTTGTCGAAGCAGGTCGTCGGCGGCATCGGTGAGGCCGTCGGCATCAACTACATCTCGCGCTCCGACAAGAAGGCACTGATCCGCGGTCTGCAGCGCGTCGACGACCAGGAGTACTTCGAGGGCGGCATGGAGCTCGCGATCGCCGACGAGGGCGTTCGTGTGCTGCCGATGGACATCTCGGATCTCTACGCCGTCGAGGTCGACTTCGCAGAAGACCTCGAACGCGCGAACGAGTTCGTGTAACCCTCACCAGACTCGGCGCCCCGCCGGTGATGCTCAGGCATCGCCGGCGGGGCGCGTCGTCTCCTCACCAGGCGACTCAGCACGACGAGTTATCCACATCCGGATGCCTCAGCGCTGTTTCCCTGCCTGAGCGTCGCAGGTCGTTCATAGCGTCGGGGCATGACGACATCCGCCTCTCCAGGAGAGCCGCCCTGCGGCGTGTACGCGGTGCCGTGGAAGGTCGATCGCAGCGACACCCGGCACCCCGTCGTGACGAACGTCTCGGCTGATGTGCTCGACACCGTGCGCTGCTTCATCGGCGACCGGCACGGCCGCGCCCGCACTGACGGATTCGGGGCGCTGCGGCCGGGTGACGCCGTTCAGGTGTGCCTGTGCCGTGCCGATCTCTCCAGCGCCATCGTGACGCTCGCCTGGTATCGACCAGGAACCGACGAGGAGTTCCTGTGGCGATTCGTCCTGTGACTGCGGACTGCCGTCCGCCCCTCAGGTGCGAGCGCTCCACTCTTCCCACTCGCGCATGAGACGTGCGATCGCCTCATGGAAGCGGCGAGTCGGCGCCCCGCTGCTGGTATCGCCGAAGTAGCGCTGCGACCAGGCCTCGAGGCGGTGGAACGTCTCAGGGTCGTTCTGCACCCGGTCGATGTGCGAGACGATGTCTGCGGCGTCTTCTGCAGTGAGCCATTCGCACGCACCGAGGTATCCGCCCTCGTCGATGCTCGCCCGCTCGTCCTCCGGCCTGGTGATCAGGAGCGGCTTGCCGACGGCGAGCCTGTCGTACACCATCGCCGAGATGTCCGTCACGGCGACATCGGCACCCGCGAGCTGCCAGCCGAGCGATGGCCCGTCGTCGAACACATGCTGTGCCGTCGCGTCGTTCTTGTTCGCCTCGGCGATGGCACGGATGATGCGGCGGTTGGCGTCGCCGAATGCCCGATCGAGCACACCGCTGCGCGGGTGGGGCCGATACACCAGCCGGAACCGGTCGTCGGCGAGCAGAGCGCTCACGAGCTTCTCCCCGTGGCTGAGGATCGAGCCGTAGTGCGCGGCCGGCCGGTCGCCCTCCCACGTCGGCGCGTACAGGATGACGGTGCGTCCGTCCGATTCGTAGGGCGGTTCCCCCGTGTAGTGGTCCGCCTGCGGGCGGCCGATCTCGATCGTGCGCTCGTCGAGATCGTAGGCCCACAGCGTTCGCGACAGCCGCTCGCGGGCCGCCGCACCCGCGACCAGCGCGTAGTCGTACGCCTTGAACTGATTCGTGGTCATGTACATCTTGTCCGACTCGCCGTGATTGATGTACACGTGCCAGCGACGGCCGTACCGGAACATCTGGAAGTTGCGCGCGTTCTGGTTCACGTAGAGGACGATGCGGATGTCCTCGTGCTCCAGGAACTTCTCGATGCCGCGCACCTCGGGTTGGAAGGTCACGGGCAGCTCGCCGTCGTCGATCAGCGCCCGCGCACCGCCGGGATTGCGCGCGATCACCACGACCGGCCACTCCCGTGCGATCTCCTTCAGCGGCGCGTACCACTGGCGCATCTGATACATGTTCACTTCGCTGTCGGCGAAGTAGACCGCGACGGTGAACCTGTTTCGTTCCAGCGGCCCCCTGGCTTTCAGATCGCGGACGACGCTTCGGTACATGAGCCGCATTCGCGCCGCTTTCTGCACCAGCGCAACGGCTTTGCGGACATCACTCACAACAGACACGCGTTCCAGGCTAAGTCGGGAAGAACACCGGGAAGGCATGGGATGATCGTCGAATGGGTAACGATCGTGGTGAGGGCATCGCGCCGAAGCCTCATCGCAGCGCTCCCAGGGTTCCCGCGAGTGCCGGCGTGTCGTTCGTCATGCCCGTTCTCAACGAGCGCGAGTATCTCGCACGCGCGGTCGAGACGGTGCTCGCGCAGGATGTGCCTGGCCCCATCGAGCTCGTGCTCGCCCTCGGCCCTTCCGCCGACGGCACGACGGAACTCGCGGGAAGGATCGCGGCGGACGACGCTCGCGTGCGGCTCGTCGACAACCCGGCCGCCGACATCCCCGTCGGCCTCAATGCCGCGATCCGCGCCAGTCGCTACCCCACGATCGTACGTGTGGACGCGCACTCGGAGCTCGCCGCCGGCTATACGGCGCGCGCGCTCGACACTCTCGACCGCACCGGCGCGGCGAACGTGGGCGGTGTGATGCATGCCTCCGGCCGCACGCCCTTCCAGCGCGCTGTCGCCCGCGCATACAACTCACGCATCGGGCTCGGCGGCGGGGCGTACCATTCCGGTGGTGACGACGGTGAGGCGGAATCCGCCTATCTCGGTGTGATGCGCCGTGAGCCTCTCGAAGAGATCGGACTGTTCGACGAGTCGATCCGGCGCGGAGAGGACTGGGAGCTGAATCTGCGCTTCCGCACCGCAGGGTACCGAGTCTGGTTCGACCCGGACCTGTCGGTCACCTACTGGCCGCGCGAGAGCTGGGCGAGACTGGTGCGCCAGTTCTTCTCGACAGGCACCTGGCGCGGTGAACTCGTGCGACGGTACGGCAGCCGCAACTCATTGCGTTTCTTCGCGCCGCCTGCGCTCGTCGTCGTCGCGTTGTTCGCGCTCGTCATCGGCGCGCTTCAGCTTACGGGGGTGCTGGCCGGGATGTGGTCGGTGCTCGCCTCCGTCGTCTATGTGCCGCTGGCAGCATACGTGCTGCTGATCCTCGCGGTTGCGGTGGGGCGCGGCGGCGGCTCCGGATGGCGGGACAAGCTGTGGAGCGCCGCTGTGCTGCCGACGATGCACCTGTCGTGGGGGTTCGGCTTCCTGCGCGGCGCTGTCACGGGTGCGCGCGACAACGTCGACACTTCGAGGTTGTCCGGCCGCAACACTCCCCTGCCGTAGAGCCTCTCGCAATCGGTCGCCTACGGCGTGATCATCCCTGCATCGATCAGTCGCGCCACAACGCGCTCTGACGCGTGCCCGTCGTCGAGGCGGTTGAACGCGGCCTGCCACGTCGCGTATCTCTCGGCATACTCCGCACGGTCGTGGTCGAGCGCCGTGAGCAGTTCGTCGTAGGAGCGGACGACAGGGCCGGGAGCTCGGGCGAGCAGGTCGAAGTAGAACCCGCGCAGCGCCCCTCGGTAGTGCTCGAGATCGGGCACGAGGAAGTGCATCGGCTTGCCTGTGACTGAGAAGTCGAACATCACCGAGGAGTAGTCGGTGATCAGCGCGTCGGCTGCGAGCATCAGCTCTGCGGTGTCGGAATAGGCGGTCACGTCGATCACGCGAGGCGCCGTCACGTCGTGACCTGGCAGCAGCGTGCGCGTGTGGCCCCTCACGAGGACGACGGCACCCCGTTCGGCGGCGAGGCGCTCCGGATCGACGAAGTCCACCATCTCCTCGCGATCGTCGCGCCAGGTCGGGGCGTACAGCAGCACTTCCTCGTCCGGAGCGATGCCGAGCCGCGCGCGCACCGCTGCACCGTCGCCGGTGGTGAGCACGTCGTTGCGCGGATACCCCTCGACCCACAGCTGCCTGTCGAGCAGAGGCCGCCCGCCGAGGTACGCATATGCCTTCCGCAGCACCCGGAACGCATAGCCGTTCTGCGCGAGAAGCACATTCCAGCGCAGCGACTCGCGCACGACCGCGGCCCACCGTCTGGGCTGGAACCCTCTGCGATGCAGAGCGAGTCGCTTCAGCGGCGTGCCGTGCCAGGTCTGCAGCACGCGCTGGCCGTCACGGCGCACGAACGGTCGCCGCAGCCAATCGTTCACGACCAGCAGTCGTGCCTCGGCCCGCGCCCGCCACCACTCTGGACTGCCGTCGACCACCGCGATCGCGCCGTCCGGCACCTGCACAGAGCGGTCGACGACGCTCCAGTAGCGCGTCACGTGCGGGGCGACGCGCGCGATCTCGCGGTCGATCGCCAGCGGGTTGCACCCCGCGACACGGCCGTAGAAGCTCTCGAAGAACACGGCGTTCTCGAGCCGGTGTGCGCCTGTGTTCCCGCCCATGTAGCGCAGCTCGAGCGCGCGGCTGCCCTCGCCCGATTCGTACGCCGGGTCGATGGGCGGCCAGACCAGCAGCTCGCCGGCGGCCAGCTGCGCGTGGAACAGCTCGAACATCTCTCTGCCGATGGAAGCGTCGGCGCCGAGCTCGGCGCCGCCTTCTGTGGTCAGCGACATCCGGTATGCGCCGCTGGGCGCCGGAAGCGCTGGACCTCCCCAGCGCGAGACGAGGAGGCGGAAGCGCACGCTCCACGTCCCCTCACCGACGGTGATCTCGCCGACGATGCGCGCACGCGCCCCCTCGAGGCACGCACGCTCAGGCGGTGCGCCGGAGCCGGAGACGATGAGCGATGCTCCGCCGATGTCGAACCGCGCCTTCGTCATCCGTGGCTCGTCCCCTCTATTCGCGCCGCGCTGCGTCGCCCGTGTTCGTCCTGATCGACGCGGGCGCGCACCGCGTCGTAGACGCGCCGTGCGTTCCCTCCGTCACAATACGCGTGCACGCGCTCACTCAGCGCCTCCGACCGCGCCACGAGCGCGTCTCGCTCACGTGAATCGCCCAGTACACGGTCGAGGCGCTCGGCTGCCGCGGACCAGTCGCGCGCGTAGTCATCTCCTGCCACGGCCTCGTAGCGTCCGTACAACCCGCGCGTTGCCGCGTACTCCTCGGCATCCGGAGCGAAGTACACGACGGGAAGCGGCACCAGCGCCGCGTCGAACGCGAGCGACGAGTAGTCCGTGATCAGCGCGTCGCACCCGGCGAGCGCCGGAGTGATGTCGCGCAGACGCTCCGCGCCGAGGTCGCGGATGAGCGGGGTCTCGAACGGCGGCTCGTAGCTGCCTGCGCCCAGCCGATGCGAGCGGACGAGCAGAATCGCACCGTGGCGCTCGAGCACGCCACGGATGAGCGCCCACTCCTGCGCCGACGGCACTGCGGGGTCGGCCGCGCCGTCGCGCCAGGTCGGGGCGTAGAGCACGAGTGGCGCGCCATCCGGGATCTCCCCCGCGGCGTCAGCGATGTCGCGCCGCGCCCGTGCCCGTCTCGCATGTGCGTCACCCGTGCTGAGCGGGTCGACGCGCGGCTCCCCCGTGACCAGGACACGGCCGTGCGGGAGTTCGAAGGCGGACTCGAGACGCCCCCGGATGAGGTGGTGCGATGCGGGCATCAGGTCGATGCGCCGTGCGGAGCGTGCGTAGGCGAACGCCAGCAGCGCACTGACCAGGCTCCGCGCGAACGGGACGGGGCTTCGCGTGGTCTCCGATGAGTCCATGCCGATGCGTTTGAGCGGGATGCCGTGCCACAGCTGCACGACGAACGCGCCAGACGCGCCGTAGGGGTTCACGTCGCCGAGCCCGAACGCGACCACGACGACTCGTGCGCGGACGGTTGCCCAGAAGCCTCGCCACGAATCGCGGCGGATCGTGGGGATGCCGATGGCTGCGACTTCCCGCGCCTCAGCATCGTCGGTGACGAGCCAGACCGCGGCGACGCCGTCCTCCTGCGCGACGCGCCATACCTCGAGCGGTCCGTCGCCGATGCCGGCGCCGCATCCGAACACCCAGCGCTCGCCCCTGGGCACGAGAAGCGTGACGAGCCGGCCGAGCGCGTACAGCGGTGCGCGGAGCAGCTTGGCCGCGTTTCCGGCGCGGAACGAGAAGGACGCCACCCCGCGAGCCTATCCGGATCTCGCGGGGCGGCGCCTCAGGCCGATCTCAGTCAGAGCGTGCCGAGGGTCAGGTCGACCGTGTGGCTCTCGCCGTCGCGCACGTAGGTGAGAGTCGCCTCGCTGCCTCCGGACGCCGCGCGCACCTGCGCCGTCAGGTCGGTCGAACTGCGAATCTGCTTGCCGTTGAACTCGGTGACGATGTCGCCTTCCTGCAGGCCGGCGTCCTTCGCCGCACCGTCAGGAAGCTCGACGATCGCGGCACCTTCGACGGTCGCCTCCTCGTAGGCCGATGCCGTCGTGACGCTCGCGCCCAACAGGCCGTGCGTCGCCTCACCGCCGTCGATGATCTCCTGCGACACCCGCTCGGCCACGTTCGACGGGATCGAGAATCCGATGCCGACCGATCCGGATTCGCTCTCCGAGCTGCCGTTCGCTGTCGCGATCGCCACGTTGATGCCGATCAGCTGGCCCTCGCTGTTCACGAGCGGACCGCCGGAGTTGCCAGGGTTGATCGATGCGTCGGTCTGGATGACGCTGAGCGAGATCGACTGCTGCTGTGTGCTCTGCTGATCCTCTTCCTGGCCCGGCAGATCGAAGAACCAGGGCGACTCCTCCTGTTCGCCCTCGTCCTCCTGCGTGTCGGGCGAGTCCGGGGCCGCAGAGGACTGGATCTGGATGCTGCGGTCGAGCGCGCTCACGATGCCGGTCGTGACCGTGTTCGGCAGGCCGAGCGGTGCACCGATCGCGACAGTGGTGTCCCCCACGTTGAGCTTGTCGGAATCGGCGAACTCGATCGGGGTGAGGTCGGAGGCGTCCTTGAGCTTGATCACCGCCAGGTCGTACACGGGGTCGGTCCCGACGATCTCGGCATCGTAGATCGTGCCGTCAGATCCGGTGACCCGGATGGTGCCGTCCGAAGCCGATCCGCCGAGGGTCACCACGTGCGTGTTGGTCAGAACGTAGCCGTCCTCGCTGAGCACCACACCCGTACCGTTGCCCGATTCCTGCCCGTTCGCGACGGTGATCGTCACAGTGCTGGGCATCGCCTCGGTCGCCACGGCGGTCGCCTCGTTGACGGAGCCGGGGTTGTTCACCGTGATCGTCGATGGACCCTCGGATGAGGCCGTGCTCGACGGCTCGCCGCCCCAGATCGCGTTCCCCGCATAGGACCCGCCGAGGCCGGCCGCTCCACCGATCAGCGCCGCGGCGACGAGGAGGCCCGCAACCGCGGTGCCCCGCTTGCGCGACGGGCCCTGCTCTTTCTTCTCACCGACCGCAGTGCCGAATGAGCTGCCGGGCTGTGCCGGCGGGCCGTACGGCGGCAGCGGCTGTGTCGGCTGCTGTCCGATGGGCGGCGTCGGCGGCACCACCTCGGTGTGCTGAGAATCCGTGGGCGCGGCGGGCCGCTGCGCCGCGGCTTCGGCCGCGGGCATTGCGGGGCGCGGCGGGACGGAGCCTGCGCCGCCGCCCGACGTCGGGCCGACAGCGGGTGAGCCGTTATCCGGCTCCTGGTTCGAGAACGAGTTGTCCATCGTGTGCTCCTTCTGACGATTCCCCTTAAGACTGATCCCGAAACCTTTGCGGAACCTATGACTCGGTTCAGATCTGGGAATGAGTCGATGACGTACCGTGATGACATGCCAACCGTGCCTGGCGCCTGGCGGCGCACCGCATCCGGAGCTGGTCTGCTCGGAGACGACGGATCCATCGCTCCCACCATTTTCGCAGAGATGTCGCACCTGGCGGCCGAAACGGAATCGATCAATCTCGGGCAGGGCTTCCCGGATGAGGACGGTCCTGCCGAGGTGCTCGAGGCCGCGCAGCGCGCGATCGCGGACGGGCACAATCAGTACACGCCAGGGCGCGGCGTTCCGGAGCTGCTCGAGGCGATCAGCGAGCACCAGAATCGGTTCTACGGGCTCAGCGTCGACCCCGCCACTGAGGTTCTCGCAACCACGGGAGCGACCGAAGCACTGTCGGCGACGCTGCTGGCGCTGATCGACTCCCCCGAGGACGAAGTCGTGGTGTTCGAGCCCTACTACGACTCCTACGCCGCCTGCGTCGCACTCGCGGGAGGACGCCTGCGGACGGTGCCGCTGCGCCGCCCCGACTTCCAGCCTGACCTGGATGAGCTGGCCGCCGCGGTCACGGACCGCACCAGGGTGATCCTGCTCAATGACCCCCACAATCCGACGGGAGCGGTGTTCACCGCGGAGATCAGACAGCAGATCGCTGATCTCGCCGAACGGCACGACGCCGTCATCGTCACCGACGAGGTGTACGAGCACCTGGTCTTCGACCAGCCGCACGTGCCGATAGCGACGCTTCCGCAGGCCGCCGCCCGCACCCTCACGATCTCCTCGGCGGGCAAGACGTTCCGCGCGACCGGATGGAAGATCGGCTGGGTGTCCGGCCCTGCCGAGCTGATCACAGCGGTGCTCACCGTGAAGCAGTTCCTCACCTTCGTCAACGGCTCGCCGTTCCAACCGGCCATCGCCGCAGGGCTCCGGCTGCCCGATGCATTCTTCGCCGAGCTCCGTGAGGACATGCGCTGCAAGAAGGACTTGCTGGGTGCCGGGCTCCGTGCCGCGGGCTTCGACATCTTCCAGCCGGCAGGCACCTACTTCACGGTCGCCGACGGCGCATCGTTGGGCTTCTCAGATGCGGCGGCGCTGTGCCGTGAGCTGCCGCAGCGTGCGGGGGTCGTCGGCGTGCCGCTGACGGCATTCGTCACAGACGAGAACCGTGCCGACTACGCGAGCCTGGTGCGGTTCGCGGCATGCAAGCGGGTGGACGTGCTCGAGGAGGCCGCCGCACGGCTGGGCCGACTCGGCGCGAGCTGAACGGCAAGGGCGCATCTCACGATCAGACGTCGGCTGCGCAGGTCGCTGCGGCTCGACCTATGAGACGCGCCCTACGCCTCTGGCAGCACCCGGTACCGACGCAGCGACAGGGCGGGGTTCTCACGCCGCGTGGTGGCGATCTTTGCCGGGTCGACCTCCGCGACGGCCACGTCCGTGTCGACGGCGAGGCGCGCGATCGACACACCCTGCGGGTCGATGATCGCGGATGCTCCGACTCCGATGGGTGCCGGGTGGTCGGCGGCGATGACGTACATCGTGTTCTCGATGGCCCGGGCGGTCAGCAGCGTCGACCAGTGGTGCTCCTTGAGCGGCCCGCGCACCCACTCCGCCGGCACGACGGCCGCATCCGCGTCGGCATCGGCGAGCATGCGCGCAACCTCGGGGAATCGCAGGTCGTAGCAGGTCATCATGCCGAATGTGAGCCCGTCGAGCACGAAGGTCTGCGGTTCACCGATCGCACCTGGTTCGATCCACTCGGATTCCCGCTGACCGAATGCGTCGTACAGGTGCTGTTTGCGATAGACGGCGAGGATGCCTGTGGCGTCGACGGCGACCACGGCATTGCGCACTCGCGTCGCGGAGCCCTGTTCCACCAGCCCCGCGACGATCGTGATGTCGAGCTCGGTCGCCAGCTCGCGCAGCCGCGCCGTGAACGGGCCGTCGAGCGGCTCCGCGTTCGCCGCGCAGCGGTCGTCGAGCGGATTGACGAACCAACTGGAGTACTCGGGGAACACCGCCATGCGCGCGCCCCGCGCCACCGCGATGCGCGCCAGCCGCTCGATCTCGTCGAGGTTCGCACCCTTGTCGTCTGTGGGCGCGAACTGAGCAACGGCAACCAGGGTCATGCCCCCACCTAACCACCCCGGCCCCACCCCCGCCAACACCCGCACCTGCGGCCGAGATGCGCACTTCTCGCCGAGATGCGCCGCTTCGGACGCGGCCTCGTCGAAAACGTGCGCATCTCGCGGACGCCCCGCTGCGGATCATCCGGATGTCTCGGTCGCACCTGAGCGGGCACCTGCCATTCGGCTGACAGAATGCACCCAGGTGTTGCCGAAGGAGACGACCGTGGACGAAGCAGACGAAGAACGCACGCCGACGCCGGGAAGCGTGCCGAAGCTGGCCCGCTGGCTGCTGGGTGCGGGGCTCCTGGTGGGCTTCGCGGCCGCAGGCGAAGCGCTCCGCGCGCTGACCCATCTGCCCGTCCCCGGGTCGACGCTGGGCATGATTCTGCTGCTGGCTGTGCTGCTGCTTCCTCTCGGCCGCCGCCTCACGCGCATCATCGCTCCTGCCGCGGACACCCTCATCGCGGTGCTGCCGCTGCTGCTGGTGCCGCTGGCCGTCGGGGTGATCGCCGCCTTCGGGCCGCTCGCCGAGCACGCCATGGCGATCATCGCTGCACTCGTGGTCGGCTGGCTCGCGACGTTCCTCACTGCGGCCTTCACCGCGGACCTGCTGATGCGGCGGGTGCGTCGTTCATGATGTGGGCCCTCGCGCTCACCCTGCTGGTCTGGACGGGCGCCGTATGGCTGGCACGATTCGGACGCGGGTGGGTCAATCCCGTACTCGTCAGCACGATCGTGATCGTGGTCGTTCTCCTCGTCACACGTGCACCGCTGGCCGAGTACCAGGAGGGCACCCTGCCGCTCACGGCCCTCCTCGCTCCCGCAATCGTCGCGCTGGCACTGCCCATCCGGCGCCACGGGCGTGAGCTCGGTCGACTGCTGCCTGCGCTGCTCGTCGCCGGCCTGGTCGGCACGATCGTCGGCATCGCCGCCACCGCGCTCGTGGCATGGCTGCTCGACGTGCCGCACGACATCCTGCTGACCCTCGCTCCCAAGCACGCGACCTCAGCGGTCTCCGCGGCCGTCGCCGGAGTGCTCGGCGTCGACGTATCGCTCGCGGCGGTGTTCTCGATCCTCACCGGCATCCTCGGCGCCGTGGCCGGCCCGCCGCTGCTGCGGCTGCTGCGGCGGAGGGACCCGGTATCGCAGGGGCTCGCGATCGGTCTGTCAGCCCACGCGATCGGCACCGCACGGGCGATGGAGCTCGGAAGGACGACGGGTGCGTCATCGGCGCTCGGCCTCGCCCTGGCCGCGCTGTTCGTCCCCGTCGCGATGCTGATCGCGTCGCTGCTGGGCTGGTTGTAGCCACGACGCCCGGCGTGGAGCTCGCGAGATGCGCCGTTGTCGGTCATCCGCGCGTCCGAAGCGGCGCATCTCGACAAGATGTGCGCATTTCGGCGGACACGTCAGCGAGCGGGAACGACGAAGGCCCGGATCTCGACTGAGATCCGGGCCCTCGTTCTCTGTT
Organism: Microbacterium sp. JB110; assembly: GCF_003335195.1. Lineage (NCBI taxonomy): Bacteria > Bacillati > Actinomycetota > Actinomycetes > Micrococcales > Microbacteriaceae > Microbacterium > Microbacterium sp. JB110. Next base: position 267,910 of record NZ_QPGM01000002.1, on the reverse strand, counting down.
GCGGGGGCAGGATTTGAACCTGCGGCCTCCGGGTTATGAGCCCGGCGAGCTACCGAACTGCTCCACCCCGCGGCACATCCACCAGTCTAGACGGGGTGCGGCCAGAAGGCGAATCAGCGGCGGGTCGATCGCGCCGTGTCGGACGGGTGCTTCGTCGAAACGGATGTCCTGACGACATCCGCACATTCGCTGCTCCGCGGGAACGACGAAGGCCCGGATCTCGACTGAGATCCGGGCCTTCGTTCTCTGTTGCGGGGGCAGGATTTGAACCTGCGGCCTCCGGGTTATGAGCCCGGCGAGCTACCGAACTGCTCCACCCCGCGGCACGTCCAATAGACTAACACGCGGGTGAACAGCCGTCGAACTCGGCCCCCTCCGACACGCCCTACGGCGCGTCGCCCTCCAGGTCGATGAGCGTCTGAACGGCCTCGCCGAGCCGCTCGTTGGCCTCGGCGATCGCAACCTGGTCACCGCTGGCGAGAGCGTCGTTCCGCTCTGCGATGGCGTCCTGGGCATCGGCGAGCGCCTGCTGCCACTCGGCCGACCCCGCATCGGTGCCGCCTGTGTCGGCGCCGTCTTCTGTGCCCTCGTCGCCTGCGTCCTCGTCGCCGGTCCCTTCGGAGTCATCCGGAGTGTCCGGAGTGTCCGGCGTGTCCGGCGTGTCCGGCGTCGGGACGTCCTCCGCCTCGTCCGGGTTCTCCGCCACCTCGGAGTCACCGGTCTCGGTGCCCGAGTCGCCGCCGAAGATCTCGTCGAGGCCTTCGGCGAGCGTGTCCGTGAATGCGAGCTGGTCACCGAACGAGACGAACACGCGTTGGAGCAGCGGATACGAGGTGCCAGCAGTCGACTGCACATACACGGGCTGCACATAGAGGAATCCGCCGCCGACCGGCACGGTGAGCAGGTTGCCGAGCTCCAGCTCCGAATCACCCAGTTGCAGGATGTTTCTCTCGTCGGCGATCGACGGGTCGGAGTCGAAGGTGTTCTGCACCTGTCCAGGGCCGGCCACCGTGGTATCCGACGAGATCTGCAGCAGCCTCAGTGTGCCGTAGTCATCGCGCACTTCTCCGTCCGCCGACCCAGCGTCCGCATCGGCGGAGAGATAGCCGAGCAGCACGTTGCGGCTGTCCTCGCCCTCCCCCGGCGGAATGAACGTCGTGTACAGCGAGTACGACGGCTCGTCCTGGTTCGGCATCTGCATCGTGAGGTAGTACGGCGGCTGCTTGACGTTGGTGTTCTGCGGGTCGTCCGGCGAGTTCCACACGTTGTCGCGCTGGTAGAAGCTGTTCGCGTTGTCGACGTGGTAGACGCCGAGCATCTCGCGCTGCACCTTGAACAGGTCCGTCGGGTAGCGCACGTGACTCATCAGCTCGCCGGACATCTCGGAGATCGGCTCGATGGTCGACGGGTACACGTTCTGCCACGCCTTGAGCACCGGATCCTCGTCGTCCCACGCGTACAGCGTGACCGATCCGTCGTAGGCGTCGACGGTGGCCTTGACCGAGTTCCGGATGTAGTTGATCTCGTCCAGACGCACCTGCGGCTGAGGCACGTTCGAGTCGCTGATCGCATCGCCCAGGCCGACAGGCGTCGAGTACGGGTACGTCGCGCTGGTCGTGTAGCCGTCGACGACCCACTTGACCTTCCCATCGACGACCGTGGGGTACGGGTCGCTGTCGATGGTCAGGTACGGCGCCGCCTTCTGCACGCGCTCGACCGGGCTGCGGTCGTAGAGGATCTGCGACTCCTCGTTCACGTACTGCGACAGGAAGATCTGCTCCGACTGGAACTTCAGCGAGTAGACCAGCTGATTGAGGAAGCTGCCCACGCTGGGACCCCCGTCGCCGGTGAACGTGGTGCGCGTCTCGCTCGCACCGTCCTCACCGCGGGCGTAGTCGAGCTCGAGCGGCTCCGCACCCTCAGGCTGCCCCACCACCGAGTACTCGGGCGAGTTCTCGCCGAAGTAGATCCGCGGCTCGTAGTCCATCTCGCTGAAGATGCCGCTGGTCGGGATGCCGCTCTCGAGGAACACCGGCCATCCGTCGGTCGTGCGCTCGTTGCCCTTCGCGGCGACCAGGCCGTAGCCGTGGGTGTAGACCATGGCGGTGTTCTGCCAGGTCTGGCTCTCCAGGTTCTCCTGGTTCAGCTCGCGCACCGCCACGACGGTGTCCTGCGTCTCGCCGTCGATCTCGTAGCGGTCGACGTTGAGCGTCTGCTCGAAGCTGTAGTACGGGAAGTGCTGCTGCAGCTGGCGCACAGTCGGGCTGATCACCGCGGGGTCCATCAGGCGCAGCGACGCGGTCGTCGCGACGTCGTCGCGGAGCTGACCGGCCTCCGTATCGGTCGAAGCCGAGTACGACTCCACCTCGATGTCGTCGATGTCGTACGCGGTGCGCGTTCCGTCGACGTTGCGCTGGTAGTACTCGCTCTCGTAGGCGAACTGGTTCGGCTGCACCTGCAGGGTGTTGATGATGGCCGGGTAGGCGAGGTTCACCACGATCGCGGTGACCAGCAGCAGGCCGGTGCCGACCAGCGGCAGCCGCCATCGGCCGATGAACGCAGTGACGAGGAACAGCGCCGCGACGAGCACGGCGGCGATCGACAGAATCGTCAGGCCGGGGATCTCAGCGTTCGTGCCGACGTAGCCGGGGCCCGTGATGCGGTCGCCTGGCTCGATGAGCTTGCCGTAGCGATCGAGCCAGAGGCTCACTGCCTGCAGCAGGATGTACACCGCTGCGGTGATCGCGATCTGGAATCGAGCGGCCTTCGAGATGCGCAGTTCGCCCTGACCGATGCGCACTGACCCGTACAAGTACGACACGACGAGCGTGAGCACGAGGCCGATCAGCACCACCGCGGACGCGAATGCGAGCACGCCCTGGAAGAACGGCAGCGTGAACATATAGAAGCCGAGGTCGAGGCCGAACTCGGGGTCGACCTCGCCGATCGCGCCGCCGTTCAGCCACAGGGCCGCCGTCTCCCAGTTCGTCGCGGCCGAGAAGCCGGCGAAGAAGCCGAAGAAGATCGGGATGCCCCAGGTGGCCAGGCGCCTCAGCGGCTCGATGACCTCTTGGTAGCGATCGAGCTGCGAGCTCAGCTGCGCGTACACCGGTCGCAGCCGGTGCGCCAGGTGGATCGACAGCCACAGCGGCACCGCCATCGCGACGAAGCCGATGACGAACATCAGCCCCCGCGCGCCCCACTGGGTGAGCAGCACGCTGTCGAAGCCTAGCTGGTCGTACCAGAGGAAGTCTGCGTACAGATTCGCGAACAGGAAGAAGCCCGCAACAAGGGCGGCGATCACGATCACCGCGATCGTGATCACTCTCCGCATAGTGCTGGGCGGTGATTTGGGAGTCGGCGCTGTCGTCGAGGTCACCTGTCCATCCTATGAGTGGATTCAATGCCTGGGCTGACAACGCCCCGATTCAGGGGCTCTCGCAGGTCGCCAGATCATCGGTCTGACCGGATGCGATCGCCTCCACCGCGTCTTCCGCCTGCGACAGGGTCGCGACGGAGAAGACGCTCAGGCCGTCCGGAACGTGCCCGACGACGTCTCCGCAGTTATCGGCGGGAGCGAGGAACCACTCCGCGCCCGCGTCGCGCGCGCCGTAGAGCTTCTGCCGGATGCCGCCGATCGCGCCGACTGTGCCCTCCGCGTCGATCGTGCCGGTTCCGGCGATGTTCTCGCCGCCGGTCATGTCCTCTTCGGTGAGGGTGTCGATGATGCCGAGCGCGAACATCGTGCCGGCGCTGGGGCCGCCGACGTTGTCGAGCTGGATCGTGACGTCGATCGGGAAGTCGAACGTCGTCATAGGCGTCAGCAGCACACCGATCGCCCAGCTGTCCTCACCGTCGATCGAAGCGCGGGTGGGCGTGACCGACGTCGTGTCCTGCTCGCCGTCGCGCTCGTAGGTGATCTCGACGGGCTCGCCGTCGCCCGCCGCGATGGCGAGGCGGAGATCGTCCGCGTCGGCGATCGGCTCCCCATCGGCGGTCAGCACGATGTCGCCGGGCTCGAGCCTGCCTGTCGCGGGCGCACCTTCGGTGACGTCGACGACGGAGATCTCCGTCTCACCGCCGACGTCGTAGCCGAGCTCGGTCAGCGCGGCGGCGGTCGCCTCAGCCTGTGAGTCGACCATCAGCGCGGCGTTCTGCTCCTCGCGGTCCTCTGTCGTGACGCCCTCCGGGTACACGGAGTCCAGCGGCACAACCGCCTTCGACCGATCGAACCAGGCCATCGCCAACTCGAACCAGCTCGGCGTCCGCTCGCGGTCGCCTAGCACCTGGACGGTGGTCAGGTCGAGGCTGCCCGTGGTCTCATACGACTCGGCGTCATGCACCTCGATGAGCGGCATCTCCTCGCCGTCTGCCGATTCGGCCGTGCCGATGGTGTTGTAGACCGGGCCAGGCTGCTGCACCACGAACGAGGTCGGCAGGAACGACATTCCGAACAGGCCGACGAGCGCGACCGCCAGCGCAGCAGTGCCGACCGTGGTCCGCTTACTCGTATTCACTCGGTCTCCTGTCGCACCTGTTCCGCGAGGCATTCCCGACCCGCGCCTGCGGCCCGTTCGCGAGCGGCGTACGATTCGCCGGCCGGTCGACGCGCCGCGAGCACTAGCGTAGAACGTGACAACCTCTCCGCACGCTGACAGCGGAGCACGAAAGGCGGCTGACGTGACCAGCGACGACTCCCCCCGCCCAGAAGACGACTTCCCTGAGTTCCTGCGCAAGCTGTTCGAGGACGCGGGCGCCGGCGGCAACCCGCTCGCCGATGGCGGGCTCGATCCCGAGCAGCTGAAGCGGCTGTCGGAGCAGATGGGTGCGGCAGGCATCGACCCTGCCATGCTGCAGCCACTGATGCAGAGCATGCAGCAGGCCTTCGCGACCGCCGGCGACGGCGGCATCTCGTGGGACGCGGCGAAGCGGCAGGCCCTGCATCTGGCCAATCAGGACGGCCACGCGATCACCACGGGTGAGAAGACCGACCATGAACAGGCCTTCGCACTCGCCGAGCTGTGGCTGAGCGAGGCGACGATGATCTCCGAGCTCGCGGAACCGGCACGCCCGATCACTCGCGGAGAGTGGGTCGAGCTCACCCTGCCCGTGTGGCAGGAACTCGCCGAACCGGTCGCGACGAGCATGGCGGACGGCCTGATCGACGCACTGCGGGCTCAGTCGCCTGACGACATGCAGCAGATGCTCGACGGAGCGGGCAGGATGCTGCGCGGCATCGGCGGACAGATGTTCGCCGGCCAGTTGGGCCATGTGATCGGCAAGCTCTCGCGCGAGGTGGTGTCAGGCGGCGACGTCGGCATTCCTGTGATGCCGGCGGGCGCGGCGGCGATCGTGCCGCAGAACTTCGCGGATCTGGGCCGCGGCCTGGAGATTCCGGATGATCAGCTCGCGCTGTACATCGCGGCACGGGAACTGGCGCACGCCCGCCTGTTCCGCCACGCGAAGTGGCTGCGGCTGCAGGCGATCGGGCAGGTGACCGATTTCGCCCGGGGCGTGGATATCGATGTCGAGCGACTCGAAGACCTCGCGAGCCGCTTCGATCCGCAGAACCCGGATGAGCTGCGAGAAGCTCTCGAGTCCGGTTCTCTGCTGCCGGAGCAGTCGGAGGCGCAGCGACGGGCACTGGAGCGGCTCGAGACCCTGCTCGCACTGATCGAGGGCTGGGTCGACGTCGTCACGGCAGATGCGACGAACCGGATGCCGAGCGGTGACCGGATCGCCGAGGTGATCAGGCGCAGGCGCGCAGCCGGCGGACCGGCAGAGGACGCGCTGGAGGCACTCGTCGGGCTGCGGCTGCGACCGCGTCGACTGCGCGAGGCCGCCGCCATGTGGCGGGCCGTGACGGATGCCGTCGGCATGTCCGCTCGTGATTCTCTGTGGGACTACCCCGACCTGCTGCCGGACTCCGCCGACATCGACGACCCGAGCGGGCTCATCACGAGACTCCAGGCGCGGGCCCGCGGCGAAGAGCCGGCGCCGGACGATTTCGATCAGGCACTGGCGCAGCTGCTGGAGGAAGAGTCGGGCGACGGAGGCGACGTACCCGACGACGACGCAGACGACGAGCCGGACTCGGGAGACGAGAAGCCGTAGGACGCGCTTCGCGCGGCGCCCTCCACAGGGCACGAGATGACCGGATGTGTCTGGCTGGTCTGTGGATAAGGCGCCGTCGCGGGTGCCCAGCGGCAAGAATCGGCTCATGAGCCTCGTTCGCATCGATCCCCGCCACGGCCCGCTGTGGCGGGATGCGCGCACGATGCAGTTCGGGCTCGATGGCACCCTGTCGCTGCGCGACCCCGCACCGTGGCAGGAGCGCGCAATCGCGCAGCTCGAGCATGGATTCCCCAGTGCGGGTGCCGAGCAGCTCGCCGTCGACCCGTCACCGCTCGCCCGCAGCGCAGACGGTCCGACTTCCGCGGTCGGCGAGCTGCTCCGTCTGCTGGCGCCGGTTCTCGAGACGATCGTGCCCGACGAGCACGGTGTGGTCGTCCGCGCGGCCGACGCCGTCTCACCCGTCGTCGCAACAGCAGTGATCGACGCGCTGACGGACGACGGCTGGCCAGCCGCATGGCTGGCGCCCGATGAAGAGCCCGTCGACCCTGCCACGCCCGTTGTGCTCCTGGCCGCGCATGTCGTCCCACCCCATCTCGGTGCCCGGTGCGCCCGTGACGACGCACCGCATCTTCCTCTCGTGTTCACGGCGTCCGGCGCCGAGGTCGGCCCCCTCGTGCTGCCTGGTCGATCAGCGTGCCTGGCATGCCTCGACTCCCACCGCACCGCCGCAGATTCCGCCTGGCCCGTTCTCGCCTCTCAGCTGCTGCTGCGATCCGCGCCCGCCGTCCCGCTCTCACTCGCCGTCGGGGCGGCGAGTCTCACCGCCCGCCTGCTCTATGACGGTCTCGTCGCCGAGCAGGCCGAGACCACCGCGGACGAACCGCTCGCCACGCGTTCAGCGATGATCGAACGCGCACCGGCAGACCCCACCGCACCCGAGTGGGCGCCGTCCCGCCGATGGCTGACGCATCGCCCGCACCCCGAGTGCCTCTGCCGCTCGGCCGAACGCGCGGCGGTCGCCGCGCAGGTGCACGCTGCCTGAGAGATCCGGCTTCCGCTTCTCGCGGCTGAGGAGTTCGTGTGCAGGTATCAGTCTTCGAGGGGGCGCAGCGCGACGGATCCGGATCCTGCGCGCAGCGCCTTGGGGCCGACGATCTCGCCGATGAACCGCGAAGGCGTGCGCTCGTTCCTCCCCGTTCCCCTCGCCCACGTCACCGACAGCGTGCGCGCCGCGCGGGTGATGGCGACATAGGCGAGACGACGCTCCTCATCGATCTGCTCGAGCGTCGTCGCATAGGAGATCGGCATCAGACCCTCGGCGACGCCCGCGAGGTGCACGTGCGGCCATTCGAGGCCCTTGGCGGCGTGCACCGTCGCGAGCGTCACCGTCTTCAGCGCCGGCTCGTGCTGGTCCTTGGCCCTGGCCAGCATCGCGTCGGCGAACGCGCGCATCGTCGTACCGCTGGGAGCCTCGTCGGCGAGGCGCATGATGGCCTGACGCGCCTCCCATGTGTCGCGCAGCGCACCGCCGGCCTCCGGCGGATCCTCACTGTGGCCGAGACTGCGCAGCACGTCTCGAACGTTGGCGATGCGCACCGCGTCCTCTCGCGTGCGCCCCGGCTCGACGTCCCCGGCGATCGATGCCGTCGACGGGGCGACGGCCGCCGCGCGCAGCCCGAGGATCGCCTGACGCACCTCGGGGAGGTCGAAGAAGCGCTTGCCGCCGAGCACAGTGGTGGCGATGCCCCGTGCGGCGATGGCCTGCTGGATCGCCGCCGACTGCGCATGCACCCGATACAGCACCGCGATCGCGTCCGGTGCGGCGCCCGCCGTCAGCTGCCGTTCGATCGCCTCGGCGATCGCCTCCGCCTCGCGCCGTTCGTCGTCGTGCGCCGAAACCGTCGGCGTCGGTGCATGGGCATCCGAATCATGGGCGACAAGCCTGAGCGCACCCGGGCGCCCTTTCACCAGTGCGTTGGCGACATCGACGATCGCTCGATCGGAGCGGTAGTTGCGCTCGAGCCGTACGACCTTCGCGTCGGGGTAGCGCCGGGAGAAGTCGAGCAGGAACTTCGCGTCGGCACCGGTGAACGAGTAGATGGTCTGGCTGGCATCGCCGACGACGCACAGGTCGCGGCGGTTGCCGAGCCACAGTTCGAGCAGCCGGTTCTGCAGCGGAGAGACGTCCTGGTATTCGTCGACTGTGAAGTGCCGGTACTGCTCTCGAACGGCGGTGGCGACCTTCGGCTCGCCCTCGAGCATTCCCGCACATGCCAGCAGCACGTCCTCGAAGTCGAGCTGGCGACGCTGATCCTTCAGCTCCTCGTACGACGTCATCATCGCGACCAGCGCATCCGGGCTGAGTTGGCCGACTCGGCGTTCGAGTTGGGCGTATGCGTCAATGGATCGCATCGTGACCTTGCGCCATTCGATCTGCGATGCGACGTCGCGCAGCGTCGCTGTATCGGGTTTGAGGCCGATGCCGTCGGCGGCGTGTGCGAGCAGACGCACCTTGTTGTCGATGATCTTCGGTGCGACGTCGCCTGCGACGGTCGGCCAGAAGTAGTTCAGCTGGCTCAGCGCGGCGGCGTGGAACGTCCGCGCGACGACGCCCTGCACGCCGAGGTCCCGCAGCCTCCCTCGCAGCTCCCCCGCCGCTTTCGTCGTGAACGTGAGCGCGAGCAATCGACTCGGCGTGTACGCGCCGGTGTCGACGCCGTGCGCGATGCGATGCGTGATCGCGCGGGTCTTGCCTGTGCCTGCTCCTGCGAGGATCGCCACGGGGCCGCGCAGGATCGACGCCGCCTCGCGCTGCTGCTCGTCGAGCGCATCGAGCGGGCTCACGCGCCACCGACCTGGCCGGTCGCGCGGCCTTCCTGCGCCCATTCGGCGATGAGTCTGTGAGCGATCGATACCGGACCGGGCAACCCGAAATCGGCGCGTCCGGCCAGACCGGAACGGATCTCGTCCCTGGTGAACCAGCGCACGTCGATGATCTCGGTGCCGTCCGGGCGCACCTCGTGCTCGGCTGCCGCCGTCGCGCGGTAGCCCAGCATCAGCGAGCGCGGGTACGGCCACGGCTGCGATGCGACGTAGCGCACGTCGTTCAGGCGCACGCCCGCTTCCTCGAGCAGCTCGCGATGCACCGCCGTCTCAAGCGACTCGCCGGCTTCGACGAAGCCCGCGAAGCACGAGTACATCCGCCCCTTCCATGCGGCGTTCGCCCCCAGCAGCAGTCGCTCTCCGTCGCGGCTCTCCGTCGCGACGATGACGGCGGGATCGGTTCGGGGGAAATGTTCGGCGCCGCACTCCGGGCAGGCCCGTGACCAACCGGATGTCGCGAGCGGGGCCTCGGTACCGCATCGCGAGCAGAATCGCTCGCTCAGGAATCGGCCCAGGCTGACGGCGACCGTGAACAGGTCAGCGATCGGCGCAGGCAGGCTCGTGGCGGTCTCGCGCAGCGATGCCCAGCCGTCGCCGAGATCGAGGGCCGGCCGTTCGCGTCCGCGGGCCGCCGCGACGAGCACCGCGCTCCCCTCATCGTCACGACCGAGGAACGCCCAGCCGACGGGTGAGGTCACGAGTGCTGCGACGTCATCGGGCGACAGCCAGCCCAGTCCGTCCGTCGCACGCGGGGCGGCATCGCCGTGGATGAGCAGCACGCGAGTGCGCGGATCCGCCAGTGCCCGTTCGAGAAGGTCGCTCTGCTCCCGTTCCTCTGCCGCTCGATCGACGATTCCTGCGGGGGCGGGTTGGAACATGCGGTGCCTCTCCTTGCGGGCGTGGCGTGAAGCAAATGCGGCCGGTCGACCTAATCTGAATCGCATGGCACGCTCTCCCCTCACTCTAGCGGCGGCTGTCACGGCGGCGGTTCCCGGCGCACGAATCGCTGGCGCGCGCCCGCTCAGCGCGGGAGGCGATGAGCGCTACGACTCGGCCGTCGCCACGCTCGGCGACGGGCGCGAGGTCGTCATCCGAGTACCCGTCGACGAAGAGGCAGAGCACGAGCTCGCCTCGCAGGTCGTCGCGCTGCGAGCCCTGACTCCCGGCGTGCGCGGCCTGCTCGGCATCGACGCCCCGGAGTTCCTCGGTCAGACATCGATCGATGGTGTGCGAGCCGTCGTGACCACGATGCTTCCCGGCTATCAGATCGATGCGGGCGAGATCCCACCGGGTGAGGGAGCTGCCCGTTCCATCGGCCGCGCGCTGGCCGCCATTCACTCGCTGCCCGCATCCGTCGTCCGTGCCGCGGGCCTGCAGGAGCATGGCGCGGCAGAGGCACGCGCCGATGCCGCGCACGTGCTCGACAGGGCGGCTGCCAGCGGACATGTGCCGGTGCGCCTCACGGTGCGTTGGCGCGAGGCGATCGACGACGACAGGCTCTGGTCGTTCGAGCCGACCATCGTGCTGGGCGGGGTCGGCGCCTCGGCGTTCCTGTTCGGCGACGATGAGCGCGGCGCCCCCGTTGTGACCGGTGTGTACGACTGGCACGGGCTCGCTGTCGAAGATCCCGCCATCGATCTGCGCTGGCTGTCGGCGGCGCAGACTGCGGAGGACGACGTCATCGATGCGTACGCGGACGCCGCGCACCGCGCTCCCGACCCGGCCCTGCGCGTGCGGGCTCGACTGCACGCCGAGATGGAGTTCGCTCGCTGGCTTCTGCACGGAGCGGACTCGCGGCGCGATGACGTCGTCAGCGACGCCGCCGGCCTGCTCGAGACGCTGGCCGACGACATCCGGGACTACGGGCTGCTCGATGAGCTTCCCCGCGACGGCGAAGTCGACGTCAACGAGGCGATCGCGCTCATCGGGCGCGTGCCGGAGCGCGCCGAGCAGCCGCACACTCCGACGGCGATGGAGACCGACGCCTATTCCCCCGAGGATCTCTCGTTCGCAGAGGGCTCGAGCTGGAACGAGGACGCTGACGACGACGCGGACGACGCGGAGCATCGCCGTCAGCAGGAGTTCCAGCAGACGGAGCCGGTGGAGTTGTCTGGCTTCGAGCACGGCGTGCTCGCCGACGACGCCGAACACGATTCGGACGACCGGGACGACGCTGGCCGCGCGTAGGGGCTGTCAGCCGCCCTCGCTCCTACCCCGCACCCTCCCGTGCCGCGTTCCAGCGGGCGATGATGTCCGCCTCACCCGGCACGTCGGTGTCGTCGCGCAGCACGAGGTCGTCGGCGACGTAGAACAGTGCGACGTCGATCCTGTCCAGCGGGATGCCGTGCCGCCGGTGATAGGCCAGCCGGTAAAGCGCGAGCTGGATCATCCGGTCTTCTCGCTCGGCCGCCGTTCGCGGCGCGCGCCCCGTCTTCCAATCGACGATCTCGACGCGGCCGTCGCGTTCATACACGGCATCGAGTTTGCAGATCACGATGTGGGGCGGCTCGCCCTCGACCGTCGGGAGGGCGAAGTCGATCTCTGTCTCGACCTCGATCGGCTGAAGGTCCGCCCACTCGCTTGCCTCGAAGATCCCGCGGAGCCGGGCGAGATCTGCCTCATCGGCGGCAGATGCATCCGCCGCGCCGCTCTCGTGCTCCGCAGGCGACGCTGTGGGCGCGGCGGTGACGAGCTCGTCGTCGTCCTCCCAGAGCAGGTCGTCGAGCGCATGGCCGCTCCCCACCAGACCTGAGCGCTGTTCGACCCATTGATGGAAAAGGGTTCCCAGCCGGGTCTGGCGATACGGCTTCTCCGGCATCGGGCGCACGATCTCGCTCACGGTGCCCGCGTAGTCGGTGACGTAGTCCTTGAACCGCGACGCAGGCAGTCGTGTGGGGGGCGCCGGCGCCTGCCCTCCCTCGCGCAGGCGGCGCTCCTCCAGCAGCCGGCGCAGCTGCGGGCTCGGCTCGAACGGCTCGCCTCGGTCCGCGGCGAGCGCGTCTCCGACGAGGCGAGCGGCGCCGTGGACGGCCGGTCGGCGCGCACCGAGCGGGTCGAGCGGCCACGTCACGGTGCGCCCCTCGCCCTCGTACGGGTTCTCCTCGCCCGCGTCGAGTTCGACGTCGTCCAGCCCCAGTTCGTCGATGATGTCGATCAGGTAGTCGCTGGCTGCGCGCGGTCGCTTCCCGCCCGACCACGACGAGCCGGTGAGCAGCAGATGCGACTTCGCGCGGGTGACGGCCACGTACGCGAGCCGTCGCTCCTCGGCGAGGTCGTGCTCTTTGTTCAACTCCTTGAACGCCTTGATCTGCCTGGCGAGCGTCTTGCCGTCCTCACCCGGTTCCCAGTCCAGCAGCGGCAGCGCCCTCCTGTCGCCCCGGAACGCGTACGGAAGCTGTCCGAAGCCGAGCCACCCCAGCGTGCTGCGGGGCTTCTTGGGAACCTCCTCCTCGACCATCCGGACGACCGCGACGGCGTCCCATTCCAACCCCTTCGATCCGTGGATCGTGAGCAGCTGTACGACACCGGGCTCCGGCGGCTCGCTGCGCGGCTTCAGCTCGTCGGTGTCCTCCGCGTGCTTCAACCACGCCAGCAGACTGCCGACCGTGCCGTGCTCGTCAGCCGAGAGGAACCCCCGCACCTCGTCGGAGAAGGCGCGCAGCTGCGTCGCTGCGGTGCGGGCCGGGCCGCGGCTCTCGTTGGCCGCGAGCTCGATGTCGAGCCGCAGCTCCAGTTCGATCAGTCGGATCACCTCGGGCACCGGTTGCCCCGCGGCGGCCCTGAGCCTGTCGAACATCGCGGCGGCCTCGCGCATCCGGGCTCTGCCTGCGGCGCTGATCTGGTCGAACAATCGGTAGTCGTCCGGCATCTGGCGCAGGAAGTCCAGCGCATCGATGATCGACACCTGCTCGTCTGCCCCCGTGGACGAGCGGATCTTTGCGCGCATCTCATCGCTCAGCGGCGCAAGCGCCTCGTCGCGCTGTGAGAGCGTCGTGGCGAGATCGTAGAGCGCACCCATGTCGGCTACCCCGATGCCGAAGCGCGGACCCACCAGCAGTCGGATGAGTGCGGAGCCCTGGGTGGGGTCGTGCACCACCCGCAGCGCCGAGATCACGTCGACGACCTCGGGTGTGGCCAGCAGGCCGCCGAGGCCGAGAATGCGATGGGGGATGCCCAGCCGATCGAGCGCATCGGCGAACTTCTGCATGTGCTTCTTCGCGCGGAACAGGATCGCCCCGGTGTGCGGTTTCGACTCGGCGTGCACGGCGCGCGCGTCGGCGAACCATTCTGCGACGGCTGCGGCCTCATCGTCGATGGTGAGCTCGAAGCGCACGTCGACGTGCCCCTCGCCCACGCCCGGACGGTCCTCGAGCGGTTCGACGCGGAAACCGCCGTCGGCGCGGAAGGGCGCAAGCAGGCGGTTCGCCGCGGACAGCACCGTGCGGTCGTTGCGCCAGCTCGTCATCAGGTCGTATCGGCTGGCCGGCACCCCGCGCGAGAACGCGCCCGAGAAGGCAGGCAGGTTGTCGGCGCTCGCGCCTCGCCAGCCGTAGATCGACTGGTTCGGGTCGCCGACGGCCATCACCGCCGTGTCGCGGAACACCGTCGCGAGCAGCTCCGTCTGCGTCACTGAGGTGTCCTGGTACTCGTCGAGCAGCACCACAGGGTACTGCTCGGCGAGCTCCGTTCCGACCTGCGGTGACCGCTCGATGATCTCGATCGCTCCGGTCACCTGATCGGCGAAGTCGAGCGCACCGCGGCGCTGCTTCTCTGTGCCGTACTCCTCGACGAGCTGCAGCAGCCGGCCGAGCGAGCGCAGGTTGCCTGCGGCGCTGCGTGCGTCCTCGTTCGTCGCGATCGCTGCCACTGCGTCGCCGAGACCGGCCGCGTACTCCGCCACGGCGGCGACGTCGGCGCGGTGGTCGAGCACGTCGCCTGCGAGCGACTTCACGCGTTCGATGATCGTGTTCAGGCCGTTGTCGATCTCGTCGAGCCCCGCCTCGTCAGCCCCCATCACGATGTCGCGGACGATCAGCCACGATGCGGAGTCGCTCAGCAGCGCCGCTTCCGGGTCGCGCCCGATCCGTGCGGCGTGCTCGCGCACGATCTGGTCGGCGAAGGCATTGTAGGTCGACACGCGCGGACGATCGAGCACACCGCGCATCTGCTGCCCCGTGGTCGGACTCCACCCTGTCCGGTACCGTTCGGCCAGTTCGTCGAGCACCGCCCGCCGCACGGCGTGGGCGCCGCGCTCTGTCGCCGCGTGCGCGCGCGTCAGCTCGCCGGATTCGACGATGCGGGTCAGATGAGGCAGCAGGCCGCGGTCGGCGAGTTCGCCGATGCGCTCGAGACGTGCGGCGATGCGCTCCGCCAGCTCGCCTGCGGCCTTGCGAGTGAAGGTGAGACCGAGGATCTCGCTCGGCGAGACGTGTCCGTTGGCGACGAGCCACACGACCCTGCCTGACATCGTCTCCGTCTTGCCGCTGCCCGCCCCGGCCACGACGAGCGCCGGCACAGGAGGCGCCTCGATCACGGCCTTCTGTGCGTCCGTCGGCGACGGCAGCCCGAGTGCTGACGCGATCGTCCTTGCGTCGAGCCGCAGCGGTCCCGACCATTCCGGCGCGCTCACGATGCGCTCACCGCCTTCACTGTGTGGGATCGGCAGAGTGTGGGTCGATGCGACCCCTGGCAGTGCGCGTCGACGCTCGCCGTGAAGCCGGCAGCCGACATGCCACGCGCGGCGTCGACCACACGCTGCAGGAAGGCGGCCCGCTCCTCCGGGCCGTGCGCACGCTGGTGTGCGACGCGGTACGCCGCCTTGCCCGTGGCTTTGGAGACGACGACGAGCCTCGCCCCCGCCAGCGCCGCGGGGGATGCGTCAGGGATCAGACCTGCCTCGACGGCGAGTTGGTACGCGGCCAGCTGCGCATCGTCGGTCACCTTACTGTCGCCCAGGCGGTCCTCGAAGGTGCCGGTCTTCAGATCGGCGATCACGACCTGCTCGCTCGCTGCGGGGTCGCGCGGGGCGATGGCTTCCCATGCGCGGCCGCGCGCACCGCTGTGGTCGCCGTGCCCCGCCGGATAGGCCTCGACGCGGTCGATCACGCCCCGGATCAGAGCCAGCGGACCCGCATCGTCGGGACGGCGCTCGCCATCCGGCACACCGATCACGGTGTGCTCCGCACCATCGGCGGCCACGGCATCCGGATCGAAGGGAATCACGACTTCGAACGGCGCCTCGACCTGGAGCACGCGCCCGCCGTCGGACGTGGTGGCGCTGGCATAGCGGTGCAGGTTCTGCAGCGAGAGTTCGACGCGGTCTCGGCTCTGCTTCTCGAGCCACCCCGCTTCGAACTCGAGCTCGCCCCACCGCTCGTCGACGACGCGGCGCATCTCGTCGATGTCACCGCCGGGCGAGGCCTCGAGGGCGGCATGCAGGATGGTGCCGATGCCCGTCGAAGCCGACTTCGACGTGTCGCCGCCGAGCATACGGATGGCCCAGTCCAGCCCGCAGTCCTCGAACGTCTGCATCATCGAAGGTGAGACTCTCACGGGCCGTTCGTGCGCATCGATCAGCGGTTCGACAGTCGTCGGCTCCGCCGCACCGTACCAGTCGGCAGGGTCGGCGCCTGCAACGCCCTCGCGCGCGAGCACCGCGAGCTGTTCCGCCGCGTGCCGTCGGCCGGCTGCTCCGGTAGTGGTGCTCGTCAGTGCGCGGCGGTGCCCGGCGACCAGGCCCCGCAGTGTGAGCGGATGCTCGAGCCCCGCTTCTCCGCCCGGCTGCCCCGTCTCCTGTGACGGCGGTTCCGGGACGAGGTCGAGCAGCGGACTCGGCGACTGGTCGTCATCGCTCACGGCCGTGAGCAGCACGCGTGAGCGGGCTCGAGCGATCGCTCGTACGAACAGCCTGAGCTCGTCGTGCAGCGCCGATCTGCGCCGGTCGAGGGAGCTGGGCGGCTCCGATTCGGCTCCGCCCCCTCGCGAGGCGCCGACCGCATCTGCGAGGCGCCATGCGTCGAGCATCCCTCCCCGCAGGCGCACGTTCGGCCACACGCCGTCCTGCAGGCCCGCGACGACGACCGCGTCGAACTCCCGCCCGAGGGCGGACGCCGGGGTGAGGAGCGTCACGGTACCCGGCCGCTCTGGGGCGTTCAGCGAGTCCTCCGGAACGTCGCTGTCAAGGATTCCGTGGATGAAGGGCGTCGGTCCCTCCCCCGGCGAGCGCTCGACGAAGCGCTTGGCCGCAGCGAACAGCGCGACGAGCCCGTCGAGCGCGCGCCCCGTCTCCGCCGCGAGGGGACGCGAAGACGTCGCCAGTTCCTGCCATGCCCGCGACAGCGTCCGACCATCGAGCGTGCGTGCGCTGCTCCATGCCTCCCAGAGCAGCTCGTGGATCGTTGCTCCCGCTTCGCCGAGCTCGGCCAACCGGCGCAGCGCCGCCCCGAATCGTTTCGCCGCGCGTGCCTCCGAGGTGTCGATCGCGTCGAACAGGTCGGGCTCGTTCAGTGCCTCAGCGAGGAGCTGCTTCGCCGAGCGCGTACCCCCGTCGGCGAGTTCGCGGTGACGCAGTCTCGCGCGCAGCCTGCGCAGCGCCACCCCGTCGAACCCGCCGTACGGCGAGCGCAGCGCTGTGACCAGCGCCTCGGGGTCGCGCTCCGACGCGTGCTGCAGCCCGAGGCGCACGATCTCGACGAGCTCCCGCACTGCACGCTCCTCGCCGAGCGGCTTCTGCACCCCGGCCGCACGCGTCGGCACCTCACGGGCGGCGAGTTCCGCCTCGAGCACCATGATCTGGCGGGTGTCGTGTGCGATCACCGCCATGTTCTGCCATGGCACCTCCTCGTCGAGATGCCACGAGCGCAGCGCCCACGCGATGCGATCGATCTCCTCGTGCGGCGATCCGGCGATGAGGCGCCCGACCGCCCCTGACTCCTCGACCTCCTGCCCTGGCGGGCGGCGATGGTCGACGCGACCTGCGGCGCCGATCTGCTGCGTGACGACACGGGCGAGGCGCGAGATCGCCGGATGGCCCCTGTGGTCCTCACCGAGCACGTGCACGCCGCCGAGAACACCAGCCAGCTGCGCGAACAGCTCGGGCGTGACGCCCCGGAACGCGCCGGACCCGATGTCGGGGTCGCCGAAGGCGAGCACCGCGACACCGCGGGCACGCAGCGCCTCGACCAGAGCGATTCCGCCGCGGGTGAGCTCCTGCGCGTCGTCGATCATCACCACGCGCAGCCGGTCGACCTCGCCGAGCGGGCCGTGCCCGTCATCGCCGAGCGCCGCCGCGGCTTCGCCGTACAGCTCCGAACTGTCGCGATGCGCCTCGCGCATGCCGACGAGCACGTTGCGATAGTCGCGGACGAACTCTGCCACCGCCGCCCACGTCTCGTCGCCGAGCCCCGCGAGCTCCGTCGGCTCGACGCCCATTTCGGTGAGCTCGCTGAGAAACGCCCGCAGCTCGGAGCGGAAGCCTGCCGAGCGCCGCACCAGCGGCCCGAGGTGGGACGGCCAACGGGCGCGGCCCTGTTCTTCGTCGCTCTCGTCGCCCGCGAGGATCTCAGCGATGATGCGATCCTGGTCGGCTCCCGTCAGCAGCTGCGGCGGTGCCTCGCCGCGGCGCACGGCATCGCCGCGCACGATCTGGAACGCCAGCGAGCCCACCGATCGCGCCAGCGGACCCGGCGTCGCGACCTCGACGCGCACGCCCAGCTCGTCGCGCAGCCGAGTCGCCGACGTACGGGTCGGTGTGAGCACGACGATCTCGCCCGGCTCCACCGCCCCGGCCTCGAGCATCCTGCCCACGCGTTCGACCAGCACCGAGGTCTTGCCGGTGCCGGACGCCCCGATCACCGTTCCCGATGCCGCCGCCGGCAGATCGAGCACCTCGCGCTGGTCGCCACTCGGCTGAGATCTCATCACGCGTCCACGCTATCCGCAGCCTCGGACATCGTCCCGGCGTTCGCCGTCAGCGTGCACGGGCCGCAGCGTCCGGGGCGTGCCATAGGCTGAGGAAAGGATCGGCAGGCGCCGGCCCCGACGTGACGAAAGGTAGCCCCGTGGACATCCGCATCGGCCTCACGAACACCGCCCGCGAGCTCAGCTTCGAGTCCACTCAGACCGCTGAGCAGGTGAAGAAGACTGTCGCAGAGGCGCTGACGAAGGGCACCGTGCACATCGATTTCGCCGATGTCAAGGGTGCCAGCTACCTCGTCCCGACGGCGAACATCGCCTACGTCGAGGTGGGCGCCGAAGCCAAGAACCCCGTCGGCTTCGTCTCGTAACCGATCATGTACATCCTGCTCGCGCTCATCACCGCAGCGGCCTTCGGCATCGGGCTGCACTTCCTGCTCCCGCACCGAAGCGACCGAGGCGTCATCCTGACCCCCGGCGTCGCCGTTGCCGCAGCGGCTGCGGCCTACGCGCTCCTGACCTGGGTGCAGTGGGGCGAGGGCAACGTCTGGCTGTGGGTCGTGACGTTCGCCGCTGCGATCATCGCCTCGACCGCCGTCACCCTCGTCGTCGGCATCAGGCGAGCGCGCTTCGATGCCGCAGAACGAGAGCGCCTCGGCATCGCCTGATCACCGCGGCCCGCTCCCCGGCACCTGCGACATCGGGCGCTCAGGAGTTGAGGCCGAGCTCGTCCATCCGGCGCGAGTGCGCCGCCATGAGCGCCGTGAACACGGGTTCGATGCGCTTCTCGTCGGTGGCGAGCCGCTCAGGGACAAGCGCGCTGCGTGCCACCAGAAGAGTGTCGCCCACCAGCCGTCGCGCCCACATCGAGAGCAGGTCGCGCCACTCCTCGTCGCTCGAGATCGTGTCGCGCAGGATCTCCTCGATCTGTTCGCGATCGCTGCTCTCCCCCAGGATCCGCTCGACGCGGCGCCCGACCTCGCCGTAGCTGGACGAGAGCGCGAGGTAGAAATCGTCGAGCATGCCTGCCGTGATGAGCACGGCGAGCATCGTCTCCCTGGGGCGCGCACCGATCGTCTTGCCTCGGAACTCGTCGAGCTGCTCACGGAACGGTTCCATCGCGTCCGTGGGGTCGCCGACGCGATCCCGGATCAGGTCGACCAGTCGGCGATGCTTGGCGAGCGCGCGTCCCGCTGCGAGCGAGATCGCTTCCTTCTCACCGAGACCGGGCGTGGCCCTGACAAGGCGGCCGAGCGTCTCGAAGTATCCCAGCTGCAGATACGCCGCCTGGCCGAGGAACGTCGACACATCTGGCGCCAGTTCCGCGAAGTCGACGCGACGGGCGTCGCCGAGATCGCCTCGGGCGCGAAGCCGCAGCACGCGCGCAGGCGGCCGTCGCCTCCAGAACCAATTCACCACGTCGCAAGCATACGGCCCGACTCAGCGTCTCCCTGCAGACGCGGCGCCGCCGCGAGCTTGGGCGCTCAGCGGCACGCGAAGGAGGTGCCGTAGTCTGGGTGGTGGCCCTGGCGGTGTGTTCGGGCCGCCGCGCCTGGGGAAGCAAAGGCGTGGAACCTTACTTCGAGGCGGCAGCGGCCGCCGGACAGGCAGTACATACGTGACACGTTTCGCAGATCTCAACGTCGATCAGGACATTCTCGATGCCCTGACCACCAAGGGCATCGAGGACTCCTTCCCGATTCAGGAGCAGACGATCCCGCTCTCACTCCCCGGTCAGGACGTGATCGGCCAGGCCAAGACGGGCACGGGCAAGACCTTCGGCTTCGGCATCCCCGTCGTGCAGCGCCTCGGCGAGACCCCCGAGCCCGGTGTGAAGGCCCTCATCGTCGTCCCGACCCGCGAGCTCGCGGTGCAGGTGTACGAAGACATGGACATGCTCACCTCGAACCGGCCCACGAGTGTCGTCGCGATCTACGGCGGCAAGGCCTACGAGGGCCAGATCGACCAGCTCAAGGCCGGCGCGCAGATCGTCGTCGGCACGCCGGGTCGCCTCATCGACCTCGCCAACCAGCGCCTGCTCGACCTGTCGAACGCGACCGAGGTCGTGCTCGACGAGGCGGACAAGATGCTCGACCTGGGCTTCCTGCCCGACATCGAGAAGATCTTCCAGATGGTGCCGGCCAAGCGCCACACGCAGCTGTTCAGCGCGACGATGCCCGGCCCGATCCTCTCGCTGGCGCGCCGATTCATGTCCTCTCCCATCCACATCCGCGCGACGGACCCGGATGAGGGCCTCACGCAGGCGAACATCAAGCACGTCATCTACCGCGCGCACTCGCTCGACAAGGACGAGGTCATCGGCCGCATCCTGCAGTCGCGCGGCCGTGGCAAGACGATCATCTTCACGCGCACGAAGCGTGCGGCTCAGCGGCTCATCGATGAGTTGAGCGACCGCGGTTTCAGCACCGGCGGCGTGCACGGCGACATGGGTCAGGAGCAGCGCGAGCGTTCGATGGCGGCGTTCAAAGCGGGCAAGAAGGACGTCATGGTCGCCACGGACGTCGCCGCTCGCGGCATCGACGTCAACGATGTCACCCACGTGATCAATCACACGATCCCGGATGACGACATGACGTACCTGCACAGGGCGGGCCGCACGGGTCGTGCCGGCAACGAGGGCACCGCAGTCACATTCGTCGACTGGGACGATCTGCACAAGTGGGCGCTCATCAACCGCGCCCTCGAGTTCGGTCAGCCGGAGCCGGTCGAGACGTACTCGTCGAGCCCTCACCTGTACACGGACCTCGACATCCCCGAGGGCACGAAGGGACGCATCTCGTCCGCGCCGAAGTCGGACAAGCCCCGCCGCCGAAGCGGCGAGAACCGCGGCCGTTCGCATGGCGGCTCCGATCGCCCCGCCGGCCAGGACGGTCAGTCGTCGCGCCGTCGCCGCCGCCCCGGATCATCCGGAGCCGGTGAGCAGGGCGAGCATCACGTCGAGGGCGCCGGCACCCACGACGGCTCGGGCGCGGAGCACCGCGACGGCAAGTCCGGCGGTTCGGCTCGTCGCCGTCGTCGTCGCCGTTCCGGTTCGAAGGAGCCGAACCAGGGCGCCTGACCCCGCCCCGGCGCGGTTCCGGTGTGCCGAATTGCGCCACCGGAGCCGGACATCCGGTTCAGGTGTGCGGAAGTGCGGCTCCCCCGCGGGTGTGCCACACTTCCGCACACCTGAACGAGGGTGCCGTCACCCGGAGGAAGGCCGTCAGCTGGAGACGAGCGCGACTCCGGTCGCCTGCGCGATGATGCGGGCGACCATCTCGTCGCTGGTGGTGTTCTCGCCGGGGCGGTTGAGCTTGCCTGTGCCGTGGTAGTCGCTCGACCCGGTCGCGATGAGGTCGCGCTCGGCGACGATCCTCGCCAGCCTCGCCCGACCATCCGGAGTGTTCTCCCTGTGGTCGAGTTCGAATCCCGCCAGCCCGGCATCGAGCAGCTCCTCCAGCACGGGCACTGGCAGCATGCCGCGCCCTGCGGGGTGCGCGATGATCGGCACTCCTCCCGCCGCCCGGACGGCGCGAACCACGTCGATCGGCGTCGGTGCAGGGTGCGAGACGTAGTACGGTCCGCGCGGCGACAGCAGCGACGCGAACGCTTCTTCTCTGGAGGAGACGATGCCGCGGGCGATCAGCGCGTCGGCGATGTGCGGCCGCCCTACGGTCGCGTCCCCCGTGCGCTGAGCGACGACGTCGTCCCACGTGACATCGAGATCCCGTGCCAGGTTCGCCACCAGCTGCTCTGCCCTGCCGTTGCGGTTCTCGCGCACGTCTGCCATCAGCGCGACGAGGTCGGCGGCATCCGGATCGAACAGGTATGCCAGCACGTGCACGCTGCGCCCTGCGTGCTTCGCCGAGAGCTCCGCGCCCTGCAGGAGCGTCAGCCCGAGCGTGCGCGCCGCATCGCCTGCCTCCGCCCAACCGGCAGTCGTGTCGTGATCGGTGAGGGCGACTGTGCGCACTCCGGCGCCGTGTGCCGCGGCCATCACTTCCGCTGGCGGCTCCGTGCCGTCGGAGCACCATGAATGAAGATGAAGGTCGCTGGGGCCGGTGAACACTCATCGATCGTCGCACACCGCCTGCTTCGCTTCCGCTCCGGCGTCGTCCAGCCGACGTGCATCTCCCACTCGGGTGCCATTGGACGTTTCCACAGGTGCCGGTCATAGGCTCGAAGCGTGCGATTGATCGGGGTGCTCATCACTGTGCTGTTCGCATGCGCGACCGCAGTGCTCACCTTCCCCGCGTTCTTCCGCGTCGAGCAGATGTTCCCCATCACGCAGATCGTCGCGATGCGCGGTCTGATCGTCGTCGGTTTCGCCGCGCTCACCGTGCTGTTCCTGCTGTTCGCCACGGCCAAGCCGATCCGGGGCTTCGCGCTCTCGATGGCGCTGGTGGCCGCGCTCGGCTCCATCTCGAGCGGCGTCATGCTCGGCGCGCGCGGCTACGGCGAGGACACCCTGCCGGAGGCGACCGACACGAGCGTCCGCGTGATGACATGGAACACGGCAGGCGAGGCGACCGGCGCGTACCGGATCGCGCAGACGGCAGTGGCAATGGACGCCGACGTCGTCGCGCTGCCGGAGACGACAGAGGACGGCGGTGAGCAGGTGGCGCTCGAGATGCGCGAGCTGGGGCGACCGATGTGGGTGCACCACGTCGCGTACAACGCCGCAGACTCGCCCACCCCGTATGCGTGGGAGACCACGCTGCTGATCTCGCCGGACCTCGGCGACTACTCGGTGATCGACTCCTCCGAGAACCGCTCCAGCAACACCACGACCCTTCCGAGCGCCGTCGCGATGCCCGTCGACGGCAACGGCCCCGTGGTCGTGGCCGTGCACGCCGTCGCCCCTCGCCAGGCGTACATGGACAGCTGGAGCAATGATCTGCAGTGGATCGCCGACCAGTGCGCGAGTGACAATGTGATCCTCGCCGGCGACTTCAATGCGACGCTCGAGCACATGTCGCGCCTCGGCGTCGATGGCCACGACCTCGGCTACTGCGACGCCGCCGCCCCTGAGTCGGGCAACGGCGGAATCGGCACTTGGCCGACTGATGTGCCCGCGCTGCTCGGCGCGCCGATCGACCATGTGATGCACACCGATGCATGGAAGGCGACGGGATCGATCGTGATGACGAACCTCGATGATGCAGGCAGCGACCATCGTCCCCTCGTCGTGCAGCTCGAGCCCACGGACCGGTGACGATTCGAACAGTGCATCCGGATCGCGTGCGGTGAGAGACTGGTGGGGACGCCGGAAGCGAACCAGGGAGCATACGTGAGCGATACCGTGACGACAGAGTCCGTCGACAAGCCTTCGAGCCGCCGCCAGCCGTACGGGCAGGGGTTCCTCGACACGATCTCGACCGGATGGGCGCCGCGGCAGGATCCGGAGCCCCGCGCCCGCGCCCAGGCACCGTTCGCCGCGAAGCGCCGCGCCGCAGTGTCAGCCGCGTTCCTCGGAAAGCGCGTCGTCATTCCGGCCGGTTCGCTGAAGCAGCGCTCCAACGACACCGAGTACCCGTTTCGTGCGCACAGCGCCTTCGCCCACCTGACAGGGTGGGAGGCGGATTCCCAGCCGGATTCGGTGCTCGTCTTCGACCCGATGGGCGACTCGCACGAGGCGACGCTGTTCTTCCGTGAGCGCGCCGACCGCACGACCAGCGAGTTCTACTCCGATGCGACGATCGGCGAGTTCTGGATCGGCCCCCGCCCCGATCGCTCAGGTGTGGCACGAGACCTCGGCATCGCGACGGCGACGCTCGAGGAGTTCGAACAGCGAGACGGCGATCTCGTGGTCGGCGAGGACGACGAACTGGACACGTTCCTCGACGAGCTCCGCCTGGTCAAGGACGACTTCGAGACCGCTCAGCTGCAGCTCGCCGTCGACGTCACTGCGCGCGGGTTCGACGACATCATCAGGGAGCTCCCCCGCGCTGCGGCTCACCGCCGCGGCGAACGCATCATCGAAGGCGTCTTCCACCAGCGCGCCCGCAGCGACGGCAACTGGGAGGGCTACGACACCATCGCCGCCGCAGGGCCGCACGCGTGCTATCTGCATTGGACGCGCAATGACGGGCCCGTGGTGCCGGGCGATCTGGTGCTGGTCGACGCCGGCGTCGAGGTCGACAGCCTGTACACGGCCGACATCACACGCACGCTTCCGGTGAACGGCACGTTCTCCGCGACGCAGCGCAAGGTGTACAACGCGGTGCAGGAAGCGGCGGACGCCGCGTTCGCCGCGGCGAAGCCCGGTGTGAGGTTCCGCGCCGTGCACGAGGCCGCCATGGAGGTGATCGCCGCGAAGGTCGCCGAGTGGGGACTGCTCCCCGTCACGGCCGAGGAGGCGCTCGACGCCGACAACGGCGGCCACCACCGCCGCTACATGGTGCACGGCACGAGCCACCACCTCGGCATCGACGTGCATGACTGCGCTGCGGCGCGGCGGGAGATGTACTACGACGGCGTGCTCGCACCCGGCATGGTGTTCACGATCGAACCTGGCCTGTACTTCCAGGCGGACGACGAGACGGTGCCGGCCGAGTACCGAGGCATCGGCGTGCGGATCGAGGACGACATCCGGATGACCGAAGACGGACCGGTGAACATGTCGGCGGCGATCCCCCGCACGGCCGACGAGATCGAGGCCTGGATGGCGAAGCTGAGCTGACGCGCCGGTCCTCCGGGGTCGGCGGGCACCGACCCATCTCACTGCGACGGGCTACGGGCGACCGAGATGCGTCGACGCTCCGATGCGACGGTTCCTGCGCACCGGATGGTGTGCAGCCGTGGACACCCGAACGTGGCCAGTGCCTATGCCGGTGGGGCCTGGTCCGTCCGTCTCGCGTCGTCGGCCTGCGAGTCGTTCGTTTCCTGCCCATGGTCGGCGCGCACCTGCTCGTCAGTCGAGCCCTGCTCATCCGGTCGCTCCTGCTCCGCACCGCGGGGCGCAGGAGGCACCGGATCGGCCGGACGCGGCGGCACGACCGGCGCCTGCGGCGCAGGCTGGGAGTTCGCGTCATCCGGTGCCAGCGGCGGAACGTCCGCATCAGCTGTTTCCGGCGGCGCGCTCGTCTGCGGGCGCCCATACTCGGCTGCTGACGGATCAGTCGGGTTGGGAACGGGGCTGTTCGTCGCGGGGTCGATCCGGATGCCGTACTGCGGCGGAGGCAGCGGACCAGTCGGCTGCGGCGCCCGACGCTCCTGGCCCGGCTGTCCCAGCACGCGTCGCGCCGTCGCAGCGTGCTCCTGCTGCACGGCGATCTCGTAGTGGTCGGCGACGGGCGACGTGGCGCTCATGTATTCACGGCGTCTGCGCACGATCCGGTAGCTGAGCAACTGCATGACCATCCCGAGCGCCATGCCGACGAGCATGAACCCGACGAGCAGCTGGAGCGTCGCCTCGGGCGACAGCAGCGTGTAGATCGCGCCGAACAGCAGGCCGAGAATCGCACCGTTGAGCGCGCCGGACCAGGCAGCACGGCCGTAGCCGAGACGCCCCGTGATCATCTCGACGGCGCGCAGGCCCGCCCACACGATCGAGATCTCACGAGCCGGCACCTCGGCCTCGATGAGTTTGCCCACTGCCTTCTGCGCCGCCTCGTACTCGTCGTACTTCGCGACCGTTTCGCCGACGTTCTTCGGCGAGCGAACGTTCCCGCCCAACATGCTCATGACCCCAGTGTCCCACGCACCCGCTGGTCCGGTGTCGGGGCGGGCAGTGAACCCGCTATGCATGCGCTTTGAGTCCGGCTACTCCACCCTCAGCGCCCCCTCATCCGGCTGCTCGGACACGCGCCCACTGGCAACGCACGCCGTAGGCTGGACGGGTGAGCACCCTCTCCGAGAACGTCCGTGACGCCGTCGGGCGTGTGCAGGACCCCGAGCTGCGCAGGCCGCTGTCCGAGCTCGACATGGTGCGCGATGTGGACGCGGACGGCACGGACGTGCGCGTGGGCATCGCCCTCACGATCGTCGGATGCCCCGCGGCTGATCGGATCGAACGTGACGTGCGCGAGGCCGCGGAGAGCGTGCACGGCGTCGGCGAGGTCACCCTCGACATCGGTGTGATGACTCCCGACGAGCGCAGAGCACTGACCGAGCGCCTGCGCGGACCGGGCAGGGCGATGCCGTTCGGGCCGGATTCGCTCACACGGGTGATCGCCGTCACGAGCGGCAAGGGCGGGGTCGGGAAGTCCACGGTCACGGCGAACCTCGCCGTCGCACTCGCCCAGCGGGGCCTGCGCGTCGGGCTGATCGACGCGGACGTGCACGGCTTCTCGATTCCAGGCCTGCTCGGGCTCAGCCGCGACGGGGAGACCGCGCAGCCGACGCGCATCGACGATCTGATGCTGCCGCCGATAGCGCACGATGTGAAGACGATCTCGATCGGTATGTTCCTGCAGCGAGGTTCCGACCGCGGCGGCGCGGTGGCGTGGCGCGGGCCGATGCTGCACCGCACGGTGAACCAGTTCCTCACCGACGTGCACTTCGGCGACCTCGACGTGCTGCTGCTCGACATGCCTCCCGGCACCGGCGACATCGCGATCTCGGTCGGGCAGCTGCTGCCGCACGCCGAGGTCCTCGTGGTGACCACGCCGCAGCCGGCCGCGAGCGACGTCGCCGTGCGCAGCGGACTCGTGGCCCGTCAGACGGGGCAGCGAGTGATCGGCGTCGTCGAGAACATGGCGGCGATGACGCTGCCTGACGGCTCGGTGCTCGACCTGTTCGGTGCCGGCGGCGGCGCCGAGGTCGCCGCGGCGCTGTCCGCCGATGCGGACGAGGTGCCGCTGCTGGCGTCGATTCCGCTCAGCCATGGCCTGCGCTCGTCCGGCGATGACGGAACGCCCGTGGTCGTCGCCGCGCCGAACGACCCGTCGGCGCAGGCGATCGTCGAACTCGCCGCCGCGATCGCGTCGCGCCCCCGCGGGCTCGATCAGCGCCCGCTCCCCTTCTCTCCGCGCTGAGGCCGAACCGCGGCTCACTGATTGGAACGCCACGGGTGCCGCCGCCCGGCGGCCGCTAGCGTCGCGATCAGACCGGCGCCCCTCCGCCGGGCACTCGGACGATCGAAGGAGATCATCGTGAAATCGCTAGTACGCTCCGGCTTCGCCCTGACAGGCGCCGCCGTTCTGGGCGCGACACTCGCCGTCGGCGGCGCATCGGTCATGGGCGCGAACCCCGGCAACGGCAACGGGAACGGCAACGGGAACGGGAACGGCAACGGGAAGCCGGCCACATCGGCTGAGATCTACCAGGACGAGATCAAGGACTACGGCGCGTGCCGCGGCCTCGATGCGTCCTGCTACAACGATTGGGGCAACGGGTTCGAAGAGGGCGACGACAAGCGCATCCTGATCTGGAGCCGTACGGCGGGCCCCCGTCACGCCCACCTCGGTACATCCCTCGGTGAAGGCATGAACCCGGAGCTCGGCGACGACAACGTCGCGCAGCGAGAACTCATCGCCTGGGCGGAAGAGCGCGGCATCGAAGCCGACTGGACGGAGGACCTGGACGAATTCCGCCGCCTTGGCGGGTACCAGGCTGTGGTGTTCCTCTCGGCCAACCGCGACACGCTCGGCGACCAGCAGCAGAACGCGCTGACGAAGTACGTGCGCGGCGGCGGCGGATTCGTCGGCATCCACAACGCTTTCGGCGCGGAGTACAACTGGGAGTGGTACGAAGGCCTCCTCGGCGGCGCGAACTTCTACGATCATGGGCCGAACCGTGCAGGCACCGTGGAGACGATCGACCACGAGGACGTGTCGACCGAGTTCCTGCCGGACGAGTTCGGCTTCACCGACGAGTTCTACAACCTGTACCCGTACCCGAGCCACGTCAACGTTCTGCTCGAGGCGAGCGAGGACACTGTGACCCTCGATCGTGACGGCGGACACCCCGGGCACGGAGACGCGCACCCGCTGAGCTGGAATCACTACTACGACGGCGGCCGCGCATGGCTCACGACGCTCGGCCACGAGGTCGACGCGTGGACCGGCGAGTCGGAGAACTCCGACCTGTTCGAAGAGCACGTGATGAACGGCGTGGAGAGCGCGATGGGCGTCTCCGAGTTCCTCGACGACTGAGACGAGGGCCCGGGCGGGGGCTCCTCGCCCTGGCCTCGTCTTCAGCGCTTTGCGTACCAAACAGTACATAATGGAGAGGAGCCGCAGTGCAGCGGCACTGAGAGGATCGACGATGACGAATCCGGAACACAGCATGCCCGAGGGCGATGCGGACGCACCGTTGTCGGTGCTCGACCGAGTGTTCGCCATCCTCGAGGTCGTCCGACGAATGACCGGCCCGATCTCCGTCGCAGGCATAGCCGCCGAGGCCCGCGTTCCCCGTTCGACGACCGCGCGCCTGATCGCCGAACTGATCGAGCAGCGCTACCTCGCCCGCGACGCCGACGGCGTGACGCTCGGCATGCGCCTGTTCGAGCTCGGCGCGCGCGCCACGATTCCGCGCCGCATCGCCGCTGCCGCAGCTCCCGTCGTGCACGAGCTCGCCGTGCGCACGGGCGAACGCGTCGGCGTGTGGGTGCAGCAGGGAACGGACATGGTCTCGCTCACGGCCGTTCCAGGGAGACTTCCGATGCTGCCCACGCGCGCCGGCATGCGCTCCCCCGCGCTCACGACCGCAAGCGGAAAGGCGTTCCTCGCATTCTGCGACGACGCGACCGTCGTCGAGCGCGTAGGCGCTCGACTCGAGCCGAACGACGCCGAGCGCTTCCACGACGAGCTCACCACGGTGCGCGCGGCAACGCTCGCAACGGATCCCGGCGACTCCTACGCCGGTGTCCTCGCCGTCGCCTGTCCCCTCATGGGACACGGACGAGTGGTCGGCGCGCTGTCGCTCGCCGGCCCCGCCGACGCGATGCGCGAGGAGCGCGTCGCGCCGCTCGTGCGAGCCGCGGGCGTATCCCTCACGCGCCGCCTCGCGGCCGTCTAGCCGCATGCGCACCGCGGCGTGGACCCAATCGGTCAGCGTTCTCGACCGGCTCAGCGCCGTACTCGACGCCTTCGGCGACGACGGCGCTGGGCTCACAGTCACCGAACTGGCACGGCGGGCGAATCTTCCGAAGTCCACCGTGTCGCGCATCGCGACGGAGCTGGTCGATGAGGGCTACCTCGACCGCGATGGCTCGCTTCTCTACCTCGGTGTTCGACTGTTCGAATTCGGCCAGAGCGTCGAGCGACCGCGTCGGCTGCGGAACATCTCGCGTCCCGCCATCAAGCGGCTGCGCGACGCAACGGGGCACAACGTGCACGTCGCCGTCATCGACGACGACAGCGTGATCATCATCACCGATGCACGGGGACGCTCCGGCCACGCCACCGCCAGCGTCGGCGATCGCTTCCCCCGCGACGCGACCGCACTGGGGTTGGCATACTCCGCGGTCACCGACGGTGGGAACGGCGACATCGCGACGGCGCACGAGCGCACTCACGGCGAGGCGCGCTGCGTCGCCAGCGCGGTCGTGGTGCGCGGCCGCCCCGTCGCGGCTGTGTCGGTCAGCGGCCCCGTCCCACAGGTCGATGTCGCCGATGTCGCGCCCCTCGTCCAGGCGACGGCCTTCACGATCGGGCGCGAACTGGCCGGCGGCTGAGCGCCACCGGCCGACACGAGGGAGGGGCGTGGAACTCGGTTCCACGCCCCTCCCTCGTGCTCGGTCAGCCCGCGAGCGCGCGGATGCTCTCGTAGGCAGCGAGGGTGTCGCCGTCGTAGTAGTCAGCGAAGTACGCCTCCGCCTTCTTGACGAACGCGTCGATGTCGATGTCTTCCTTCTCGATCACCGTGTACGTATCGTCCGCCTGGTAGCCGTCGACGATCTCGTTCGTTTCGTCTTCGACGCATGTACGGTTCTCGGCACGGATCTCGTGCAGCGTCTCGTCGAGCAGAGCCGCCTGCTCCTCGTTCAGCTTCTCGTAGGTCTTGTCGCTGACGAGCGTGAACTGTACGCCGATGTTGTGCTCGTTCAGGACGATCGTGTTCAGGATCTCGTCGTAGCTCGCCGAGTGGGTGGCGACGATGGGATTCTCCTGGCCGGCCGCGATGCCCTGCTGGAGCGCCGTGTAGACCTCTTCCACGGCGACCGAGACCGGGCTGTCGACACCGAGAGCTTCGGCGTTCGCAAGGAACCCTGGAGAGTCAGGGAACCGGATGGGCTCGCCCGCCAGATCATCCGGACCGTGCACCTCGACGTCCTTCGTCGTGAATGTGCGGTTGCCGAACCACCAGCCGTCGACGATCTTGACGCCCGTCTCCTCGTGGAACGCGTCGAACATCTCCTGGGACCCGTTGTCGATCCAGTCGAACAGGTGATCGACGTCGTCGAACGCGTACGCGGCATCGACAGCTTCGATCGCGGGGAACGTGGTGCTGAGCTCCGAACCGCCGAGCAGGTCGACGTCGATGTCACCCGACTGCACCTGCGGAAAGCGGTCCGCGTGCGGGCCGAGCTGGCTCGACGGGTACAGATCGACCGTGATCCCCACGTCGGCGGTCTCGAGGCGCTCCTTGAGCAGCTCGATGCCGCAGTAGTAGTTCGGCGTCTGCTCGTTCTGCGTGAGCGAGACCGACAGTGTGACGTCACCGCCGTCGCCGCCCGTTTCGCCGCTGCCGCTGTCCCCGCCGCAGGCGGTGAGGACGAGCGCCGTCGCGGCGGCGGCCGCGAACGCCGCCGCACGCTTCGTGGTTCGTGCTGTGATCATGATTCCTCCTGGTGTGCGCATCATTGCGCGATGTGGGGCTGACTCTGGTGCGCTTGCCGATGTGCGACAAGCGCCGTCTCATCGAATGGAATGATCGGCGGCTCGGATCGCGAGTTCGTAGCCGTAGGCCCCCGCTCCGGCGATCACCGTCGTCGCGACGGGTGACACCAACGAGTGGCGATGCGCCTCGTCTCTGCCGTGGATGTTCGTGATGTGGAGCTCGACGATCGGCACGGTCAGCATGCGGAGCGCATCGAGCACGGGAACCGAGCGGAAGCTGAATCCCGCCGGATTGATCACGACGCCAGCCGCGTCGCGGTAGGCGTCGTGCAGCCAGTCGATGATCTCGTGCTCAGCGTTCGACTGAGCGAAGCACAGTTCGAAGGCGAGCTCGGCCGCCACGCGAGCGCAGTCCCGCTCGATGTCAGCGAGAGTGGTCGTTCCGTATATCGCGGGCTCGCGCACGCCGAGCATGTCGAGATTCGGGCCGTTGAGCACGTACAGCTTGCGGGTCACGGTCAGGTCCTTTCACAGTGCGGCGTCACAGGCCGAGGAGGTCGGGCACGATCGTGGAGACGTGCGGAACGAAGATGAGTATGGCCAGAACGGCGAGCAGCGGGATCAGGAACGGCACGACGGCACGGAACAGTTCTCCCATCGGACGCCTGGTCACGGAGCCGATCACGAACAGCACAGCCCCGACTGGCGGCGTCAGCGTGCCGATCATCAGGCTGAGGATCGTGATCGTTCCGAGGTGCACGGGGTCGATGCCGTACTGCACGGCGATCGGAAGAAGGATCGGCACCATCACGAGGATCGCGGGCGGCGGCTCCAGGAACAGCCCGAGGCCGATCAGCAGAACCACCACGAGCAGCAGGAAGACCACCGGGCTATCCGTCGCCGTGGTGAGCCAGTCGGTGAGTGTGCGCGAAACCTGCTCGCGGGCGAGCACCTGGCCGAGGAGATTCGAGGCTGCGAGGATCAGCAGGATGCCCGCCGACGTCACCACCGTGTCCTTCGCCGCCTTCCAGAACGTCTCCCAGGTGAGCGTGCGATAGCAGGCCCCGAGGACGAGCGTGACCAGCGCGGCGACGCCGGCGCTCTCCGTCGGCGTGAACAGGCCGCTGAAGATGCCGCCGAGCACGATGATCGGAAGCAGTGCGGGACCGAGCACACGCAGCGTCGCGGTCGCGAAGATCCTGCCGTCGAACTTCGCGCCGCCCGCGATCTCACGATGGAAGAACGTCCACACTCCGATGTACGCAGCCAGGCCCACCACGATCAGGATCGCCGGCAGCATCGACCCGGCGAAGAGTGCTCCCGTCGAGATCGACGCTGTGGCCGCGAAGAGCACGGCAGGGATCGAGGGAGGCATGACCGAGCTGATCAGCGATCCGGCAGCGGTCAGACCCGCCGAGAACCCGTACGGGTAACCGGACTTGAGCATCTGCGGAATCTGCACCTTGCTGACCGATGCTGCGTCGGCGAATGCGGTGCCGCTGATCCAGCTGAATCCGAGCGAGGTGCCGAGGTTGACATAGGCGAGGTTTCCCGGGAGGCGCGGCAGCAGCGCACGTGCGAAGTCATACAGCCGCGTCGCGATGCCGAGCCCGTTCGCGAGCGTTCCCATGAAGATGAACAGCGGCACGGCCAGCAGTGGGAAGCTGTTCACGCCGTTGAACATGTAGGTCGATGCGTAGCCGACCGACAGGCCCTGGCTGGTGAAGTAGAGCAGGCTCGGCAGGATCATTGCGAACGCGACGGGGACGCGCAGCAGAAGCAGACCGACGACGAGCAGGATGTAGAGCCAGAGATCCATCAGCGCTCACATCCCATCGACTTCGAGGCGCCGCTCGGGACGATTCGCGTAGCGGACCTTGAGCGCTGAGTGGATGAGGCCGGACGCACACCCGATCAGCGCGAACACGTAGACGATGCCGACAGGGAGCCCGATCGCCGCACTCGCCCTGCCCATCTCCGCGCCGATCTTCTCCCATGATTCGAACGCCAGCCAGGCACAGCTGATCAGCACCACTGCGGCTGAGAACACTCGGAGGGCGACGAACAGACGGCCGCCCCGGAGCAGCCGGTCGAAGAGCTCGATCGTCACGTGGCCGTTGCGGCCGACCAGGTATCCGATCATGACGAAGGTCATCGACACCATCGACAGCAGCGCCAGCTCCCCCGCGCCGATCCAGCTGATCGACGGAACGTAGCGGCCGAGCACCTGGTAGATGACGCCCACGAGGATGCCGACGAAGAACACGGAGCCCACGACGATCTCGACCTTGGAGAGCAGCCGCATCGGCAGCGGTTCCCGGGGAACGCCTACGTTCTGGTCTGGCGCTGAGAGGGCCGTGTCCGTGTGGCCGAAGATGGACTCGTCCTTCTTCCTTCTTCCCATGACCGACCTCCCTGTCGATGCGGCCTCGTGCCGCACAGCCACTTTCGCGGTGCTCTGCATCGGCGCAAAGCTGCGTCTCATCGAATGGAACCGCGTCCACGCACAAGCGCCGCGTCCCCCTGGGAGGACGCGGCGCCCGGCGCCACTGGGCGGGCTACTTCTTCACTTCCACCTCTGCACTCGAGGCGATGCGATGCAGTCCGTCGCCGGTCGCGACGTTCGCTTCGACCGTCAACGATGTCGCCCCATCCGGCACGTTGTTGTCGAGATCGGCCTTGTCGAAGGTCAGGATGACCCGATTCCGGTTCGCCTTCACGTCTGCGGGTTCGATCGGCTGGAGCCCGAGGGGCGTGACGAGCTGCGCACCGCCGTCGTACGCGTAGCCGTTCGGCAGCTCCAGATGCGCACGAACGGACCCGCGCACGTCGTTGAAGGTGGACCCGGTGAAGGCCAGCGTGCCCGGACGGAATGAGAGCGCGCCGTCCAGGTGCTCGGTCTCGTCGAAGACCACCTCGATCTTCCCCGTCGGGCGCGGGTCGGTGCAGTCGTTGAAGAAGTACTCTCCCGGCCGCGTGAACTCGTGCTCATAGCTTTCTCCCGGCGCGAGCTTCGCATGGAACTCACCTTCGAAGAACTGCGTCGCGCAGTGCTCGCGCTGGTTCGGGTGATCGGGGAACGTCTCCGTGCCCGGATTGAGGAACGTCACCGTTTCGCCGACGGAGACGCGCAGGTGGGTCGGCTGCATCGCGGTCTGGCTGACGCTGTCCGCGGCCTCTGCCGTGTCGGACGTGCGATCCTCACGCGCCAGCAGCACGGTGTTGCCCACGTCATCGCCGTCGACGGCACCGCCGCCCTGCACCGGCCGTCGCATCTGCAGCGGCGCGGTGAGCGGCCCCTCCTGGCTGCCGGATTCCGCGGTGAAGTCGCCGTCGAGCTTGAAGGCCCACATCGAATCTCCCGCGGTGATCGACTGTCCGTACGGATTCGTCGTTCCGGCTGCGAATACGGCGAGGTACTGCTCGCCGTCGACGGTGTAGGTCACGGGAGGCGACCCGATGGAGCTGCCGGTCTGGAACTCCCACAGCACCTCACCGCTGTCGTCGTCCATGGCGAGCAGCCTGCCGTCGGCCTGGCCGACGAAGAGCAGCCCGCCGGCTGTGACGAGCGGGCCCTGCCCGTGCGACATGTCCGTGCCGAGGTGGTTGCGCCAGACGACTTCACCGTCGGTCGGGTCATAGGCGAGGATCCCGCCTGTCTGGTACTGCCCGATCGCTCGCTGGCCGTTCATCCGCGCCTCCCGCCAGTGCGCCACGGGGTTGGTGCCGTACGGGAAGTACACGAGACCGGTGCGGTGACTGAACGCCTGCGCGGACCAATCCGCACCGCCGTTCGGGCTCGTCGTCGACAGGATCGGCTGGTCCCAGTGCGGGTCGTACAGGCATCCCTCGCGGTGGTCGCCTGCACCTGCCGGGTAGGTGAGGTGCTCCTCGTCCGCCGCGACGTAGCTGTCAGGGTTGAACACCAGGTTCCCGTCCTCATCCGGCTGATAGCCGTTGTAGTTCGGCACACCGCGATAGGGGTCTCCCGGCACGTTCTCCGGGTCGAGCTTCTGCCACGCGATGCACTCCGGGAGCAGCTGAGCTTCCGGGATCGGCTGTGTCGACGAGCTGTGCTGGCGATCATCCGTGATCATCGGCGCATCCTCGACGGGCCGCAGCGGCTCGCCTGTGGCGCGGTCGAGCACGAACTGATGGCCGGACTTCGCACCGTAGAACAGCACCTGTCGCTCCTCGCCGCCGATCTCGGTATCCGCGAATGTCGGTGAATGGACGTTGTCCATGTCCCAGACGTCGTGGTGGATCGACTGGTAGTGCCAGCGGTGCTCCCCTGTCTCCACATCGAGCGCGACGATCGTCGACGAGAAGAGGTTGTCGCCGGGTCGGCCGGAGCCGTCCTGCGAAGAGTCACAGCTGCGCGGGTTGCCGAACGTCGCGTAGTACAGTCCGAGCTCCGGGTCGGCAGAGCCGCTGATCCAGCTCGTTGCACCGCCGGTCTCGGAGCAGTCCTCCTCACCTTCCGCCGGCGCGGGTCCCCAGGTCTCGGACGCGTCGAACGTCGAGCCATCCGGGTTCGTGAACACTTCGCCGCGAGTCGGGCTGCCGAAGAAGTGCCAGAGGTGGCTGCCGTCGCTCGCGTCGAGCGCGACGACCGCGCCGCGGTCTCCGTCGGCGGCGTGGACGTACACGGTGCCTTCGGAGTACACGGTCGCCGCTTTGGCGACGCGACCGATGTCTTCGCCCTCGTCGCCCACGGGCTGAACCGACCAGAGCTCCTCGCCGGTGTCCTGGTCGAGGGCGACGACGTGATTGTCGCCGGCGAGGGTGTAGATCCGACCTTCCCCCGCAGAGACGCCGCGCCGGGTGGACGACATCCCGATGTCGTGGTTCTCCCACTTCCACTTTGCTTCTCCGGTCGCCCCGTCGAGCGCGATGACACCTCCGGATGGCGTATCGAAGTACATCACGCCGCCCACGACGATCGGTGCCGTCTGCTGACCGGCGTCGTCCGATGCGGGTGCGACCTCCGATACGTGCGTACGCCACGCCGGAGCGAGCCGGTCGAGCGTGCGATGGTCGATGTCGTCGAGCGCCGAGTAGCGCTGACTGCCGAGGTTGCCGCCGATCGTCGGCATCTCGGCCTCCGTCGCCTCGGTCGCACCGAGAGGCTCGTCGTCCTGCCCGCCCTCTGCGAATGCCGGCGCGACGATCGCTCCGGACAGAACGACGGCGGCGCCGAGCGTGAGCGCGACGCCGCGTGCTAATGGTCTGATCTTCATCGTGCAGCTCCTTGATCGTCGTCGATCTCCTGACGATTCGGAAGCTATCGGGCAGCCGCGCACGCGGCTACAGGTGATCCATCGGGTGAGACTCCCGGCGTATCCGCGCACCGGGCAGCCGCGCGCTCGATCGCGCTTCGGGCACCTGCCGGTCTTGTCGGTGCAAGAC
Organism: Microbacterium sp. JB110; assembly: GCF_003335195.1. NCBI lineage: Bacteria > Bacillati > Actinomycetota > Actinomycetes > Micrococcales > Microbacteriaceae > Microbacterium > Microbacterium sp. JB110. The sequence continues at coordinate 231,905 of NZ_QPGM01000002.1, read as the reverse complement.
GGAGTTCCGTCTACGTCGCCTCGTCGTCGTGGGGCGGGGGCTCTTCGAAGCTGAAGACGCTGCGGCGCGGCGGAGGCGGTGGAGGCGTGTACTCCTGCGGACCTGACGGCGACTGCGGCTTGCCCCCCGCCGCTGCGCCCACGCGTGCGGGCGGCGCGTCGTCGAGGAGCGCCTCGCGCACGATGCGGCGGGGGGCGTACTGGCGCGGATCGAGCTTGCGCCAGTCGACGTCGTCGAAGTCCTCACCCATCTCGGTCTTGACGCGCTCCTGGGCATTGCGCAGGTAGTCGCGGGCGTTGCGAACGAAGCGACCGAGCTTCTCGGCATACGTCGGAAGGCGTTCCGGGCCGAGGATGAGCACAGCGATGAGACCGATCAGGAGGATCTTGTCCCACGTCATGCCGAGTTCCACGGAAACAGATTACCCGCGACGTACCCTTAGAAGCATGAGTGAGCAGGCAGCCGTCGCACGATTCGTGCGCGAGAACGTGGTCGAACCCGAAAACATCGCTCGGGCGCGACAGCACGCCCGCGAAATCGGGGCCAACCCGGTCAGCGCGGCGCTCGGCGCACAGCTCGCCTTCGTCACCGCCGCAACCGCGCCGTCCTCGATCATCGAGATCGGCACGGGCGCCGGTGTGTCCGGCCTGTGGCTGCTGCACGGGGCGCTCGGTGCAACCCTGACCACGATCGACAAGGAACCGGAGCACCTGGGCGCGGCACGGGAATCGTTCCAGCACGCGCGCGTGCCGTCGTCGCGCGTGCGCTGGATCACGGGGCGCTCGTCGGAAGTGCTGCCCCGGATGAACGAGGCCGCATACGACGTCGTGCTCGTCGACGGCGGTTCCGACAGCGTGATCGAGGATGTGGAGCACGGGCTCCGCCTGGCGCGTCCAGGAGGGTGCGTGCTGATCCCGCGCGTGCTCTCGGGGGGCCGCGTCGCCGATCCGGTGCAGCGCGATGAACTGACCACCGCCTATCGCACGCTCCTCGCCGAGACGCGTGAGTCCTCATCCGTCATCGCCTCCCTGACCCCCGTGGGCGAGGGCCTGCTGCAGCTGGTCACCATCGCTTCAGACGAGTAGCTCTCGGCCCGGGCGAGCAGCTCGGCAGACGTGTGCGACGTCCTGACGTGCTGAACCCCCGGGAACGCGTGGTTCCCGGGGGTTCAGCAGTGCTGCCTTATGCCGCGGCGCCTTCGACGACGCCGGACAGCACGCTGTGCAGTTCCTTCGCCTCATCGTCGTTCACCGAGACGACCAGGCGGCCGCCGCCTTCGAGTGGCACGCGCACGATGATGAGGCGCCCCTCCTTAACGGCCTCCATCGGTCCGTCGCCAGTCCTGGGCTTCATGGCTGCCATAGCGGGCTCCTTTTCTTGAGGTCTCACGTCAAGTTTAACCGCGTCGGACGCCTCGCGACGATTCCCTGTCCGCTCGAATTCGAAACGCGCCGCAATACATCCGGATCCGCCCGGCGTGCCTGGGCACGCGCCCGGCCGTGTCGACGCAGTATTCCGTCCCGCGCTACGGCACCTGCCAGTAGTCGCTGCCGCGCGCCCACATGAACCAGATCCACGCCCACTGCCCGGCCAGGCACACGACCATGACTCCCGCCCTCACCAGCCTCGCACGCCGGCCCGATCCGGGCAGGACAGCGGCGCCCGCCATCGCCGGGGCGAGTGGCACCATCAGCCGGAAGATGCTCGATTGCGGGAAGAACACCAGCAGCAGGTAGATCAGATAGCTCGCCGCCCACATCCGCAGTTCGGGACCCACCCTGCGCACCGCGGGGAGGAACAGGACGAGCGCGGTCAGCGCCGCCACCAGCGCCACCACCGCGACCGGTGCCATCCCCGCGGGCAGCCCCCACACAGCGAACCAGACGTCCGCCGCCGCGAACCAGCCCTCGACCGGAGCGAACTCCTCCGTGCCCACCCATCCGCGCCGCCATGCCAGCTCGGTGTCGAGATACGCGCCAGGGTCGCCTGTGACGACTCCGGCGATTGCGGGCCACGCGAATCCCGCAGCGGCCGCGAACAATCCGATCACGACGATGTGCACGACGTCCCGCGCCGGCAACGGATCGCGTCCGCGCGTGAACCAGCGCCATATCCCGTACATGGCGAGCATCAGCGCGAACGCCTGCAGCCCCGGCCTGGTGAAGGCCATCAGCGGCACGAGCAGGTAGAGCCACCACCAGCGCCGCTTCAGCACGCACAGCAGCGCCGCGAACAGCTCAGCGAGGAACAGCGACTCCGCGTATCCGACGTGGAACAGCGCAGCGAGCGGCCCGAACGCGAAGAAGGCCACGGCCCACATCGCCTGCGCCCGCCCCTGCCTGATCCGGATGATCGCGCACAGGCCGAGGCATGCCAGGTAGCCGGCGACGAACGACACGACGAACGCGCCGACCGCCCAGTTGCCGCCGAACACGGCGCCCACGGCCTTCGCTGCATAGGCGTAGACGGGCAGGAACGCCCACGCGTTCTGTATGACGTGCCCGTTCTCGTCCACGGGAAGCTCATCCGGATAGCCTTCGACCGCGACGAGCCAGTACCACTGCGCGTCCCAGGCGAGGGTGAAGTCGCCGAGCGGATTCAGCGATCCGAGCTGCGACTGCGCCGGTGCGAGCTGCGCCGCCAGCAGTACGAGCGCCACGGTGACGAGTCGCGCGAGGGCGTACACCGCCGCGATCTTCGCCCATGACGGCAGCGCGGCCCAGGAGCGCGTCATGCCGGCCCGCAGGCTCAGGCCGCTGACAGCCACGCTCTCAGGCCCCGCTCGACCCGTTCGATCTGCGCGACGGGAACCCGTTCCTCATCATGGTGGGCGAGCAGTGCGTCGCCGGGGCCGTAGTTGACGGCAGGCACGCCCATCTCGCTGAAGCGCGCCACATCTGTCCAACCGTACTTCGGCTTCGCCTGTGCGCCGACCGCAGAGAGGAACTCCCGCGCGAGCGGAGCGTCGAGACCGGGCCGCGCCGCGGAGGCCCCGTCCGTCACTTCGATGTCGAAGCCTTCGAACACCTCGCGCACGTGCGCGATCGCCTCGTCCAGGGTGCGCTCCGGCGCGAAGCGGAAGTTCACCTCGACCTCGCAGGCGTCAGGGATGACGTTGCCCGCGATGCCCCCCGAAATGCGCACGGCGTTCAGACCCTCGCGGTATTCGAGCCCTTCGACAGCGATCGTGCGGGGCTCGTAGCGGGCGAGGCGCTCGAGAATCGGCCATGCGGCGTGGATCGCGTTCTCGCCCATCCAGGCGCGGCCCGCGTGCGCACGCGTGCCTGCAGTGCGGACGACGGCGCGCATGGTGCCGTTGCAGCCGCCTTCGACCTCGCCCGCCGTGGGCTCGCCCAGGATGGCGAAGTCGGCTTCGAGCAGCTCGGGCGCCTCGCGCTGCAACCGGCCCAGGCCGTTCTTGGCCGCTTCGACCTCCTCGTGGTCGTACCAGAGCCACGTGATGTCGACGGCCGGTTCGATCAGCTCCGCCGCGAGCTTGAGCTGCACGGCGAGCCCCGCCTTCATGTCGACGGTGCCCCTGCCCCAGATCACGTCTTCGCCGCTCTCGACGATGTCGCGCGTCGGCAGGTTGGCGTTGATCGGCACCGTGTCGATGTGCCCGGCGATGGCGACGCGCTGGTCCCTGCCCAGCTGAGTGCGAGCGACGATCGTGTCTCCGTGGCGCGTGACAGCGAGGTGGGTCAGCGCCGAGACGGCGGCGAAGATCTCGTCAGCCAGCCGAGTCTCGTCGTCGGAGACGCTCGGGATGTCGCAGATGTATCGCGTGATGTCGGCAGATGAGGCCGTGAGATCGAGGGGCACCCTCCCACCCTAATTTCTCTCCGCCCCGGTCCCCGACGTTCGACTCCTCAAGACGCCGTCGAATCCGCTGCTGTCCGCAGAAGAGCGTCAGGAGACGCGAAGAACTGCGGCTACGCGTGCAGCGCGTCGTTGAGCACGACGCCGACGCCCGATCGCTCGACCGCCTCGACAGCGCCGGTGACGGAGTTGCGCCGGAACAGCAGGCCGGACGAGCCGGACAGTTCGCCCGCCTTGACGGCACGGCCGTCAGCGAGCGTCACCTTGGTTCCTGCTGTGACGTACAGGCCGGCTTCGACGACGCAGTCGTCGCCGAGGGAGATGCCGATGCCGGAGTTCGCGCCGAGCAGCGTGCGCTGACCGATCGAGACGCGGTGCGTACCGCCGCCCGAGAGCGTGCCCATGATCGAGGCGCCGCCGCCGATGTCGCTGCCGTCGCCGATCACGACGACCTGCGAGACACGGCCCTCGACCATCGAGGCGCCGAGCGTTCCCGCGTTGAAGTTCACGAAGCCCTCGTGCATCACGACAGTGCCCGATGCCAGGTGTGCTCCGAGCCGCACGCGGGAGGCGTCGCCGAGGCGAACGCCGTCAGGCAGCACATAGTCGGTCAGGCGCGGGAACTTGTCCTGCGCGTACACCTGAATGCCCGCACGGCGCAGGGCGGGCAGCGCGGCCGCTGCGATCTCGGGCTTCATCGGGCCGGCGTTGGTCCACGCGTTGTTGGGCAGGTGCGCGAAGACGCCGTCGAGGTTGACGTCGTTGGGCCGCACGAGTCGGTGGGAGAGCGCGTGCAGGCGCAGGTACGCGTCGGGCGTCGATTCCGGCGCGGCGTCGAGATCGATCTCGAGCGCGACGACCTCCGTCTTCACCCCGCGGACGTCGTCGCCTGCGACCTCGCCAGCCAGCTCCGCCTCCGCGGCAGAGGAGTCGCCCAGGCGCGAGGCCACGGGCGCGGGGTACCAGGTATCCAGCACAGTGCCGTCCGCCGCGATCGTGGCGAGCCCGACACCGGAAATCCAACGCTCATCCGTCATGCTTCCAGCCTACCGGCCGCCGCACCCCCTCAATTCCTCATATCTGGCACATTTCTGATGCTGTGCACCCCCGGAGATGTGCCAGAAATGAAGAGATGCGCGGTGCGTTTCGGCGCGGGGTCAGATGCCTGGGTAGCTGCGCTCGGTGGCGCCCGTGTACAGCTGCTGCGGGCGGCCGATCTTGGTCTTGGGATCGAGGTTCTGTTCGCGCCACTGGGCGAGCCAGCCCGGAAGCCGGCCGATCGCGAACAGCACGGTGAACACGCGATTCGGGAAGCCCATCGCCTTGTAGATGACGCCGGTGTAGAAGTCGACGTTCGGGTACAGGTTGCGCGCCTGGAAGTACTCGTCGTTGAGCGCGATCTCCTCGAGCTCCTTGGCGAGATCGAGCATCGGGTCCTTGACGCCGAGCGAGGCGAGCACCTCGTCCGCCGACTGCTTGACGATCGTCGCGCGCGGGTCGTAGTTCTTGTAGACGCGGTGCCCGAAGCCCATCAGCTTCACGCCGTCTTCCTTGTTCTTCACGCGCTCGACGAACTTCGCCACGCCCTCGCCCGACTCCTGGATCTGCGAGAGCATCTTCAGCACGGCCTCGTTCGCGCCGCCGTGCAGCGGGCCGGACAGCGCCTGGATTCCCGCCGCGACCGAAGCGAACTGCGATGCGCCGGTCGACCCCACCAGGCGCACGGTCGAGGTCGAGGCGTTCTGCTCGTGGTCCTCGTGCAGGATGAGCAGTCGCTCGAGCGCCCGCACCATGACGGGGTTGATCTCGTAGTCCTCGGCCATCGTGCCGAAGTTGAGGCGCAGGAAGTTCTCGACGTAGCCGAGTTTGTTGTCGGGGTACAGGAACGCCTGCCCGATCGACTTCTTGTGCGAGTAGGCCGCGATGACGGGAAGCTTCGCCAGCAGCCGGATGATGTTGAGTTCGACGTGCTCTGGATTGGCCGGATCGGTCTGTCCCTCGTAGTACGTCTCCAACGCGGACACCGCCGATGAGAGCACCGACATGGGGTGTGCGCCCGCCGGCAGCCCCCCGAAGAAGCTCTTGAGGTCCTCGTGCAGGAGCGTGTGCCGGCGGATTCGTTCGTCGAACGACGCCAGCTCGTCGGCAGACGGCAGCTCGCCGTAGATGAGCAGCCACGCGACCTCGAGGAAGGTGGCATTCTCGGCGAGCTGGTCGATCGGGTAGCCGCGGTAGCGCAGGATGCCCTGTTCACCGTCGATGAAGGTGATGTCGGATCTGGTCGATGCCGTGTTCACGAAGCCGTAGTCCAGCGCCGTGTAACCGGTCTGCTTCATCAGGGTCGACACATCGACGGAGTGGCGGCCCTCTGCTGACTGCAGGACGGGGAGTTCGGCGGTCTTGTCGCCGACGGTCAGTGTGGCCTTGTCCGGCAGGCTTCCTGCGTCGCTCACGGCTTCTCCTTGCGAATCTTCGTCAATCGCGTCTCATGCCGCCAGCGCTGATAGCGCCGCGACGGCCCCGGCCAGCCTAGCGGGCACAGGGCGGTGGTTCGAAACCGGCTGCCCTGGCAGGGCACCGGATGGTCGGTGACTCCGGGGTGCGTCGGCCCAAGGCACCGGACGTGCGTGCGCGTCTCTCAGAACCCGCGCCCGTCGCGATGAGCGCGGCGGGCGACAGACTGCCTGGCACGCCCTACGCGCCGCGCAATCGATCGGCCGCTGCGGCGATCCGGTCGTCGGCGGCAGTCAGTGAGAACCGGATGTGCTGAGCGTTGCCCTCGCCGTAGAAGACCCCGGGCCCGGCGAGGATGCCGAGGCCGGCGAGCCGGTCCATACTCTCCCACGCGTCGCGCCCTTCGCTCGCCCACAGGTACAGACCGGCGCTGCTCAGGTCGATGCGGAATCCTGCCGCCTCCAACGCGGGCTTGAGCACGTCTCGGCGCGCGCGGTACCGCTCGCGCTGCTCGTCGACGTGTGCATCGTCGCCCAGGGCGACGGCCATGGCATGCTGCACAGGTGCGGGGAGCATCAGCCCGAGGTGCTTGCGGTTCTTCAGCAGTCCGGACACGATGTCGCCGCAGCCCGCGACGAACGCGGCGCGGTAGCCGGCGAGGTTCGACTGCTTGCTGAGCGAGTAGACGCTGAGCAGGTTGGCGCGGCTGTCACCGGCAACACGCGGATCGAGCACGCTCGGGATGCGCTGATCGGCCCATTCGCCCTCCCAGCCGAGTTCGGCGTAGCACTCGTCGCTCGCGAGCACGGCGCCGATCTCGCGCGCCCGTGCGACGGCTGCCCGCAGCTCGTCGACGCCCCACACCCGGCCATCCGGGTTGCCGGGAGAATTGATCCAGACGAGCTTCGTCCCCTCCGGCCACTCGGCGGGGTCGTCGGCGGTGACGGCGGTCGCACCGGCGACGGCGGCCCCGACGGCGTACGTCGGATACGCAGCGCGCGGGTGCACGACGACGTCTCCTGCACCGAGCCCCAGCAGTGTCGGCAGCAGCGCGACGAGCTCCTTGGAACCGATCGTCGGAAGAACGTTGCGCGGCTGGAGCCCCGCCACGCCCCGGCGGCGTTCGTACCACGAGCAGATCGCGGCCCGCAGCTCGTCCGTCCCGACGGTCGCGGGGTACGCGTGCGCGTCGGTCGCCGCCAGGAGCGCCTCGCGCACGACGGCAGGAGTCGGGTCGACAGGAGAACCGATCGACAGGTCGCACAGACCGCCCGGATGTGCCGCCGCTCGCTCACGGAACGGGACGACGGCATCCCACGGATAGTCGTCGAGATCGTTGATCGACATGCGACGGCTCACTCCGCCTGCGGCGGCAGGGCGGAGATGACCGGATGATCCTTCGGGATCACACCGACCTTGGCCGCGCCTCCCGGCGAGCCCACGTCGTCGAAGAACTCGACGTTCGCGGTGTAGTAGTCCTGCCACTCGTCAGGCAGGTCGTCCTCGTAGTAGATCGCCTCGACCGGGCACACCGGTTCGCAGGCACCGCAGTCGACGCACTCGTCCGGATGGATGTACAGGCTGCGCTCCCCCTCGTAGATGCAGTCGACCGGGCACTCATCGATGCACGCACGGTCTTTGACATCCACGCAGGGAAGGGCGATCACGTAAGTCACACCAACGATTCTATCCGTCGCGGCTGATCGTCGGCGCAGTGCGCGGAGCCGTCAGTGGTTGCGCCGGCAGTGCGCAGGTGGAGCGGGCGGGACGCCTCAGCGCGATTCGTCGGGAGAAGCTGCGTCAACCTGCCTGGCGCGCGCCGCGCGCGCCGGGCGAAGATCGGGCCAGGCCGCCACCAGGAGCACGACGATGGCGAGCGTCCACGCCCAGATCATGCCGAGCGGGGCCTCGCCCTCCGCCACCTGCGGCACCACGACCGAACCGCCAGGACCCTGAAGGGAGAACACGTACAGCGCGATCAGCATGCCGAGCCCCGCGCCGAGCACGGCGCCGCGGTCGTCAGCAAGCAGCCGGATCGCCAGCAGCAGCCCGAGACAGGCGACGGCCGCAAGCATCAGCCCGAGCGGGATCACGATCAGTCCCCCGGCCGGCTTGAGCACGGCCGAGGCGTAGCAGATCGTACCGGCGACGCCGAAGATCGCGCCGGCCAAGACGGCGCCGAGCCACGAAAGCGCCTTCATCACCCACTGCATGTTCCCACCCTACGCACGCTCGCTGAGCACCTCATCCGGCCGATTCCGGTACCCCGAATGCACCTTCAGCTCGATTCTTGGCGCAATCTGTCGCACCCGAACGACGCTCCGGCCGTCGCAGCGCACAGAACGGCGGCCCAGGCGATCTATCGCCTGGGCCGCCGTTTCGCGAGGTGCTACGCGTTCGCGTCCTGGCGCTTGCGGCGCGCGGTCTCACGGCCGCGGGCGGTCGCGTCGAGCTCCACCTTGCGCATGCGCACGGCCTCTGGCGTCACTTCGACGCACTCGTCGTCGCCTGCGAACTCGAGGCTCTCCTCCAGCGACAGGCGCCGAGGCGGCGTCATCGACTCGAAGGAATCGGCCGTGGCCGAGCGCATGTTGGTGAGCTTCTTCTCCTTGGTGATGTTCACGTCCATGTCATCGGCGCGCGAGTTCTCGCCGATGACCATGCCCTCGTAGACCTCTTCGGTGGGACCGACGAAGAACGACATGCGCTCCTGCAGGGCGATCATCGCGAACGGCGTCACCACGCCGGCGCGGTCGGCCACGATCGATCCCTGCGGGCGCGAGTCGATGGCCCCGGCCCACGGCTGGTGCCCGTACGAGAGCGTGTTGGCGATGCCGGTGCCTCGCGTGACGGAGAGGAACTGCGTGCGGAAGCCGATCAGCCCGCGCGACGGCACGATGAACTCCATCCGGATCCAGCCGGTGCCGTGGTTTGTCATGCCCTCCATGCGGCCCTTACGTGCCGCGAGCAGCTGGGTGATCGCGCCGAGGTACTCTTCGGGCGCGTCGATCGTCAGCTGGTCGTAGGGCTCGAGCAGCGTGCCGCTCTCGTCACGGCGCGTGACCACCTGGGGCTTGCCGACGGTGAGCTCGAAGCCCTCGCGGCGCATGTTCTCGACGAGGATCGCGAGCTGCAGCTCGCCGCGGCCCTGCACCTCCCAGGCGTCAGGACGTCCGATGTCGTTGACACGGATCGACATGTTGCCGATCAGTTCGCGGTCGAGACGATCCTTCACCATGCGGGCGGTGAGCTTGTGCCCCTTGACCTTGCCGACGAGAGGCGAGGTGTTCGTGCCGATCGTCATCGAGATGTTCGGCTCGTCGATCGTGATCTGCGGCAGCGGGCGCACGTCGTTCGGGTCGGCGATGGTCTCGCCGATCATGATGTCCTCGAAGCCGGCGATCACGGCGATGTCGCCGGGGCCCGCCTGCTCCGCGGGGTAGCGGTCCAGCGCCTTCGTCATCTGCAGTTCGGTGATGCGGGCGTTCTGCGTGGTGCCGTCGCTGCGCAGCCACGCCACTGTCTGACCCTTCTTGAGCGTGCCGTTGAACACGCGCAGCAGGGCGAGACGACCGAGGAACGCGGAGGAGTCGAGGTTGGTCACCCACGCCTGAAGCGGCGCCTCGTCGTCGTAGCTCGGAGCCGGCACGTGCTTCAGGATCGCGTCGAACAGCGGTTCGAGGTTCTCGCTGTCGGGAAGCGAGCCATCGGCGGGGCGCGTCTCACTCGCGACGCCCGCACGACCGGATGCGTACACGACCGGCACGTCGAGGAGCGCGTCCACGTCGAGGTCGGGCACGTCGTCGACGAGGTCGCCGGCCAGGCCGAGAAGCAGGTCCTGCGCCTCGCCTTCGACATCCTCGATGCGCGCGTCAGGACGGTCGGTCTTGTTGATCACGAGGATCACCGGCAGCTTCGCCTCGAGCGCCTTGCGCAGCACGAAGCGCGTCTGCGGCAGCGGGCCCTCACTGGCGTCGACGAGCAGAACCACGCCGTGCACCATCGACAGACCGCGCTCGACCTCGCCGCCGAAGTCGGCGTGGCCAGGGGTGTCGATGACGTTGATCGTCACCGGCGTGTCGGTGTGCTCACCGTTGTACGTGATCGCCGTGTTCTTGGCGAGAATGGTGATGCCCTTCTCGCGCTCGAGGTCGTTCGAATCCATCGCGCGCTCGTCGACGTGCTCGTGGTCGCCGAACGACCCCGTCTGCCGGAGCATGGCGTCGACCAGCGTGGTCTTGCCGTGGTCGACGTGCGCGACGATCGCGACGTTTCTCAGGTCGGTACGGAGGGCGTGCGCCATGAAGTTCCTTGCCGTGAGTGGATTGTCGCCCCAAGAGTGGGACGTTCCATCCTATAGCGGCGGGGCGGAGCTCCGGTCAGCGGATGGACAGGAATCCGCAGGTCACAGCGAGACGGCGATCGACGCGAGCAGCCAGATCACGATCACGGCTCCCGCGACGAGGCCTGGAACGTCCCACCTGATCGCACGTGTCGCAGCCTGCGCCGGCGCCTCCTCGAGCATGGCGCGCAGACGCTCTATCTGGCCCGAGCTCGGGTGCTCCTTCTTGGGCGAGCGCGACGGTCGCTGTGTGGGGGCGCCCCACGCCTGCACCGGTTTGTCGCCGAACGGCTCCTTCATCCGGAACTCGATCTGCCACCTGGCGGTGATCGACTCGATCGCGCCCCAGCTCAGCTGCGTGACCCGCAGCACGTTGTGCACGGCAACGCCATCGGGAGTCGCGACGATCCTCGGCGCGAACAGGAACAGGTAGACGAACCACAGCAGAAGCAGCAGCCACGGGCTGACCAGCACGGCCTGCTCGAGCGTGCCCCGGATGAGCATGTCGCCGATGAGCAGGGCGCACACGATCGAGGTCACCGTCATCCACACCGGTCCCCCGACCGAGCGGAAGACGACCCGCTCGGAGGCGCTCGAAGCTTCTGACATGTCCCCACCCTATAGACGAACGCCGGATGCCCCTCTCAGGGCATCCGGCGTTCGTCTCTTCTGCGTCAGTTCGCGCCGAGAGCGAGGCCCCGGCCAGGGATCGCGTTCAGCAGTCGCTGCGTGTACTCCTGTTCAGGCGAGTCGAACACCCGGTCGACAGAGCCCTGCTCGACGATGCGCCCCTTCTCCATCACCGCGACGAGGTCGGCGGCGACACGGACGACGGCGAGGTCGTGCGTGATGAACAGGTACGTCAGGTCGAGTTCGCTCTGCAGCTCGCTGAGCAGCTGCAGGATCTGATCCTGCACCAGCACGTCGAGCGCGGAGACGGCCTCGTCGAGCACGACGATCGACGGCTTCAGCGCCAGGGCGCGCGCGATCGCGATGCGCTGACGCTGCCCGCCTGACAGCTCGTTCGGGTAGCGCGAGGCGAGTTCCTTCGGCAGTGCCACCTGATCGAGCAGTTCGTACACGCGCTCGCGGCGCGATGCCTGATCACCGATGCCGTGGATCCCCAGCGGCTCCGCGATCAGCGCACCCAGCGAGCGCATCGGGTCGAGCGAGCCGTACGGGTCCTGGAACACCGGCTGCATGCGCCCGCGCAGGCTGAACACATCGCGGTGCGACATCTCCGTGGTGTCCCGACCCTCGATCAGCACCGAGCCGCTGGTCGCCTTCTCCAGCTGGAGCACCATCTTCGCAACGGTCGACTTGCCCGATCCGGATTCGCCGACCAGCGCCAGCGTGCGCCCCTTCGGGATCTGGAACGACACGTTGTCGACGGCGCGGAACGGCTCGCTGCGGAACCCGCCCTTGCGGATCGAGTACTCCTTGACGAGGTCGCGGACCTCGACGATGGCTGCCTGATCCGTGAGCGCGGTGGTCGTGGCCGCGGTTCCCGACTCCTGCACCTGCGCCTGGATGCGCGTGGACGCCAAGCTCGGGGCAGCGTCGACGAGTCGGCGCGTGTACGGATGCTGCGGCGCCTCGAGGATCTCCCGGCTCGGGCCCGATTCGACGATCTCGCCCTTGCTCATCACGATGATCCGGTCGGCGCGCTCCGCGGCCAGGCCGAGGTCGTGCGTGATGAACAGCACCGATGTGCCCTTGTCGCGCGTGAGCTTTGCGAGGTGATCGAGGATCACCTGCTGCACCGTCACGTCGAGGGCGCTGGTGGGTTCGTCGGCGATCAGCAGGGTCGGATCTGCGGCGAGGCCGATGCCGATCAGCGCGCGCTGGCGCATACCGCCGGAGAACTGGTGCGGGAACTGGTGCAGGCGCCGCTCGGCGTCGGCGAGCCCCGCGTTCTGCAGCACCTCGACGGCCATCCGGTGCACGTCCTTGCGGTTGTTCGCAAGACCGTTGGCCCTGATGGTCTCCTTGACCTGGAATCCGATCGACCAGACCGGGTTGAGATTCGACATCGGGTCCTGCGGAACGTAGCCGATCTCGCGGCCGCGAAGGCTCTCCATCTCGGCGCGCTTCACGGTCGTCAGCTCCCGGCCCGACAGCTGCACCGAACCCGCCGTGACCTTGCCGGTGCCGGGAAGCAGATCCATGATCGCGGTCGCCGTGGTCGACTTGCCGGATCCGGACTCGCCGACGATCGCAACCGTCTCGCCCTCGTAGACGTCGAAGTCGACGCCATGCACGACCTCGCGCTGCTTCTTGCCCTTGCCGAACGAGATCGACAGATCGCGGACGGAGAGGAGTGTGTTCTCGCTCATCTCTGTGCCCTCGCCTTCGGGTCAAGGGCGTCGCGCAGAACTTCGCCCAGCATGATGAATGCCAGCACCGCAGTCGTCAGCGCCAGCGACGGCCAGATCAGCGCCATCGGCGCCGTGCGGATCGCCGTCTGCGCCTGGCTGATGTCGGCACCCCACGAGACGGTGTCGCCGCCGAGGCCGACGCCGAGGAACGACAGCACCGACTCGGCGACCATCGCGTTGCCGAGGCTGAGCGTCGCGACCACGATCACGGGAGCCATTGCGTTGGGCAGCACATGCACGAGCATGGTCTTGAACCGCCCCATGCCGAGCGCGATCGATGCCATCACGAAGTCGGACTGCTTCACGCGAAGAATCTCGGCTCGCACGATGCGTGCTGTGCTTGCCCAGGCGAACCCGCCGATCGCGAACGCGAGCGTCAGCATGGTGCGCTGGTCCTGCGGCATCACCGTCATCACCACGATCGCGGCGATGATGTAGGGAATCGTGAAGAAGATGTCCCCGACTCGCGAGAGCAGTGAGTCGAGCCACCCGCCGTAGAAGCCGGCGAAGGCGCCCATCACGAGCCCGATCACGGTGCCGATGAGCGTGGCGAGCAGGCCGACGACCACCGAGGTGCGCGCACCCCAGGCGATGCGCGACCAGATGTCGCAGCCCTGGCGGGTGAAGCCGAGCGGGTGCCCGGCCTCTGCTCCCTCATTGCTGTACATCAGACTGCACGCGCCGCCAGACGGAGCAACGTTGGTGAACAGCTGCGGAACGACCGCCATAACTACGACGATCAACGCGACAACCGAGGCGATCCAGAACAGCGGACGGCGGCGCATATCGCGCCACGCGTCGAGCCACAGGTTGCTGCGCTTCTCACCGACCTCGATGCGATCGACGACGACCTCGGTGTCCTTGACGGGAGCGACGAAATGAGAACTACGAGACATAGCGGATCCTCGGGTCGAGCAGGCCGTAGAGCAGATCGATCAGCAGGTTGATCAGCACATAGACGACGACGAACACGGTCACGAAGGACACGATCGTCGGTGCCTCGTGCTTCAGGATCGCCTGATACAGAGTGTTGCCCACGCCAGGGATGTTGAAGATGCCCTCCGTCACGGTGGCACCCACCATCAGGATGCCGAACACGGTGCCCATGTCGGTCACCATCGGAATGAGCGAGTTGCGCAGCACGTGCACGGGGATGACCCGACGCCGCGGTAGCCCCTTACCGTACGCCGTGCGTACCCAATCCTGGCCCATCGTCTCGATCGTCGACGCACGGGTCAGCCGCATACTGGTCGCGTACACGCTGAACGCCAGCGTGATCGCAGGCAGGAGCAGCCCGAGCCAGCCGTTGTTCGATCCCACGGTCGGGTCAGCCCAACCGAGTTGGACGCCGATGAAGTACTGCGCGAAGAAGCCGACCACGAAGACCGGAACAGCGACGAAGACGAGCGCCAACACAAGCATTGCGTGGTCGAACCACGTGTTCTTGAAGAACGCCGACAGCGCACCGATCACGATGGCGAGGATGAACGCCATCGCAACGGCCTCGACTGCCAGGCGCAATGTCACAGGGAACGTACGCGCGAGCACGTCGATGACATCCTGCCCGCTGAACGTGGTGCCGAAATCGAGGCGGAAGATGCCACCGAGGTAGTTCAGATACTGCACGATGAACGGCTGGTCGAGCATGTACTGCGCGCGCAGTTCAGCGAGCACGGCGGGCGCCGGCTGCTTGTCGCCGAACATCGCGGCGATCGGGTCACCGGGCATGGCGAACACCATGAAGTAGATCAGCAGCGTCGCCCCGAGGAACACCGGGATGACCTGCAGGACCCGCCTGAGGATGTAGAAAAGCACCCTCGATCCTCCTTTGATTGTTTTCCAACACAACAGGATACGAGGCGGTGGCTGTGAGCCACCGCCTCGTATTCAGAGGTTGGTGTCAGGGATTACTCCCAGGGGCTGATCTCGTTCGCCTGTTCCCAGAGTTCCTTCGCCTTCTCCGGGTTGTACTCCAGCACGCTCTCACCTTCGAGCTGGTCGGTCCAACCGTCGATAACGGGCGACGTGAAGTCACTCGCCGGGGTGCGCGTGCCCTGGAAGATCTTGTCGGTGATCGCCTCGCGGTCGATCGCCATCGAGATCGCCTGGCGGCGCAGCTGCCCCTCTTCGCCCGAGAAGTGCTCGAGGTTCTCCGCAATCGTGAAGGACTGGAAGATGGCGGCGGGGTCGTTGACCCAGCGGTCGCCGAGCTCGTCCTGGTAGGTCTCGAACGCCGAGTCCGGGATCGCGTCCAGGACGTCGAGGTTGTTGGCCAGCAGGTCGTTATACGCTGCCTCCTGCGTCGAGTAGAAGACGATCTGCAGACCGTCGTTCTGCGCGGTGCGCGGACCGTCGTAGTCCGGGTTGACCGCGAGATCGATCTTCACGTCGTGCTCCCAGGCGCCCTCGCCGTCGGGCATGTACGGGCCGTTGCCGATCGGGTTCTCGCCGAACGCCTCCATGTCCTCGAATGCGACATCCGGAAGCGGGTAGTACGCGGAGTAGCCGAGGCGCTGAGCGAAGTCTGCGGCCGGCTTGTTCAGCGTGATCTCGAACGTGTAGTCGTCGATCTGGTTCAGGCCGGAAAGGCCGTCGCCCTGCGCGCCGTAGAGATCATCCTCAGTGTCATCCGGCGTGCCGTTGTCGTCGTTCTCGAAGCCTTCGATGTCCTCGAAGAAGTAGCTGTTGAGCTGTGCGTTCTCCTGCTCGGCACCGTAGTTCCACGCATTGATGAAGTTGTCAGCGGTGATCTCCTCACCGTTGGTGAAGGTCAGGCCCTCGCGGAGCTTCACCGTGAGCTGCGTCGGCGAGTCGACGGTGATCTCCTCGGCGACGTCGTTCACGACCGCGCCGTCAGCGTCATACGAGATCAGCCCCGTGAACATCGCGTCGAGGATCTTGCCGCCGCCGGTTTCGTTCGTGTTCGTCGGGATCAGCGGGTTCTGCGGCTCGCTGCCGTTCGCGGTGACAACACCGTCGTCCTTGGTGATCTCCTCGAAGATCGGCACGGAGCGCCAACTGAACGCCACGTTGTCGACGTTCTCGCTCCAACCGCCGACCACGTTGGAGTACCAAAGCGGGATTGCCGGAAGGTCCTTCAGCAGCACGTCCTGAGCCTGCAGGTACAGCTCGTTGGCGGCCTCAGGGTCCTCGGTCGAGATGCCCTCCTCCAGAAGCGAGTCGAACTCCTCCGACGAGTAGTCGCCGTCGTTGGCACTGGCGTTCGTGGCGTAGAGCGGCCCGAGGAAGTTGTACAGGCCCGGGTAGTCGGCCTGCCATCCGGTGCGGAACGCACTCTCGATCGTGCGGTTGGTGACCTCTTCGCGGAATCCCGCGAAGTCGGGGTACGGAACCCCGACGGCCTTGATGTCGAGCGCTCCGGCGATCGAGTTGACGGTCGCGTCGACCCAGGCCTGGTGGCCGCCGTCCGCGTTGTAGGCAAGGCCGAACTCAGGACCGGCGGCCTCTTCGCCGCCGCCGTCTGAGTCAGCGGGGCCGCAGCCGGTGAGGGCCAGCGACCCGGCACCCAGAACGGCGAGACCCGCGATGGCAAACTTGTTGCGCTTCACAGTTGCTCCTTGTGGAAGGGATAAGAACGCCCGATGCGTTGCGTGAACGCGCTCGGACTGCCCAGTGACTCTATGCCTCTGAAAGGAAACCATCAAAGCCGACTAGCGAACCGTTACACAGGATTTACACGGATCGGGGCTCCAGTTGCGCAATATGCACAACTGGCATCCGGCTCCCCTGTCCTGGTCGCACTGTCTTCGCGGCGCTTCCGGTTCGTCTTCGTGTCATCGCCGACACGTTCGCCGCTGTCGGCACAGATCCGTGTGGCACGCTGGCCGATGTGAGCCAGCGGCAGGACATCGAGACAGGCGCGACCCGAACCCGTCTCTGGTGGGAGATCGGCATCGTCGTGTTCCTCACACTCGGGCAGTCCGCGCTCTATTCGCTGCTGTCGCTCATCCGGGCCGCTCTGCGCGGTCCGCTCTCCGAGCAGTCTGCTCAGCTGAACCCCTCGCAGACGGAGGAGCCGTTCTGGGACGTCGTGTACCGCGTCCTCGATGTGTTCTTCGATCTGTGTCTGGTGGCGCTGGTGGTGTATCTGCTCTGGGAGCCCGGGCGCAGCGCGCTGCGGCGCATCGGTCTGGACCTCACGCGGTTCTGGCGCGACACCGGCGTCGCCGTGATGCTCGTCGCAGCGATCGGTGTGCCAGGGCTGGCGCTGTACGCCGTCAGCCGGATGATGGGACTCACCGTGCAGGTGCAGGCGGGCGAGCTCGACCAGGCGTGGTGGACGATTCCGCTGCTCATCCTGTCGGCGGTGCGCGCCGGCCTGCTCGAGGAGGTCATCCTGAACGGCTACCTCGCCACACGCCTCGGCGCGCTGTGGCGCAGCCGCTGGGCCATCCTCGTCGCCGTGGCCCTTCTGCGCGGCGCGTACCACCTCTATCAGGGCCCGGCGATGGCCGTGGGGAACGTCGTGATGGGCCTCGTCTTTGGCTGGTGCTTCCTGCGCTGGCGCCGCGTCATGCCCCTGGTCATCGCCCACGCCCTCATCGACACCATCGCCTTCGTCGGCTACCCCCTCGCCGCCCCCTACCTCCCCTGATTCTTCATTTCTGGCACATCTCCGGGTGGGCACACCACCGGAGATGTGCCAGAAATGAAGAGTTGTACCGGTGGTCGTCGTTTCCTCCACAGTGCGGGGAAAGGCGGAAGTTCTCCACATTCCGCACGTTCTTCCCTGAAGCGCGGCACGATCGTCGCATGACGACGACTGTGTCTCCGCTGGTTTCCCTCCCAGTTCGCCCCTGCCCGGTGCCGCTGATTCGCCGCGTTGAGGGAGGGATGCGGTTCGATCACGCTGTGCGCAGAGGCGAGCTCCGTCGAGTGCGAAGCGGCGTGTACGTCCCCAGCCACGACTGGGAGCAGCTGCCTCCTTGGGACCGGTACCTCGTGCGGGTCCATGCATTCGCACTCAAAGCGCCCTATGCCGTGCTCACGCACGAGTCGGCGGCTGCGCTCTGGGGGCTTCCACTGCTGGGGGCACAGCCGCACATCCACGCCATCGCTCCCCGATCCGGAGACGCGCGACTCGTCGGTGACGTCCAATGGCACCATCTCAAAGACGAACCCGATGTCGTCACAACGCCCGGTGCAGCGTTGACGCCCCCTGTCGACACTGTCGTGAACCTTGCCCGGAGCCGTCATCCGGCCGTTGCGCGCGTCGCTGCTGACGCTCTGCTGCGTCTCGGTGACTGCAGTTCGGACCTGCTCCTGGACGCAAACGAATCGCGCCAGAGCAAGCGCGGCAGGGCAGCGGCTCGCTGGCCGCTTACGACAACGACGCCACTTCCGGAGTCACCGCTCGAGACGCTGTCGATCGTAGAGATCGAATGGCTCGGGTTCGAGGCGCCGGAGCTTCAGGTCAGCGTCGGCGGCATGGACGGGAACGAGTATCGCGTCGACTGCTTCTGGAGACGCGCAGACATCATCGGCGAGGCGGACGGCCGTTCGAAGTACACATTGGACGGGCAGCTCCCCGAGCGAGCCGTATGGCTTGAAAAGCGCCGAGAGGATGTGCTGCGACGAAGCGCATCGGGCTTCACCCGGTGGATCTGGGAGGACGTCGGACGCCCCACCCGCCTACAGGCGATCCTCCGCGCCGTCGGCGTACCTGAGGTGCGAGTGCCGCGCTGGGAACCGCTCAGAACCCTCGCCGCCATCCTGTAGCGGTCATTCGTCCGAGATGAGGCGCTTTCCCGTCACCAGCACGTCGGAGCGGTCGTAGCCGCGGGCATCGTAGAAGTCGAGCACATCGGTGTTCCCGGCTCGCACCATCAGCTGCACTTTCGGACAGCCGAGTTCCACGAGCCTCTGCTCCGCCTCCGCCACGAGCGCGGCGGCGATTCCTTCCCGTCGGCGCGACGGGTCGGTGGCGAGGTAGTACAGCCATCCACGATGCCCGTCGTAGCCAGCCAGCACGGAGCCCACGACCGCCTCGCTGACGACGGCCACCAGCAGAAGCTCCGGCCAAACGCTGCGCGCTCGGTTGATATCGGCGCGCGGATCGTTCCACGGGCGGGTGAGCCCCGTCATCTCCCACAGCGCGATGACCGCGTCGATGTCGGAAGCCACCAACGTGCGGATGTCCACGCCCGTCATCGGCCGTCTCCGACCCGCGCTTCCAGACCGCGCCGCACGGCAATCGATGCAAGGCTCACGGACCGAGTCGATTGGTGCGATCGCAGGCAGTCATCGAAGCGCGACACTACCGAAACGGCCCACGCATCGACGTAGGCTGGACGCATGGCGACGCCCGATTTCATCCTGCGACTGCGCGAGAAGGTCGGGCACGAGATGCTCTGGCTCACGGGTGTGACGGCTGTTGTGGTGCGCGGCGACGACGTTCTGCTCGTCGAACGCGGCGACAACAGCATGATCACCCCTGTGACGGGCATCGTCGATCCCGGCGAGCAGCCGGCCGTTGCCGCGGTGCGCGAGGTCGCCGAAGAGGCGGACATCATCGCCGAGGCCGACGCGCTTGTGCAGGTGCGCTCGCTTCCGCCGATGCGGTACGCCAACGGCGACGAGGCCCAGTACCTCGACATCGTATTCCGTTGTCGATATGTCTCGGGAGAACCGCATCCGGCCGACGGCGAGAACGTCAGCGCGTGGTGGCATCCGGTCGCCGATCTCGATGCCGCTGGTCTGAATGCCGACATGCTCGACCGTGTGCGCGCCGCACTCGAGCACGCTGGCACCGCTCGCTTCGAAACGGAGCCGGTCTCCCCGGCGAAGGCGCATCCGAGCAGCGCCGTCAGCGCGGAGGCCGACGCGTGATCGATCACGAGAACCGGATCATCCACGTCAGCGCCGTTGTGCTTCGGCACCCGGAGACGGGAGCGGTGCTCTCCGTGCGCAAACGGGGCACCCGGATGTTCATGCAGCCGGGAGGCAAGCCGGAACCCGGGGAGAGCGCGGTCGATGCGGCAGTGCGGGAGATCCGGGAGGAGCTGAGCGTCGAGCTCGATCGAGACTGTATGAGCCTGCTCGGCACATTCGAGGCCCCCGCAGCGAACGAGGGTGGCTACCGCGTGCGCGGCACCGTGTTCACGCACCCGCCGGTCGAGGTCGTCTCCCCCGCCGCCGAGATCGAGGAGCTGCGCTGGGTGGATGCCGACGGCCCCCTGGGCGACGAGTTCGCCCCGCTGATGATCGATCACATCCTCCCCGCACTGCGCGCTCGCGCACTCTGACGCGTATCTCTTCATTTCTGGCACATCTCCGGGTGGGCACACCACCGGAGATGTGCCAGAAATGAAGAATTACCCCCGCGCTACGCGAACGCGTCGACGGGTGGGCAGGTGCAGACGAGATTGCGGTCGCCGTAGGCCTGGTCGACGCGGCGCACCGGGGCCCAGTACTTGGACGGCGCCTGCGCGGCGACACCGGCCGGATACACCGCCTGCTCCCGCGAGTAGGGGTGCGTCCACTCGCCGATGAGCGCAGCTGCGGTGTACGGCGCGTTCACCAATGGGTTGTCGTCTCGCGGCCACTCCCCCGACCCCACGCGGGCTGCCTCCGACTCGATCGCGATCATCGCATCGACGAAGCGATCCAGCTCGGCGCGATCCTCCGATTCCGTCGGCTCGACCATCAGCGTGCCCGCGACCGGGAACGACATCGTCGGCGCATGGAATCCGTAGTCGACGAGCCGCTTGGCGACGTCGTCCACCGTGATGCCGGTCGCTGCCCGCATCGGGCGCAGATCCAGAATGCACTCGTGCGCCACACGATTGTTCTCCCCCGCGTACAGCACGGGGTATGTGCTGCCCAGGCGCGCGGCGATGTAGTTCGCATTCAGCACGGCGGCGTCGGTGGCCGCCGTCAGGCCGTCGAGGCCGAGCATCCGGATGTACGCCCACGTGATCGGCAGGATGCTCGGTGAACCGTACGGTGCGGCCGACACGGGCCCGATCCCGTCGCGCGGCTCCTGCGCCGCGTCGTGCGACGGCAGGAACGGAGCGAGGTGAGCCTTGGCCGCGACCGGACCGACGCCGGGGCCTCCCCCGCCGTGCGGGATCGCGAACGTCTTGTGCAGGTTGAGGTGCGACACATCGCCGCCCAGGTCGCCGAACCGCGCGTGCCCCACCAGCGCGTTGAGATTCGCGCCGTCGATGTAGACCTGCCCTCCCGCGTCGTGCACCGCTGAAGTGATGTCGAGCACATCGTGCTCGTACACGCCGTGCGTCGACGGGTAGGTGATCATCAGCGCCGCAAGCGTCGCCCCGTGCTCTGCGATCTTGGCGCGCAGGTCGGCCAGGTCGACGTTGCCGCCCTCGTCGCACGCCACCACGACGACCCGCAGCCCCGCGAGCACCGCCGACGCCGCGTTCGTGCCGTGCGCCGACGACGGGATCAGGCACACATCGCGCCCGTCGTCTCCGTTCGCGGAGTGATAGCGCCGGATCGCCAGCAGACCTGCGAGCTCGCCCTGCGACCCCGCATTCGGCTGCAGAGAAACCTCGTCGTACCCCGTCAGATCGGCGAGCCACGCCTCGAGCTGCGTGATCAGCTCGAGGTAGCCCGCGACGTCCTCACGCGGCGCGAACGGATGGATGCGGGAGAACTCGGGCCACGACGACGCCTGCATCGCTGCGGCCGCATTGAGCTTCATCGTGCACGAGCCGAGCGGGATCATCCCTCGATCGAGGGCGTAGTCCCTGTCGGCCAGGCGCTTGAGATAGCGCATCATCGCCGTCTCCGACCGGTGCTCGTGGAACACCGGATGAGCGAGGAACTCGTCGTCGCGGAGAAGTCCGGCTGGAAGGTGGGACGGCACGGCATCCGCAGACCGCTGCGCGGTGCCGAACGCCTCGCACACCGCGCGCAGATCGGCATCGGTGGTCGCCTCGCCGACGGAGATGCCGACGGTGTCGTCGTCCACCTGGTGCAGCAGCACGCCGCGCTCGCGTGCCTCCGCGACGACTTCTCGGGCCCGCTCGGGAAGCTGCACCCGGATCGTGTCGAAGAAGCTCTCGTGCACGAGCGAGAATCCGGATGCCGCGATCGCGGCCGCCAGCCCTGCCGTGCGCGAGGCGATCCGCTCGGCGATCTCGCGCAAGCCATCCGGCCCGTGGTGCACGGCGTACATCGACGCCATCACCGCCAGCAGCACCTGCGCCGTGCAGATGTTGCTCGTCGCCTTCTCGCGCCGGATGTGCTGCTCGCGCGTCTGCAGGGAGAGGCGGAACGCCTGCGCCCCGTCGGCGTCGACCGACACCCCCACCAGTCGACCCGGCAGCTGCCGTTCGAGTCCCTCACGCACTGCCAGGTACCCGGCGTGCGGGCCGCCGAAGCCGAGCGGAACCCCGAACCGCTGCGTCGATCCGGCCACGATGTCCGCACCCAGCGAGCCGGGTGAGCGCATCAGCACAGCGGCCATGATGTCGGCGGCCACGACGGCCTGCGCGCCCGCGGCGTGCGCCGCGCCGATGACGGCGGTGGGATCCCACACCCGGCCCGAGGCGCCGGGGTACTGCACCAGAACGCCGAACGCACCGTCCGGCAGCCCTTCTCCGCCGGCCAGGTCGCGCTCGGCCAGGTCGATCCCGACCGCGGCCGCGCGCACGCGCAGCACCGCCCTGGTCTGCGGCAGAGCGTCCGAGTCGACGACGAAGACATGCGCATCCGCGCCCTTCACTGCACGCCGGGCAAGCAGCATCGCCTCCACCACCGCTGTGGCCTCATCGAGCATGGACGCGTTCGCGAGCGGCAGGCCGACGAGCTCGCCCACCATGGTCTGGAAGTTCAGCAGCGCTTCGAGCCGGCCCTGCGAGATCTCGGGCTGATACGGCGTGTACGCGGTGTACCACGACGGATTCTCGAACACGTTCCGCTGGATCACACTCGGCGTGACGGCGTCGCTGTAGCCGAGACCGATCATCGGCGTGTGCACGCGGTTCTTCGACGCGAGCACGCGCAGCTCGCCGAGCGCCTCCGGCTCGGAGACGCCGTGCCGCGGCACGGCCCCCGAGGTGGCGCCGTCGTTCCGGATGGCGGCGGGCACGGCCTCGTCCATCAGTGCGCCGGTGCTGTCCGCATCCGGATCGCCCGCGAGACCGACCACACCCAGCATCGCCGCGCGGTCTGCCTGCGACGTGCCGATGTGACGGGCGACGTAAGGTGTCATTCCTCACCGCCGGTCAGCCGGAGGTACGCGGCGCGATCGAGCAGTCCCGCGAGCGGCTGGCCGAACAGCTGCACCCTGACCAGCCACCCGTCACCGAACGGATCGCGGTTCACCAGCGCCGGGTCGACATCGACCTGCCCGTTGAGTTCGATCACCTCACCGTCGACGGGCGCGAACAGCTCCGACACCGATTTGGTGGATTCCAGTTCGCCCATCACCTGGCCCGAGGTGAGCGTCGCGTTGTCGGTCGGCAGGTCGACGTAGACGATGTCCCCGAGCTGTTCTGCGGCGTAGTCGGTGATGCCGATGGTCGCGATGCCGTCCGCGACGGCGACCCACTCGTGTTCGCTGGTGTACCCCAGTGCGTTGAGAGCGGTCATTTCTTCCTCCTGTAGAAGGGCAGTGCGGTCGTGGTGGCGGCGATGCGCGTTCCGCGCACGTCGATGGTGAGGTCATCGGCTCCGACCGCGGACGGGTCGATGAAAGCCATGGCGATGGGATGGCCGAGCGTGGGGCTGAGCGCGCCACTGGTGAGCTCGCCCACTCGTTCCTCGCCGCGCAGCACGGCGTAGCCGGCCCTGCCCGCGCGGCGACCATCGCTGACGAGCCCGACGAGCACAGGCGCATCAGCGCGCGGGATCTTCGCGGCTTCGCCGATGAAGCCGGTCTTGTCGGCCGGGATCACCGTGCCGAGCCCCGCCTGCGCCGGCACGATCTCACGCGACAGTTCGTGGCCGTAGAGCGGCATGCCCGCCTCCAGGCGGAGCGTGTCTCGCGCGGCGAGCCCTGCGGGCACGAGGCCGTGTGCCTCCCCCGCTGCCAGCAGCGAGCGCCACAGCACGGCGGCGTGCTCACGCCGGATGAGAAGCTCGAACCCGTCTTCTCCGGTGTAGCCGGTCCGCGCGATCAGCAGCGGGGCACCGTCGAAAGTCGCGTCCGTCCAGCCGTATGGGCGCTGTTCGTCCCATGGATCGCCGAGATCCTCGATTCCGGATGTCGACCCGAGGATCGCCTGTGACGTAGGGCCCTGCACTGCGATCAGCGCGTACGAGTCCGAGACGTCTTCGACCGTGACGTCGTTCGACGCGACGCGCGCCGCGAGCGCCTCGCGCACCGCGTACGTGTTGCCGGCGTTCGCGATCACGAGGAACTGATCGTCAGCGAGCCGGTACACGATCAGGTCGTCGATAGTCCCGCCGTCCGCGGCGAGAATCATGGTGTACCTCGCGCGCCCCACCGCCAGCGCGGAGAGCCAGCTCGCCAGGGCGAGGTCGAGGAACGACGCGGCATCCGCGCCGGTGATCCGCAGTTCGCCCATGTGCGAGATGTCGAACAGACCGGCGGCATGGCGCACGGCGTGATGCTCAGCCAGATCGGAGCCGTAGAGGACGGGCATCATCCATCCGCCGAAGTCCGTGAAGCTCGCGCCGAGCGCTTCGTGCTCAGCGCGCAACGGGGAATCGCGCTGCGAGGTCGTCTCGTCGATCGAGTTCATCCGGGCCCTCCTTCATCGCCAGGGCGGGTGTTCGATGAGGCGCGGATGCGCCGCCATGAACTCCCCCTCTGTCATGAACCTGAGAGCTTCGACGGACTGCTTCGGTGCGCTTGCTGCACCGGTGTCTTTCACCTTCGGCGGGAGCACGGGCTCCGCTTTTCAGAGTGGCCCGACCTGCGCGGTACGCGTACCTGAGAGATTGGCGGGGAGGCTTGCTCCTTCGGTGCCCGATGGCGATCGGGGCTCTCCCGCAACAGGACGTTGGGCCGATGTTCGGTTGTCATCGGCGGTGATGCGTGCCGACACGTTCAGAATAGAGCAGGGCGGCCTCGGCCGATAGAGCAACCCATCGGCATGTCCGCGGCATGCGACTCCTGCCGTGGGCCGCATAGGATTCTGGGGTGAGTACTGCGCCCTCCACCGGACAAGCGGACCCCGCCGCAGCCGACGGCATCCGGGTGGCGGTCTCGGCCGCCATCTTCTCGCTGCGTTCCACCGGCAACGGCACCGATTCGCTGATGCTCCCGCTCGTGCGGCGCACGCGCGAGCCCTTCCACGGTCGCTGGGCGCTGCCGGGCGGATGGCTCGGAGCCGACGAGGGCCTCGATGCTGCAGCGGCACGCGCCCTCGAGGAGACGACGGCGCTGACGCCGAGCTACCTCGAGCAGCTCTACGCGTTCGGCGACGTGGACCGCTCCCCGACCCGTGTGGTCTCGGTGATCTACTGGGCGCTGCTGCGCCAGGACCACGTCGAGGCCCAGCGCGCAGCGGCCGATGCTCCGGAGAACGTCGAGTGGTTCGACGTGGACGATCTGCCGGAGCTCGCCTTCGACCACAATCGCATCGTCGAGTACGCCGTGTGGCGGCTGCGCAACAAGGTCGGCTACAGCCGCATCGCCGCAGGCCTCCTTCCCGACCGCTTCACCCTCACCGAGCTGCGGGAGGTGTACGAACTGGTGCTGGGCAGCCGGCTCGACCCGTCGAACTTCCGCCGCCTGATCGAGACCAGCGAGGCGCTCATCCCGACCGAGGAGTTCCGCAAGGGCAAGCACCGCCCCGCGCGCCTGTTCCGCTACAACGCCGACCTCGACACGGCCGACACCTCCGCTTTCTGACCCGCGCCCCGCTGCCGAGATGCGCATCTCTCGTCGAGATGCGCCGCTCTGGTCGCCCGGACGTCGCAGAAGTGCGCATCTCGGCAGCCGTGAGCCTGGCCGATCGACCGACCTCAGGCGTGGCCGAGCTGCTCCGCGGCGAGCGCGGCGTAGAGCCCGCCGGAGGCGACGAGCTCATCGTGCGTTCCCGACTCGGCGATCCGCCCTCCGTCGACGACGTGGATCACATCGGCATCGATCACGGTCGAGAGTCGGTGGGCGATCGACAGCGTCGTGCGTCCTCGGGCCGCCTGGTCGAGCGCTTCCTGCACGATGCGCTCGCTGACGGTGTCGAGCGCGCTTGTCGCCTCGTCGAGCAGCAGCACCGGAGGATCCTTCAGCAGCACGCGCGCGATGGCGATGCGCTGCTTCTCCCCGCCGGAGAGCCGGTAGCCGCGTTCGCCCACCACCGTGTCGTATCCGTGCTCGAACCCGGCGATGACGTGATGGATGTTCGCCCTCCGACACGCCTCGACGAGCTCGTCATCCGTCGCCTCCGGCTTGGCATACCGCAGGTTGTCCCGCACGGTCGCGTGGAAGAGGTAGGTCTCCTGCGACACGATGCCGACGTGGTCGATGATCGATCCCTGTCGCAGGTCGCGCACGTCGGCCCCTGCGAAGAGCACCTCGCCTCCAGAGGCCTCGTGCATCCGCGGGGCCAGGTACACGATCGTCGTCTTTCCCGCACCGCTCGGGCCCACGAACGCGACGTGCTGCCCCGGCTCGACCGAGAACGACACCCCGTCGAGCGTCGGTCGGGACTCGCCAGACGCATCCGGATAGCGGAACGTCACGTCGCGGAACTCGATCCGCCCGAGCGGCTCCGGCGCCTCTGTCGCCTCCATCGCATCCGGACGGTCGATGATCGCCGGTCGCAGATCGAGGTACTCGAAGATGCGCGCGAACAGCGCCTGCGATGTCTGGATCTCCAGCGCCACGCGCATCAGGCTGGTCAGCGGCTGCAGCAGCCGCGCCTGCACGGTCGTGAACGCCACGATCGCGCCAGCCGTGATCGACCCGGCGTCCGCATCGAGCAGCAGGCCCGCCACCAGATAGATGACAGCGGGAACGCTCGAGATCAGCACATGCACCACGGCGAAGAACACCTGCCCGCTCATCGCCTGGCGCACCTGCAGCCGGATCTGATTGCGGTTCTCCAGCGCGTAGCGCTCCGACTCCGAGCTCTGCCGGTTGAACGCCTTCGACAGCATGATGCCCGACACGCTCAACGTCTCCTGCGTGATCGCGGTCAGTTCGCTCAGCGACCTCTGCGTCTCGGCGGCGATGCGCGCCCTCACCTGCCCCACACGGCGCTGCACCATCACCAACGGCGGCATGATCACGAGCGAGATCAGCGTCAGACGCCAGTCGATCAGGATCATCGCCACGAGCGACGCGATGACGGTGACGGTGTTGCCCAGGATGCTCGTCACCGTCGTGGTGAGCACGCCGGAGACTCCGCCGACGTCGTTCTGCAGTCGAGACTGGATGGCGCCGGTCTTCGTGCGCGTGAAGAAGCCGAGTTCCATCGACTGCAGATGCTCGAACATCGTCACCCGCAGGTCCCCCGTGACCCGATTCCCGACGTTCGAGGTGAACCACGTCTGCAGGGCGCTGATCCCGGAGCTCAGCATGTACAGCGCGATCATGGTCACGACCAGCCAGACCAGCAGCGGCACCTGCACGACTCCGGATGCCGGGAACAGTGCTTCGTCGAACACGCGCTGAATGATCAGGGGCGGGATCACCCCGGCGGCGGCGCCGGCGATCACGAGACCGGCCGTGACGGCGATCCTGCCCCGATACGGCACGAAAAGTGCGATGACCCGACGGCCGAGGTTCTCCACCTTGGGCGCCTGCGCGTTCTGATCCCGCAGCGCGCGCTCGTCGACCCCGCGCATTCCCGGCGGACCGCCCATTCCTCGCCCCATACTCACCCGCTCAGCCTATGACTCCCCGACACCCCGCGGCGCGGTTGCCGTCCGGTGACCGGCATCGGTCCAACCGGTGACATCTGTGCCTCAACGGAAGTTTCTCCTCCGAGCGGGAATGTCGGTCCCGGCGGTGGGGTTACGATTGAAGGCTGCGGATTCGCCTCCGCGCAGCGCCTTTCGTCCCGTCTCCCGGGATCGCGCTCACTGCCGTGTTCGTCTCCGCGAGCGGCATTGTCACCCCACGACCGCAAGGAGCCAATCTATGGCCGCCCCTGAGACCACCGGATCCGTCACGGTGCCGACACCCGCACCTGCGTCGGGCATCGACCCGCGCGGCATGCGAGTGATCTGGCTGCTGCTCATCGCCGCGTTCGTCGCAATCCTGAACGAGACGACGATGGCGATCGCCATTCCCCACCTCAACGAAGATCTCGGCCTGCCGCCCGAACTCGGGCAGTGGCTCACGAGCGCCTTCATGCTCACCATGGCCGTCGTCATCCCGACCACCGGCTTCCTGCTGCTGAGGTTCACGACCCGCCAGATCTTCCTCGCGGCGATCATCTCGTTCTCGCTCGGAACCCTGCTGTGCCTGGTCGCTCCCGGCTTCCCGTTGCTGCTGCTCGGCCGTATCGTCCAAGCTGCTGGCACGGGTGTCATGCTTCCGCTGCTGATGACGACTGTGATGAACGTCGTCCCCGCGCACTCCCGCGGCCGGATCATGGGCCGTGTCGGCCTGGTCATCGCGTTCGCGCCCGCACTGGGCCCGACGCTCTCCGGCGCAGTGCTCGAGGCACTGAGCTGGCGCTGGCTGTTCGCCATCATCCTGCCGATCGCCATCGTCGCGATGCTCATCGGCGCCAAGTGGATGACCAACCTCGGCGAGACCACCCGTGCTCCGATCGACGTGCTGTCGATCATCCTGTCGGCGCTCGGCTTCGGCGGCCTCGTGTTCGGCCTCAGCGAGTTCGGCGGCGGCCACGGCGGCGAGAGCGGCGGCGGCGAGGGCGACGACGGCAGCGGCGCACTGCCCTGGATCATGTTGACGGTCGGCGCGATCGGTCTCGTACTGTTCGTGCTGCGTCAGGTCGCGCTGCAGCGCAAGGACGACGCCCTGCTCGATCTGCGCATCTTCCGCTCGGGCAACTTCACGGTCTCGGTCGTGATCATGGCGGTCGTCGCATTCGCCATGCTCGGCACGTTCTCGCTGCTGCCGCTGTACCTGCAGACGGTCGCCGGGCTGAACTCGCTCCAGTCAGGGCTCGTGCTGCTGCCGGGCGCACTTCTGATGGGCTTGCTCGGCCCCGTGATGGGCAGGGTGTACGACGCCCGCGGGCCGAAGACGCTGCTGATCCCCGGCACGATCCTGATCGCCGCGGCGATGTTCTTCTACTCGACCGTCGGCGAGAGCACCCCGTACTTCGTACTCGTCTCGGTGCAGATCATGATGTCGCTGGGGCTGGCCGGGTCGTTCACGCCGCTGTTCTCCGCGTCGCTCGGCTCGCTCGAGCGTCGCCTGTACTCGCACGGCTCGGCTGCGCTGAACACGATGCAACAGGTCGCGGGGGCGGCGGGAACTGCTCTGCTGATCTCGATCTACTCGTCGATCCTGCACGCGGGCCAGGCCGATGGCCTGTCAGAAGCCGCGGCAGGTGAGCCGGGCACTCACGCAGCGTTCTTCGTCGCGGGATGCGTCGCCCTCGTGCCGATCGTGCTGGCGTTCTTCGTCCGCAAGCCGGTCGAGAGCGGAGAGACTCCCGTCGCCGCGCACTGATCCGAGCAACGCAGGCCGGTGTCCCTCTGTGAGAGGCACCGGCCTTCGTCGTTCACACGGACCGTGAACGACATGCTCGGCTCAGTCAGGGGCGGACGATCTCGTCCCCGGATCGGCGATCATGGCCTGTGCCTTCTTCTCGCTGATCGTGTGAGCGCTCTCCTGCACCAGGCCCGTCTGAGCGTGGTGGTGTGCGATTCTGCGCCTCATCACGCGATGGAACACCGGCAGGCTGAAGACCGCGACGAGAAGCAGCGCCACACCGATGAAGCCGACCGTGCCGGCGAGCGACTCCGACGCACCCGTGGCCGGCAGCACGAAGAACCCCGCGACGATGGCACTGATTGCGGCGATCGCAGGAACGAGCATCAGCACGGAGGTCGCACTCGCCCTGCGCATCAGTCGGTCCCCCGCAGCGGTCAGCCCGATGAGCTCCTCGAGAGTGACCGTCCTGGTGGTCTCGTAGAGCACATACTTCTCTTTCTGCTCCGGCCCGAGTCGATAGGACTCCAGCACCTCGCCGCGCGCCGTCACGTGCCATCTGTGGTCGACGGGTCCGGATGCCATTGCGCTCCTCCTGGTTCGGTTCCCGCCACCCTACTCGGGGCGCGTCAGGCTTCGAGGATACGGCGCAGCCGGTCGAGGTCGTCGGCCACGGCCGCGCAGTCCGCGTCGAATGCTTCGTCCGTCGCATCGAGCCGGCGCACCGTGAACACGACCTCCGCACCGTCCGGATGCGCCACGACTCGCAGCGGGTTGCTGACCGTCTCGCCCGTCGGGAGCGTCACGTCGTGATCGAGCACCCCGAGGTCGTTCCTCGGCACGAATCGCACCGTGACCTCCCCCATCGGCGACTGCGCGACGAGCTCCCCATCGCGCACCTCGACATCCGACTGCGCGAGACCTGCTGCCCAGCTGACCAGATTCTCCGGGTCGCGTGCGAAGACGTACACCCGCTGAGCGTCGGCCCGGATGACCCGGCTGATGTGTCGTGACTCCATGCGCTCAGCATGGCACGCCTGTCGCCGCAACGGGCGAGGCTGCTATGAACGCAGCACCTTCTCCATGGCCCTTCCTCGGGCGAGCTCGTCGACGAGTTTGTCGAGGTAGCGGATCTTCTGCGTCAGCGGCTCCTCGATCTCCTCGACGCGCACACCGCACACGACGCCGGTGATCAGCGATGCGTCGGGGTTGAGATCAGCCTGTTCGAAGAAGTCCTCGAATGTGGTGCCACGATCGAGGTGCGCCGTCAGCTCGGTATCGCCGAA
This sequence comes from Microbacterium sp. JB110, assembly GCF_003335195.1. Lineage (NCBI taxonomy): Bacteria > Bacillati > Actinomycetota > Actinomycetes > Micrococcales > Microbacteriaceae > Microbacterium > Microbacterium sp. JB110. Next base: position 201,089 of record NZ_QPGM01000002.1, on the reverse strand, counting down.
GCCCGTCAGCCACTCGATCACACGGTTGAGCTCCGCCGTCGTACGTCCCTTGCGCTCGAGTTTCGTGACGTAGTGCACGTACACGGACGCCACGGTCATCCGATAGACGCGTTCCATCCGGCTCATACTGCCGAGAATACTCGGCCGCAGCGACGTCAGGTCATCGGCAGGTTCACCAGCACGACGAATGTCACCGTGCCGAGCCCGACGCTCAGCAGCGTGCGGCGCCCGCCGAGCAGGTGAGCGGCGATCGTGACCGCCACGGCGATGAGCCCGGGAATCAGATAGTCGATGTGCTCGGCGATCGTCGAACGGAACGTCGCCGCAGCGAGGATGGCGAGGATGCCCACGGGCATCCAGACGCTGAGGGCCCGCACGATCCTCGACTCGCGGAGCGGCTTCAGGATGACGAACGGCACAGCGCGCAGCGACAGCGTGATGACGAAGATGATGGCGAGCACGCCGACGATGTACCAGACGCTCATGCGATGCTCCCCCGTCGGCGTGCGACCACGAACCGGACGGCCAGCAGCGCCAGGAAGATCACCATCGCGGCGAACAGCGCCTGCTCGGGAACGAGGACGATCGCCGCGACGAAGCTCACCGCGGCGAGCAGCAGCGACGGCACCTCGGCCAGCGAACGGCACGCGTCGAGCACGAGCGTGACGAACAGGGCGCACAGCGCGAATTCGAGCCCCTCGATCCGGAACGGGATGAGCGACGCGATCGCGACGCCGACCAGGCCGCCGCCGACCCAGTAGGTCTGGAACGAGATCTGCGTCGTCAGCAGACTCCACGACGTCCACGTCTCGGGACGCGCGGCCGTGACCGCGTAGGCCTCGTCCGTCAGCGCGTACACCGAATACGCCTTGGCGAACGGATTCCGCACCGCCTTCAACGGGAAGGAGAACGCGTAGAACACGTGGCGGAAGTTGACCAGCAGGGTGGTGAGCGCGATCGTGGGCAGCGGCGTGCCCGCCGTCATCAGACCGATCAGGAGCAGTTCGAGCGAACCCGCGTATCCGAAGATCGACAGCGCGGGCGCGACCCAACCGGGCAGGCCGGACTGGACGACGAGCAGGCCGAAGGCGATGCCGAGCGGGAACATGCCGAGCCCTGCCGGAAGCGACGCCCTGATGCCGGCCGCGACCTCCTGCCTGCGCCATCCGGGGCTCCGACCCGCCGACGCGAGATGACTGTCCATGCGCACCGCACGATTCTCTCACCGACCAGTGTCGGTTCCGAATGGGCGAGCAGAACGCCGACGCGCCCTCGAGGCTGCTCGTTCGGCGGTTCGATCAGTCCCAGTCGAGGTACTCGGCGATGTCCTCGGCCGTCTCGAGCGGGTGCGTCGCCGGGAAGAGGTGCCCCGCTCCTACGATCGTCGTGATGCTGGCACGATCCGGCGCCGTGTCACGCAGCTTCTCGGCGTTGACCGGCGGGGTGACGTCGTCGTTCTCACCTTGGAAGATCAGCACGGGAACGTCCGGGGCGAGGTCGACGGGAACGTCCTCGACGCCGAGCAGAAGCAGCCCGTTGATGCGCTCGTGGCTGCGCAGCGCGATCTCACGCGCGACCGTACCGCCGAAACCGTGACCACCGACCCAGGTGTCGCCGAGACCGAGGTGGTCGATCACGTCGAGGGCGTCGGAGGCGAGCTCGCGCACGTCGACCCCGTCGACCTGACCGCGATAGCCGATCCGGATGATCCGGAACCCCTCCTCCTCGAGGATCGCCGAAACAGTGCCGAGCGCTTCAGCGTCGTGCCCGCGGCCCGGGATCAGCACGAGCGTCGGCCCGTCGCCCTCGTCGAAGTACGGCACGGCACGGCCATCCGGCTCGAAGATGCTGTTCTGGGTCACGGTGATCCGTTCTGCTGGCGTCGGCGCGACCAGCGGGTCGCGATCGGTACAAGAACATCCAAACAGACCTTGGCGGAGCGAAAGCGGAAATCTCCTGTCAGCCCGAATACGACGACGCGCACTCCCCCACAGATCGCGCCTTCGCGAACACGATCGTGCCGATGCCGTGTGCGGGAACGCGCGATCTGTTCTGATACGCGCGGACCACGGCGCGGTCAGTCGTCTGCGCAGCAGTCGTCATCGCACCCGCCGCCCTCCTGTTCCCCTGTGAGCACCGAGACCGGTGTCGCGCAGCACGCGTCGCCGCGCCATGCCTCGATTCCCTCGCGCACGGCGAAGCCCGCGATCACCAGCGCGGCGATCGCGTCGGCCCACGCCCAGCCGAGCAGGCTGTTCAGGAGCAGACCGATCAGAAGCGCAGCGGAGAGGTAGGTGCAGATCAGGGTCTGCTTCGAGTCGGCCATCGCGGACGCCGACCCGAGTTCGCGGCCGGTGCGGCGTTCGAACCAGCTCAGGAACGGCATCACCACCAGGCTCAGCGCCGCGATCGCGATGCCGACCGGCGAGTGCTCTGGCTCGCGCAGGCCTGCCAGCGACAGCACCGCCTCGACGCTGACGTACACCGCCAGCGCGAAGAACGACACAGAGATGACGCGCAGCGCTGTCCGCTCTCTTCGCTCCGGATCGGGAGCGGCGAACTGCCATGCAACCGCGACGGCCGAGACCACTTCCACAACCGAATCCAGACCGAAGCCGATCAGCGCGGCCGAGGATGCGATGCCTCCTGCGACGAGCGCGACGGCCGCCTCGACGACGTTCCAGGTGATCGTGATCGCCACCACGATCCGGATCCGCCTGCGCAGAACGGCGGTGCGCTCATCGACTGCCGTCTGGGTCACTGCTCGACCTCGCAGCATCCGGGAACCGTGCACGCCGGATCGATGCACGGCACGTGCTCGTCGACGGCGAGTGTGACGTCCACGAGTGCCATGAGAGCGGCTGTGAGGTGCGGATCCGCGATCTCGTAGCGGGTCTGACGCCCTTCGGGCTCTGCGACGATGATGCCGCACCCGCGCAGGCACGTGAGATGGTTCGACACGTTCGTGCGCGTCAGACCGAGCTCCCGCGCGAGCTGCGCCGGGTAGCCCGGTCCGGAGATGAGTTCGAGCAGAATGCGGGAGCGCGTCGGATCGGCCATAGCGCGACCGAGACGGTTCATCGCGTCCACTCGAGTCGTTAAGGTCAGCATAGGCTGACTATACAGTGCTTACTGACCTGAATGAAGACTCGAACCGCAGCGCTGGTCCGGCACGCGAGGACGTCGCCGCTCACATCTTCACGGCGAAGACGTGACAGATGTCATTCACCTTCGGCATCGGCGCGGACTATGGTCAGGACACATGAGCACCCAGGATCGAAGCCCACTCACGATCACTCTGGTGGTCGCGGTCTCCGTCGCCGGCGCCGTCGCGGTGATCAGCTTCGTCCTCTCACTGCTGCTCGCCGCGCCGGCGTCGGATGCGATGCGCACCGTCGCCATCGTTGCGGCCGGTGTGAGCGCCGTCATCGGCGTGTGCTTCGCCCTCGTGGGGGCGCGACGATGATTCCGCTCATTCTCGCGATCTCGATCATCGGCGCCGTTGCCGTCATCTCCTTCGTCATCGCGGTCGTCCTCGGCGGGCTGCGTCGACCGTGGCCGAGATCTGCACGACGAATGCTCGCGATCGCCGCCGTCGCCGGCGGGGTCTGCGCCGTCCTCGGCGCGGTCATCCCGTTGGTGTCGTCCTAGGCGCGCGGCCGCTCAGGCCGCGTCCCAGAGCCGGCGATACGCACGGATCCGTTCGCGATCCGGCTCGATCCCATAGGTGCGGAAGAAGAGTTCATCGTAGTCACGGCCGAAGTTCACGTTCCAGCTGATGCTGTACGTCGCGATGGACAGATCCGCCCATCTGTCAGCCGCCCCGAGACGGGCGAGGTCGACATGGCCAGCGAACTCACCGCTGTCATCCAACAGAGTGTTCGGGACGCACGGGTCGCCGTGGCACACCACCAAGCGCTCGGGCTCCGGCGCCAGGGTCGCCTTCGAACCGAGCCACGTTCCGCGGTACGGACACGCATCGACCGGAAGTGCGTCGTGCATCCGACGGAGCCCTCTGGCCATTGCGCGGACCACGAGTTCCGGTGAGTCGCGCCAACGCGGATCGAACGCGGAACGCGCGTCGATCGCCTCCGTCATGAGCCAGGACGCGTCTCGTTCGACACCGACGTCCACGACCCGCGGCACCCGAATGAAATCCCCTGCCCATCGAAGTCTCTCGGCTTCGGCGACGAGATCGACGTCCCGGTCGCGCTCCGCGCCCAGGCCGGTGGGCGGCTGCCATTTGATGTACCGATGAGCCCCACGACCGCGGATGCGAACCGTCAGCCCACCCATCTCATTGCGCCAGACAGCCTCCAGGGCGTCGTCTCCTGCCAACTCCACCAGGCGCGCTGGAATGTCGACATCGTCGCCTGGGACTCCTGCAGACGTTCGAGTTGCCGCCGATGCCCCTGGCCCGTCCGTTCCGTCGGTGCTCGCAGCGCCGCACTGCGACGCGCCGTCATCGTTCGTCATTGAACTTCAACACTGCCTCGGCGAAGACCGCCCATGCCAAAAACGTCGCTCCACCTGCGGCGTACGCGATGAGATGGCGGGCCCACGGCTGTTCAGCGCGATGACTCCTGGCGACGAGCGCCAGACCACCAGCCAGGTTCATCCCGCCCCAGACCAGATTGGGCCATCTGCCGGAACGTCGCCCTCGCAGCGGCGTCATCATCCGCTGACCGGCAACCGCAGTCGCCAGGTGCGGCAGGCTGTTGGCCGACAGCACGCCGGCCGAGTACGCACCGATGATGTTCTTCTTGCGCACGACGTCCTCGATTCGGTTCTCGCTCGGGCCGTGGTCGCACTATAACCCGACAGTACGGGCGAGGTGCGACCCGCGACGCGAAGCGTCCGACCTGCATTGTCGACCCCAGCGCGGCGAGAAAATCGTCGGCGTCGAGCGATGTGAGAGGCGGCACGGCCATCACATAGCGCCCGAAGAACACCCCGATCACGACCATGCGCAGAGCCGTCGTGCGTGCTCGTGCGTCAGCGGTGCCGAAGTATTCGACAGGACGTCCGCCGAGCTCCCGCTCGAGATTTTCGAGGAACGCCCGCCGGATGCCGTCATCGCTGACTGCCATGCGCACGAGTTCGGTCAGCGGCGAGCACGTTCACGGCAGCAGTGTCAGCCGTCCATGCCCTCGATCTCGTAGCGCCGCTCGATGCCGGCCGTGACTCGACCCCAGTCGCTGGCCGCGACCCGCTCCTGATGCGCCTCGAACGCAGCAGAATCGGCGAACACCTCATCGACCTGCCACACCAGCGGGTCGTCGGTCGCATGCACATCGAACCGGACGCACCCGGGTTCCGCGCGCGTCAGCTCGACGTGTCGCGGCAGGTGCTCGCGAACGATGTCGACTTCGGCGCCGCTCGCGCACACCAGCCGTCCGCGCAGAAGAACTTCACTCGTCACGACCACGATCGTATCGGCGCACGCCGTAGCCAGAGCACTGACCGCCTGGCACGAGCTCGACGCTCCTGAATGACCCCGCCGTCGAGCGTCAGGACGTCTGGAGAGCTCGCATCGATCACGCGCGCAGTCCGGCAACCAGTCGCTCGAGCCCGTAGTCGAAGGCACGGTCGACGTCGCCGCCGAGACGGAAGGCGCCGGAGAGCTCCATCTGCAGGAAACCTGTAGCCCACGCAGTGAACAGCCGGGCGGCATCGAGCGAGCGTTCGTCACCGACGAGCGCGGAGGCGGACCGGATCAGCGGCTCGGCCGCAGCGAGAAGTGACTGGTACGGCGCCGATGCTGTGAACATCAGCCGGAACGCTTCGGGGCGCTCGTGTGCGAAGTCACGGTAGGCCGCGGCCAAGCGCACCAGGTCGGGCGCTGCGGCAGCGAGACGGTCGCCGAGCGAATCGATGGTCGCGGCGATCACCTCGGCGAGCAGTGCATCACGATCCCGGAACCGCTTGTACAGCGAGGGAGCGCGTACCCCGACCCGCGCGGCCACGGCCTGCATCGTGAGCCCCACAGCGCCACCGGACTCGAGGATCTCGCCGGCGGCGGCGATGACCTGGTCGTTCGTCGTTCGACTGGGCGTCGGCATTCCGACCTCCTTTGGCTATTGACCTTAGCTATGATAGCTACGTATCGTAGCCATGTCGATCGAAGGGCACATCCATGAAGCTCGCACCGCACCTGCACCGTCTCGGCAACGACATCGTCGCCTGCTACCTCCTCGACCTCCCCGACGGAATCACCCTGATCGATGCGGGGCTGCCTGGCCACTGGCACGATCTGCGACGGGAACTGGACGCCATCGGCCGCCCACTCAGCGACATCCGGGGTCTCGTCCTCACCCATGGCGACAGCGATCACATCGGTTTCGCCGAACGCCTGCGCGCGGAAACCGGTGCACCGATCTTCATCCATCCTGCCGACGCCGAACGGGCTCACACCGGGAAGAAGCCCAAGACTCCGATGGGGCCGGCCAGACTCGGCCCGATGCTCCGCTTCCTCGCCTACGGGGCCCGCAAGGCCGCCTTCCGCACGCGGTACGTGCAGGAGGTCACCGAGGTCGCCGATGGTGAGACGCTCAGCGTCCCCGGCGAACCGATCGTGATCGGGATGCCGGGCCACTCCCCCGGGAGCATCGCCGTGCACGTGCCTGCGGTCGACGCGGTGTTCGTCGGCGACGCGCTCACCACGGGCCACGTGCTGACCGGGCGCGCGGGCGCACAGCCGGCCCCCTTCACAGACGAACCCGATCGGGCGATGGGCTCGCTCGATCGACTCGCCGCGGTCGACGCGTCGTGGGTGCTTCCCGGTCATGGGGCACCGTGGCACGGCTCCCCCGCCGCTATCGCTGCCGCTGTGCGGGGCGTCTGACACGGCGCCCTTCTTCGCCGCGCAGCCCGTCATTCGCGGGGCGGGGCGGAGTCGGCAGGCCCTTCGCCTCTGCCGTGAGGCTTCCTCGATGTCGGCCGATCCCGCCGCAGCATGATGATGAGCGAGACCACCAGCGCGACGAGGATCACCGTGAACGGGGCGGCTGCGATGACGGCGGCTCCACGAAGGTCCTCCTGGCCGCCGCTGAGCAGCAGCACGGCCGCGAACGCCGCGGCGAAGGACCACATCAGGCGCACGGGCTTCGGCGGCTTCATGCTGCCTCCGGTCGTCGTGCTGCCGAGCATGAACGACGCGGAGTCGGCCGAGGTGATGAACAGCAGCGCGAGTACGGGGATGAGCAGCACGAAGGCGATCTCCGTGAGCGGAAGCGTGTCGAACACCGCGAAGGTCGCAACCGACTTCGCCTTCCCGGCGATCCCCGCCACCGACACGGCGCCGGACAGCTCACGCTCCAGCGAAGTGCCTCCGAAGACCGAGAACCACACGATGCTGACCAGACTCGGCAGCAGCACGACGCCGGCGACGACTCCGCGGATCGTACGACCGCGAGAGATCCGCGCGACGAACGTGCCGACGAACGGCGCCCAGCCGATCCACCACGCCCAGAAGAAGTAGACCCACGCACCCGTCCATGACTCCCCCGCTGTACCCTCCGTCGCCAGGCTCATCGGCACGAAGTTCGCCGCGAAATCCCCGAGCCCCTGTCCGAGTGTGCCGAGTATGGATCCGGTCGGTCCCCAGACGAACACCAGCACAAGCAGCGCGACGCACAGGGCGGCGTTGGCGAGGCTGAGCATCCGGATGCCGCGCCCCAGACCGGTCATGGCGGAGACCGTCGCGAAGGTCATCAGCGCGACGATGATCGCGATCTTGACGATGTAGGAGTCGGCGACACCGAATCGATCGGTGAGCCCGGCGTTCAGCTCGCCCGTGCCGAGCCCGAGCGACGTCGCAACGCCGAAGAGGATCGCGAACACGGCGAGGACGTCGACGCATTTCCCGGCCCATCCGTCGGCGAACCTGCCGAGCAGGGGCCGCAGCGCCGCACTGACGAGCATCCCCCGACCGCGGTTGAAGGCGGCGTATCCGATGGCGATCGCGACGACGGCGTATATCCCCCACGCATGCGGCCCCCAGAACAGGAAGGAGTACCGCATGCCGTCGCGCGCCGCCTCGACAGATCCCGGTGCCGATGAGCCGTTCGGGGGCTCGGCGAGGTGGATGAGGGGTTCGGCGGCACCCCAGAACAGGAAGCTCAGCCCGACGCCCGCGCTGATAAGCATGGCGATCCACGAGACGACGCCGAACTCCGGAACTGCGTCGACGCCGCCGAGCCTGACGCGGCCGACCGGCGTGACGGCGAGAACGACGACGAAGACGAGGAGGAGTGACACCGTGATCGGATACACGGGGCCGAACGATCCGACCACGACGTCTCGAACTTCAGCCAGCGCATCCGAGAGCACGCGAGGGAGGGCGAGACCGACCACGACGAATGCGACCGACAGCCCGAGCGAGACGTAGAAGACGGCCCCGAGACGTCCCCGGGCACCGGATTCGGACGCTGGCGCGGTCATCCCCGCCGAGTATATGGGCACCCGCCCGCCCATGACAGGTGCGTGGCGCCCACGCCGATGCACTTCGGCGGCGTGCTGCTCACCGAGCTCGGCGCCGCGCACTGACGCCGATTCGCCGGCTGGTCACTGCTCGACGCGGTGGTCGGCGCCGCTGCCGGAGTGCCCGACGCGCTGCTGCAGCTCCCGGATCGTCGTCCCCAGCACGCCACGGGAGAGCAGACCGTTTCCGAGCGGTCCCGACGCGTCGGCGCCGAGCGGAGGCAGAAGCTGCAGTGCGTCCCGTTGACACCGGGTGAGGTGGTCCGACTGCCACCGGATCTCCCCGTTCACCGCGTCAGGGTCGGACAGGGAGATCGCCTTGACGGCATAGGCTGCGGCGCCGAGCGCATGCGCCCCCATATGTGCGACGGCAGCGGCCTGGCCGATCGCTCTCGCGGCCGCGGCACCTGCCGGCGTCGCCGCCGCAGCTGCCGCCTTCACACCGACGAGGCGCTTTCTGATCTCCTCTGCCGCGGTGCTCTCACCGCGGCTGTATGCACGCGTGCGATCGAGCGCGTCCCGGATCAGGTCGCGCGCGTTCGCATCCTCGGCGTCGAACAGCGGCAGCACGCGCTCAGCGCAATCCGCCGCCCATCCGGCGAGCGCGCGCCGGTCGTCGTCGCTGAGCGTCTGTGCCGACCCCATGCACCGAGAGTGCCACAACGAGCAGCATCTGCGGCACCACGCTCAGCCGCGCTCGACGGGGAGCCACAGCTCACACGTCGCCGTGCTGAAGTCGGGCGCGCGGTCGAGGATCGCGACGATCGACGGCCCCGGACGAAGCCGCCACGGGTTGGACGGGAACCATTCGGTCGCCGTTGCGGCCATCGCCGACTGCAGCGCGGCCGGATGCTCACCGGATGTGCGGAAGACGGCCCATTCTCCGGAAGCGGCCTCAATGACGTCCAGGTCGCTCGGCACCGAGTCCTCGACGTCGACGGCCACGCCGTGCAGATACGTCAGCTCGGTGCCCTGCGCATAGTCCGGATCGACGTCGGCACTCACCTGCAGCAGGCCGGCGGGTTCCGCACTGCTGAGCCGCTTGAGACGTTCGTGCTCCGCCATCGGAAGTGACGCGATGTGCGCCTGGATGTGCGGATTGACGCCCTCGTGGATCAGCGGCACGCGCGCGGCGTGGCCGATCAGTCGGAATGCGGGATGGTCGATGATTCGTGCGTCCATGGGGGAACTCCCTTCTACTGTCAGGCGGAACCTGATCTGCGGTTGGCTGCGAAGGGGGCCGCCGCTGCGACGCACGTCGCCGTGGCTGGTGCCGTGTACGGCACGGAACGCGCGACCGAATGCCTCGGTCGACCCGTACCCGTAGCGCACGGCGATCGTGAGAAGATCCTCGTCTGAGATCACGTCCGACGCCGCGACGGTCATCCGCCTGCGCCGCACGTACTCCGAGACGGGCATCCCCGCGAGCGAGGAGAACATCCGGCGGGCGTGATAGCCCGTCGTCCCCATCTCAGCGGCGAGCGCATCGATGTCGATCTCCTCGCCGAGGTGCGCGTCGATCTCGTCGACGAGCCGGTTCAGGATCTCGATCATGAGCGCCCCCTTTCATCGACCACTCTCCCGCGTCCGCGAGCCCGCCGCCCGATTCGTCCGGTCCGATTCGATCGGATTCCGCCCGCTCAGCTGCGCGACGACCGCGGCAGAGTTCTGCCGCCTGCTTCCGATCCTGTGACGAACGCGGCGCTCACGACGGCGCGTGCTGCTCGAGGAACTCGTACACGTCGGTCGCGTCGACGCCGGGGAACGATCCGGTCGGCAGCGTTGCGAGGAGGGTTCGCGGTGTGGCGACATTCGGCCATGCCCCGTCGCGCCAGCGCTCGGCGAGCGCCTCGGGAGGGCGACGGCAGCACACCTCGTCGGCGTGACGGGAGACGCCGCGGCTGAGCGTGTCACGGCCCACGAACCATTTCGTATCGTCGAACCGCACGCCCACGCTCACCGAGTGGGCGCCCTGACTCGACTGCTCGACGCGTGCTGTGCACCAGTACGTGCCGTTGCCCGTGTCGGTGTACTGGAAGTACGGGTTGAAGCGGTCGTCGACGTCGAATACGACGCGGCTCGTCCAGCGCCGGCAGCACATCTGCCCCTCGATGGACCCGAGCCGATCGGTCGGGAAGTTCACGTCGTCGTTCTCGTACGCCTTCGTGATCGTGCCGGACTCGTGCACCTTCAGGAAGTGCACCCGGATGTCCAGGTGCCGGGTCGCGAGGTTGGTGAACCGATGCGCTGCCGTCTCGTACGACACGGAGTACGCATCGCGCAGGTCTTCGATCGAGATCGCGCGGCGCTGCTTCGCCTCGCGCAGCGCCGCGACCGCGCGCTGCTCCGGAATCAGCAGCGCGCCGGCGAGATAGTTCTGCTCGACCCGCTGCCGCAGGAACTCGGCATACGAGGAGGGTTCAGTGTGGCGCAGGATGCGGCTGGCGAGGGCCTGCAGCATGGGCCCCCGCGGATCCGTCGAGACGCGGTTCGGCAGGTAGAGGCGGCCGTTGCGCAGATCGAGCACGCTGCGCGTGGACTGGGGCAGGTCGGGCACGTAGTGCAGCGTGACGCCGACGTGCGCGGCGATATCGCCCGCGGCGCGCTGCGTGAGAGGCCCACCAGGATGATCGATCGCGTCGAGCATCTCCTGCGCCGTCTTCTCGAGCTCCGGGAAGTAATTGTCCTGCGCGCGCATCAGGTGGCGCAGCTCGAGGTTCGCGCGGCGCGCCTCCTCCGGCGTCGCCTGGCGCTCATCGCGCAGGCGATCGATCTCGCTCGTCAGTCTCAGAATCGTGGTGAGCGCCTCATCCGGCATGCCCTTCGGAATCCGGAACGGCTCGACGCCCAGCTCTCGGAACCGCGGCGAGCGCATCTCGCGTTCGAGCGCCATCTCGAGCTCACTGCGCGGATCGAGTTCATCGACGGAGAGCAGCTGTTCCGGCGAGACGTCGAGCGCCTGCGCGATCGCCCGCAGCATCGACAGCCGCGGCTCCCTGCGCCCGTTCTCGATCATCGACAGCTGACTCGGCGCACGCCCGACCCTGTCGGCGAGCTGTGACAGGCGCATACCGCGCCGCGTGCGCAGTGCGCGGATCCGCCGGCCGACCGCGATCGCGTCGGCGCTGTCATCCGTCTCATCATCGAGAGTGGCCATGGCACAGATCCTGCCACATCGATCCGTTCTGCAGAACTTCCGAATATTTTCTTCTCGCTTGCCCGACGAATCGGGGTTGTTCTTCACTCAGTGTGGTCTTACCAGCCGCCGCGGCACCGCCGCCCACAGTGAGGAGATCGACGATGACCACCACCTCGAACCGACCGGGATCGCAGACGCAGACCGCCGAGGAGCTGCAGCTCGAGTGGGACGCCGACCCGCGTTGGACCGACGTCTCCCGCGACTACACGGCAGAGGACGTCATCCGGATCCGCGGGAGCGTCCGCGAAGACCCCACGCTCGCCCGCCGCGGGGCCGAGCGACTGTGGGACCGCCTCACGACGGGAGAGTACGTCAGAGCGCTCGGCGCCCTGACAGGCAACCAGGCAGTGCAGCAGGTGCGCGCGGGCCTCGAGGCGATCTACCTGTCGGGATGGCAGGTCGCCGCAGACGCCAATCTCTCCGGGCAGACCTACCCCGACCAGTCGTTGTACCCCGCAAACTCTGTGCCAGCCGTCGTGCGACGGATCAACAACGCTCTGATGCGGCAGGACCAGCTGGAGTCGGCCGACGGGTCCCTCTCACGCGATTGGCTGGCACCGATCGTCGCCGACGCCGAGGCCGGCTTCGGCGGCCCTCTCAATGCGTACGAACTCGCGCACGGGATGATCCAGGCCGGCGCCGCAGGAATCCACTGGGAAGACCAGCTCGCGAGTGAGAAGAAATGCGGTCACCTCGGCGGCAAGGTGCTGGTGCCGACCAGTCAGCACATCCGGACTCTCAACGCCGCCCGACTGGCGGCCGACGTCGCGGGTGTCCCGACGATCCAGATCGCGCGCACCGATGCCCTCGCAGCCGATCTGCTCACCAGCGACATCGACGAGCGCGATCGCGCCTTCCTCACCGGCGAACGCTCGAGCGAGGGTTTCCACCGGGTGCGCAACGGCATCGACCCCGTGGTCTCACGCGGTCTCGCGTACGCCCCGTACGCCGACCTGCTGTGGGTCGAGACGGGAACGCCGGATATCGAGCTCGCCCGCGAGTTCGCGGCCGCCGTGCACGCCGAGCATCCGGGCAAGATGCTCGCCTACAACTGCTCGCCGAGCTTCAACTGGTCGGCCGCGCTCGACGACCGCCAGATCGCGAGCTTCCAGGAAGAGCTGGCCGAACTCGGCTACCGATTCCAGTTCATCACCCTCGCCGGTTTCCACGCTCTCAACCACTCGATGTTCCAGCTCGCCCGCGGCTATGCCGAGAACGCGATGAGCGCATACGTCGAGCTGCAGAACGCCGAGTTCTCCGCCGAGGCCGACGGCTACACCGCCACCAAGCACCAGCGCGAAGTCGGAACCGGATACTTCGATCACGTGTCACAGGCACTCAACCCGGATGCCTCGACCCTCGCCCTCGCCGCCTCCACCGAGGCCCAGCAGTTCTGACTCTCGCCGCTGAAAGAGCGACGAGCTCCAGAATCCGGCGGCGGATCCGGCTTCGCCGTCCGCAGACGATCTCCCCACCGACACAACGACGAGATCCATCACCCGACGGCGAATCCGACTTCGCCGTCCGCAGAACAGACCAGGAGGCACATCATGACTCTCATCAACACGACAGCTGAACGCACCGACGACCGGGAGCGCGAGCGCACCCTGCCAGCGATCACCGTGGCGGGCCCGATGCGCGGGCGGTACGAGCAGATCCTCACGTCCGAAGCGCTGGCGTTCCTGGCGCAGCTGCACCAGCTGTTCGCCGGACCGCGCTATGACCGCCTCGCCGCGCGCATGCGTCACGGCTACGAGATCGGCAACGGAATCGACCCGAGGTTCCGCGAGGACACGCAGCACATCCGCCAACGCGCTGATTGGCGCGTCGCCGGCGCCGGGCCAGGACTCGAGGATCGTCGCGTCGAGATCACGGGCCCGACGGATCCGCGCATGACCATCAATGCGCTCAACTCGGGCGCGAAGGTGTGGCTCGCGGATCAGGAGGACGCGACCAGCCCCACGTGGCAGAACGTCATCGGCGGCCAGCTGTCCCTGTTCGACGCGATTCGGGGAGGGCTCGAGCACACGGCGCCGAACGGCAAGCACTACGCGGTGACGAACGAGGAGACGCCGACGATCGTGATGCGCCCGCGCGGCTGGCACCTCGAGGAGCACCACCTTCACTTCACCGACGTGCACGGTCGCACCATGGCCGCGTCGGGCTCGCTCGTCGACTTCGGGCTGTACGCGTTCCACAACGCGCACGAGCTGATCCGGCGCGGACGCGGGCCCTACTTCTACCTGCCGAAGATCGAGCAGGCGGAAGAGGCGCGCCTGTGGGACCAGGTGTTCACCTTCACGGAGCAGTACCTCGCAATGTCGCACGGCACGATCCGCGCGACTGTGCTCATCGAGACGCTGCCCGCTGCGTTTCAGATGGAGGAGATCCTGTACGAGCTCCGCGACCATTGCGCCGGCCTCAATGCCGGGCGATGGGACTACATCTTCTCGATCATCAAGACGTACCGGGGCCGCGGTTCGCGGTTCGTGCTGCCCGACCGCAACGAGGTGACCATGACTGTCGGGTTCATGAGGGCGTACACGGAGCTGCTCGTGAAGACCTGCCACAAGCGCGGCGCCTACGCGATCGGCGGCATGAGCGCGTTCATCCCGTCGCGGCACGATGCCGACGCGAACGACAACGCCATGGCGAAGGTCGCCTCGGACAAGAAGCGCGAGGCGGGCGACGGCTTCGACGGCACGTGGGTGGCGCATCCGGATCTCATCCCGATCGCTCAGGCGGAGTTCGATGCGGTGCTCGGCGATCGCCCGCACCAGCTCGATCGTCAGCGCGACGACGTGCATGTGCGCGAGCGCCAGCTGCTCGATCTCACGATCGGCCGCGGGATCACGGACGCGGGAGTGCGGGGCAACGTCGACGTCGCGATCCGGTACATCGAGGCATGGCTGCGCGGACAGGGTGCGGTCGCGATCAACGGGCTGATGGAGGACGCGGCGACCGCCGAGATCTCCCGCTCGCAGATCTGGCAGTGGATCCGCCAGGACCGCACGACAGAGGAGGGGACGCCGATCACCCACGAGTTCGTCTCCGGGCTGGTCGACGACGTGCTCGCCTCCGTCGAGCGCGCAGACGACGACAGGCTCGACCAGGCGGCAGAGGTCTTCCGCGACGTCGCCCTGTCGAACACATTCGCGCCGTTCCTGACGACGAAGGCGTACGCCGAGCACCTCGTGGAACGCCCCTGAGCGCGCCGGCATGGTGAATGCCTCGGGGATCCGGGGCATTCACCATGCCGCGCCCCGCGCCGGTCGTCTCCGCTCTGCCGACGTGCACGACAGGCGCGGCGGAACCGCAGCCCGTCACACGCCAGCGACTCAATCGTGCGTGCGCATGCGCAAGACTGGACGCATGAGCTCATCGCCCGAGGCGCGACCCGGTGTCCGATTCCTCCTGGGCGCCGTGCAGCCGGTGATCCTCCTCGCAGTGATGTGGGTGGTGCGTGCCCTTGACGCGATTCTTCCCGGGAGCTGGAATCGTGCGCTGGGCATCGTTTCGTGGCATTTCGACGGCCTCGATGGCGTGATCGCATCGCCGCTGCTGCACTCGGGCTGGTCGCACCTCGTCGCGAACTCTGTGCCGTTCGCAGTTCTCGGCCTGCTGGTGTCGTTCGACGGCATTCGCCGCTTCTGGGCAGTCACCGCGATCGCCGCCGTCGTCGGCGGCCTCGGCACATGGTTCGTGAATTCTCCCGGCACGCTCACCGTCGGCGCGTCGGGTCTCGTCTTCGGCTACTTCGGATACCTGTTGGTGCGGTCCTTCGTCGCACCGTCGCTCGGGCACGGGATCCTGTACGCCGTCGTCGCTGTTGCGGTGGCCGTCTTGTACGGCGGCACCATGTTCACAGGCATCTTCGGCGCCGCGAGCGGGATCTCCTGGCAGGCGCACCTGTTCGGGGCGATCGGCGGCGGCGCCGCGGCGATCGTGCTGCGGCCCCGCCGCGGTCGCCGGCAGGAATCCGCTCCGTAGGCGGTCGCGCGACGCTCGGATTCGGCGTGTAGCATCAGATGCATGTTTCAGCGAGTGACCCTTCGGGGAGTGAGGAGGTCGTCGTCGCGCTCTGCGTCGGCGGCGGACAGAGCCTGACCCGGCTCTCCCTTTCGCGTGCTCTTCTCGAGCCGCGCCCTCACGACATCTCCTGAACAGAAAGCTCATCTCATCATGCGCGTCATCGACGCTGCCCAGATCCGGGCATCGTTCGTCAACGTCTCCGTTCGCGAACGCAAGAACCTGCCCATGCCCGACCTCGACGCCGTCGCGTGGGATTCCATCGACTTCCTCGGGTGGCGCGACCCGAAGCAGCCGCTCGTCGGCTACATCGTTGCGATCGTCGACGACGAGCCGCTGGGCCTGCTCATGCGTCAGGCCGAGCAGACCCCTCGCAGCCGCACCCAGTGCGTGTGGTGCGCAGACGTGCACCTGCCGAACGACGTCGTCATGTTCAGCACGAAACGCGCCGGCGCCGCCGGACGCCGCGGCGACACGGTCGGCACCTACGTGTGCGCGCGGTTCGAGTGCAATCGCAACGCACGCAAGACGCCGCGCACCGCGTACGTCGGCTTCGACGTGGAGGCGGCCCGTCAGTCGCGGATCGCCGCATTCCGCGCGAACGTCGAGCGCTTCGTGCGCGATGTGACCGCGTCTCGCTGACCTGCCCGCAGGACGGGGTCAGCTCAGTCGGCGTCGGAGCCCGCGCTGGGTGTGTCGCCGCTCAACCGACGTGCCCCGGGGATGCGAGAGCCCCGGGGTGCGCCGCTTCTCACGATCGAGCTCCCGCGGTTCCACCGGCATGCTCGTCGAGGCATCACGCACACGCTCGCCCACGGCGGGCATCGCCTGCAGAACCATGTCGACGAGTCGGTCGAGGGGCCGCGTCAGCGGATCCGTCGCGGGCACGCCGTGCTCGAGTTCGATGTCATCGATCGCGTCGCCGATCTCCGCGTCCGTCATGCCCTCGTGGTTGACGGTGACGCCGATCACGCGTGTGGCGGCGAACGCCTCGATCAGGTCGATCTCGCTGCCGAGTGTCGGCATCGACACCATCGGGAAGTCGCCCAGCACTCGCCGTCGAGGCGCGTGCTGCACGATCACTCCCTCGGGTCGGCTGCCTCGAAGGATGTGGGCAGACGTGAGGTACGCCGGGTGGCTCAGCGCACCCTGCCCCTCCACGATGATGACATCGGGGTCTTCGCCCTCGAAGGCAGCGACGACCTGGTTCTCGACTTCACCGGAGCAGAACTGGGGCACGAGCGCGTCGAGCGCCACCCCGTACCGCCCGCCCTGGATGATCGTCGTCTGTCCCGTGCCGACCATCACGGCGCGGATTCCCCGCTCCACGAGGGCCTGCACGACGAGGGTCGCCGTTGTGCGCTTGCCGATGGCGCCGTCCGTGCCGAGGATGGCGATTCGGGGACAGGTGACTGAGTCGATTCTGCCGGAGAAGAGGTGAAGATCCTTCTTCTCGCGCGGGCGCCGGATGTCGGTGATCGTGACACCCGCGAGAAGGCTGGCGGCGGCGAACTCGACATCGTCGGCGAGGAACTCGTGCAGTCCGTTGATGATATGCATCCCGCGGGCGATGCCGTCGAGCAGCACGACGCGCTGTGCTTCGGAGAGCAGTCCGTCAGCGGGTGCGACTCCGCAGATCAGATATTCGGGAACCTGCCCCGCGAGCGAGATCGCCTCGTCGAGGCTCGAGAGCACGGGGATGCCGTTCCGGGTCCCGTCGAGGAGCTCTCCAGCGTCGCTGCCCGCGCGCTGGCTGTCGATGACGCTGAGGATCGCGTACTTCTCCGAGTGCCGGACGAGGCCGTTGGCCGTCTTTCCGTCCTGGGCGCCGAACTGGCCCTCGCAGTAGACGACGGCGGTGGACTGTGCTGGGGCGTGCGTGTTCATCGAACTCCTCGCGGTCACACAGAGGAGGCGACGGATCACGGAGAGCCCGAAGGCGGATCAGCAGACAAGAAGTCTTCTCTGGCTGTCGGCTAGATGCCGACGCCCTCAACATAGCAGTGCGGGATGTACGGGAGCCGTGCCTTTCGGGCTGACCGGGACGCAACCAGATGCACGACCGACCGCGGCGTGGCCCGCCGGAGACGCCGGGGCGCGGGAAGGAGAGCCTTCCTGTCAGCCCTCTCGGATGGTCATCCGGGTGAGACGGTCGCCGTCGACGTCGAAGACGAACTTCGAGCGTCCGTTGGCATGGGTGGAGCGCCAGTCGCCGACGATGGTGACTGCATCGCCCGCGGCCTCGATCTCTTCCACGGCGAGTGTGCCTCGTGCGCCGATGAACTCGTTGTCGCTCCACGATTTGATCTGCGCGCGCCCGGTGAAGACACGCCCCCAATCGTCGACGGAACCGTCCTTCGTGAAGGCATCGAGGAATGCTTCCTCATCGTGCCGGTTGACCGCGTCGATAAAGGATGCCACGGGCTCGGGGATCGTCTGGTCAGTCATGTGCGTGTTCCTGTTCATCGGGTCGTGCCGTCGTGCTCGGCGAAGGCCTTCCGGCCTGATCATCCATCTGGAGGCCGACTCAGACTACCTTCGCCGTCCCATCATCGATAGGTGGCCGAACCGCGCGTGCTGCGGAGAGACCTGTGGCGCTGCGGGGAGGAGTGCGTCTGGGATCATGGGACGATGCGGACTCCCGACCCTGGAAAGGCACGTTCATCGATGTCGACTGAGGCGCTCTTCACTCCTCCGAGCGGTCCGATCCAGGGGTGGCACGACGGGCAGGTGACCCGCGCGACGGGCATCCCCTACGCCACGGGCGCGCGATTCGCGGAGCCCACGCCCGTCCCAGATCGAGACGGGACCCTCACAGCGACGAACTGGTCGCCTGCCTGCCCCCAGCGCCCCGTACCGTTTCTGGACAGTGTGCTGGGCAGCTCCATCGAACGCCTCGCCGTAGATGAGCACTGCCAGAACCTCTCCGTGACCGTTCCCCGCAGCGCGGTACCCGGTGACGGCCTGCCGGTGATGGTGTGGTTCCACGGCGGCTCCTACGTATCGGGAGCAGGCGACATGCCGATCATGGACCCCGCGTCTCTCGTTGCCGAGCAGCGCGTGATCGTCGTGACGGTGACGTACCGGCTCGGTATCTTCGGCTATCTCGGCGGCGCAGATGGCCGCCCCGCCAATCTCGGCCTGCTCGACCAGATCACGGCCCTGAGGTGGGTGCAGCGCAACATCGCAGCCTTCGGCGGCGACCCTCAGCAGGTCACCGCGTTCGGGCAGTCGGCCGGCGGCGACGCGGTCGCGCATCTCATGGCCGCACCGGATGCCGCTGAGCTGTTCCGGCGCGCGATCATCCAGAGCGCCCCGTTCGGACTCTCCCGAGGGCGAGCCGCCATGTCCGAGGCCATGAGCGAGGCAGCCCGGGCGATCACGCCGGAGACTCCCGTTCAGCAGGTGCTCGGTCTGGAGCCTGAGGTGGAGGCGGCCGCATCCGGATTCGGCTTGCGCAGCGGAATGCCCTTCGGCACTCAGTACGGGAAGGCGCCGCTGCCTGCCGAGCAGGAGCTCGAGGACACCTGGAACCGGGTCGCACCGAAGATCGACGTGCTGATCGGCCACACCGCGCAGGAGGCGGCGCTCTTCGTCCTGCGTGTTCCTGCACTGCGACCTTTCATCCGGATCCCGGTCATCGGGCGCATCCTTTCGAGCGGTCTCATCGCGGCCCTGACGCGCATCATCTACGGCAGGGGCAGCCGGCGCTTCGCCCGCCGCCACGCGCGCGCCGGCGGCAGCGCCCACCACTACGTGGTGACGTGGGCGGCGCCGGGCAACTCGTGGCGTTCCGCACACACCATCGATCTCCCCCTGCTGTTCGGCGACGAGGACGCATGGCGAGCGGCGAACCTGGTCGAGGGAGCGCGCTGGGAGGACATCGACGCCGTCGCGAAGCGCGTGCGCGCCGTCTGGGGGCGGTTCGCACGCGGCCAGGATCTCGGCGAGCGCGGGACGATTCCGGATGCGATGAGCTACCGGCGAACTCGCTGAGCGCTTGGGACGCTCCTCACCACGGCATCGGAGACTCGCGATCCGGGCTCGCGTCATCCGGAACGTGCGTCAGCCTGTTCGGGCCGGCGCGGATGCACAACCAGCGCAGCAGTTCGGTGCCGTCCGGAGCACAGCGCCACGTGCGGCGGACGCCCGTCCCCACCCGGATCGTCGTTCCGGGGCCCACATCGACGACGTCGTCACCGAGAGCCATCTGACCGCGCCCCGCGAGGAACACGTACAGCTCCTCGTCACGGGAATGCGCGTGCCAGTAGCCGGCCTCCTCCCCCGGCGCCATCGCGTTCGCCGTCATCCCGATCCATTCCATCGGCAGCTCATGATCGACCACGCGCCGACCGGTCTTGGTCGTCTCGGGTCTGAAGCCTCCGACGAAGTCGCGCCATTCGTCGAGCCCGCCGAGTTCCGTGACCTGATATTCGCTCATGCCGCGATGCTCCCGCACGCGGCAGCGCGGGTCAACTGCCGAGCTCATGATCCGGGATCCACATGTCGAGGCTGAAGCTCTATCTCGCGGAAGCGATTCCCCCGCAAGCCCGACGATGTCTACGATCAGGCTCATGAGACCCGTGCTGTCGACGTCGCAGAAGGAGCAGACCATGGTTGATGCCGGCAAGCGCGTTCTCGTCGCTGGAGCAACCGGCTACGTCGGTCGACACGTCATCGCCCGCCTGCACGACGAGGGGTTCATCGTGCGGGCGGTCGTTCGGGACAAGGCTCGCGCTTGCGCGCCGGGCGCATACGATGCTCCTGCGCTCGCAGCGCTCGTCGACGAATGGGTGATCGCACCGGAGGGCGAGGTCGATCTCGGCCCGGATGTCATGTCCGGTGTGGACCACGTGATCTCCGCACTCGGTGTGACCCGTCAGAAAGCGGACCCGTGGACGATCGACTTCCTCCTGAATCTCCGTTTCCTCGAACTCGCGGAGCAGGCGGAGGTGGATTCTTTCCTCTATGTGGGCGTCATGAACGCAGCCAGCGGCACATCCGCCGTCAGCCGCGCCAAGCACGCCTTCATGGAAGCGCTGAGCCGATCGCGCGTCGTGCCGCAGATCGTCGATCCGTCGGGGTACTTCTCCGACCTCACCGAGATCTACGATCTCGCGCGACGCGGAATGGCGTTCGGCCTGGGCGACGGGAGCGTGCGCCTCTCCCCCATTCACGGGGCCGATCTCGCCGACTTCTGCGTGTCCCGCCTCGGCGGGAGTGCGGGCTCATGGAACGTCGGCGGTCCGGAGACACTCACCTACCGCGAGATCGTGCGGATCGCGTTCGAAGCGGCGGGGAAGAAGCCCCGATACACGCGCGTTCCCGGGCCGTTCGCCTCCGCCGCGGTCTGGACGGCCGACCGGATCAGCCCCCGCGCCGGATCGCTGACCCGGTTCTTCCTCGACGGAATGCAGACCGATTCTGTCGGAGATCCCCACGGCACGCACACCCTCGCCGACTACTACGCGGCGCTCGCGCGCTGACCGGCGAGACCGTCACGGCTCGAGCCGAAATCGGTGAATGGGTAGACTGACCCGCCTATTCACCGATTCGCACGCAGGAGCCGGCAGGTCACCTCTCGCTGCTGCTGGAGGGCGCCATGAGCCGTGCAGGCCTCGAGGGATCACTCGCGCACCTCACGCGCACCGGAACGATCGTCGAGCCGCTGATCACGACAGCGGCGTGAACAGGACACGGCTCGCCGGAATCGGCGCGATTCTCGCCACTGCTGCACTCTGGGGCACAACAGGAACGGCCGCGACGTTCGCGCCGGATGCCGGGCCTCTCGCCATCGGCGCAGCCGCGCTCGGCATCGGCGGCCTGCTGCAGGCGGTCATCGCCGTCCCCTCGCTGCGCCGAGCGGCCGTGTTGCTGCGCACCCATGCACGCGTCGTCCTACTGGGCGCAGGTGCCGTGGCTGCATATCCGCTCGCCTTCTACAGCTCGATGCACCTCGCCGGCGTCGCGATCGGAAGCGTCATCTCGCTTGCATCCGCTCCGCTGTTCTCAGGCCTGTTCGAACTCGTCATCGATCGCCGACCGCTCGGAGCCCGGTGGCTCGCTTCGGCCGCGCTCGGCATCGCCGGCGGCGTCCTGCTCTGCTTCGCCGAGTTCCACGGCACCGCGACGAATGGGCCGGCCACGGCATCCGGGATCGCGCTCGGGCTGGTCGCGGGCGTCACGTACGCGGCATACTCGTGGGCTGCGCAGCGGCTCATGGGCGCGGGCGTTCCGCGATCCGCTGCGATGGGATCCGTGTTCGGCGGCGGCGGACTGCTCCTCATGCCGGTGCTCCTGATCACCGGTGCACCCCTGATCGCCTCGCCCGCTGCGTTCGCCGTCGCGTCGTACATCGCGCTCGTGCCGATGTTCGTCGGATACGTGCTGTTCGGCTACGGGCTCACGAAGGTCCCTGCCAGCACTGCCACGACGCTCACACTCGCCGAGCCCGCCGTCGCGGCAGTGCTCGCCGTCGTCATCGTGGGCGAGCGACTCTCGGCGACGGGCTGGATCGGAATGTCCCTGTTCGCCGCGGCGCTACTCCTCCTCAGCACGGCTTCCGCGCCCGAGGTGCAGAACACGAGCAACCGTGCTGACACCGCTCGGAGGCGCGCAGAAGGATGAGTGGATCTCTCGTGGCGCTTCCCTCCGCGCCGCGAGAAGGACCCACAGGCAGAGGCGAACCGCCGACGACCCGCGGCACCATCAGGCTGCCGAGCGAGCCACGGCTCTCAGTACTCGATGGCAGTCGCGAGGCAGCGTTCTTCGCGGGCTGCGCGGACCCTCGAGACGCATTCGAAGGAGGGCGAAGTCGCTTGACGCATACCCATATGGGTATATGATCGGTGCATGGCACGGGCAGCGACGACATCGGATGTCTTCAACGCGATCGCCGAGCCTCGGCGTCGAGAGATGCTGATGCTGCTGCAGACGGGCGAACGGCACGTGACCGAGCTGTCCCACGAGCTGGGGATACCGCAACCAGGGGTGTCCAAACATCTGCGTGTGCTTCGGGAGGTCGGGCTGGTGCGTGACCGCAGAGCGGGCAAGCAGCGGCTCTACTGCCTCGATGCCCATGGGCTTCGCGCTGTTCATGAGTGGACCGGTGGGTTCGAACGATTCTGGAGCGAGAGCTTCGACCGATTGAACGCGTATGTGCAGGAACTCAAGGAGGAGTAGATGAAGGATTCATCCGGACGGAACGCACCGACACAGTCCCCGACGTCCGATCGGGAGACCGTGATCTCGCGATCGATCGATGCCCCGCGCGAACTCGTGTTCGAAGCGTTCACGAAGGTGCGGCACCTCTCACGCTGGTGGGGGCCCGAGGGCTTCACCACGACCACCAGGTCCTTCGAGTTCCGCGTCGACGGAGTATGGGATTTCGTGATGCACGGGCCGGACGGGACGGACTACCCGGAGTGGATCACCTGGACCGAGCTCACCCCGCCAGCACGGATCGCCATGCTCCACGGCGAGTACCGCGGCGATCCCAACGCCTTCGAATCGATTATCACCTTCGAGGCTGACGGTGAGACGACCCTGATCGAGATGCGCACGGTGTTCCAGACCAAGGAACTGCGCGACGAAGCCGTAGAGAAGTTCGGCGCGGTCGAGGGAGGCCGGCAGACGCTGGGCAGCTTGGCCGCCTACGTTGCAGCGATCGCGGGGACAGAGGCGGCGCCCTGATGGTCGGCTTCGCCCATTCGATCACGTGGACGCTGCGCAGGTGGGGCTGACGCAGATCGGCGCCGTACGCGAGACCGCGACCGGAATCACCGCCGCCCGCCCGCACCCGCTGTTCGCCGAGCTTCGCACCCCTACCGGCACGCTGGCGATCGCCAGCACGCAGACCGTGCCCTTGCTCGGCAAGGGCGCCGCTGAAGCGCGCTCCAATCGCAGTGTTGCGCTCGACTTCCTCGCCGACGATGTCGACGAGGCGCATCGCGCACTCCACGATGTCGTCGACACGTTCGTCAACGAGCCCACGGACATGCCGTGGGGCAACCGGTCACTCCTCATCCGGGATCCGGACGGCACGCTGATCAACTTCTTCACGCCGACCCGCCCGGATGCCCGCGAGCGGTTCGCCCAGCAGACTCCGTAACACCCCTGCCCGTGCGCGGGATCGGCGGCCTCCGCCCCGGACGCACGACGAGTGCCCCGCCCTCGGGACCAGTCGAGGGCGGGCACTGCATGCGCGCCGGAACTGCGCGAACGCCCTGGACCTGCGGCCGACACCTGGCATGCGTTGCACATCACAATGAGTGAGTGTACAGTCACTCACATGTCGCAACGACGTCTCTCCTCAGCCGATGCTCGACGCCCCGTCATCGTGAACGCGGCTCTCGCCGCATTCTCCCGCGGCGGATACGCAGGCACCACGGTCACCGACATCGCGCGCGAAGCGGGTATCTCGAGCGCGTATGTGCTCAAACTGTTCGGAGGCAAAGAGGCTCTCTTCGTCGCCGCCATCCACGAATGCTTCGACCGCATCGAGCTCGCCCTCGACGCGGCGCCCGTTGTCGGCTCCCCCGCCGCGACGCTCGAGGCGATGGGCGACGCGTATGCCGAGCTCATCGCAGACCGCACACTGCTGCTCATCCAGGTGCACGCACAGTCGGTCGCGACGGTCCCGGCTATCGGCGACGCCCTGCGTGCCGGACTCGCACAGATCACGCGGTTCGCAAAGCAGCGCTCCGGCGCCGACGACCGCGACGTGCAGCGGTTCATCGCGTACGGGCAGCTCTGCCACCTCGTTGTGACATCCGAAATCGCGGACATCGACGAGGACTGGTCCCACATCCTCTCCGATGGCCTGCGCCACCCTGATATCTGAAGGAGCCATCATCACAACCTCACCCGACATCCTCATCACCGGCGCGACCGGCTCCACCGGCGGCGCCACCGCCCACGCTCTCGCCGCGCGGGGCATGACATTCCGATCGATGTCTCGCAGCGCGTCCTCTGCGGAGTTCGCGGTGCAGGCCGACCTCGACGACCCCGACAGCGTGCGCACAGCACTCGACGGGGTGCGCGCGGCCTATCTGGTGACGCCGTCGACGGAGCGCGCAGAGGCGCAGCAACGGCTGTTCATCGATCTGGCCGCGGAAGCGGGAGTACGCCACCTCGTCCTGCTGTCGCAGCTCGGCTCCGTCACTGACTCTCCCGTCCGATTCCTGCGCTACCACGCCGCCGTCGAGCAGCACGCATTCGCATCCGGGCTCGACGTCACCGCCCTGCGGCCGAACCTGTTCATGCAGGGGCTGTTCGCCGTCGCGGCGATCGTGCGCGCGACGGGGGCGCTTCCCGCGCCGATCGGCGACGCAGGCGTGAGCGTCGTCGATGTGCGCGACATCGGAGAGGTCGCCGCTCGTGCCCTGACCTCCCCCTCCCCGCTGGGAGTCCAGACGCTCACAGGACCTGAAGCACTCACGCACGCCGAGATCGCCGCGCACCTCTCCTCCGCCACAGGGAGCGAGATACGCTTCGACGACATCGCACCGGAACGCTTCGGCGAGATGCTCACGGGCGTCCTCCCGCCCTGGCAGGTCGACGGCCTGCTTGAGGACTACGCCCACTACGCCCGGGGCGAGGCCGCAGAGGTCTCGCTGGCCGTGCCCGAGCTGCTGGGCCGTCCGGCACGAGCATTTGCCGACTTTGCAGGAGAGCACGCGACGGCGTTCCGGAGCGAGTGACCGAACCGTCGGCACTGCGCAGCACGCACAACCATCACCCGCAGTGGCGATCGCGGGGACGCGACTGCCATGCGTCCCCTTCTCTGACGAACGTCGCTGAGGCGAGAGCCCTGTCCGCCCCGCTCGCGCGTCGACCGCTCGGGCTCCAGTCCTACTCGTTCATCGGCCAGACCTCGACGACACCGTGCGCGACCGCGCACGGTGTCGTCGAGACCAGGGTGATCGCATGATCGAGATCGTCCGCTTCGAGGACGGTGAACCCTGCGACAGGCAGCGAGGACGTCATGTATGCGCCGCTCTCGCGGCTGGCTCCCGCTTCTCCCGGGTTCCGAACCTGCACCGGCGCTCCGGACGTCCACATCCGGGCGCCGCTTCCGCGCAGATCCGCATCGTGCGCATGAGCGCGTTCACGGACCGCGGGATCCGTCTTCTCGTATCCGGCGACATCTCCGTAGCCGATGGCGATGAATGTGGGCATGATCTCTCCGAACGTCGGGGATCCGCGACTGCCGAGCACGCGAAGCCGTTCCGCTCCGAAGCCGGACCCGACCGCACACAGACCTGCGCCTCAGCGTACCGGCGGCAGAATTCGGGTCAACGATTCCGACGACGACGCCGCATTTCTCGGACCACGAGAAGCACAGCACCTGGCCCGAAGAACCCGAATACGATCACACCGACTGGGAGCGCCATGGCCTGCCGGTGCCCGAGAAAGGGAATCTCCAGAAGGTGCCCGACGATGAGGAGCGCGCCCGAAACGGCGAAACCGAAGCTGCCGAGGATCGCCACCGCCGGATGGACGGCTTCCCCTGGGCGCATTGCCTGCAGCAGGCCCAGCACGAAGCACGCGCCGAAGAACGGGATCGCGACGACCCCCATCCACGGGTTGCCGATCGCCATGGTGAGGATTCCGAGCCCGACGAATATCCCTCCGACCAGGGCGAGAAGAATTCCTTCCCGCCGCTGTTTGCGCAGATACCGGCTCCGTTCGAAGTCCACCCCTTGAGGTTAGCCTCGATCCGGAAGCGGCGAATACCCCGGACGAATCAGCCCCACCCTTCACCGAAGGA
This sequence comes from Microbacterium sp. JB110, assembly GCF_003335195.1. Classification (NCBI taxonomy): domain Bacteria; kingdom Bacillati; phylum Actinomycetota; class Actinomycetes; order Micrococcales; family Microbacteriaceae; genus Microbacterium; species Microbacterium sp. JB110. The sequence continues at coordinate 174,609 of NZ_QPGM01000002.1, read as the reverse complement.
GCGAAAGGGTCGATTCCCAGATCCACGCGCCGGCCGATCTGGTACTGATGCGGAGCGATGCCGTACGACTGTGAGAACACCCGAATCAAGTGACTCGGATGCGCACCAAGCTGCGCTGCCGCCTCGGCAACCGTGAATGACTCGGTCAAACGGTCATCGACGAGTTCGCGCAGGCTGCGCGCCAGCGGTGCGTCCTTGGGTGAGGAGACGATGCCCCCGCGTTGCGACATGACGCCACTGCGGAAAGTGAGCAGCCAGTGCTCGGCCGCCATCAGGTCTCCCGGTTCACGCAATGCCAAATGCACACGCCGGGCGGCCCCGAGCGGTCCAGGTCCCGTGATCGTCGGGTGCGGACGTATCTGCACGCCAAAGGGCCGCCCTCACGCCAGATGCCCGTCCGCGAGTGCGAAATCGACCGCGGCTGCGGCGTGCAGTGCAGTCGAGGCGAAGACCGGTACGGAGACGTCACCCTCCCCGATGAGCAGCTCGATCTCGGTGCATCCGAGGATGACGCCTTCGGCTCCAGCGGCGGCGAGACTCTCGATGATGCGGCGGAACTCGCGTCGGGATTCGTCGCTCACGATGCCGAGCACGAGCTCCTCGAAGATCACGCGGTTGACCGTGGCCCGCCCGTCCGCATCCGGGACGACCGTCTGCACACCGTTCGCCTCCATGCGCTCGCGATAGAACTGCTCCTCCATCGTGAACCGAGTGCCGAGCAGCACCACCTTCCTCAGCCCTGCTTCGACGATCGCGTCGCGGGTGACGTCGACGAGATGCAGGAGCGGCACGCTTACCGCGCTCTCGATGCGACTCGACACCTTGTGCATGGTGTTCGTGCAGAGCACGATCACCTCAGCTCCGGCCGCCTCCAGCGAGCGCGCTTCCTCCGCGAGCAGCTCGCCGGCTTGCGCCCACTCCCCCGCGGACTGCATGTGTTCGATCTCTGCGAAGTCCACGGACGCCATGACGCAGCGCGCGGAGTGCAGACCTCCCAGACGATCGCGCACGCCCTCGTTGATGAGTCGATAATAGAGCGCGGAACTCTCCCAGCTCATTCCGCCGATCAGGCCGATCTTCTTCATGCGAACGACGCTACCGCGCCGGACGAGTCGGTTGAAGCACGACAAGGTCCGGATCGTGCGCATGACGGAGCTCGACCTATCGAGGCGTGCACAGCAGTCAAGCGGCTCACAGTGCGCCCGCTCCGCCGGAAGCGGTCAGCGCGCATAGTTGGACGGCACGTCCTCGGGCACGAGATCCTTGCTGTCCGCGTGGGCGTCGAAGGACGCAGCTGCTTCACGGAAATACGTTGACATGCGTACTCGCGTTGCCCCTTCGATGCCTACCTCGTCGAGGGCCTGGTCGAAGAGCCGCAGACAGGCCTCGTTGAGCTCCTTCGCGCTGCCGTTGCCCGCGTGGAGCCGTCGCATACTGCTCTCGTCGCCGCACCCCGCGGCATAGAGTTCCGGCCCACCGAGCGCCTGGGCAAGATACGCGGCAAGTCGCTCGTCATGGCGGGGATGCAGGTCACCGGAGAAGGGATGCTCAGCAACCGGGGCGGCCAGGCAGAGCTCGTGCCAGCACCGACACAGACGCACCAAGACGTCGAACCCACCGATGTCCCGCTAGAGAGTCATGTCGGCGTCGAATTGATCTGGATGAAGCCGCGTCAACGGACGCGGGACACGCGCTCGTTCCGACCTGCACAAGGCGGTGATGAACCGCATGCTGAGCATCGACGTGTTCGGTCAGCGGCGAATGCAGCGCTGAAGTCCGTCGAGGATGAGGTCAAGGCCATCGGCGAACCAGTCGCGGTCAGCCGCCGGCCCCGGTCCCGCAATCAACCGATGCAAACGCGGAAAGGCCGCCAAGTCGGCGTCCTGGAGGCGTTCTCGCCACGCGTGACCCGGATCGTCGCTGATCGCGTCAGAGGACTCACCGAGCGCAACGCGCGCGCTTCCTTGGACATAGTTGTTGATGGTCATGATCGCTCGCGCCGCATCTGCAGACGGAATGCCGACGGCTTCGAGTACGTCGAGTGCCCATTCCATCGCGGCAAGCGATGCGGCTCCGAACGGCGGGGTGACGGTGGCGGTCGCGACAAGCATCCAGGGGTGCGCATGAAACGAGGCTCGGTCCTGCTCGGCGAGCGCGTGCATGCAGCCGCGCCAGTCGAGCCCATCGCGGTCAGGGTAGGAGAAGTCGGACGTGACGCGCTCGACCATCGCGACCAGGAGGTCCTCTTTGCCTGCGACATGGCGGTAGAGCGACATCGCCCCCGCTTCGAGGTTCGCGGCGACGCGGCTCATCGTCACGACCTCGAGGCCGCCCTCGTCGGCGAGGTCGATCGCTGCCTCGACGATCCGGTCGCGTGATAACGGTCCGGACGGACCGACACGTGGACTCATAGAACACCTCCGATGCTAGTCTATCGCGTTGCGTATGGCGTACGCTATCGTTGCGTACAACATACGCAACACCGATCGGAGACTGCCATGCCTGCATCAAGAGCTTCTTCGGCAAGCACCACGTCGCGCTGGCTGGGGCTGACCGCGCTGACGCTGCCGGTGATCCTGACGTCGATGGACATCACGATCCTGCACATCGCGATCCCGACGCTCACCCGGGAGCTCGAGCCGTCCGCCGGCCAGACCCTGTGGATCCTCGACGCCTACGGCTTCCTTCTCGCGGGACTGCTGATCGTGATGGGGAACATCGGCGATCGCATCGGCCGGCGCAGGCTGCTGATGATCGGAGCGGTCGTGTTCGGCGGAGCCTCCGCAGTGGCGGCGTTCTCGCCCACGCCGGAAGTCCTCATCGCGGCTCGGGCCCTGATGGGCGTCGGTGGCGCGACTCTGATGCCATCGACTCTCTCCCTGATCCGCAACATGTTCACCGATCCGACCGAACGCACGAAAGCGATCGGCATCTGGACCGCGAGCCTGTCCGCGGGCATCGCACTCGGTCCGATCGTCGGCGGCCTGCTTCTGGAGGCATTCTGGTGGGGATCGGTGTTCCTGATCAACGTGCCGGTCATTCTGGCACTGCTTCTCATCGCACCTCTGGTGGTCCCGGAGTATCGCAGCACATCGACGAGTCGGCTCGATCTGGTGAGCGTCATCCTGGCGTTCGGAGCGATCCTGCCCGTCGTGTGGGCGGCGAAGTCGGCGGCCGAGGATCTGTCGCTGACAGCAACAACCTGGGTCGCGTTCGGCATCGGACTCTCCGCCGGGACGGTGTTCGTTGTTCGACAGCGCCGGATCACGAGTCCGTTGGTCGATATCGCTCTGTTCGCGAACCCTCGGTTCACGGGAGCGTTCATCGGTGCAGGGCTGGCGATGTTCGCGCTCGTCGGCGTGATGCTCTACAAAGCCCAGTACCTCCAGCTCGTGGCGGGCCTCTCCCCGCTCTTCGCGGGGCTGGCGATCCTGCCGGTCATGGTCGCCGTCGGAACGATGGCCGTCGCATCTTCATCACTCGTGCAGCGCTTCGGCTATCCCCTCGTGTTCGGTGTCGGCGCGACCATCGCCGCGGCCGGCATGTTCGCCTTCAGCAGGGCATCCGCCGACGGGAGTCTGATGTTGGTGATCGTGGCCTCCGCACTCATCGGAGCCGGTATCGCACCGATGATGACGCTCGCCACTGACGTGGTCGTCAGTTCGTCACCCGCGGAGCGCTCCGGCGCGGCATCTGCACTGTCCGAGACCGCGAGCGAGTTCGGTGCCGCGATGGGAATCGCCGTCCTCGGGTCGATCGGGTCAGCCCTGTACCGCTCGAACGTCCTCGAGGGCATCCCCCGTGATGTTCCGACCGAAGCGGCCGATGCGATCACTTCCAGTCTGGGTGCGGCGCTCGGCGTGGCCGAGCAGCTCCCTGCCGAAGCGGCCGAGCACCTCACCGCCCTCGCGAGTCAAGCCTTCGTCGACGGTCTCGCCATTGCATCGATCGCCGGCAGCGGGTTCCTCGTCATCGCAGCGATTGCCTGTCCGGTCCTGCTCCACCGCGGCCGATCGCCCGGGCCGCGCCGGTGATGCCTGACCGTGGAGTCGTCGCGCTCCAAGCGCGCACGACTCGAACAGAGTTGATTGCCGCTCCGGCCGCGCTCCTCCAGATCTGAATCCGGATCCAGATCCCCGCGATACATTGACGCGGAGATCGACCCCGCGCCGGCACCGAGCAGCCTCGTCTGCCACGTCAGTCCACAACCGCTGCGACGGCCTCGATCTCGACCAGCTGGTCGTCATACCCGAGGACGGTCACGCCCATCAGCGTGCTCGGCACGTCGTGGGAACCGAACGCGTCGCGCACGACCTCCCACGCTGCTACGAGATCAGACTGCGCCGACGTTGCCACGAGCACGCGCGTGCTAATGACGTCGTCGATCCGCGCACCCGCAGCGGCGAGCGCTTCCTTCATGGTCTCCACACACGCCGCCGCCTGGCCGGCATAGTCACCGACCGCGAGCGTCGTACCGTTCTCGTCCAATGGGCAGGAACCCGCCAGGAAGATCATCCGGGCGCCCTTCGGTGCGGTAGCCGCATAGGCATACTCGGCGACGTCGGAGAGCTTGTCGGAACGGATCAGCTGCACTGCACTCGGCATGTCATCAGTATATGAACTCGGCGTGGCGGCCCGACTCCGCACGTTGAGCCGGAACTCCACGATGTTCGGGCAGTCCTACCTCGTCGCCCGAGCGGACGCTTCCGAGCACACCAGGAAGCTCACCGAGTCGACCGCACCGGGCTCCCGCATCACTCAGCAGCGAGTGCTCGGTGAGGGACCCACCCTTCGCCGCCGACCGCGTTCCGGCACCACGACCAACCGCTGTCCGGGTCATCGCGGATGACGTCGACTGCTTCGCCACGCGACGCGGCAAGCTCGGTCGTGTCGTAGGCGACGCGCACTGTGCCTGCTGCGCCATCGATGTCGAGGTGTCTGGCAGGCATCCACCCTGCACCCCACCGCGCCGTGACGAACACGAATGCGGGCCACTCCGCATCCTGATCGCCCACCTGAACCGAGTCCCCTGGAGAAACCTTCAACGGCTCGCGAACCGGAATCTCGTGATCAACCGTCACCACACATCTCATGCAGCGATCCTCTCATCGGCAGATTCACGCACCATGTGCATTCGGCATCGCTCGCACCCACAAGTTCCATTCGGCTCGAGGAGGACGACCCCTCGAACAGTCAGGAGTCGACGATGGCGCGAAGTGCGGCGAGGTGTTCGCGATAGGCGTCGCGTCCCTCCGGAGAGAGCGTGAGCCAGACCCGCTGCCGAGTGTCACGCACCGCCTTGCGCTGTTCGACGTATCCAGCACTCATCAATACGGACACCTGCTTGCTGAGCACGGATGCCGACACCCCGAGCTGCTGCTGCACGACAGCGAACTCCGCCTCCCCCGCCGTCTCCAGCAGCGCGCAGATACGCAGTCGATTGGGCGCGTGGATCGTCGGGTTGATGCCCTCCAGAGCATCCGCAGCACTCACCGCCGCCCCCTGTGGAGCCGGACGAACCAGAGGTGGAAGCCGATGGACAGACCGGCCCCGAGCGCAGCTGCGACGAACAGCCACCACGGTTGCTCCGTCATCCGGAATGCCAGCGCGGCACCCAAGACGATCACTGGCAGTCCGATCATCGCCGGGATGGTGGCGGCCTTCGGCAACACATCCAGGCGCAGGGCGACCCCGGTTCTGCTCGTCCAGCGTCGGCTGGCCACGAAGAACAGCATGAAGAATGCCGCCTCCGAGACGAATATGACGACGGCCCAGGCCCATCGCGGCATCAGCCACTCGGGTTCGGCCAGTGCACCGCCGATTCCGATCGGCAGGGTGACCAACATCGCTGTGAGCACGGCCGTGAACCAGACCGGCCAGGGTGTGGCAGAAAGCGCACCCACAGTCGTTCGGACACGTTCGGCGTCGGCGAGAGCGGCGCGCGCCTGCTCCTGCGTCGGCCGGGCACCTTCATCGCTGGTTTCCATACTGGAAACTGTAGTACTAACTTTCCAACTTGGCAAGAGATGACTTTCCACCAAGGAAAGTCACCCCGCCTCTCCCCGACGACGAGGCCGCGATCGGTCGGCGTCGGGGAGAGGCGCGTTGCGCGATGCTCAGGAGACGACGGAGCGGACGATCTCGATGATGCGCTTCTCGGTGGGCTCGTCCACGGTCTCGAAGTACCACGCAGCCGGCATCAGCGCGCCGTCCGCACCGCCAGCGGCCCGAAGATCGACCTTCTCGGTGAGCGCGAGATTCAAGCGCTCGTCATTGCGCAGCGTCACCAGAGCCGGTGTGCTCGCCGAGACCGCATACGCGGGCATGCCGTACCAGATCCGCGGTTTCAGCGTGGGCGCCGCCGCGACGATGACGTCGTGCACACGCCTCATCATCGAACGTCGCGGCTCGTCCATCTTCGCGATCTTGTCGATCACCTGGTCGAGGTTCTTCTCGTCCTTGCCAGACATGTCATGTCCTTTCGTCAGCCGATGGCGAGCATCGGCGTACTGAAGTCGGCGCGCATATGCGCCGCACCCCATCCGGACATGTCCTGAGCTGCTCGGATCTCTCCGCAATGATTCACGTGGTCTTCACGTGGAAGTGCCGTCGGTGGCGCGAACCACCGCCCCCAGGGTACCTGCTGCGTGTGTGTTGCGTCATTGAGTTCGCGGACGACGTCACCCGTTGCGTCCGATGCCTGGTGCGGGCTCGCACGGAACACTACGATCGCCGCATGGGACTCCTGACCTTCAGCATCAATCTCACCCTGGACGGCTGCGTCGACCACACGGAGGGAATCGCCGACGACGAGACGCACGCCTACTTCACGCATCTCATGGACGACGGTGGGGCGATGCTGTGGGGGCGCGTCACCTACGAACTGATGGAGAGCTACTGGCCCGCCGTCGCCAGCGGCGAGCAGGCCGCACCACCGGCGCTGCGCGAATGGGCGACCAAGTTGGAGGCGAAGCCGAAATACGTCGTGTCGTCCACGCGCACGGAGTTCCCGTGGACCAACAGCCACCACGTCACAGGCGACCTTCGCACCAGTGTGCAGCAACTGAAGGATGCGACACCGGATGGCGTGCTCCTCGGCAGCGGCAGCCTCGCCGTCGAGCTGGACCGCCTGGATCTGATCGACGAGTACAGACTCATGGTCCATCCGAGGATCGCCGGACACGGACCGACGCTGTATCAGAAGGGGCTGCCCAGCACGCGACGACTCGAGTTGGTCTCAGCAGAGCCGCTGAGCAACGGCGCAGTCGCCATGCACTACCGACGCGCGCACTGATCGACTCGCTCAGGTCACCGGGTCGACGGTGTCCCGCCCCAGAGGCTCGGCCGCCGACATCGTGTTCGCATCGTGGCTCATGGCAGTGACTCCCCTCCCCGATCAGCTGCGCAGTCCCCGCCGCACGTTCTCAGCGTCGCCAGAGATACGGCGTGGTCGTCGACACCTTGACGAGACCGGATCGCTCGAGTATCGGACGCGAGTACTCCGTCGAATCGCTGTGCATGAGCGTCCTCCCGAGCGCAAGGGCTGAGCGGGCTCGGGCCGAGATCAAGGCCCGATAGATTCCCCTGCCCCGCCATGCCTCCAGGGTCGCACCGCCCCAGAGTCCCGCAAAGTCCGTCCCGGAGACAGGTTCAAGACGACCTGCGCTGACGATCTCTCCCCCGGCTTCCGCGATCCACAGCTCCATGCCGTCGTCCCGCGCGATCCGGCGCAGGATCGCGTTCGCGTGATACTCGGAGACCTCCTCGCCGAACGCACGATCCTGCATCGCGCACATCGCTCTGATCTCGCCTTCTTCGCGCACCTTGCGGAGTGTGACGCCGTCAGGCAGCGGCACGTCGGCGACGAGCGAGGCAGTCTCGCCGAGCATGATCGACTCGGGCTCTTCTGGCACGAACCCGCCGGCCACGAGCGCGTCGTGCAGCCCCGGCGCATCATCGTGTCCACGCGTCTTCCACTCGACACCGGCGACGGATGAGCCTGTCTCGAAGAACGTTCGAGCAGCCGCCACGAGGCGCTCGATCTGACCGGCGTCAGAGCCGCCGAGATCCCGATAGGTCACGAAGCCGCGCCCGCCCGCGAACTCCACGAGCCGCAGCGGGCCGAGCATCGTCACCGCAACGGCACTCGGCGTCTCGGCATCAGTGCGGAGCTGTTCGTCGTAGGCGCGCAGCAGTGCAGTTGCATCCATCGGCGTCACGCTACCGGACCTCGCCGCGTCGCCGAAGCCGCGCGCATCCGCGATCGCCCACGACGGCACATGCAACACGCAGCCGGAGATCGCCGATGGTCGTCACGCCGCCGTCGCGGCAGGACGACGCACCTTCGTCACACCGCGTCGCCAGGGCATCAGGACAGGCTCGAGCACACGGAAGACGAGGTTGATCAGCAGCCCGAGCACGCCCGCAAGTGCGAGACCCGCGTACATCTGATCAACCGCGAACTGCTGGCCGGCACGACGGATCATGGCTCCGATCCCCGTCTCGGCCCCGACGAACTCGGTCGCGATCAGCGTGATCAGGCAGGTCGCCATCCCCAGCCGCAGGCCGTTGAAGAGCGAGCCCGCGATCGCAGGGAACAGCAGTCGCGTCACATAGCGCCATCCCGTCGCCCCGAAGTTGCGCCCGGCCTCGACGACCTCACTGTCGATGTTGCGCACACTCGCCCGCGTGCTGATGATGATCTGGAAGAAGGCCGTCGCGAACGCCGTCAGGATGTACGCCACCTCGCCGCGCCCGACGATGATGATGAACAGCGGCAGGACCGCGATCTTCGGCAGCGGATAGAGCGTGTCGGTGACGGGGCGGATCAGCAGTTCGAACGTCTTCCACACGCCGGAGGCGATGCCGATCGCGACGCCCAGGACGGCGGCGACGGCGAACGAGATGACGAGCCGCTGGATCGTGATCGCGATGTCGTTGCCGAGTCTTCCGTCGGCGAGCTGTTCGACGGTCGTCCCGATCACGTCGCTCAGCGGCACGAAGAAGCGCTGATCGAGTACGCCGGCGCGCGTCGTGATCTCCCACAGCACGATGACGATGACGGGGATCGTCCAGGCCTGCAGGCCTCTGAGCACGGCAGGGCTCATGCGGTGCTCCTCTCCTCGGCGCGCCACGGCAGGAGTCGATCAGCGACGCTGTCGAACCCGACGGTCGACAGCAGACCCAGTACGGCGATGCACAGCAGCGCGACGTACATGTCGGTGACACGGAGAATCTGCCAGTTCTCCCACAGGAAGTTGCCGAGTCCGGAAGATGCCCCGACCATCTCGATCGCGATCACCGCGATCAGCGCGAAGCCGAGTGAGATGCGGATGCCCGTGACGATCGACGGCAGCGCGCCAGGTACGAGCACGCGGAAGAACCGTCGCGCGCCGCGGCAGTCGTAGTTGTCGGCGACCTCGAGGAGCATGCCGCTGATGCTGTGCACGCCGGCAACCGTGTAGAGGATCATCACGATCAGGGGCGTGACGAGCGCTGTCAGCAGGACCGCCGTCTCGCCGCGCCCCAGGATGAAGGTGAGGAACGGAAAGAACAGCACCCCGGGAATCGGGTACACGAAGGCGAGAACGGTGTTCACGCCGCGCTCCATCCACTGCGACGCGGTGATCGCGATGCCCACGCCGACGCCGATCGCCACCGCGAGCACGACCGTCGCTATCAGACGTCCGACAGTGATGAGAACATCTCCGCCGATGCCGTCTTCGACGTCGAAGATGATTCCCGCGCTCGCGAGGATCCGAATCGGCGGCGGGAAGAACGTCTCGGGCAGGACGCCCGTCCGTGAGAGCAGCTCCCAGAGCACCAGGAGCACGACTGGCCCCACGACGAGGGCCCATCGTTCGCGGACGAAACGGGTGACGGCATTCATTTCTCTCCCGTCATCGCCGCCTGGACCTCGTCGCGCAGATGGTTCCAGATGTCCTGGGAGAGCTTCGCGAACTTCTCGGTCCCGCGCAGCTCAGGGCCGCGATCGATCGGGAAGTCGAGCTCGATGATGTCACTGATCCGCCCCGGCCGCGCCGACATGAGCATCACGCGATCGGCGAGGAACACCGCCTCGTCGATCGCGTGGGTGATGTACATGACCGTCGGACGCGACTCCTGCCGCAGCTCCAGGATCTGCTCCTGCAGCAGCGTGCGCGTCTGCGCGTCGAGTGCGCCGAGCGGCTCATCCATGAGCAGGATCTCGGCGTCCTGCGCGAGCGCTCGCGCTATGCCGACACGCTGCTTCATCCCGCCCGACAGCTGGTGCGGGTAGAAGTCGCCGAATCGGCCGAGCCCCAACCTGTCGAGCTGCGCGTCGGCGATGTCTGCAGCTTCCTTCTTCGGCACGTCGCGGTTGCGCGGCCCGAAGGCGACGTTGTCGCGCACAGACAGCCAGGGAAACAGCGCGTGCTCCTGGAACACCATCGCCGTCTTCGGACGTCCGGGCTTCGACTGCTGGATCTCCACCTCACCGGCGGTTGCGTCCTGCAGCCCGGCGACGAGCCGCAGCAGCGTCGATTTGCCGCATCCGGATGGGCCGACGATCGCGACGAACTCCGATTCTCCGATCTCCAGTGAGATGTCGTCGAGCGCCGTCACCTCCTCGGCACCGGCGAACGTCTTCGTGACCCCGGTCAGTCGAACTTTGACGTCGGTCGCCTTCGGGTCGCTCATCCGCACTGTCCTTTCGTCAGTCGCCGAGAACGGCGTCACGCCATGAGAAGTCCCAGATCTCTTCCTCCGGGATGATCTCGTCGTAGTTGAGCGAACCCTGCTCCATGTAGAACTCCTGCAGTTCCAGAACGCGATCGAGGTCGACATGGAGCTCTCCGTCGATGTGGTGCTGGCGCGACTGCGCGACGATCTCGGGGTCGGCCCCGGTGTACTGCTCGATCAGGTCGAGCATCTCCGGGGTATCCCATCCGCCTGTGTCGAGCTCCTCGGCCGCCATCTGGTACGCCGCCATGTATCCCTCGGCCTGCTCGGGGTTCGCCTCCGCCCAGTCCGTGTTGTACAGGATGCCCGTGAACGGCATCGGCGGCTCGTCGGGTGTCTCCCATGGGCGGTATCCTGATCCGTTGTTCTCCGCCTGCGTCGGGAACGGTTCGGAGAGCACGCCGCCGACGATTCCCCCGTTCGCGAGCGCGGGCACCTGATCCGGGAACGGGATGTACTCGACTTCGACCTCGTTCACCGAGAGATTCACGCGCTCGAGTGCGAACCCGAGCACGGCCTCGGTCACGACGCCGGGGGCGTTGACCGCGAAGGTCTCCCCCGCGTAGTCCGACATGTCCTCAGCGAGATCGGCGGCCTCGTCGGACGACCCGCCGTATTCCGAGGAGAGGATGAAGTAGTCCTCCACGTAGCCGGCGTGCATAGGAGCGACATAGCGGACGGGAAGGCCCTCGGCGACGGCGTTGTACGCGGCAGAGCCGATCCCCGCGAAGCCTGCGTCGTACTGCCCCGTCGCGACGCCTGTGATCGCATCGTTGCCGCTCGTGACTTCGATCATCTCGACGTCCACGCCCGCCTCTTCGGCATATTTCTCCGCCGTCAGGAACATCGGCAGCGACGAGCCCGTCGAGAGGTAGGCGATCTGGATGGCCTCGCCGTCTCCCCCTGTGCCTTCGTCCTCGCCGCCGTTTCCCATACCGTCGCCCTCGGCGCATCCGGCGAGGACGAGTGCCGCGGCTGCGCCGGCCGCGGCGATTGCGGTCCGACGGCGGGTGGATCGTGATGCGTATTCTGCTGTGGTGTTCATGCGAAACTCCCTTGTTTCTCAGGATTCCTCATCGGTGAGGTCTGCAGTGCCTAAGCCTGATCGGGACTGTGGCCGGAAGCCATCATCCAGGACGGACGGCCGGAGATCTTCGCGTCGACGACCATCGGTCGGGCGCGATCCGACGCGATCCACGCGCGTACAGGCTCGAGGTCGTCCATCGACCGCACGACGACGCCCTCGCAGCCGTAGCCGCGTGCGATGGCCGCGATGTCGACGTCGGGGAAGCGCACGATCTCCTGCTCTCGCGGCGTCGCGTCGGGGAACAGGTGCACCTCCGCGCCGTAGGCCGCGTCGTCGTAGACGACGATCAGCATCCCGAGCCCGAGTCGCGCAGCCGTCTCGAGCTCGGCGGCCGCCATCAGGAGCGAGCCGTCGCCGACGCCGAGGACGGTCATCCGGTCGGGACGCGCGACGGCCGCCCCGATCGCGCTCGCCAGCCCCATGCCGATCGCTTGGAACGACAGAGGCAGGACGAAGCCGTCATCATCCGGAACGCGAAGATGCGCACCCGGGTAGCAGTTGACGTTCCCTCCGTCGACGACGACGGTGCGCTCCATCGGCGCAAGCGCGTCGATCTCGTTCGTCAGCTCCGCAGGGTCGACGAAACCGGGTTCGTCGACCTCCTCGAGCGGCTGGTCCTTCCAATAGCGCGATGCCGTGACCCGCTCTGCGGTCTGGGGCGTGCGGTATCCCGTTCTGGCCTGCCCGCGCGCAGCGAGCGCCTCGCGCGTCGCGCGTGCGACGGCGCCGGCGTCCCCGACGATGCCGAGGTCGACGAGCCGGTGCTTGCCGATCGCCTCCGCCCGGTCGTCGATCTGCACGAGTCGCGTCCCGTCGGTGAGGGCCCCGTCGCGCGTCGTCCAGGTGTTCAGCGCCGCGCCGAACGCCACCACGAGATCGGCCTCGCGCACGAGCGCCGCCGCTCCTTCGGTCGCGAACCCGCCCATGATGTCCAGCGCCCACTCGTCGCCTTCGAAGACACCGCGGCCGCCGCCTGACGCGATCAGGAGGGCCCCGGCCTGCGCCGCGAGCGCCCGGATCTCGTGCGAGGCGCTGCGCGAGCCGCGTCCTCCGACGATGAGGGGGCGCGCCGCCTCGCTCAGCAGCCCCGCGAGAGAATCGACATCGCCGGGCAGCACACGCGGTCGCGGCACGGAGAGCTCGGTGGCGGGCCGCGCCGCCGGGTACGCGATCCGCTCCTCCTGCACGTCCAGCGGCATCGAGAGCACGACCGTCTTCCGCTCGACCTGCGCGACCCGATATGCGCGGGCGGCGTCGGCCACCGCGGAGTCGGCGCTGTGGATGCGCATCGCCGTCGCGCCGATCGCCGTGACGGCCGCGTCCTGGTCGATGTGGAAGTTCGATGTCACGTCGCCCCGCGCCGTGTCGGCAGCAAGCACCAGAACGGGAGTGTGGCATTTCGCCGCCTCGGCAATGCCCGTCATCGCGTTCGTGAGCCCGCACCCCTGGTGCAGCGAGACGGCGGCCACGTCACCGGTGACCCGTGCATACGCATCCGCCATCGCTGCGGCGCCCATCTCGTGTCGCGCTGCCGTGAACTCCGCCCCGCCGCGCAGGAGTGCATTGGTCACTCGGAAGTTCCCGCTGCCCACGACCCCGAAGATCTGCGTCAGCCCGATCTCACTCAGTACGCCGCCGATCGCATCGGCCACTCTCATCGTCTGCGTCATCGCACCCGTGAACCCTTCGCCCGTCCTCATCGACCGTGTGCCTCTCACGCTAGAGCGGCCCTGAACGTGCGTCCAATAGATAGTTGGCATCCTCAACATGCATGGAACTAATATTCGTGGATGGAGCTCACCATCGATCTCAATCTGCTGCGCGCATTCGTCATCGTCTACCGGGCACGCAGCATCACCCGCGCAGCCGAGACCCTGCGGCTGTCGCAGCCTGCCGTCAGCCACGCGCTCAAGCGCCTGCGCGACCATTTCGACGACCCGCTGTTCGTCCGGACGCGCTCAGGCGTCGCACCGACACGCCTCGCCACCACGGTGTACGCCGAGATCAACGGCCCGCTCTCCCAGGTCGTCTCCGCGACGGAGGACCGCACGAGCTTCGATCCTGCGACATCGACAAGACGTTTCCGCATCGCACTGACCGACCTCGGCGAGGCCGGCCTCCTCCCTCGCATCCTGCTCGCGACAGGGAGCGCCGGGTCGGGCATCGAGATCGAGACTGTGCCGCTCGACATCGAGACGGTCGCGCAGGAGGTGCTCGCACGCGATATCGACGCCGCAATCAGCAGCTCGCCCGTCCGCGGCCCCGTGGCTCAAGAGGTTCTCTTCCACGACAGGTACGGCTGCCTCGTCCCGGAAGATCTCCCGGCGACGAAGGCCACCGTGAGCGTCGACGACCTGCGCTCGCTGCCCGAGGTCCGCGTCGGCCCGTCGGCCGGACACAGAACGATCACGGAGGCGGTGACGACCCTCGGCGCGGGTTTCCTCTCGGACGTGCCCCACGTCGAAGTCAACCGCTTCACGTCGCTCGCGCGCATCGTCGCGCAGTGCGGATTCTTCGCGATCGTCCCCGTCGACGCCTTCTCACGCCTCATGACCGGGCTCGACGGCACCAAACTGCTGGAGCTCCCCTTCGAATCGCCTCGCACGGGCGTGCACCTCATCGCGCATCGCGACGCCGGTGCCTCCGCCGCGCACGCGTGGTTCCTTGACACGGTGCGATCGGCCTTGGCCGGTCCGTGAGACTCGCGTTCAGAACGGCCTTTTCGTTCTCAGCAGATCGGCGTGCTGATCGCATCGGGACACACGTCGCAAGGCTGCTGGGGAGACCCAGCTGTTCAGAGGTAGCGCGACGGTGGTGCACCGAATGCGCGCGTGAAGGCGGCGGTGAACGCTGCAGGGGAGGCGTACCCGAGTCGCGCAGAGACGTCGGTGACAGTCATGGCGGGGAGCAGACGGAGGCTCGCGAGCAACCGGGCTCGGGATCGCCATGCGGCGGGACTGGTCCCGGTCCGGGCGCTGAACTGACGGTCGAATGTCCGCACGCTCCGGTTCACAGCGCGTGCCCACGCCTCGTTCGAAACGGCCGAATCAGGGCCTGCCAAGTACTCGCGGCAAAGCGAACGAAAGGGTTCATCGCGCGGGAGCGAGACCGACAGCGCAGTCGGGGTCAGCTCGCGCAGCTCATGGAGGATGAGGTCGACGACCGTGCCGTCGCGCCCAGCCATGTCGTAATCTGACGCAAAGCAGTTTGCTGTGCGCAGAAGCTCCCGCAGCAGGGGACTGATCTCTGCGACGATGCACCGGGACGGCCACCACGGCACGGCGTCCGGTTCGATGTAGAGGCTCCATGTCGTCACCGAGTCCATCGACACCTCATGCATGGTGCCGGGCGGAATGAGCACGGCCCGGTGGGCAGGAACGGTCCACGACCCGTCATCCGTGGCGACCTGCATCACTCCCCGTGCACCGTACAGCAGCTGGGCGCGGCGGTGAGCGTGGCGGGCCAGCATATGGCCCGGCGGATAGTCGGTGCCGATCGGCAGCACGTCTACTGGGAGGTGGTCGACCTCGGGCAGGCGGACGTTGTGCACCCGTCCAGCGTAGTGGCCGAAATGCGAAAGAAGCTGTTTCAAATTCGATTGCTCGCCATCGCTGACTCGCGATCGGATGGACGGATGACGCTCCTGGTTCTGTTTCTCGTGGGTCTTGCCGTGGGTGCGACGACCGTGCTGTTCGGCTTCGGTGGTGGCTTCGTCACGGTCCCCATCATTCTGATCGTCGATGCGTCCCGGGGAGGTGACGCTGTGCGAATCGCGGTAGCGACCTCGGCTCTGGTCATGGTCGTCAATGCCGTGATCGCGACCGCGTCGACAAGGCGCAGCACCTTGAAGCACCTCCGCGGTCGACGAGTGCTGTTCGTGCTTCTTGCCCTCGGTGGCGCGGCAGGCGCGACTGCGGCACTGTTCGTCCCGGATACCGTGCCGCGCTGGGGCTTCGTCGCCTATATCGCTGTCACCGTTGTCGACCTTCTTCTGCGACCGGGATTTCTTCCGCGGCGAGTGACCCTGGAACCCGCCCGCGAGGTGGCCGGTCGCGGGCTCCCGAATGCATGGGGAGCCCCGATCGGAACGATCTCCTCGTTTCTCGGAGTCGGAGGGAGCGTGATGACCGTGCCCATGATGCGCCGGTCAGGGATGGAGCTGAGCCTGGCCGCGTCGTTGGCCAATCCATTGACTATCGCCATCGCCACACCGGCCATGATGGTGGCGTTCGCCTTCGGCGGAGAAGTCGCCTCGGGGCCCGGTCTCGTCGGCACTGTCGATGTCGCTTCGGCTCTCGCACTGTTGGCAGGGGCAGCCCCCGTCATCGTCCTGCTGCGTCGGCGGCCCCCACGGATCCCGGAGGCCGTGCACGGCTGGGCCTACGTGGCACTGCTCGTCGTCGCAGCGACCACCGTCGCACTCACCGGGTGAGGCCGCCACGGGTCGAGACGGCGAATGACCTTCTACCGCGATGCGTTCGGTTTCGACGTGGTGGGGATACACGGCGCTCTGCAGCGACCCCGACGGTCACCTCTGGCAGATCATCGCGCCGTAGGCCCCTCCCAGAAGAGGCCGTGGCGGCGTGAGCATCAGACGTCGAATGTGAGTCCACCGATTCCCAGCACGGTGCAACCTCACGTCGCGGATGTGGAACGGAGCCCTTCGTCCACCACACCATCGCTGGTCGACTCCACCGACTCTGAGCGAAGCCCTGGCGCTGGCCATCGGGGTGCCCAAATCACTCAAACGGAATGACGCTGGCAGCCTAAGAGGCCATGTCCGTCCGCGCAGCGGCGAGCAGCTGCGCGGAGGCGTCCCAGAGCTGCCGAGCGGCGTCGCGGTCCAGCGCATGCGGCAGGACGCCGGCCAAGCCTCGGAGCTGATCGACGACCTCGGCCTCGTGACAGTCCTCGAAGTAGCGCCCTCCGATGCCGTGGAGCTGGGGTGAGGCGGCAAGGAACACCGATGTCGCGGCCCCCTGCTCTGGGGTCTTCATGCGGAACAGCCCGGCCGCCTCTGCCTGGCGGGCATTCTCCTCATTGGCAGCGCGCCGCTCGGCACTCCAGTGCCGCTGCAGAGGCGTCCACACGCCACCGGGCGTCAGTGCGTTCGCCGTGATCCCGTCCATGGCCCAGCGGCGGGTCGCTTCGACCGCGAACAGCACATTGGCGGTCTTGGACTGCCCGTATGCCAGCCCGGGCTCGTAATCGCGTCGCTCGAAGAACAGATCATCGAACACCACCGGCGAGGCCGCGTGGCCGCTCGAGGAGACCGACACCACGCGGGCATCACCTGCGGCAGCCAGCCCGTCATGAAGGCCCGTCGCCAGCGCGAAGTGACCCAGATGGTTGACGCCGAACTGGGTCTCCCACCCCTGTGCGGTTGTTCCCCGCGGCGTGTCCATCACGCCTGCGTTGTTGACGAGGATGTGCAGCGGCCCCTGCCAACCGTGCGTGAAAGCGTCCACGCTGCGGAGGTCGGCGAGGTCCAGCCAAGCCACGCGGACGTCGTCCCGACCGCTGGTGAAGGCGATGTCGACTTTCGCCCTCTCCCCCGCCTCGATATCGCGCACGGCGAGGGTGACCTGGGCTCCGCCGTGGGCGAGAGCGCGCGCGGTCTCCACACCGATGCCGGAGGCTGCGCCCGTGACGATTGCGCTCCGCCCGGCCAGATCCAGTCCGTCCATCACCTGCATCGCGGTTGTCGTGTCGTCGAAGTCGTTCGTGATTCGGTTCATGGTGACAACGTAGCAACTAAATAGTTAGTTATACACTGTTGGCATGAGAGACGGAGAGCGCAGCAGGGATCGTCTGCTGGATGCGGCAACCACCGAGTTCGCGAACTACGGGATCGCTGGAGCCCGAGTCGACCGGGTGGCATCGGCGTCGCAGGTCAACAAGGCGCAGATGTACGGGTGGTACGGCTCGAAGGACGGACTCTTCGACGCCGTCTTCGCCAGACACCTGGTGCGCATCATCGACAGGGTCCCTTTCACGGCCGAGGATCTGCCCGGCTACGCAGTCGCCCTGTACGACTCGTACCTGACAGAGCCGGAGCTCGTGCGACTCGCCAGCTGGTACCGCCTGGAGCGAGTCCCGACGGGCACTCTCCTCTCCGCCCACCCGGGCCACTCCGATGCGAAGTTCGACGCCATCGCAACGGCGCAGGCCGACGGACGAATCGTCGACGACATCCGACCCGACGAGGTCTATGCCCTGGTGATCTCCCTTGCCGGCACCTGGTCACCCATCAGCGCAACCTTCGCCGCCTCGACCGAAGACCCAGAACCGGAGCACGCACGACGCCGCGCCGCGCTTCGTGAGGTCGTCGATCGGGCGCTGGTGCGCCACGAGTAGGCCTGGCGCGGGCGACGAACGGCACCTCGCGCTACCTGTCCGTCACCTGCCGTATGCCTTCGCCGGTCACCATGCAACCATGCACACTTCGAATGCCCGCATCAGCCACCGCTGGCCCACGTGGAAAGCAGCCGGCGGAGCACTGCTCCTCACGGCCAGCCTCACGCTCGCCTCGTGCGCATCCGCGTCAGACGGCGACAACACCGCTGGGGCGGATCCCGAGCTGGCGACCGAGTCCCTTGACGTCGCTGTGGCGACCAACGAACCGTGGGGCGCTTATCACGTCGAAGACGTCGTCGCGGAAGTGGAGGCCACGGGCGGCAGTGTCGACCTGATCGTCCCTGACATGTCGGAGGCGGATGAGGAAGCCGCCGCGCAGGCAGTGCCGCTGGAGGAAGCAGACCCGTCCGACTACGACGTACTGGTGGTCAACGGCGCCACGGAATGGCCTGCAGAGGTGGTCAAGGAGTTCGCCGACGTGCCGGTGGTCGCCAGCAGCACCGCCTATCTGCAACCCGAAGAGGCCGAGCACGCCGCCTCGATCCGGCCGAGACTGGTCCACGTCACGGCGGGTTCGCCAGCCGAGCAGGAAACCTTCGCCGTGCACCTGGGGGTCGATGAGGAAGACATCGACGTCGTCGGGATTCCGGAGCTGGACCAGAACCCCCGCTGGGAGCCCGAAGGCGAGACCGTCCTGATCCTGACCAGCGTGACCTACCCGGACGAGACCGGCGGAGCAGCCCCAGGAACAGAACTGCTGCTGGACGCCGCCCACGCGCTGGCAGACGAAGGATACGAGATTCTCGTTGGCCTGCACCCGCGCGAGGACGCCTCGCTCTGGGAGGACTTCGAGATCGCTGAGGAAGGCTCCGTAGAAGCCTCAGCCCGCGCCGATGTGGCAGTGGGCATTCCAGGCAGCGTCTTCCCGCGCATCGCAGCCATCGGTGTACCCCTGGTGGGGACCCTTGACTCTGACCACGAGGTGCCTCAGTACCTGCTGGACACCGCAGTCACGGCAAGCACCGTCGAGCAGACTCTCGAGGCCGTCGACGCCGCCGAACCGCTCTCCAGCGACGAGCTCGAGTACGTCGTCGGACCCCTCGGCGACGCCAGTCAGAGCACAGTGCAAGCTTGGACGGAGGGGGCAGCGCAACAGGACGCAGGATAGCCACCGACCATACGGGGTCCGCAAAGCGGAACGAGGTCCGGCCGGAGAATCTGACCATATGTTGAACCGGGACTCCACGCGAGACGGCACGTGATTCGCCAGGGCATCGTTCCTATCGGCTTCCATGCCGCATACGCCCAGCGGAACGCTACGCCTGGTCGGCGGCGAGCTGCTCCATCGAACGAACCCGATACCCGTCGATCACGCGCCCAGCGAAAGTCTCATGATTCGCGGCGAGCACCGGGGCGACCAGGACCTGATCGGCGCCGACGTCAACGTCGACCAGACGCACACCGACTGGCTCCAACCACGAATCGAACCGCACCAGTGCCATTTCGAACGACGTCGGGACCGTCCCCGGGGTCTGGCTGGGAACCGGAATCCCCAGCCTTTTGCACGCAATCTGCAACAGGGCACCTGTTTCCGCGGGCTCCGCGCCTGTCCAATCGACCACGACGACAGTTCCCGCCTCGACCGCGACATCGAGCAGCTCCTCGATCGTCGATGCCTCCGAGACCTCATCGCCGACCGGTGTCAACAGAGCGGCGAGATCGGATCTCGTCGGCTCGCCCGATACTGCGACCGCCGCGGCAGTCGCCTTCTGCTGGATGGCCTTCGGCGGCTTTTTCCACGGTCCGGGAAGTTGCACATCGGTGCTCAGCCGCGGGAGCCGTGCCTTACGGGCATAGTCGGCGAGGGCGACAGGGTACTCAGGCACGTCACGTTCGGGCCCATCGTCAAGCCCGAACACCTGCGCCAACACGACCGCCTCGAACGACCACGCCCCCGTGAAGGTCTCATCGACGGGGTGCAGCGCCCTCGGTTTCTCTGCGTGTTTCCGCCATCCGCTCACGTAGCGTTCGAATGCTTCCTGTCGACGGTCGGCGGCGGCATTCCCGACTTTCAACCATGGGCCGAAGATCGACGACAGCCTGTCGCGCTCGCTCACCGGACGGGAGACACCGTGAATGACCGCGAGGGCGTCGAAAATACGTGCCGGCGACGCCGCGACCGCGGGATGCTCCAGAATCGATGTTGCGATATCAGCGCGACCGAGACTTGTCGCCGCGAGCGCGAGATCCGCCGTCGCACATAACAGCAGTCGGTCCTCGATCTCGGCGATCGAGCCGGGGGTGCCATCGGGTGAGTCCTCCCGTGACTGCACAGCGGCGGCGAAGACCTCCGCCCACCCGTCGAGCGTGTCAGCGAGTTCACGGACGGGCACCCCGGACGTGTAGCGGCGCGTCAGGTACGTGCTTTCGTCACGACAGACGGTACGCGCGTCCCATATCCGCAACTGCTCTCGACCTCGAGAGCGCCGATTCTCAATTGCCCTTCCCGTGACGAAGAGCAGGTTGTCGAGGTACTCAGGGTCAACGCGGTCATCGCGGATCGCATTCGTCATGCGTCCTCCCTGATCGACACCGAATCCGTGAGCTCAGGCTCCCGAACTCACCGCTGAACACTCTAGCCACCACACCACGGGCCGAGCATCTCTCAGTTCGTGCTGCTGCGACGAAGGGGTCGAATCTCGAGAAGAGCGGACGAGAGACGGAGCCGCCGACGTTCCATCGGAACGAATTCGCCCGTAGATGACTGCCTGTCATCGATACCGAACTCGGAACCGGAGCACCTCTGCACGTTGAACCGGAACTCCACCACGTCTCCGTACGTTGGGCCGTCTAACTGTGCCCGCGAGGGAGGGCCGGTGCACTCACCGATGAGCAGATCCCGCCGAGGACGAACGCGGTTCTGCGATCGTAGTCAGCGCGAGGCGGGCGACCACCGTACTTGAGCGCCAGTGCGTTGTCTCGGGCGAGTGCCTGGAAGTCTGCGGACGTGAAGTCGTGAACCAAAACGCCTGCAGAATGCCCTTGCGCGACAAGGCTGTCGTGGAAGGTCGTTCCGGCATCGCACAGGGCGAGCAGAGGCTCGGAGTCGCGGTACTCCTGCAACAGGACATCGTTGACTGCTGGAAGTCGATACTGCAGATCCCGGAGCGCACCGATGTAGATGCGGATCCGCTCTCGGACCTCGACGACGGACCGCGCATCATCGATGACAGCCCGCAGCTCCGCCGCGACGACGTCGTCGATGACGGCATCGATCAGCCCGACTCTCCCGCCGAGACGATTGAAGATGGTCGCCTTGCTCACGTTCGCTGCCGCGGCGATCTCTTCGAGCGGCGCGGAGAATCCCCGCTCCCGGAACACCTGCACCGCCGCATGCCGGATCCGATCGACGTTTCGGCGGGCATCCGCACGGAGAACGGGCGCACCTCGGAAGTCGGACACGACGCAAGCTCCTTCCGGATCGACGACTAACTTGATCTTACCAGTCAAGTTAGTGCAGGATGGATCACCAGGAAATTGACCACGACAGTCAATTTCAGGTTCGCCGCT
This sequence comes from Microbacterium sp. JB110, assembly GCF_003335195.1. NCBI lineage: Bacteria > Bacillati > Actinomycetota > Actinomycetes > Micrococcales > Microbacteriaceae > Microbacterium > Microbacterium sp. JB110. Next base: position 152,873 of record NZ_QPGM01000002.1, on the reverse strand, counting down.
CGCCCGACGCTCGAGCAAGCAGCGCGCCGGATCACTGCCCCATGAAAGGACCTTCAGATGATCGTTGTCACCGGAGCCACAGGCACCCTCAATGGGGCCACGGTCGACCACCTCCTCAAGCGAATACCGCCACACCAGATCGGCGTCAGCGTCCGCGACCCCGCGCGTGCGGCGCACCTGGCCGATCGAGGAGTCCGCGTGCGGCAAGGAAGCTACGACGACCCCGCGGCCCTGCGCCACTCCTTCGCTGACGCCGAGCAGGTTCTCCTGGTCTCCTCGAGCGACCTCTCTTCTGACGTCGTCGCGCAGCACCACAGGGCCATCGATGCTGCCGTCAACGCAGGAGCACAGCGGATCTTGTACACGAGCGCCCATGGGACAGCTTTCGACACGCCCTACCCACCGCTCGCGATCCATGCCGCCACCGAGCAGCATCTCCAGGCTTCCGGAGTCGCCTGGACCTCGTTGCGCAACGGCTTCTACGGCGACCCCTCCCAGCTGCTCGGTGCGTGGCAGGAATCAGGCGTGATCGCCATGCCCGCCGACGGTCCCTTCTCCTGGATCGATCGCAGAGACGCCGCAGAGGCCGCCGCCACGATCCTCACTGCCGACGACCCGTTCGACGGCCCGATCGATCTGACGCTGCCCAAGCCAGTCACTCTCGCGGATTTCGCAGCGTCCGCATCCGAGATCACCGGTCGCCAGATCGATCGCGTCGTCGTCGACGACGAGACATGGGTGTCCGATGCGACGACCAGCGGTGTGCCGGAGGCGGTCGCCCGCTTCACTCTGTCGATGTTCCAGGCCACGAGGAGCGGACACTTCTCGGGTTCGGACCCCATGCTCTCGCGCCTCCTGGGGCGCGAACCCCGCAGCATCACCGATCAGCTGAAGGGCCTGAATGAACCGTCATGAATGGCGTCGTTCTTAACCGCCCCGATCGTGGACTCGACGAGAGCGCTATCGCAGGTCTCACCGATGGTTCCGCTCGATTTCGTCGGCGGGCGACGGCCTCCAGGGACATGTTCCCATAGCCGGCCCCGGGGAAATCATCGTCACTGCTCGAGCACGCTGCTCGCCCTTCCAGCAACGGAGGGAACCGGTGAGCATTGCAGCTACGGCGGCTGTTCCACCCTCCACCAGCACATGTACGACCGGCTCGACGAAGCGGCAGAGCGTCAGCGACGAATCCCGTGGTGAGCCATGTGCAGGTAGGCGCATCGAACGCTCCACCTCTCCCCGCCACGCCAGGTCGACTGCAATAGAGTCTCCCCATGCCGGTATCCAAAGGCGCCTCTCTCGCCTTCGCCGCTGATGGTGTTGGGGCGGTCTCCGTGGCCCTCGGCGGCTTCCTGAGCGTCGCACCGCTCACAAGCGGGCGATGGCTCGGCTTGACGGACACCGACATCGTAGGTCGCCGCGCGCTCGGGACCGCCGACTTGGGCCTCGGCATCACGATCATCGCTGGCCGGTCATCACGCTGGCGATGGCGTGCCGTGGCGGCGCGCGCCCTGCTCCACCTTCTGTTCGCGCGCGAGTACGTGCGCAACAGTCGCCGGCGCAGCGCCGTCGCGATGTGTGCACTGTTCATCATCGACGCAGGAATTGCCATTGGGCTTCGCAAAGATCGCCGCTCCGCCTGAGCGGATTCCCGGCACTGGTCTACGCGAACAAGCGACGTTGATACGGAACACGACCACACATTGAAGCGGAACTCCGCCACGTTCCGATACAGACCAACGTCTGCCACGGGATCAGCACTGTCTTCCTCCCGACGCGTCATCGACGCGGGGGCCGACGTCTCCGCCACCGACACCGCCTACGGCTCGACGCTGGGCAACGTCGCCGACTACGTGCGGCGGGCGCGTTGCTCGGCCCGCCAAGTGTGGTTCTTGATCGCGGCTGTGAACTCGCCACGGTAGTCGCGGCCGGATTCACCTCCGCGCCGGGACAGGTCGCGTGAGTAGTACGGCGATCCCCTTCGGCCAGCAGGTTTCGCCTGCATCCTCTTCGCGAGCTCCGCGAGGTACGAGCGCCCACCGGTGCGGTACCCCTCGCGCTCCTCCCCGTTCAGCGCTATCAACGCAGAATCGTCAGCGACGCCGAGAGAGTAGCGCGCGTCGAAGTAGAGGGTATCGCCCTGTCTGGCCAGGAACCAGCTTCCTGGCTCGTGGTCGACATACTGCATCGCTGCCTGAGCCATTGCGATGCGTTCGGCCGATCCCCACTGCTCCACCGGCGGGATCGACTCCATCGGTCTCCGCATCGCATCGTCGAGAACGTGGTAGCCGAACGTCGCCGGCCCGTCGCGGTACAGCGTGAGACAGATGATGCGCCTGCACGTTCGGCACCTCAACTGGCTCTCGGCACGCTCCATCAAGCCGGATGCGTGGATCGCCGTCAGGTCGCCGAGCGACGCCCAGTGAGCATCTTCCTCGATCGCACGGGACGACACGGCGACCTCGAGCCGGCCGATGGTGGCGTCGACGTCGACCCCGCCCTCACCGCGCACCAGCAGGTCGCTGCATCTCGGGCACTCATCCCCGTCGATCATGGTGAGACCAGGCGTCTTCCCAGTGACGACGATTCCCGTCAGGTTCCCCGGATCCTTCCACCCACCGCTGCCGTCTCGCCGGGCGAAGCGGAACCGGGCATACCCGTGACCCACGGCGACGTACGGGGAGGAGAATCCGGCGAAGCGGACGGGCAGCTCGAGCGCGGCCTTGAGGTCATCCAGAGTCGCAGCATTCGTGACCCCTGCGATCCACTGCCCGAGGTCGACCACGCCGGGACATCCGGGGGCGGGCTTCACGTGAAGGATCGCGCCGACCACCGCTCCGTCGTACAGCACGATCTCCCCGCCCGAGGAGAACCGCAGCTTCCGCACCCGGGTCACAGGCTCCCCCAGGTCGTGCTCGGCGACCGAGGCAGGTTCGCCGCCGAAGGCCTCGACCAACCGCTGCACTTCCTCGTCAGCCTCGGTCAGAGAGAGGGCGTCGACGAGAACGGGCAAGAGGCTGTGGGTCTCCCATCGCTGCGGGACTGTCACGGCTGGTCCGACCGCCACAGCAAGGCTCTCATCTCGTTCATGCGACGCGGCGGAACTCCGATCGAGACAGATAGCTTGTCGGCGTGACGGATGCCAGCAATCAGATCAGCGGCTCCGTCGTTCTCGAACGGCCCCACGCCCCGTGCACCCATGCGTCCTTCTTAGCAGGGCTCCTTGGACAACTGCTCGCCAATGGCCGCCTTGTCGATCACCGACCAGACCTCGACGATCTGCCGATTGTCGAACCTGTAGAAGACGTGCTCCGGAAAAGAAACTCGCCCGCCTGTCGGTTCGAAACCCAGAAACGCTTGCTGTGGAGTGCACTGAAAGAAGAGCCTGCAGGACACAACATGGCCGTCCGCGAGCAGAATCTCCGGAATGAACTCGAGGTCGGGTATCGCCGCGGTATCCGCCTCCAGCATTGCCCGATAGCCGGTGAGACCGATCCGTTTGCCGTTGTGAATGACCTCATCGGCGACGAATCGTCCGAGTTCGTCCCATCGCCGTTCGTTCAAGCAGGCCAAGTAGTCGCGATAGACCACAAGCAGATCGCTACTTCTCATCGGTCCTCCGATTCCATCACTTCTTCTTCTGCTGCCTGGACGTTGAAGCGGAACTCCACCACGTTTCGTAGCCGAATAACGTGTGCCGTCAGGCGACCTGCATGCGCTGGTCACTCATCACGTACTGTAGGGCAACTCTGCCGCCGACGGCCTCGAGGTAGTTGCGGATGAGCCGTCCTCGGATCTCTGCTGCCCTTATGCGGGTGCCAGCACCGGGTGGGATGACCACCACTACCACGCCGCCGCAGTCCCATCCGCAGCGCTTGTGGTCATCAGCGGGGTCGTCGTCGCGGTCGGCAACCTTTCAGAGCGGCCCCAGCACGCACTGAGGATCGGCATCGAGCGCGAGCGTCTCATGCACGACGAGCAGCTGCCGCTCTTCGTATCGGAAGTGGCTCTCCATGATCGCCGCGATGCCTTCAAGGTGCTTCAGCAGCTCCTCGGGCGACGATCTCGCTTCGACGACGGCCTGCAACCCGCTCACTAGGTGCGAGATCATCGAGTGATCCTGTTTCAACTTGCGCAACGTCTCGCGCAGCTCGGGATGCTCAGCTGCGATAGCTGGGAACAAGTCCCGGTCCTCACCCACGTGATGCCCCGTGAGCGCACTGCAGAAACCGTGGCAGAACAACAGCAGATCACGGCTCGCCGCAGCCTCGGGATCGCCACGAGCAACCGCCTCTTGTGTCATCACCAGCGCCTCGCGCAAGCGCGCGTGCACGTGACGCAGTTCATCGCTCCAGGCCACCAGCCTGGTCTTCTCACCCTCAGTCACGTGAGGGCGGAGGGAGGGGCGTCATCATCGCCCACCTCTTCCGGGTCCCACGCCTCCATGCCTGACACGGACTGCCACCGACACGCGACGCTGAGTTCAGCGTAGCGCGCTCATCGGGCACCGCGGAAGTGCTCGTTTCACAGGTTGAGCGGAACTCCACCGAGTTCCGGCATGCAGAGACACCTGCGGCCGCCACCTGCGCCGACTACCCGTGCGCTGATGCGACGCGCTCGTACGCGGCAGTCAGCTCAGCCAGGACGCCATCCTCGGGAAAGACGCCGCCACGCAGATGCACCTCCCGAAGCTCGCTCATGAAACGCGACCAGAGTTGAGGTCCGCCGTCTGCCAGCAATTCCGCGCGGACGGCCAGCTCCGCAGCGGTGGGCAGCCAGCGGGCGCCCCAGTCACCGAGTTGCGCCATCACCGGCACCAGCTGAATTGCGGGTTCAGTGAGGCGGTACTCGACCTTCTGGCGATGAGTCGGATCGCCATGTCGCGCGAGCAGGCCGACGTCCGACATACGCTTGAGCCTGCTCGCCAGCACATTGGAGGCAATCCGCTCCTCGGAATGATGCAGCAACTCTCGAAAACGCCGGCGGTCGCCGAACATGATGTCGCGCAGCACAACGAGACTCCAGCGGTCGCCGAGCACTTCGACCGTCATGTTGATCGGGCATCCGGATCGGCCTTGTCCGACCTGCAGCATCTCCACGCCATCTGGTTGCAACACGCGATCAGTCTACGTAGCCTTTAACTGATCCTGTTTCGCAATCAGTTTGAGGAGAGTTATGGGCACGTTGGTGTACTCCATGCAGGTGTCGCTTGATGGCTTTGTCGCAGACGCCGCGGGCGAGTTCGCCTCGTGGGCCAGGCCTGACGAGCAGGTTCTTGCCGCAATCAACGACGAGCACTCGAGGGTCTCCACCTATCTGCTCGGTCGTCGGATGTACCAGACGATGGCTGTCTGGGAGACGAACCCCGAAGTGATCGAGCAGTCGCCGCAGTCCACAGAGTTCGCACAGATCTGGCAAAGAGCGGACAAGGTGGTCTTCTCCCGCACTCTCGAAGCAGTCGACACATCGCATACGCAGCTGCGCACACGGTTCGACCCGGAAGAGGTCACGCAGATGAAGGCTGACGCGCAAGGAAACGTGACGATCGACGGACCAACTGTGGCAACACACGCGATTCGACACGGTCTTGTCGACCGGATCGACGTGCTCTTGTGCCCCGTCGTCGTCGGCGACGGACTACGGTTCCTGCCGGATCACCGACTCGATCTGGACCTGCAGCATGAACAGAGATTCGACAATGGCATGGTCCAGCTGCGATATGACGTGCTCGCGTCTCACGAGATCAGCGCATAGCCAGCGCATCTGGCACTACACATTGAACCGGAACTCGACCGAGTTCCGGCATGGACCAACCTCTTGGTCGAGGCCCCGTGCCCAAGGAAGATGCTGTCATGATCATCGAACGGATCGTCCCCGACCTGAGTGCCTCAGACCTCCGCCGAACGGTAGAAGAGCACGTCACGACCCTAGGACTCGAGGTGGTGATGGACCACGGCTGGATCGTCACTCTGGCCGATTCCGAAGGCCATCAGTTGAGCATCGTCGCGGCAGATGCCACGGCTCCTGAGAACCCCGATGTCTCCGTCTTCGTCGACGACGTCAACGACGCTTACGACCGCGCTGTCACATCAGGCGTCGAGATCGTACACCCGCTTACAGCGGAGCAATGGGGAGTCACGCGATTCTTCTATCGCGATGGATCAGGAAACGTGATCAATGTCGGCATGCATTCGAACTGAAGCCCCGACGCTGACTGCATATTGAACCCGAACTCCACGGCATCGCGATGGAGAGACCGCTGGGCTCAGGCAACCCGCTCTTTGTGCGCCTCTACGTGCTCACAGTCCACGTGGGGTTTAGCGACGAGGTTCTTCAGTGACGAGGATGCACGGTCTGCTCGAGCACCCTGCGCCGACCTCTCACTGAGGCCTGGCCGGCGGCCGCCTCCTCACACCATGGTGACGACGATCTTGCCCGTGGTGCGGCCGGTGTCGCCGAGACGATGCCCGTCGGCGATTCTCTCGAGCGGGACCGTCTCGGCGATCATCGGCCGCATCAGCCCGTCGTCGACGAGCTTCGCGATTGACTGCAGGTCGGCGCGCGAGGAGTCGACGAGCATCCTCGCCGCGCGGACGCCGAGCCGCTCCGCTTCGTGGAAGAAGTCCTCGGAGCCGATGGGGAGGATCGAGACGACGATCCCTCCCGGCCGGAGGGTGCGCAGGGAGCGGGTCGAGGTCTCGCCGCCGATCGTGTCCAGCACGACGTCGACCCCCTCTACGACCTCGGAGACGTCCTGGCTCGTGTAGTCGATCGCCTCGTCGACGCCCAGCTCGCGCAGGACGTCGTGCTTCGCGCCGCTCGCGGTGCCGATCACATGCGCGCCGCGGGCCTTCGCCAACTGCACGGCCACGTGCCCCACCCCGCCGGCGGCGGCGTGGATCAGCACGCGCTGCCCGGGTCCGAGGTCGGCATTCTCGACCAGTGCCTGCCACGCCGTCAGCGACACCAGCGGCAGGGCCGCCGCCTGGACGTGGTCGAGCGTTTCGGGCTTCCTCGCGAAGACCCGTGCGGGAGCCGCGACATACTCGGCGTGGGCGGCGTGCCCGAACGGGTACGGGAGCATGCCGAACACCTCGTCCCCCGGCCGGAAGCGGGTGACCCCGACGCCCACGGCCTCCACGACGCCGGAGAGATCCCAGCCCAGAACGAAGGGCGGTGCACCGAGGAATCCGCCGTTCGCACGATGCTTCCAATCGGTGGGGTTCAGGCTCGCCGCGTGCACCCGCACGAGGACCTCGTTCGGACGGGGCTCGGGACGTGGCACCTCGACGATCTCGAGGACCTCCGGGCCTCCCAGGGAATGCTGCGTGACGGCTCGCATGGTCTGTGACGTGGTCATACTCCCAGCCTGCCGGGTCCGGCGCGCGTCCAACATGGCAAGAAGGTCATCGTTCGATACGATCGCGCCATGATCTCTTCGGGGAAGATCCAGCAGGTGGCGGTGCTCGCGCTCGAGGGCGTCTACCCGTTCGAGCTCGGCATCCCCAGCCGCATCCTCGAGGCGACTGACGGACTGTACGAAGTCTCGACCTGCAGCGCCGACGGCCGCCCTGTCCGCACCGCCTCGGACTTCACCATCGACGTCCCGCACGGTCCCGAGCTCCTGGAGACGGCCGACATCGTGGTGATCACCTCGATCGCACCGCCGAACATCCCCGAGGAGCTCCCGGACGTCGTCGCCGGAGCCCTGGACCGCATCCCCGCCCAGGCACGCGTCGTCTCGATCTGCACGGGTGCGTTCATCCTGGCTGCGACGGGGATGCTGGACGGCCGTCGGGCGACCACCCACTGGAACCTCGCCGACCGCTTCCGACGACGGTTCCCGCGGGTCGAGCTCGACCCCGGCGTTCTCTTCGTCGACGAAGGACGGATCCTCACCTCGGCAGGCGCCGCCTCCGGCGTGGACGCATGCCTCCACCTGGTCCGCACGGACCACGGCAGCGAGATCGCCGCCGCGGTGGCGCGCCGATGCATCGTCCCGCCGTTCCGCGACGGCGGGCAGGCGCAGTACGTCGAGCAGCCTGTCCCGGACACCGGCAACGCCGGCACCGCGCCCGCGCGCAGCTGGGCCCTCGAGCACCTCCGAGACACCCTCGACCTCGCGACCCTCGCTCGCCGGGCGGGGATGAGCCCTCGGACCTTCTCGCGCCGGTTCACCGCGGAGGTCGGTGTGAGCCCCGGTGCGTGGGTCATCGGGCAGCGAGTGGCCCGGGCCCGACATCTGCTGGAGAGCACCGACCTCCCCATCGACCGGATCGCCGAGGAGGTCGGCTTCGCCACGGGCGCGTCGCTGCGCCGACACTTCCACGCGGCCATGGACGTCGCGCCGACCGTCTACCGACGGACGTTCCAGCATTCGCCGAAGCAGTGACGCCGCGAAGTCGGCGGTCGTCGCACGCGAGTCGGGGCGATCCACGCCTCCGCCAGGCACGAGGAAGAACGCACGCTCGGTGCGTTCCAGAGCGCGGAGGTATTCAGCTCACCGATCGGTGCAGGGCTGCTCGCCCCCTCCTGCAGCACCTGGGCTGGTCCCGCGAAGACCTGCGCCCCGATTACCCACCAGCGGTCGCGTTCGGTGGCAACCACCACCCGGTCCTCGTCACCCGAGTCGTGGAGCGGCTCGCCGACCTCGACTATGACTTCGACGGACTGCGCACCCTCTGCCGCGCGCAGAACTGGTTCACATCCAGCTCATCGCCCCCGACGGAGCGAACCAATGGCGCTCTCGCAACCCCTTCCCGTGGGGCGGAGTGGTGGAAGACCCTGCCATGGGCTCGGCCGCCGCGGCCTTCGCCGACTAACTGAGAGCACTCGGGCGAGCCGCCGCCGGAGACCGCTTCACCGTCCTGCAGGGCGCTGAGATGGGCCGCACCAGCCGCATCGAAGTCGAACCCCTCGACCACGCCGCGCTCATCGCAGGACCCGCGACCATCTTCCCCTGACCGCCATCCGTGGCGAGCGTGAAGTGTCGCGGGAAGGCCAGCCGGAACTGGACGTTGAACCGGAACTCCACCGCGTTCCGGCACGGAGAGCCATGTGTGATCCACGCTGGGCTCGCTCACGCCAGCACCGGCGAGAACGACGGACAAGTTTGTGCACCCGAGAACATCACGACCTGAGGGGCACTGTTCCGCGAAGGGGTCCTCGACCAACGACGCCAGCCACTGTGCCTCCCGATTCGGCCCGCCGACTCATCTGCTTAGACTCTTCAATATGAAGGTGAGGACGTACGACAGCACCGACCGTGAAGCAGTCATCGACCTTGATACAGCAACGCCGCTCACGACGTACGCAGACGTTGAATTCCACAACGGTTCGTTCACCTGGCAAGAGATGACGCTGGCCGTCCCCACCGTCAAGCGACACGATCTGGCTCAGCACTTGGCGGAAGATCCTCCGGGGTGGGACTGTGCATATCTGGCGACGCACAACGATCGGGTCTGCGGATTCGCTGCGTATACCCTCAGTTCCTGGAACCGACGGCTCTGCCTCCTTCACATGTACGTGGACTCACAGATGCGTGGGCAGGGCATCGGACGAGCACTTCTCAACACGTTGTTCAACGCGCCCGAATCTGCAGACGCGCAACATGTCTGGCTTGAGACACAGGTGGACAACGTACCGGCGATCCGCGCCTACGAAAGCATGGGGTTCCGCATTGTAGGCCTTGATCAAACGCTGTATGGAGATCGCCCCGGCAACGACACTGCGCTCTACATGAGCCGCAGGCTGCGATAGCGCCCGGCAGGCGCGTCATGACGGACGTATGAATAACGAGAAACAAGCTTCGCTCTATACGTTGAACCGGAACTCCACCAAGTTCCAGCACAGACCAACCTCTGCGGTGAGGTCCGCGCGCATGTCATCATGCGCCCACTCTACGAGCCCGCGCCGCGCGTCGAGCGAGATCGCCGAATGCCTCGGCGAGAGAAGGAGGATCAACGCCGTCGATGTCGGCATCGAACCGCAGGAATGCGGCGGCGAGCGCGCTCCACGACCAGGATCCGGCTCGCAGGCGACACCGGTCGTCGCCGAGATCCTCGACGGACCCATCCCCCGCGAAGGGGCGAACGTCGCGCGCGGGCAGATCGATGATCACCGATCCTTCGCAGGGCCAACGATCTTCGCGGTCGGATCCCTTGAATCGCGCGGAGACGAAGGCGGCGACGGATCCGCCGGGCACGGTGCGCGGAGTGAAGCGTGCCCCGTGCGGAGGGCGCGGCGTGAGGCGATCCACGCGCAAAATGCGCCAGTCGTCGCGTTCGAGATCCCACGCGAGCAGGTACCAGCGCCCACCCGTGGTGACGAGGCCGTGGGGTTCGACGCGATGTCGCGAGACTTCACCGCCAGGCCGTTGGTAGTCCAAGCGGAGGACCCGTCGGTCGCGAATCGCCGCCGACAGCTCGACGAGCGCCTCGGAGGACACAGCGGGCGGGCGGGCATCGCCGGGGCCTGCCGGGAGCGTGGTGACCGGCATACCGTCGAGTCTGTGCCGCAGGCGGTTCGGCAGCACCTGGCGCAGCGTGGTGAGCGCCCGCACCGCGCCCTCTTCGATGCCGCTGCCCGGGAAGATGCTGGTCTCAAGGGCGATCGCCAGGGCAACCGCCTGATCGTCATCGAAGAGCAGCGGCGGTAGGTCGGCTCCTGCTTCGAGACGGTAGCCGCCGTCGGGCCCGGTGAGCGCGCCGATCCGGTATCCCAGTTCGCGCAGCCGTTCGATGTCGCGACGCACGGTGCGACTGCTTATCTCGAGCCGCTCGGCGAGTTCGAGCCCTGGCCAGTCGCGGCGTACCTGCAGCAGCGAAAGCAATTGCAGCAGTCGGGATGCCGGTTCGGTCATGCCGTCACGATAACTCGAATTACGGCCAAGATCTGGCCTTAATGGTCGGCAGTGTGATCTCACGTCGGGAGGTACCCGACAGAACCCTTTCAAGGAGCTGACCATGAGCATCACGACCACGACGCACCTCAACTTCCGCGGCGACGCCCGTACGGCGCTCGAGTTCTACCAGGCGGTATTCGGGGGCGACATCATCGCCTCGTCGTACGCCGACGTCGGCATGCCATCCGATGCACCCGGCGCAAACGGGCTCGTCTTCGGCGTGCTCGCCTCGTCTTCCGGCTTCCGCGTGATGGCATACGACATCCCGGGCCAGACGGGCGGATCTGCAGATCATGCAGGCACGACGACCCGCGAGAATGGCAGGACAGCCACCGATCGGCCGTTCTTCGTGTCAGTGCGCGGCGATACGCTCGATGAGATCCAGCGCTATTGGAGCGCCCTCGCCGTCGGCGCGACGGTGATCGAGTCGCTCGCCGCCTCGCCCTGGAGCCCCGGCTTCGGCATGCTCACCGATCGCTTCGGCGTGACCTGGATCCTCGACGTCACCGCTTGACGCCGCATATTCGTCGTCGGGGCATTCGACAAAACGCCCCGACGACGAATCGCCCTGCATCAGCAATCTCCTCATCGTCACCGGGCACGAATCCGCGCACCTCCACCGGGCACTACCGTGACCATCGTTGGCATGTGCGGACCTCACCCGTAGCCTCGCTCGCCCAAACAGGTGCCCCATGCGAGGAACTCGTCGAGGGATCCGGCCTGAGCGCCATGCTCTCCTCATCCATGATCCCCATGCCCACCTCGTAGATGCGCCGGTCATGGAGATTCAGCAGGATCGCGTTCCCGCAGCCGCCGTCGCCGTCGCCGATCATGAAATAACCGGGCAAGTAGGCCTGCACCTCGTAGTCGGCGTTGCGCTCGACGACGCCCTCAGCACCGAGGATGCTCAGGTTTCCGTTGTTGTGCATCCCGTCCGAAATCTGAAGCAGCTCAACGTATTCCCGGGGCAGCGATCCGCCGTACTCGTTCTCTTCTCGCTCGATGACGGAGCGCGAGGCAAGACGATGCAGCGTGAGCTTCTCGCTCAGCACGCATCTCGACAGCGTCAGCCAATGATTCCACACACGTCGTGCTCGCGAGCAGGCAGGGGTCGAACCGCACCGATCGGGGCCAGACGTTGAACCGGAACTCCACCACGTCGCCGCAGATACCAACCTTTCGGCCTCGGTAGACGACCACTACGCGATGACAGCCGCGACGAACAGTTGCAGGGTGGTATCCTCGCGGCGGGTCACACCAGTACCGGCTCGCGCTGGCAACACCTTGCTCTGGCGCACCCGACTCTCACCTTGCATGTCGCTCTTCACTGAGTGCTTTCACGCACGTAACGCATGCGCTCTTCCGTACTACCGCGCGACTCCGCAAGCAGACTCAAGCACTCCGACCAGTACGCGTTTCCGTGAAGGCCCCTACGTTCGAAGGCGGATACGATCGCGTCGTACGGGTAGACACCTGCAAACATCTGCGCCTCCAGCGGCGACAGCTCGGTCGCAAGGTCCAAGTACTCTGACATAGTGAGGCCCAGTGGTGCCGCGTCTTCGGGGAAGCCGATCTGCGAGACCGCGAGAGGGAAGCCACTTTTGCGATCATTCAGATCGAAGGACAGCATGTCGCCATCGGGAAGATCGATCAACACACGAATCGAGAGCGAGGCAGGGTCAGCCGACAGCAGCTCCTCCTGGCGGCGCTGCCATTCCTCCGCGCCGAGTCGCTCTTCGGGAAACATGCTGAACTCCAGCATGCGAAACACGGGGACTACCTCATGAAAGTGAACCACCTCCGGTGGTGTTTCCTGACTTGATCCGCCGATGGCATCACTCATTTCGCCTCTCCCTGACGTTTGTTCGTTCCGGAAGTTCACCACAACTCGTCACTTCGGAAACATCCGAATCAGGATGCTCCAAGTGGCCCGCTTCGCCGCTCAGCGACGGTCGGCGAAACACATCGAGCGCAGTACACCGCCAAGCGCTGCGCAGTCGTCGGCGTTCTTCGCCGAGGTGATCGAGCACGGCGAAGTCTTCGCCGTGCGAGTTGAGGGCGGCTCCCCTGCGCCGAAGAACGGACCGGGCTGACCCGCGATGCAATTCTGGTCGCGAGAGAGCGGATCAACGAGCAAGAACGACGACCATGCACGTCGGCCCGTCCGCAGAACGACACGATGGGAGCCGCTGTGGTGGCGGGAGATACCATCATTGGGTCGGCGTCGAAGGAGAAGTGCCATGGGCGAAGTGGACGAGGCGTACGCGGTGTTGCGTCACTTCATCGGAAGTATGCATCACTGGGAAGTCACGTACTGGCAGGCGATCGCAGAGAAGGGCAGGGGTACCGTGAGCACCGACATGAAGCGCGACCTCGATGTGATCTTCGAGACCTATTGCACGCATAAGAAACGCGAGACCGGCCGTCAGGTCGCACTCCACTGTGGGCACCCGCCCGAGTACCGCGTCGATGAAGAGTTCGTCGCGGGCACTCGGGCGAAGAACGCGGTCGTCATCGAAACACTGCAGCACCACATCCTTGCGAGTCGTTTTCGCTCCACAATGCGGCTCCACGGCAGTGAGTGGAAGGTAGACCGGAAGGAACAGTACGACTCCTTCGACGAGAAATGGGTCAATCATGAGCTCTAGCGACAAGGCTCAGGGCGCCCCCGCACTGGTGAAAGTTGTGAGCGATGCGACCAGGCACGCGGTGACGCGGTTCCACGCCGAGCGTGATGATTATGGGGAAACGTTCTGCGTGTATGCCCTGGTGACGTCAGGGGAAGGAATGCGCCCATACCTCACTGTCACTGTCGACGGGCCGGACCGATGGAACCTCGCCGACAGTCCGTACGCGATCGTCGGAGACGATTGGTTGGCGCAGACAGAATCTGCGTTCTCCGCTCGCGGCGACTTATTCGAGGCAGCTGATATAGACGCTGAGTGGGATCTGCGGTTGGCCTCAATGGAGGAATCGTTACGTCGACTCGATCGCGAAGGATTGTTCGGAACCGGTACTCAGCGAGAGGCAATTCTGTTGCTCGTGGCGACGATGCCACCCGACGAGAGCGATTCAGGGTTTGCCCGTCGGCTGAATCCACCCGGACCTTTACTCGAAGCCTGGCTGCGCGAAGCAGCCGAAGGGCCCTGAGTCCGGTGATCGCCGTCCTGCCAGGTTTCCGCAGGGGCCGTGCGATCATCTCCAGTCGAAGGTGAGCGCGGCCGTGCGCGCCTCCGGTTCGAAGAACAGCCGGTCTTCCCCGCAGAGTAGGTGTTCACACCTCGCCAGTCCGCCGCCGACGTCTTCGAGGTAGTCGCGGATCGCGCTGTCGAGGTCGCGATCTCGCGTCGTTGCATATGACTTCGGCGGGCTCACTGCCTTCCGAGGGCACTCCATCAAGGCAGAGCTAGTCGATATACGACAGCGGCGCAGCAGATGGACTACAGCATCACAACCGATGGCGTCGGGGCGTTTGGCGTGATCACTCCCCGGTCAGAGATCACTGCGATGACGCGTCTCCGTGAGCCGGATGTGATCCATGAGGGAGGACCGCACGGGCCCACTGGAGGCTCGTCCTGGACCTCGTACAGGCGACTTCCTCGAGAGCGCCGAGGGAATCCCGAGCTGGGAAACGGTGCTTGATGGACTTCACCTGCACTGCGAGCTGCTGGTCGATGATCTCCCTGTGCTGGTCGCCGAAGCGGCTGCGACCGAGACCGAGACTGTGCTCTGGCGTGGCTGACGTTGGGGGCTGACACACACCCACCGCTTTGGCCTCCCGCAGCTACGCTGACATTCATGGGTACGCCCGGCACTGTACTTCCTGACGCGGATGAAGTCGCCCTCTGGAACCTCATGAGCGAGCACAACTGGGATGACGGCTTCGCTGTCCCCCTCGCGGTCGCGCAGCATGCCCACTGCGACCGCGCACTCGCGCTGCGTCTGTTCTGGGAACTCGACGACGCGGCGCGCATTCACCTCAGCGACGAAGAGAACGCGCTCCGAGAGCAATACTCCGCAGAGGCTGCGTATGAACCGAAGAAGTTCGAGCACATCGTCGCTTACGCCACCATTCTGACAACCCGCCTGCGGCGCGGTGACTATCCAGATGGGGCGAACGAGTACGACACCGGGTACATGGCGATCGACCTGCCGGATCAGACCGAGCGGCAGCGGAAACTGCGCGAACTGCGCACCGCACGCGCGCGACAGAAGTACGACGACGCCTTCCTCCGTCCGGCATTGAACGCCGACTGAAGGTGTACACAACGCGAGACATAAGAGCCTGAACCCGCCTAAGCTCCGGCTCCGAAATGCATCTCACCCGCCGCGACGCTCAGTCAGGCAGGTGCCAAGCGTGAGAAGCTCATCGAGGGAACGCGCGCTGAGCTTCATGCTCTCCTCGTCCATGGCACCCATGTCCACCTCATAGATGCGGCGGTCACCGAGGTTCAACAGGATCGCGTGCCCGCCGCTGTCGTCGCCGATCATGAAGTAGCCGGGCAAGTACACCTGTACCTCGTATTCGTTGTTTCGCTGCACGACCCCCTCAGCGCCGAGGATGCTCACGTTACCGCTGGTGTGCATCCCATTCGAAACCTGAAGCAGCTCCACGTACTCCCGAGGCAGCGGGCCGCCGTACTCGTTCTCTTCACGCTCGATGACGGCGCGCGATGCGGGACGCCCCAGAATGAACGTGTCGCTCAGCGCGCCTCTCGACAGCATCTTTCAACGATCTCATATCAAGAGCGTCCTTCAGCGGCATCCACCAACAGATCCGACGAACCGACTTGCCTCCGCCCAGTTGGCTCGGCGCTCTATGCTCTGCGTCTGATCGGCGCGACATGCGTGCACGGGCCACGTCGCAGCCCGGTCGTCATCGGCTTCGGTGCGACCAAATGTTGAGCACCCACGGACGTCGCCATCCCTAGGATCGGTGCCGGCTCGGGTGAGCATACCCTCACGCGAACACGCGACGGCCTGGGCTGAGTCAGACGTTGAATCTAAACTCAACCACGTCGCCGCGGATACCAACCTCTGGCTACGCGATGGCATCTCGACTGTTCGCACCACGTGCCGAGCGTCGGCGCAGTGGAGCGACCCAGGGTTCACCGAAGATGAGCTGGGTCCGGCAGTGCGCAACCTGGGGCAGAGCGAGGAGCTTGTCGATGATCAACGTCTGCAGCTCGGTGCTGTTCGCCACGGCGACATGGACGAGGTAGTCCTCGCTGCCGCTGACGTTGTACAACGCGAGGGTCTCAGGCAGCGCGAGGGCCTTCTGCACGAAGTCGTTGGCCGTGTCGCGGGCATGCGGTCGGATCTGAATGCCGAGGAACGCCTGCTCTCCCCTGCCGAGCAGGCTTGGGAGCACGTGCGCGCGCGTGGCGACGATGGTCCCGTTGCGGCGCATCCGCCGGATCCGCTCCAGGCACGTGCTTGGAGCCACACCAACCTTGGCGGCGATGTCCTTGTTGGGCAAAGTCGCATCCACTTGTAACAGTTCGAGGATCGCCCAGTCCACCGAATCCAATTCGGGTAGTCGAGCAGATCTCACCTGAGATTCACGCATGGATACAGAGTAACGAATCCTGTCCATAGCCTGGCTTCCGAGAGAGTCTACGGATCGGAGGCAGAAGTGGGAGCAGAATCATGGGCGGCGTTCGCCCTCGCTCTGCTGGTAGCGCTCGCAGTGCCCGGCCCAGACCTCGTGCTCGTCGTGCACTCGGCGACCCGCGGCGTCCGGGAAGGCGCATCCACTGCAGTGGGGATCGTCGCCGGACTGATGCTGCACGCGCTACTCGCCGCCGCCGGTGCGACAGCCCTGCTGGTGTCTGCGCCTGGGGCGCTGACCATCGTGCAGCTGCTCGGGGCGGGAGTGCTGCTGTGGATGGGCGCGAGCATGCTTCGTTCCACCCGCAGCACCGAGCCTGAGGCCGCAAAGGACTTCGAGCACCAATCACGGGGCGGTTACGCGCGCGGATTCGTCACGAATGCGACCAACCCGAAGGCGCTGCTCTTCTTCGCGGCGATCCTGCCCCAGTTCATCGGACATGGCGACGGAGCGGAGATGCGGACCGTCGCACTGTGCGCAGCGGTCGTGCTCGGCGCAGGGTCGTGGTGGGCTGTGACGATCGCGCTGATCCGCCTGTTCGGCTTCCACAGGTCCCCGGCCGCGGACCGGATCGTCACCCTCCTGGGCGGCGTCGCGCTGCTGATCATCGGGGTTGGGCTGCTGGCCAGTACCGTCTACGGCCTCATCAGTCCCGACACGTAAGTGCGATAAGGAACACCTTCATCGCCTGGCTCCGGACCGGAAACTCATCAAAGGAAGCTCGACATATGACACGAACCCTCATCATCGGAGCAGGAGCCACCGGCGGAGCCCTCGGGGCGCGACTCATCTCCGCCGGGCAGGACGTGACGTTCCTTGTCCGAGAGCGCCGCGCCGCGCAGCTCGCGGCCGACGGCCTGCACTTCCGCGCACCCGATGTGGACGTCGTGTACACGGCGCGCGCCGTCACTTCGCTGGACGACTCAGATCCGTTCGACCTCGTGATCGTCGCAGTCAAGGCACCGGCACTGGAATCGATCATCCCGACATTCACACCCGCGGTCGGGCCGGATTCCCGCATCGTGCCGCTGCTCAACGGCATGGCCCACATCGAACTACTGGAGCGCGCCTTCCCTGGGCAGGTCCTCGGGGGCATCGTGAAAATCGTGGCAACCCTGGACGAGGACGCGACCGTCGTGCAGATGACCCCGCTGTGCAGCCTGACCGTCGGCGGGCTGCACGGCAAGGACGTGCCCAACGAGATCCGCCGGACGCTCGACGTCGACGGCATCACTCTGGACATCGTGGACGACGTCGCCTCACAGCTGTGGGAGAAGTGGGCTTTCATCGCCGCCGCCGGTGTCATCACCTGCTTGTTCCGCGGCACCATCGGCGACATCCTCGCTGCCGGAGGCGAAGCGCAGATCCTCCAGGCAATCGCCGAGTGCGAGCAGATCGCGGAAGTTGTCGGCCACCGGGTGAGCGAGGCTGGGCACGCGCAGTCCCTGGGGCTGCTCACCGAGCCAGGGTCCGCGTTCACATCCTCGCTCTACCGCGATCTCCAGCACGGCGACCCCGTCGAAGTCGAGCACATCATCGGCGACCTCGCCGCACGCGCAGCAGCTCTCGAAGCCCCTGCACCGCTGCTGAATGCAGCGCTGCTTCAGTTGCGCACCCACCATCAGGCCCTCATCGGGGCGACCGGAGCCTCGTCATGAACAACGGCATAGTCGATTCTTCGCTCGCCACCATCGGAGACACTCCCCTGGTGCGCTTGCAGCGCATCGTCCCGGACGGTGCCGCGCAGGTGATCGTGAAGCTCGAAACGGGAAATCCCACGGGGAGCTACAAGGACCGAATGGCGCTGGCGATCATCGAAGAGGCGGAACATCGCGGTGACCTCGAACCCGGTCAGTGCGTCGTGGAGTACTCCGGTGGCAGCACCGGCTCCTCGCTTGCCTACGTCTGTGCCGTCAAGGGATACCCGTGCACCATCATCAGCTCTGACACGTTCGACCAGGTGGGCTGGCTCGCTGCTCCTCGCAAGACCGATGAGCGAGACCATGAGGCATGGCTACGCGGGATGCTCCGACGCCTCGGGGCGGGCGCGGCGCATCCAGAGCGCGGCATATCCGAGGAAGATGATCGTTCCCGCGACGAAAGTCGTCACGATCAAGGTGTTTGTGTGCGTATCACGGGCCTGTCCGCACGCGAGGCCAACATGAAGCGACTCGATGTCGTTCTTCAGGATCAGCAGATCGAATGCCTGACTCGTCGCGTCACCAGAGAGTTCCTGGCCCGGGCGCACGGTGGGTGGCTCCCACCTCGATGGACCGGCGTTGGCGCATCGGAGCGTGATGTACCCATCCTCTCCGTTGTCCGACGCCACCTCTACCTCGGGGGTGTGGAACCAGACGAACATCACCAGCGCGAGCGCGGCCAAAACAACGAGGAGGTAGGCGGGGCGCTTCCACCGCCCAGGTTCGGGGGAAATTGGTTGTGGCTCACTCATCCCTTTGGTCTCCCTCGATATACCTCGGTGCATCTCGACACTACCGCGCCGCGACCATAACCGACTGTCGCGGACACCACCCCACGTACACCGACCGATTCCGCAGCCACCCCATATCCTGGTGGATCGCAGGCGACTAGGTCTAGCAGGTAGACACGCCGGCCGGCTCGACAGCGCAAATCAGAACGCGACTACACGTTAAACCGGAACTCCACCGAGTTCCGGTACGTAAACACATCACGCGCCGGCGGCGCTTTCGTCTCGGCCGTCATGAGCTCGGGTCAGAGATCAGACGCTGTTGCGCGGGACGAAGCACCACTACCTGCCGCCGCCCGACGACCCACGCCTGCGCCAGAGGACCGACGTCGTGAAGGGTGACGCCGCGGGCCGGGTCGATCCGCGTCAGGCGGCCTTGGCGGCCCGGCGCGCCCGAAGGTGCTCGGCCTTCGCATCGCGGGGCACGCGATCCGGCGAGAGGAAGTCCGCGCCAATCCGGCGCGCATCCCGCACACCGGCAGCGCGGGTGGCGGCGTTGTGGTCACCCTCGACGTCATAGATCAGATGGCTCTCGACGTCGCGAATCCCGCAGTAGGCGAAGACACCCACGTCGAGCTGGGTGCGCATGGCCTCGTCATAGCCGTACTTGTCGTACGTGGAGCGTTTGGATCCGCCGATGGCGACGAGCGCGGTCGGCACGCTCGGCAGAAGACCATTGAGGGGCTTCTTTCCGCGATCATCGACGCCCTGACCATATTGGTAGGCCCACCCGCCGGTGAAGACACGCTCGACTCACCCCTTCATGAGCGCCGGCATCGACCACCAGTACACCGGAAAAACGAACGCGAGACGGTCGGCCGCCTCGACGCGCCGGTGCATGGCGGCGACATCTGCCGGGACCGGGGCGCCCCAGAAGTATGAATGGTCCTCCACGGTGAACCGCGGGTCGAAGCCCTCGCGATGCAGGTCGAGCACGTCGATCGTGTGCCCAGCCTCGTGGAACGGCTCGTGGAAAGCGGACATCACCGCGGCGGGATACGAGGCGGCGACCGGGTGGGAGAAGACGGTCAGAAGGTGCAACGTCAGGCCTTTCGTTCGGAATCGTGGTCGTGGGGAGGTGCTGACATCAACACAGCCACGGCCTCCTGGGCGCGTTCGATGGAGTCGGGGCCGAGGTAGGCGGCGGCCGAGGTCGCGCCTTCGAACAGCAGCAGCACCTGCGTCGCGGTTCGTTCATCGTCGTGGCCGAGGTCGCGGGCGACGACGCGGCGGATCAGCGCGCGGAGCCGGTCCCGGTACGACGCGACGGCCGCGGACACACCCTCGTCCTCGCCGGCAGTCTCGCCCTGCGCCCGGAGGAAGAGACAGCCACGGGAACCCTCCTCGGCGATCCACTGTCCGAGACCGGTGAACAGCGCGTCCACGCTCTCGACCAACAGAGCGGCGAAGAAGCGGTCCGCACGCTCTTCCAACACGGCGACCATCAGGCGCGACTTGCTTCCCACATGCTTGTACAGTGTGCGCGTTGACACGCCAGCGGCCTCCGTCAGGCGGTCCATGCCCGTGGCCGCGAAGCCATGGTGATCGAAGGTGCGCTCGGCGGAGGAGACGATGGCGGCTCGCGTCGAAGTCATGCACCCAAGGTACAACGATCGTTGTACCTACGCAAGAACGCTGGCCGCGTCGGAATCGCGCGACGCGCTCCCCCGTGGGCGCACCACGGTCAGGGCGCGCGGAATCGGGGCGTGTACGTTGCCGACCCCGACTGCCGCAACGCCTGAGGACGACGAGGCAGAGAGACCACCACCGGATCGCCCATCGCCGCCGCTCAGTGGAGCGATCGCGTGAGTTCCTCGGCGGTGTCCCAGAGCTGACGTTCGCGAGCAGGATCGTAGGACTCCTCGGACGAACGCTCCTCGGCACCGCGGTTGATATAGGCCACGGTCGTCGCCCTCGTGCGGCCGAGCGCCGCGTCTGCGAGATAGCGCCCGGCTGCGCCCTTGCTGGTCGCCAACGGCGTCAAGGTCATCAGCGGCATGACCCTGCGCATCGCGAAACGTGAGAACGCGTCGGCGGCCCTCGCGAGGTCGGTACCGGGAACGAACCCTGGATTAAATCCGACGATGTCAACGCCGCCCGACAGACGGCGCGCGTGCTCGTGGATGAGATGGATGGCGGCCAACTTGCTCGTCGAGTACGCGGTGCGACCCGCCACGACGCTCTCCGGATCAGGGAAGGCGCGGATCCGCGCCAGACGTTCCGGCTCTTGCCAGGACGGGCCGGGAACCATACCGAGATTGTGACGGAAATCGCCGAAGTGAGTATCGCTGACCGTGAGCGTGATCCTCGACCCTGACACGAAGCGATCGTTCAGGCGACGGAGGAGCACATGGTTGGCGAGCACGTTGACGGCGAACGTCGCCTCCAGGCCTTCGGAGTTCTCGGTGAGGTCGTTCGTGATTTGCAGCCCCGCATTGCCGACCAAACCGCGCAGCGGCGGCAGTTCGCCAGCATCCAGTCTCCGCACAACCTCGTCGGCAGCCTGGCGCGTGCCCGTGAGGGACAGCAGGTCGACGGCGATACCCGATGCCGCGTGCCCTGCCGCGGTGAGTTCGGCTGCCAATCGGGAGCTGGCCTCGTCACGGGCGAGCAGGACCAGGTGGGCGTCTGGGTCGAGCGCGGCGATGCGGTCGAGGGCGACTCGGCCGATCCCTCGTGTCGCTCCGGTCATGACGATGGTGTGCTGAGCCATGGGCTCCTCCTTGCAGTTGGCATCGATGCTGACGGACGTAGAGCGATCCGGAGACGAGTCTTCGTCGACCGCCGCATGACGGCCAGGGCCCCATTGAGACGGAGGACTGTCAGTGCCTAGTCTCCGGGCGCGCGGTCGCGCAAGAATGAAGGGCATGGAAGCGTCGGAGTTCGGGCATCTGGTGCATCGGTGGCGTGACAGGCTCGCCCCGGATGATGTCGGCCTGACAGCAGGACTGCGCCGTCGCGCCCCCGGCCTGCGGCGAGAAGAACTCGCACAGCTCGCGGGACTGTCGGTCGATTACATCGTGCGTCTCGAGCGCGGCCGGGCGACCCGCCCGTCGGCTCAGGTCGTCGCCTCGCTTGCCCGAGCATTGCAGCTATCGAGCGCGGAGCGCGACGCCCTGTTCATCTCCGCCGGACTGCTGCCGCCAAGGGATGGCATGGTGTCCGACTTCATCCCGGCCGGCGTACAGCGACTCGTCTCCCGACTCGGAGACGCAGCGGTCGGCGTCTTCGCCGCCGACTGGTCGTTGCTGATATGGAACCCGACCTGGGCGACGCTCCACGGACCCCCTGAGCGACTTCCGGCGGCCGAACGCAATCTTGCTCGGGCGATCTTCGGCAACGGGGCCGCGCATAGGTCCCTGCACCCCTCGCCGCCGGCGCCAACCGATGATTTCGAGCGCAGCATCGTCGCCGATTTGAAGCATGCACGGGCCCGATATCCCAGCGACCGGCGGCTCGCCTCGCTCGTGCGTGAACTCCGCGCAGTCTCTGCCGATTTCACCCGGCACTGGAACGACGCCGCACCGGCCGAGCACACGAGCAGTCGGAAGACGATCAAGCACCCCGAGGTCGGCGCGATCACGCTCGACTGCGACGTCCTCTCCGTGCCGGGCGCTGATCTGCGCATAGTCGCCTATACCGCTGCCGCAGACACCACAGACGAGAACAAGCTCGACCTTCTCCTCGTCACCGGAGCGGTCTGAATCGCCTGTAACCGTGAGCCTTGGCCGGCCCGGGGCCCGCGCTCTCGAACGGTCGTGACTCGTGGTTCGTCCGGCCCTCGCGTCAGCGAGTTGCCACGTCCGGCATCTGGCCGGAGCAAGTAAATCAGCCGGACATCGCAGCAAGCACACCGCGGTCACCTGCAGTGAGAACTCGTGCAGGCGTCATAAGTGCACCCCGAACGTGCTTATACGTTAAACCGGAACTCCACCACGTCGCCGTCCTTCATGACGTAATCCTTGCCCTCCATGCGCACGCGCCCGGCGGCCTTCGCCTCGCTCATCGATCCGTGCTGGTCGAGCTCGGAGAACGAGACGATCTCGGCCTTGATGAAGCCGCGCTCGAAATCGGTGTGGATCACACCCGCGGCCTGCGGGGCGGTCGCACCCTTCCGCACGGTCCAGGCGCGCGCTTCCTTCGGGCCTGCCGTCAGGTACGTCTGCAGTCCGAGCGTCTCGAAGCCGACGCGGGCGAGCTGGTCGAGGCCTGATTCCTCCTGACCCAGCGACTGCAGCAGTTCCGTCGCCTCATCCGGGTCGAGATCGATCAGCTCCGACTCGACCTTCGCGTCGAGGAACACAGCTTTCGCCGGAGCGACGAGCGCCGCAAGCTCCGCCATCCGGTCGTCGTCGGTGAGCACGCCCTCATCGACGTTGAACACGAACAGCGTGGGCTTCGCCGTGAGCAGGCCGAGCTCCTTGACCGGAGTCGTGTCGAAGCCTGCCTGGAACAGCGTCGTGCCGTCCTCGAGGATCGTTGCGGCTTCCTTCGCCGCGGCGAGCACGGCCGGGTCCGTCTTCTTGCCCTTGACCTCTTTCTCGAGGCGGGGCACAGCCTTCTCGAGCGTCTGCATGTCGGCGAGGATCAGCTCGGTGTTGATCGTCTCCATGTCGCTGGACGGGTCGACCTTGCCGTCGACGTGCACGACGTCGCTGTCGGTGAACCCGCGCACGACTTGGGCGATCGCGTCGGCCTCACGGATGTTCGCGAGGAACTGATTGCCGAGCCCCTCCCCCTCGCTCGCGCCGCGCACGATGCCGGCGATATCGACGAACGACACCGGCGCGGGCAGGATCTTCTGCGACGAGAAGATCTCAGCAAGCCGGTTCAGCCGCTGGTCCGGCAGCTCGACCACGCCGACGTTCGGCTCGATCGTCGCGAACGGATAGTTCGCCGCGAGCACGGTGTTCTTGGTCAGTGCGTTGAAGAGAGTCGACTTGCCCACATTGGGAAGTCCGACGATTCCGATAGTCAGAGCCACGGAACGACAGTCTACGTGCGGCGGCCGCCGAACCCTCCGGATCGACCGGGAACGGCCGCGTCGGTTTTGCCCTCCACTCCTCGGGGAGCAGACTTCAGGGCATGCCTCTCGACTTCACTGCCATCGATTTCGAGACGGCGAACGGCTCTCCCGCCTCCGCATGTCAGGTCGGCCTGGCGCGCGTTCGAGACGGTCGGGTCGTCGAAACGGCCGGATGGCTGATCCGGCCTCCAGCCGGTCACGACACCTTCCATCCGGGGAACATGGGCGTCCACGGCATCGCTCCGGATGATGTGCTTTCGGCTCCCGGATGGACGCAGCAACTGGCTGCGCTGGTCGGCTTCATCGGAGGCGATGTGCTCGTCGCGCACAGCGCGGCCTTCGACACGCGCGTGCTCCGATCAGCCTGCGAGGCGACCGGAGCTGAACTCGACTCGTATCGCTACCTGTGCTCGCTGCAGGTCGCCCGGAAGGTGTACGACCTGCCGTCGTATCGCCTGCCGATCGCCGCCGAGGCGGCTGGGCACCACGAGTTCGCCCACCATGAGGCGACCGCAGACGCCCTCGCCTGCGCACAGATCGTGATCGACGCCGGACGGCGCCACGAAGCGGCGGACGTGACCGCTCTTGCGCGCACTATCGGCGCGAAGGTGAAGCAGACGGAACCCGTCGCACCGCGCGCCGCAGCGGCGTAGCCGCCCAGCGTCCGACTCGCCGAGGCGAGAATGTCGGAGGCCCCCGGCAGGATGGTGCACATGGACCCCATCACCGTCGTTCTCGTGCTCCTCGCCCTGGCCGCCGGCACCGCGATCGGGTGGTTCGCGCGCTCCGGCCGGGCAGCCCGCGCCGAGGCCGCGAACTCGCACGCCGTCGAGGCCGCGCGGGCGCAGGCCGAGCACCGCGTCGTGGAGGCCACCTCGACCCTGCGCGCCGAGCTCTCGCGCGCCGAGGGCGAAACAGCGTCCCTTCGCGACACGGTCGCTCGACAGGACGCGCAGCGCCGCGAGATCGCCGAACGCGAACGCCTCGAACAGGCGGAGTCCGCCGCGCAGGCTCAGCGTGAGAGCGCCGTGCTGCAGGCACTCACCCCGGTGCAGGAGACACTGACCCGGATGCAGCAGCGCGTGGGCGCGATGGAGAAGGAGCGGCAGGAGCAGTTCGGCCAGGTCGCCGAGCAGCTCAGGGCCGCGCATCGCTCCGACGAGCAGCTGCGCGATACGACGCAATCGCTGGCCAGTGCGCTGCGCTCGACGACGGCGCGCGGAGCGTGGGGCGAGGCGCAGCTGCGGCGCATCGTCGAGGAAGCCGGCCTGCTGCAGCGGGTGGACTTCGATCTGCAGGCCCAGATCTCCTCGGACGCCGGGGTCGGTCGTCCCGACATGGTGGTGCGCCTACCAGGGGGCAAGGCGATCGCCGTCGATGCGAAGGCGCCTCTGGAGTCCTTCCTCGACGCCAGCGCCATTCCCGACACCGCGACCGGCGACGAGGGCTCGCGCCGGGCCGGCCTGATGGCGAAGCACGTCAAGGCGGTGCGGGCGCACATCGATGCTCTCGCGAAGAAGGCGTACTGGACGGGCCTCGAGCAGAGCCCAGAATTCGTGGTGTGCTTCATCCCCAGCGAGTCGGTGCTGGCAGCCGCGCTGAGCGAAGACCCGGCGCTGCTCGAGTACGCCTTCTCCCGTCGCGTGGCGCTGGCGTCGCCGGTCAATCTCTGGGCGGTGCTGAAGACTGTCGCGTACTCGTGGACGCAGCAGGAGGTGTCAGACGAAGCCCGCACCCTGTTCGAGCTCGGCAACGAGCTCTACGAACGCCTCGGTACGCTGTCCGGTCACGCCGACGGGATGCGGCGTGCGATCGAGCGCACAGTCGACTCCTACAACAAGCTCGTCGGTTCGCTCGAAAGCCGCGTGCTGTCGACGGCGCGCAAGTTCCCCGGCATCGAGGCGTCGAAGCTCGCGCAGTCACCGGAGCTGGAGACGATCGACGAGCCGGTGCGCCGCCTCACGGCGCCGGAGCTGCTGGAGCAGGCGGACGGCGAACCCCTTGACGCGACCGCAGATCGCCAGGCCGACGAAACGGAGTCTGTGATTACGGAAGGAGGCTGAGCACCCCGAGCACGCCGCCGCAGAAGATCACGAAGGCGCAGATGTTCCACCACGGGTTCGCCTCCTGCCCAGGCGCGCGTCGCACGCGGAACAGCACGTCCGGTCGGCGCGAAGGGTCCTGAGCGTCCTTCACGACAGCCTTGGCACCGGTGACCCGCCCGGTCGAATTCTCACTCGTCATAGATCAGCCTCGGCGGCGAGCCGCACGGCGCGGCCCCTCTCCCGCCGTAGCTCATTCTTGCATCCCTTCCTGCACGGATGTGGGATTGAACGTCACGATCCGAGTGCGATCGACTCAGAACCACTTCGAGACGAGGTGATCCGAGGTGACGCGCCGCAGTGTTCCGGAGTGGCTGCGCAGCACGATCGATTCCGTGTACACGTGTTCTCCGGTGCGGTTGACGCCGGCCACCAGCTGCCCGTCGGTCACACCGGTTGCGACGAAGATCGTATTGTTTCCGCGCACGAGCTCCTCCGCGTCATACGCATAGTCCATCTTGAGTCCCGCGTCGATGCCCGCCTGTCGCTCTTCGTCGTCGCGCGGCCAGATCCGACCCTGGATGTGTCCACCGAGGGCCTTGATCGCGCACGCCGTGACGATTCCCTCGGGGCTGCCGCCGACGCCGATGCACATGTCGACGCGCGCGTCGTGGCGTGCGGCGTTGATACCGCCCGCAACATCGCCGTCCGACATCAGCCGGGTACCCGCTCCGGCCTCTCGGATCTCCTCGATCAGCTTCTCGTGGCGGGGGCGGTTCAGCACAGAGACCACCATCTCCTCCACGGGCTTTCCTGACGCTTTCGCCAACCGTCGGATGTTCTCGCCGACGGGCAGACGGATGTCGACGATGCCGACGCCGGCCGGCCCCGTGACGAGCTTGTCCATGTAGAACACGCTCGAGGCATCGAGCATGGTGCCCCGATCGGACAGAGCGATCACGCTGAGTGCGTTCTGACGCCCCGCGGCAGTCAGCGAGGTGCCGTCGATCGGGTCGACCGCGATGTCGTACTTGCGGCCTTTGCCCGTCCCCACCTGTTCCCCGTTGAACAGCATCGGGGCTTCGTCCTTCTCCCCCTCGCCGATCACGACGGTGCCGTCGAAATCGACCGTCGACAGAAAGGCGCGCATCGCGTCGACGGCGGCTCCGTCCGCCTTCTCCTTCTGTCCGCGGCCGATGAACGGCACGGAGCGAATGGCGGCTGCTTCCGTGGCGCGCACCAGTTCGAGGGCGATGTTGCGGTCAGGGCGAAGGGGGATCATGTCCTCAGCGGTCGTCATGTTCTGACCCTATTCCTCCCTCGTCGCCGGACGAGGCGACTTCACGCCCCCGGAGCACATAAGAATCACGATTCTTTCCTATTGGTCACGCCGGATGGTTCTCCGCCACGACTACTGACTTCCCGCGCCACTCGGTAGACTGCGGGAAGCTCCCCTCACCCGATTGCGAAGGAAACCACATGGCCGTCGCCACCGCTGACCAGTACGCCGAGATGATCGATCGCGCGAAGGCAGGCAGCTTTGCCTACCCCGCGATCAACGTCTCAAGCTCGCAGACCATCAACTCCGTGCTGCAGGGCCTGACGGAGGCCGGTTCCGACGGCATCCTCCAGGTCACCACAGGTGGAGCCGATTACTTCGCCGGCCAGACCGTCAAGGCGCGCGCCACCGGCGCGATCGCCATGGCCCGCTACGTGCGCGAGGTCGCCAAGAACTACCCCGTCACGGTCGCTGTTCACACCGACCACTGCCCGAAGGACGCACTCGACTCTTTCCTCCTGCCCGTACTCGAGGCCAGCGAAGAAGAGGTCAAGGCCGGCCGCGAGCCGATCTTCCAGTCGCACATGTGGGACGGCTCCGCCGTGCCGCTCGACGAGAACATCCAGATCGCGAGCGAGCTCCTCCCCCGTCTGAAGAACATCGGCGGCCTGCTTGAGATCGAGATCGGCGTGGTCGGCGGCGAAGAGGACGGCGTGCAGCACGAGGGTTCGAACGATGCCCTCTACACGACCGTCGGCGACGTGACGAAAGCAGTCGAGGCCCTCGGGCTCGGCGAGAAGGGCCGGTACCTGTCGGCCCTCACCTTCGGCAACGTGCACGGCGTCTACAAGCCGGGCAACGTCAAGCTCCGCCCGGAGCTCCTCGGCGAGATCCAGACGGGCATCGCCGAGAAGTTCGGGACCGGTGAGAAGCCGCTCGACCTCGTCTTCCACGGCGGCAGCGGTTCGACCAACGAAGAGATCGCGCTCGCTGTGCGCAACGGCGTCATCAAGATGAACATCGACACCGACACGCAGTACGCCTACACGCGCGCAATCGCCGACTACATGTTCAGCAACTACGGCGAGGTGCTCAAGGTCGACGGCGAGGTCGGCAACAAGAAGAAGTACGACCCGCGGGCCTGGGGCAAGGTCGCGGAGACGGCGATGGCCGCCCGCGTCATCGAAGCCACCAAACAGCTCGGGTCCTTCGGACAGTCCAAGGGCTGACCAGACGACGACGATGTCCCCGGTGCCCTGCGGCGCCGGGGACATCGTCGTCTCTGCTTGTCTGAAGCGCTACGGCTGCGGCAGCTCGCCCATCTGCGAGACCAGCGCGTCCAGCAGAGCGGGGTCGTTCGCGAGGGGCACGGCGATCAGGAGCATCACGATCACGAAGACGACCACGGCGCTGACCAGCGGCACCCAGAACACGATCTTGCGCTGCCTGGCGCGCCGCCAGGTCAGCGCGGCGGCGATCAGCCAGCCGAAGCCGTAGACGACCGCAGCCCCCACACCCCACCAGCGCGCACCGGCCGGGTCGGAGAACTCCGCGTCGATGCCCATCGCCTCGAACGCGTCGTAGAACGTCGACGGGAGCTGCGTGAGCTCCGGGACCATCCGGATGACCGAGAACAGTCCCCAGGCGAGAAGGAACACTGCGGCGAACACGTCGATGCGGCGTGCCCGCGTCAGGGGTTTCGGGCTTTCGTCCGTCCCCGTGGTGGGCGCTGCCGCTGTGGCTTGCGAGACCTCAGGTTCCTGCCGAGGCTTCGGTTCCTGCCGCGGCGGTTCGTCCGGCAGCGGATTCGAGTCGATACGACGGCGCTGCTCCTCGGGCGTCGCATACTCGCCGTATGAGGGGCGCGTCTCGCTCATGCCGCGGCTCCGGCCCGGCCGCCCCGTGGCTCGCCTTCACCGCGCAGCTCCTTGGGGAGCGAGAAGATCAGATCCTCCTCGGCGGTGCGCACTTCCTCGACATCGGCGTAGCCCGCATCGGCGAGCTCGTCGAGCAGCTGCTGCACCAGCACATCCGGCACCGACGCGCCACTGGTGATGCCCACCGTCTCGACCCCGTCGAGCCATTCCTGGCGCACCTCGTCCGCGTAGTCGACGCGGTACGCGGCCTTAGCGCCGTACTCCAGCGCGACCTCGACCAGACGCACGCTGTTCGACGAGTTCGCCGAACCGACGACGATCACGAGATCGGAGCCGTGCGCGACCTTCTTGATCGCGACCTGCCGGTTCTGCGTTGCATAGCAGATGTCGTCGCTCGGGGGATCCTGCAGGTTCGGGAACCGCTCCCGCAGTCGGCGCACCGTCTCCATCGTCTCGTCGACTGACAGTGTCGTCTGCGACAGCCACACCAGCTTCGACGGGTCGTCGACCTCGACCGTCGCCGCCTCATCCGGGTTGTTCACGATCGTGACGTTGTCCGGTGCCTCACCGGCCGTGCCCTCGACCTCCTCGTGGCCTTCATGGCCGACGAGCAGAATCTGGTAGTCGTCTCTGGCGAAGCGCTTGGCCTCGCGGTGCACCTTCGTCACGAGCGGGCACGAGGCATCGATCGCCTGCAGGCCGCGATCCGACGCCGCTTCGACGACAGCGGGAGACACTCCGTGCGCGCTGAAGACGACGTGCGCACCCTCCGGAACCTCATCGACCTCTTCGACGAAGATCACCCCGCGCGCTTCGAGTTCGCGCACCACGTGGATGTTGTGCACGATCTGCTTGCGCACATACACCGGGGCGCCATACCGGTCCAGCGCCTTCTCCACCGTGATCACCGCCCGGTCGACACCCGCGCAATAGCCGCGGGGCGCGGCCAGCCGGACGCGCTTGTGTCCGAGGACCTCGTTATCCTGGAGGCGCTCACGACGGACCGGTACACGCGGTACGGGCAACGAAACTGCGGTGGAGTTCACCCGCCCAGTCTACGGGCGGCACTTGAGCATCGGCCGATATCCGAAGCGACGAGAGGCAGACGATGACCACCTTCAGCACCGAGCCGGTGCCGGGTCAGGCTCCCCCGCCCGACAGCGTCGCACCATCGGAGTCCTCCTCCGACGCTCCGACGTCCGTCGAACGGCTCGGCAGAACCATCCGTGGCTTCATCGAACGCTGGGGCTCGCTCTGGGTCGAGGGCGAGATCACGTCATGGAACGTGCGCGCCGGCGCCACGTTCGGCCGTCTGAAGGATCTCCAGACCGACGCCCACATCTCGGTGCGGGTGTGGTCGAGCGTGCGCAGTCGCCTGCCGGCCGATCTGAAGGTCGGCGACCACGTGATCGCGAACGTCAAAACGGACTACTGGGTCAAGGGCGGGGAGCTGGCCTTCCAGGTCAGCTCCATGCGCCACGTCGGGCTCGGCGACCAGCTCGAGCGGCTCGAGCGGCTGCGAGCACAGTTGAAGTCCGAGGGACTGTTCGACCCTGCGCGAAAGAAGCCCGTCCCCTTCCTGCCCCATCGCATCGGCCTCATCACCGGCGAGCGCAGCGACGCCGAGCGCGACGTGCTCCGCAACGCCGAGCTGCGTTGGCCCGAGGTGAACTTCCGCACCGAGCACGCGGCGGTGCAGGGCGACCGCTGCGTGCCCGACGTGCTCGCAGCCCTCGAGAAGCTCGAGGCCGACGACTCGGTCGATGTGATCGTGATCGCGCGCGGCGGGGGTGACCCGCAGACGCTGCTCGGCTTCAGCGATGAGCGCCTGCTGCGCGCTGTTGCGGCCGCGACCACGCCCGTCGTCAGCGCCATCGGCCACGAGAACGATCACCCGCTGCTCGACGACGTCGCCGACCTGCGCGCGTCCACGCCCACAGATGCCGCCAAGAGAGTGGTCCCGGATGTCGGGGAGCAGCGCGCCCTCATCGCCGAGCTGCGCGCGAGGGCGAAGATGCGTCTGACGCAGCGCATCACGAACGACCTCGCCCAGCTCGAACAGATGCGCTCGCGCCCCGCACTGCGCGAGCCCGACCGGATCATCCGCGACCGCGCACAGGACGTGTTCCTACAGGTATCGCGCGGCCGCGAAGCCGTCGATCGCGCATTGCGACAGGCGGAGGCGCGCACAGGAGAGCTCCGCGCATCGCTGCGCGCTCTCTCCCCCGCGTCGACCCTCAGCCGCGGCTACGCCATCGCCCAGGACGAGGCCGGCCGGATCGTGCGCGAACCGGCCCAGGCCCCGGCCGACACACGACTCATCCTCACAGTCGAGCATGGCTCGATCGCCGCCGTCTCGCACGGCAGCGTCGATGCCTCGCCCGTGGCGGCGCCGACCGGATCGGAAGAATAGAATGGCTACGATGACGGATCATCCTGCCCCCGCCGACGTCGCCTCGCTCTCCTTCGAGCAGGCGCGCGATGAACTCGTCCGCGTCGTGTCCGAACTCGAGCAGGGCGCGGCCACGCTCGAGCAGTCGCTGTCGCTCTGGGAGCGCGGAGAGGCTCTCGCCGCGCGCTGCGAGGAGTGGCTGCGCGGCGCGAAGAGCAGGTTGGAAGCCGCAAGGCCAGAGGCCGCCGCAGAGGCCGAGTGATGGCGAACGGGGCATCCGACCAGCAGGCCGCAGAGGACATCGCAGCGCAGAAGGCCGCTCGCTCGGCCGCGTACCGGAACAGTCAGAACGTCCGGAACCTGATCATCGCACTGGGCGTCACCCTGCTGATCGTGGTCGTGGTGATGCTCGGCGTTCCCCGCGGAACGTCCCCCGAGCGCCCCGAAATCGATGTGGCGGCCATCGCCGACAACGCTGAAGAGGCGTACGGCCATACTCCGTTGGTCGCCGACCTTTCGACCGGATGGGGCGTCAACGCCGCCGAGGTCTCCCCCTCGACGGTCGTGTCGTGGAAGGTCGTGCATCTCACCCCCGATGAGAAGGACTACGTCACGCTTGTGCAGGGCTTCGACGGCGACGAGACCTGGGCGGCGCAGGAGCTCTCGGGCGCTCGCGCCGACGACACCACGACCATCGACGGCGTGGAGTGGAGCGTGTACGACATCGGCGGCGCACAGAGCGACTCCCCCGTCTCGTACGCCATCGGCACAGCGCTCGGCGACGGCTATGTGCTGCTGTACGGCTCGGCGCCCGCCGACACCACAGCCGAGATGGCGAGCCTGCTCTCCGATCAGATCCATGACAGCCTCGCCGCAGGCGACCAGGAGGAGGACGCGACATGATCCCCGCAGACGTCTGGAACCAGATGCTCGACGGCAACCGACGGTTCGTCGAGAACGCCCCTGAGCACCCGCACCAGGACGCCGGTCGCCGCAACGAGCTCGCCGCATCCCAGGCACCGCGAGCTGCCCTGTTCGGCTGTTCCGACTCCCGGCTGGCAGCAGAGATCATCTTCGACATGGGGCTCGGCGACCTGTTCGTCGTCCGCAACGCCGGACAGGTGACGGGCGAGTCGATCATGGGGTCGCTCGAGTACGCGGTCGAGGTCCTCAAGGTGCCGCTGATCGTGGTGCTCAGCCACGACGCGTGCGGGGCCGTCCGCGCGGCGATCGACAGCTTCGACATCGACAAGGAGCCGCTGCCTCCGTACATCTGGCGCCTGATTGCGCCGATCGTGCCCGCTGTGCAGTCCGAGCTGCGCGCAGGCAGCGACGAGGGCGTCACACACGAGACGGTGAGCGCCGAGAACGTCGGACGACGCCACCTCGAGCAGACGGTCGCGTCGATCCTGCGCCACTCCGAGCTGATCAGCGAAGCCGTGGCCGAGGGCCGCCTCGGCATCGTCGGCGCCAACTACCGCCTCGCAGAGGGCAAGGTCGAGCCGCGCGTCGTCGTCGGCGCGGAACAGTGAACTGCCGCAGGGATGCGGCCTGAGGTAAGGAGAGACATGTCCGAGACCGAGTACCGGATCGAGCACGACACCATGGGCGAGGTGCACGTCCCCAAGGACGCTCTGTACCGCGCCCAGACGCAGCGCGCCGTCGACAACTTCCCCATCTCGGGCAAGGGCCTCGAGACCCGCCACATCCACGCCCTTGCACGCATCAAGAAGGCGGCCGCGCTGGCGAACAAGGACCTCGGCACGCTCGACGGCGGAATCGCCGACGCCATCGCGTGGGCGGCCGACCAGATCGTCGCCGGCGGCTATGAGGCGGAGTTCCCCGTCGACACGTACCAGACCGGCTCCGGCACCTCCTCGAACATGAACATGAACGAGGTGCTCTCGACGCTCGCCACCGAGAAGCTCGGCAGCGAGGTGCACCCGAACGACCACGTCAACGCATCGCAGTCGTCCAACGACGTGTTCCCGACGTCGGTGCACGTCGCCGTGACGGAGGCGCTGCTGCGCGACCTCGTTCCCGCGCTCGATCACCTCGCGAAGGCGTTCGAAGCGAAGGCCGAGGAGTGGAAGCCGGTCGTGAAGTCCGGCCGCACCCACCTCATGGACGCCACTCCCGTCACTCTGGGTCAGGAGTTCGGCGGCTACGCCCGCCAGATGCGCCTCGGCATCGAGCGCGTCGAGGCGACGATCGGCCATGTCGCCGAGGTCCCTCAGGGCGGCACGGCCACCGGCACCGGAATCAACACGCCCCAGGGCTTCCCGCAGAAGGTCATCGCGAACCTCGTCGCTGAGACGGGTCTGCCGCTGACCGAGGCGGTCGACCACTTCGAGGCGCAGGCGAACCGCGACGGCCTCGTCGAGGCATCCGGGGCCCTTCGCACGATCGCCGTGTCGCTGACGAAGATCAACAACGACCTGCGCTGGATGGGTTCCGGTCCGAACACGGGGCTCGGCGAGCTGCACCTCCCCGACCTGCAGCCGGGGTCGTCGATCATGCCTGGCAAGGTCAACCCGGTCATCCCCGAGGCCACGCTGATGGTCGCCGCCCGCGTCATCGGCAACGACGCGACGGTCGCGTGGGCCGGCGCATCCGGTGCATTCGAGCTGAATGTCGCCATTCCCGTGATGGGCACGGCGCTGCTGGAGTCGATCCGGCTGCTCTCGAACGCCTCCCGCACGCTGGCCGACAAGACTGTCGACGGGTTGCAGGCGAACATCGAGCGCGTCACCGCGCTGGCGGGCATGAGCCCCTCGATCGTCACACCGCTGAACGGTCTGATCGGCTACGAGGCCGCAGCGAAGATCGCCAAGCACTCGGTCGCCAAGGGCATCACCGTCCGCGAGGCCGTCATCGACCTCGGCTACGTCGAGCGCGGCGAGATCACCGAGGCGCAGCTGGATGAGAAGCTCGACCTCCTCTCCATGACCCACCCGGGCTGATTCGCGCCCTGGCACGCCTCTGGCTACGTTGTCGTCGGTCAGGGCACTCTCGGTGCCCTTCCCTCCTCCGCCTTCCCAGAGACGCACCAGTGCACGAATTCGCTGAAGCGGGGCGGTGAGGATCCTTCCTCACCGCCCCGCTTCGTGCGTCCTGGGTTCCGAACTACGCCAGCTCCCCCGTCTCCAGCAGGTTGGTCACCAGCGCCGCGATCGCCGAACGCTCGCTGCGGGTGAGGGTGACGTGGGCGAACAGCCCGTGGCCCTTCAGCGTCTCGATGACGCTGGCAACACCGTCATGGCGGCCGACCCTCAGATTGTCGCGCTGCTGCATGTCGTGCGTGAGCACCACCTTCGAGTTCTGCCCGATGCGGCTGAGCACCGTCAGCAGCACGTTCCGCTCCAGCGACTGCGCCTCGTCGACGATCACGAACGCATCGTGCAGCGAGCGTCCCCTGATGTGAGTGAGCGGCATCACCTCGATCAGCCCGCGCGCCATCACCTCGTCGAGCACGTTCTCCGAGACGACGGAGCCGAGAGTGTCGTACACCGCCTGACCCCACGGGTTCATCTTCTCGCCCTGGTCGCCCGGCAGGTAGCCGAGCTCCTGCCCGCCGACGGCGAACAGCGGCCGGAAGACGATGATCTTCTTCTGCTGCTGGCGCTCCAGCACCTGCTCGAGCCCGGCGCACAGTGCCAGCGCCGACTTGCCGGTACCGGCCTTGCCGCCGAGCGAGACGATGCCGACTTCCGGGTCCTGCAGCAGATCGATGGCGATGCGCTGCTCGGCGGAGCGGCCGTGCAGACCGAACACGTCGCCGTCGCCGCGCACGAGCTTGAACTCTCCGTCGCCCACGATGCGCCCGAGTGCCGATCCGCGCTCCGACTGGATGACCAGCCCGGTGTTGATCGGCAGGCCGGCCGCGTCCTCATGCACGCCGACCTCGGCGTCGTAGAGGTCGGCCATGTCGTCGCCAGAGAGCGCGAGCGAGGCGACCCCCGTCCATCCGGAGTCGACGGCCTGCTCGGCCAGATACTCCTCTGCCTGCAGCCCGATCGATGCGGCCTTCACGCGCATCGGCAGATCCTTCGAAACGACCGTGACGTCCTGCCCGTCCTGCTGCAGGTGCGAGGCGACCGCGAGAATGCGACTGTCGTTGTCGGCCAGCCGGATGCCGCGGGGCAGCACCTGCTGATCGATGTTGTTCAGTTCGACGCGGAGGGTTCCCTCCCCCACGGAGACGGGGAAGTCGAGCCGCCCATGTTCGATGCGCAGGCCGTCGAGGTAGCGCAGCGCTTGTCGCGCAAAATAACCGAGCTCCGGATCGTGCCGCTTGCCCTCGAGCTCGCTGACGACGACGACCGGGATGACGAGCGAATGCTCCGCGAAGCGGAACAGAGCGCGTGGATCACTCAGCAGAACGGAGGTGTCGAGCACATACGTCCGCAACCGCTGATCGGCCGCGTCATGCGCTCCCTGCTCGTTCGTGCGCGAGGACTGCTGCGTGTTGATCGTGGTCACAACCCACTCCCGCCCCGGGAACCTGCCCGGCTTCTACGAGTCGACCGTGGGTTCGCGAGTCGCTTCCGTGAGGCCGACTCGAACGGGCGCTCTGCCCGATACCTGTGAAGCTACGCCCCACCGGCGACCTTCATCGGCGCGATGCTGGCGTGTCGCGTGACGTATCCGTGAACGTCGTGTGGCTGGCATGTGCACGGCGCAGGCGATCCGGACGACCGGCCGGCTCGACGCCGCGGGACCACGCGGTCGAAGCGATGCCGGAGCACCCGTTCGGCCGCGCTGTGTCAGAGCGATCGGAGCCGCGGCGGCCTACTTGCCGAAGCGTCGCTCGCGCGTGGTGTAGTCACGGATGGCGCGCAGGAAATCGATCTCACGCAGATCCGGGCCGAGCGCCTCCATGAAGTAGAACTCGCTGTGCGCGCTCTGCCACACGAGGAAGTCGCTGAGGCGCTGCTCGCCGCTGGTCCGGATGACCAGATCCGGATCAGGCTGACCGCGCGTGTAGAGATGCTCGCCGATCGTCTCCGGCGTGAGACTCGCTCCGAGCTCGTCGAGGCTGCCGCCGTTCGACGAGTGCTTCTGGATGATCTGCCGCACGGCGTCGACGATCTCGTACCTGCCTCCGTAGCCGGCCGCGAGGTTGACGTGCAGGCCGACGTTCGCCGCCGTCAGCGTCTCGGCATCGCGCAGCGCATCCACGAGGTGCTCCGGCAGGTTGTCGGATCGCCCCACGTGCTGCACGCGCCAATCGCCTCGGCGCGAAAGCCGACCAGCGAGGCCCGCGATGATCTCGATGAGGTCGGTGATCTCCGTCGCGTCGCGCTTGACGACGTTGTCGTTCGAGAGCAGGTACAGCGTCACGACCTCGACGCCGATGTCGTCGCACCAGGCGACGAACTCCTCCATCTTCGACGCGCCGGCGCGGTGCCCGTGAGCGGCCGTGTCGAAGCCGAGCTGCCTGGCCCAACGTCGGTTGCCATCGATGATCATCGCCACGTGGTGCGGCACCGTTGCGCGATCGATCTGGCGCTTCAGCCGCGCGTTGTAGAGCCGATAAAGGAGGCCACGCCCCTCAGTCGACCGCTTGCTCGTCACCCTCCTACGGTACCCGGCCGCGCTGTGCATCCGTTAGCCATCGCGATGAGCAGCCCGCCATGTGCGTGATTCGGCATGTGCGAATGCGTAGGCTTCGAAGATGGCACGCTCCCGACGCGCACCCGATGTTCCCCAGCTTCCGCTGATCGATGCCGAGGCCAACGCACCCCTGAGCGAGGAGAAGCCGTCGTGGCGCGGCTGGATCCACGCTGGCACGTTTCCGGTCGCCATCGCAGCAGGTATCGTGCTGATCAGCCTTGCGCAGGGTGCCCCGGCGAAATGGGCATCAGCCGTGTTCATGGCATCGTCGCTGATGCTGTTCGGCAACTCAGCCGTGTATCACCGGTTCAACTGGGGGCCGCGCACCAAGGCCGTGCTCAAGCGCATCGACCACGCGAACATCCTGCTCCTCATCGCGGGAACCTACACCCCGGTCGGCGTGCTCGCGCTGCCGTTCGGGAACGGCGTGCTGCTGCTCAGCATCGTGTGGGCGGGAGCGATCCTCGGCATCCTGTTCCGCGTGCTGTGGATCGGCGCGCCGCGCTGGCTCTACGTCGCGCTCTATCTCGCACTCGGGTGGGCTGCCGTGATGTACCTGCCGCAGCTGTTCGAAGCGAATCCTGCCATGATGATCCTGGTGATCGTCGGCGGCCTGCTCTACTCACTCGGTGCCGTCGTGTATGCGCTCAAGCGCCCGAACCCGTCACCGAACCACTTCGGGTTCCACGAGATCTTCCATGTCTGCACTGTGCTGGCGTTCCTGTGCCACTGGACGGCCGCCCTGCTGCTCGTGCTCGACCCGCCGTTCCACGGCCCTGCGGCCTGATCTGCTCAGGGCCCGGATGCTGGAGACGCGCTCAGGAAGCCGGTTTGTCCGGCGCGGCGTCTCCTGGCTCGGCGTCGTCGGCATCGCCACCGGCTTCCGGATCGCCGTCGTCGTCGGTCGCTTCGTGCGCAGCCGCTTCCTCCGCATCCAGCGCCAGGCGCGCCTCTTCGCGGTACCGGGCGCGCCGCACGCGCCGCAGCATGTCGAATGCCAGCAGCCCGACGGCGATCGCCAGCAGCGCGATCGTGATGAACCCCGCGGGGCCGGGCGTGACCAGGTCGGGGTCGACGGTCATCGTCGGCGTCGGCGTCGGCTCGGGCGTCGACACCGCCTGGAGTACGTGCATGGATTGCCTCTCTGAGCGGCGTAACCTAGTGGTATCAGCCTATGCCGCCCCGGCCTGGAGAACCTTGTGACGACGACCCAGCAGTTGCTCGACGAACGCTACGGCCGCGTGCGTCGGCGCGGCCGCGTCCGCGCGTTCTGGGTGGTCGTCATCGCGGGCGCTCTGGCGCTGACCGGGTACCTCGCCTGGCACACGATCTCGAGCGCGGTCAGCACAGTGAATGCAGACGACCTCGGATTCGAGGTCGTCGACGAGACGACGACATCGCTGTCGTTCCAGTTCACGGCCCCGGTCGATCGCGACGTGGCCTGCATCCTCACGGCGCTCGATGAGGAGTTCGGCACGGTCGGTTGGAAGGTGTTCGAGTACGCCGCCGACGGCGATCACGCCCAACGGCATACCGAGGAGATCCCCACGCTCGCCGAGGCGACGACGGGTTTGGTGAAGTCCTGCTGGGTGCTCTAAGCTCTTCGAAAGCTACTTGCTCGACGCCTCGGCCACAATGCCGGGGCGTCTTTCGCATCCGGTATTCGCTTAGAAGGGAAATGCCGTGTCTGACTCAACCTTCCTCACTCAGGATGCCTACGACCGTCTCACCTCAGAGCTCGAAGAGCTCTCGACGACGGGCCGTGAGGAGATCGCCAAGCGCATCGAAGCCGCCCGCGAGGAGGGCGATCTGCGCGAGAACGGCGGCTACCACGCTGCCAAGGACGAACAGGGCAAGCAGGAAGCACGCATCCGCACACTGCAGTCGCTGCTCAAGGACGCCTCGGTCGGCGAGGCGCCCGAACTCAACGGCACCGTGCAGTCCGGCACGGTCGTGACCGCTCTGGTGCTGGGTGACGAGGAGCGCTTCCTGCTCGGCAGCCGCGAAATCGCCGGCGGCACCGACCTCGACGTCTACAGCGAGAAGAGCCCGCTGGGCGGCGCGATCCTCGGTCTCGCCGAGGGCGAGAGCACCACGTACGAGGCCCCGAACGGCAAGCAGATCCCTGTGGAGATCGTCAAAGTCGAGTCCTTCGAGGGCTGAACGGCGCGGGGCGCGCACAGCGCGTCGTTCCGCACACTGTGAGATCGAGCGGTTCCGGATGTTCGCAAGAGCATCCGGAACCGCTCTTTCGCGTGCCTGGTCCGCTCGGCGGAACCTGGCTCAGATGCTGTGACGGCAAGGCGGAGGAGAGAAAGGGCACCGAGAGTGCCCTGACCGACGACAACGCCGCCAGCGCAGTTCCCGACTACCGCGAAGCCGGGCTCAGGTGCTGTGATGGCAAGGCGGAGGAGAGAAAGGGCACCGAGAGTGCCCTGACCGACGACAACGCCGCCAGCGCAGTTCCCGACTACCGCGAAGCCGGGCTCAGGTGCTGTGATGGCAAGGCGGAGGAGAGAAAGGGCACCGAGAGTGCCCTGACCGACGACAACGCCGCCAGCGCAGTGCCTGAGCCCGGCTCAGTCTGGGAGGACTTCTGGGGTGAAGCCTGCGTCCCTCAGCGCCTGCAGGACGAGTTCGCGGTGCTCGGCGCCGCGCAGCTCCACGGAGATCTGCAGATTCACCTCGCTGACCTGCAGCCCCTGGCCGTGGCGGGTGTGCAGCACCTCGATCACGTTCCCTCCCGCGCCGGCGATCACCTGCGAGACCATGACGAGCTGGCCAGGCCGGTCGGGCAGCGGGATCCGGATCGTCATGTACCGGCCGGAGGCGGCAAGCCCGTGCGACATGATGCGCTGCAGCAGAAGCGGGTCGATGTTCCCGCCGGAGAGAATCGCGGCGGTCGGGCCCTGGGAATGCACCTTGCCGGCCATCATCGCGGCGACGCCGACCGCTCCTGCCGGCTCGACGACGACCTTGGCGCGCTCCAGGAGCGCCAGCACGGCGCGCGCGATGTCATCATCGGAGACGGTGACGACC
Source organism: Microbacterium sp. JB110 (assembly GCF_003335195.1). Lineage (NCBI taxonomy): Bacteria > Bacillati > Actinomycetota > Actinomycetes > Micrococcales > Microbacteriaceae > Microbacterium > Microbacterium sp. JB110. Next base: position 112,600 of record NZ_QPGM01000002.1, on the reverse strand, counting down.
TCGTCGACGTACTCGCGGATCGTCTCGAACGGGATCTCGCCCGGCCGTGCGACGAGGATCCCATCCGCGATCGTCGGCTTGGTGGTGATCTCGACCGGATGCCCCGCCTCGAGCGATACCGGCATGGGCGCGGCGTTCTCCGCCTGCACGCCGATGATCCGCACCTCGCGCCCTTCGGCCTTCGCGCGTGCCTTGGCGGCCGCGGCGACACCGGCGATGAGCCCGCCGCCGCCGACACCGACGACGATCGTCTCGACATCCGGAACGTCATCCATCACTTCGAGACCGAGCGTGGCCTGCCCGATCACGATGTCACGATGGTCGAACGGGTGGATCAGAATGGCGCCGGTGCGCTCTGCATGCTCGGCCGCGAGGCGCAGCGGCTCGGCCACGGTGTCGCCCTGGAGCACGACCTCGGCGCCGTAGCCACGGGTGGCGAGCAGCTTCGGCACGGGAACACCGAGCGGCATGTAGATCGTCGCGGAGATGCCCAGCTCCCGTGCGGCGAGCGCGACGCCCTGGGCGTGATTGCCCGCCGAGGCGGCGACCACTCCCCTGGCGCGTTCCTCCGCGGTGAGATGGGAGAGGCGGTACGTCGCTCCCCTGACCTTGAACGAACCCGTGCGCTGCAGATTCTCGAGCTTGAGGCTGACGGGCACACCCATCACCTCGGAGAGATGCTGGGAGTTCTGCGTCGGTGTGTGTTCGATGACGCCGGCAAGGCTGCGCGCGGCGTCCTCGATCTCAGCCAGCGAGGGAATTCGTGCGACCGCCTGGTGTTCGGGTTCGACCGTGGTCATGCCTTGTTCCCTTCTCCCTGTTCTCTGTCATTCAGAAGTTTCTTGGGCACCGCGCTCCACAGCAGGGAGCCGTCCGGCTGATGCCCTGTGCGCCACGAGCCGCTTGCGATCGTGACAGCGACGACGTTGACGAACGCCGCAACCGGCACGGCGAACAGCGCCCCGGCGATCCCGCCGATCATCGCTCCGCCGGCGACGACGAGCACAACGGCGATCGGGTGCACCTTCACTGCCGATCCCATCAGCAGCGGCTGCAGGATATGGCTCTCGATCTGCTGCACGACGAGCACGACGGCGAGCATCGCCACCCCGAGCCAGACACCACCGGTGAACAGCGCCAACAGCACCGCGATCGCGCCCGTGACGATCGCGCCGATGAACGGCACGAACGCACCGAGGAAGACGAGCACAGCGGTCGGAATGGCGAGCGGGACCCCGAGGAGGAACGCACCGAGACCGATGCCGATGGCGTCGATGGTCGCGACGATCACCTGCGTGCGGGCGTAGTTGATCAGTGTGCGCCAGCCGTTGCGTGCCGACGCGTCGACGGCGTCGCGGGAGACACGGGGAAAGAGCTTGAGCGTCCACTTCCAGATCGGCTCGCCGTCGGCGAGCAGGCAGATCAGTACGAAGAGGGCGATGAGCATGCCCGCTCCCACGCTGCCGAGAGTGCTTCCGACGGTGAGTGCTCCGCTGAGCAGGAAATCGGCCTGATCCCGGATGAAGTCGCCGGTCTGGCCGAAGAACTCGCTGATCTGCGCGTCGGTGACGATGCCGGTGGTGAGAAGCCACTCATGGGCTTCGTCGATCATCTGGGTCGCCTCGTCGCGGACCTCTCCCGCTTCCTCGGTGATCTGCCAGATCACCATCGTGAGCAGGCCGGTCACGATCCCGATCAGTCCCACCACGGTGATGGTGATCGCGATGATGCGCGCGCGGACGAAACGGCGCAGCGGCTCGTACACGGGCCAGACGAGTGCCGTCAACAGGATCGCCACGAGCAGCGGAATCACAAGCTGCTTGAACATCACGACCGCGGCGACGGCGACGCCGATCAGCGCGATGATGAGCAGCAGCCGCCACGAATACGCGGCTCCGATGCGCAGCCCCGCGGGGACGTCGTCGCTTTCGCGCCGCGCTCCGCTCGGAGAGGATGGCTCGTCCTTCGACCGGAGCAGATCCCAGAATCCGCGCCTGGAGGTCTTGTCGCTCATCTCAGACAGTCTAGGCCCGCGCATATGCGCCAGCCGTGATGTTCGGTCTCACCGCTGATGTCGGAGGCTGTGAGTAGCGTGGGAGCATGGCGACGATACAGACGCTCAGCGCGGCTCAAGCACGACGGATCGCACTCGGTGCCCAGGGGTTCTCCGGCGCACGGCCGGCGAGCGTCGGCGTGCGCCGGCTGCACGCGGGTCTCGAGCGCATGGGCGCGCTGCAGATCGATTCCGTGAACGTGTTCTCCCGCACGCACTACATGCCGCATTTCTCGAGATTCGGCCCGTACGACCGCGATCGGCTCGACCGGCTCGTGCTGTCCTCCGGCGGTCGCTACGTCGAATACCGCGCGCACGAAGCGGCGTTCGTGCCTGTCGAGGACTGGCCGATGTGGCAGTTCCGGATGGAGCACTTCCGCCAGCGCTTCGGATCGCCGGGAGGATGGGCGCACGCGCACGCCGCCGTGCTCGATCGTCTCCGCGACGAACTGGCGGCGCGAGGCCCGCTGCGCCCGGCCGAGATCGACCCCGAATCGGAGCGCGGGCGCCGGGGGCCGTGGTGGGACTGGGACGATGTGAAGCACGGCCTGGAGGTGATGTGGCTCACCGGCGAAGTGGCGATCGCCGGAAGGCGCGGTTTCGAGCGCCGATACGCACTCGCCGAGCACGTCGTGCCGCCCGAGCATCTGCACCGGGAGATGACGCCGCCGGACGCGATCCGGGAGCTGACGCGGCGGGCGGCACAGGCGTACGGCGTGGCCACCACCGCAGATCTCGCCGACTACTACCGGCTGCGCGCACGAGAGGTGGCGCCCGCGGTCGACGACCTCGTCGCGTCGGGCGAGCTGACTCCGGTGCGCGTGCCGGAATGGGAGCGTTCGGGGCGCGCGCAGTCCGCGTGGCTGCACCGCGATGCCGTCGTGCCGAGGCGCATCGAGCGCACCGCCCTTCTGACTCCCTTCGATCCCGTGGTCTGGTTCCGCAGCCGCGCCCTGCGCACCTTCGGCCTCGACTACCGGATCGAGATCTACGTGCCCGCGGCGCAGCGTCGCTACGGGTACTACTCGCTGCCGGTGCTCGTCGACGATCGCATCGCGGCGCGCATCGATCTCAAGGCCGATCGCTCAGGCTCGCGTCTGCTCGTGCAGTCGGCATGGTGGGAACCCAGCGCCCGGGCGGGGGACGCCGAGCGCATCGCGGACGAGCTCCGTCTTGCCGCCGACTGGCAGGGTCTGGAGACAGTATCCGTGTCGACATGGGGCGACGCGACCGACGAGCTGGCCGCAGCGCTGGGCCGAGCGGATCGCCATGACCCCCCGCGCGCAGCCAGCGTCGGGCAGCAGGTCAGCGACCGGCCGCGACTCAGGGCGTAACACGAATTCGACACGCACTATCGCCATAGCTATCTTCGGAGGGTTCCAGACCTTCAGGAGTCCCCATGCGCATCCCCGCCCGAATCCTTGCCACGGCCGCCATCGCAGGCATCGCCATCACCGCCACGGCGTGCGGCGCGTCGAGCGACGACGACGCTCCGAGCGACGACAAGACGAATATCAGCGTGGGCTTCAACCCCGGGCCGTACCGCGAATACTTCGAGGGCGGCATCGTGCCGCTGCTCGAGGAAGAGGGCTTCGCCACCGAGTCGATCGATTTCACAGACGGGATCACGACGAACGCCGCTCTGGGTCAGGGCGAGGTCGACGCCATCATCATGCAGCACGAGACCTACCAGAACTCGATCAACGAGCAGGAGGGGCTGAGCAACCGCATCCTCGTGCTCGTGCCGACGGCTCCGATGGGATTGTTCGGCGGTGCCGCCTCGTCGCTCGACGACGTCGCCGAGGGGTCCACCGTCGCCGTTCCGAACGAGCCGGCGAACATGTACCGCGCGCTCAACGTCCTGGAGAAGGTCGGCTGGGTCGAGCTCAGCGACTCGATCGACGCGGCCACTGCGTCGCCTGCGGACATCACGGAGAACGTCGCGGGCATCGAGCTCGTCCCGATGGAGAACGCACAGCAGGTCTCGTCGCTCTCCGACGTCGATTTCTCGGCGATCCAGGGCAACTTCATCATCTCGGGCGGTCTCGACCTGACCGCCGCCCTCGCGCTCGAAGACCTCGGCGAGGAGTTCACCGTCGGCGTCTCGGTCGATGAGAAGAACCTCGACACCCCGTGGGCACAGGCACTGAAGGACGCATTCACGTCGCCCGAGTTCGCCGAGTACATCGCCGGCGACCCGCAGTACGACGGCTACACCATCCCGGCTGATCTGCAGGCAGCCGCAGAATGACGCTGTCCCCCCGCGACGACGAGCCTTCAGAGGCCATCGTCGAATTCGCCGCGGCCTCTCGCGTGTTCGGCACGGGAGAGGCCGCGGCGGCCGCCGTTGACGACGTCTCGCTGGAGATCGCCCGCGGCCGCATTTTCGGCGTGATCGGCCACAGCGGTGCAGGCAAGAGCACTCTGATCCGGATGATCAACGGCCTCGAGGCCCCCACCTCGGGCACCGTCACCGTCGACGGGGTCGACATCGCGTCGTTGGTCGGCGGCACGCTCCGCCAGGCGCAGAAGCAGACAGGCATGATCTTCCAGCAGTTCGAGCTGCTGCAGACCATCACGGTGCGCGACAACGTCGCGATGCCGCTGCGGCTCGACGGCGTCAAGCGCGCCGAGGCGGTGCGGCGTGCCGATGAGGTGCTCGAATTCGTCGGCCTCGCGAACAAGGCCGATGCGCACCCTGCCGATCTCTCCGGCGGGCAGAAGCAGCGCGTCGGCATCGCCAGGGCGATCATCCGGCGGCCTCGCGTGCTGCTGTGCGACGAGGCGACCAGTGCCCTCGATCCGACCACGACGACGCAGATCATCGACCTGCTCCGGCGCATCAACGCGGACTTCGGGACGACGATCGTCGTCGTCACGCACGAGATGGACGTCATCAAGGACCTCTGCGAGGAGGTCGCCGTGATGTCGGCCGGCCGTGTCGTCGAGCGCGGCAGCGTTCTCGACGTGTTCGTGCACCCCCGCCACGCGGTCTCGCGCGCATTCGTCGGCACCGTGATCCCGAACGAGCTGCCGGAGCGCGTGAGCGACCGGCTCGATCAGCGCAACCTGCTGCAGCTGCTCCTGCTCGACGATCAGGTCACCGCACCGATCATCTCGACCCTGATCGCCGAGATCGGCGTGGGCGTGAACATTCTGCACGCCGATATGACCGAGGTGCAGCGACACACGGTCGGGCAGATGGTCATCCAGCTCGAGGGCGACGCCGAGCGGATCTCCGCCGCGCGATCCTACCTGGAGAACGAGGTCGTCTCGGTGACGGAGGTGGCGGCATGAACGACGACCGGATCACGCTGATCACGACAGAGCAGTTCCTTCAGGAGCTCGCCGCCACGCTGTACATGGCGGGTGTCGCGCTCGCCATCGGCTCCGTGCTGGGCCTTCTGCTCGGCACAACCGTCGTGCTCACCCGCCGCGGCGGCATCCTGCCGAACCGCCCCGTCTACCTCGTGGTGAACACGGTGGTGAACCTGGTGCGCTCGCTGCCGTTCATCATTCTGCTGGTCGCGATCCTGCCGTTCACGCGGCTGCTGGTGGGCACATCGATCGGCACGACGGCTGCGATCGTGCCGTTGACGATCATGATCGCGCCATTCATCGGACGGCTTGTCGAGAACTCGCTGCTCGAGGTGCCGGCGGGCGTCATCGAAGCGGCACGCTCGATGGGTGCGACGCCGTGGCAGATCTTCATCCGGTTCCTGCTGCCTGAGGCCCGCGGCTCTCTGATCCTGGCGCTCACGACCGCATCGATCGGCCTCATCGACGCCACAGCGATGGCCGGCACGGTCGGCGCCGGCGGTATCGGCGACCTCGCCATCTCGTACGGCTACCAGCGCTTCGACGGCGTCGCGATGCTCGTCACGGTCATCACGCTGATCGTCATCGTGCAGCTCGTGCAGTGGCTCGGCAACTCGCTGGCCCGACGGGTGCGGAGGCGCTGACGCGTGGCCGCCTTCTCCCCCGCTGGCCGCGTGACCGATCTGCCTGGCAACTTCTTCGCCGACCTCGATCGCCGCATCGCCTCCGCCCGCGCCGCCGGCACCGATGTGATCGATCTGTCGAAGGGCAATCCGGATCTGCCGACGCCGGATCACATCGTGCGCGCGGCGCAGCTGGCGGTCGCCGACCCGGCGCATCACCGGTACGGCCCCTTCCAGGCGCTGCCCGATCTCGGCGACGCGATCGCCGCACGCTACCTGGCCGATCACGGCGTCGAGGTCGACCCCGCCAGACATGTCGCCGTCTTCCACGGCTCGTTGGAGGGCTTCATGTCAGCGGTGCTCGCGCTCGTGAATCCGGGGGACACGCTCGTGGTGCCCGACCCCGGCTACCCCGCGTACCGCGAAGCCGCCTCTCTCGCCGGTGCCGAGGTCGCGACGATCGGGCTCGACGCTGAACGGGGCTACGCGCCCGATCCGGCCAGGGTGGGCGCGGATCGCGCGGCGGCGATGCTGCTCAACTACCCGCACAATCCGACGGGCGCAGTCGCCGATGCGGAGACGTTCGAGACGGCGCTGACGGTGTCCGAACGCCTCGGTGCGGCGTTCCTGCACGATTTCGCCTACGGCTCGATCGGCTTCGACGGCCCGCCGCTGTCGGCGCTGGCCGTCGACGGCTCCTTCGAGCGCACAGTCGAGATCTCGACCCTCTCGAAGACGTACAACATGGCCGGATGGCGCATCGGATACGCCGTGGGGAACCCGTCGATCATCGCCGCGATGCGCGCCTATCAGGAATCGGCGTACAGCTCCGTGTTCGGCGCGATGCACGACGCGGCCACGGCGGCCCTCGCGGGCGATCAGGAGCCCGCGAGACGGCTCATCGACGTGTATCGCCGCCGCCGCGACATCGTCGTGAACGCGCTGCGGTCATCCGGATGGAGCGTGCGCCCGATGGAGGGGACCTTCTTCATCTGGCTGCGCGTCGGCGACGACGACATCGCGTTCGCGCAGGAGCTGCTCGCTTCGCACGGCGTCGCCGTCGCCAGCGGCAGCGGCTTCGGCACGGGAGGCGCCGGCTTCGTGCGCCTCAGCCTCGTGCATGATGAGGAGACGCTGCTGCGGGCGATCGAGCGCTTCCCCGCCCTGAGCACCCCGTAACCCGTACCTGTTCGTCCGGGCCGCATCCGGATGCCGGCCCGCTGTTCTGAGGAGAGACCCATGGCAGATGTCGAGAGCTTCGCGCTCGATCACACCGCGGTGCACGCCCCGTACGTGCGTCGCATCGCCGCCGAGCACGGCCAGGCTGGTGACACCATCAGCAACTTCGACCTGCGGCTGACCCAGCCGAACGAGAGCGACATTCCCACCGGTGCGCTGCACACCATCGAGCATCTGCTCGCGAGCCTTCTGCGCGATCACCTCGACGGCGTGATCGACTGCTCGCCGTTCGGATGCCGCACCGGGTTCCACCTCATCGTGTGGGGCGAGCCGAGCGTCGGTGACGTGGCCTCGGCGCTGACTGCGGCGCTGCAGTTCATCGCCGAGAAGGCGACGTGGAAGGACGTGCCGGGTGTCAGCGCCGTCGAGTGCGGCAACTACCGAGACCACAGCCTGCACGGCGCGCGCGAGTGGGCCGCGAGGATCGTCGCCCAGGGAATCAGCCGCGACGCCTTCTCGCGAGTGGTCTGATGGCCTCTTTCCCCGAACTCGCCGGTCAGGTCGTCCTGGTCACCGGAGCCGCCAGCGGAATCGGCGCCGCGACCGCGGCCGCGTTCCTCGATCAGGGGTCGCGGGTCGTCTCGGCCGACCTCGCGTTCGCGTCCGTCGAGCCGGAGCCCGCGGGCGAGCGCCTGTGGCGGGTTCGACTGGATGTGACCGACGAAGCCGCGGTGGCTTCCGCGGTGAGCGCGATCGCCGTCGCGGTCGGGCCCGTGGATGCCGTCGTGCACGCCGCGGGCATCTCGACGATGGACTTCGCCGTCGAGGCGACGTACGCCGACTGGCAGAAGACGATCGACGTGAACGCCACGGGCTCGTTCCTGGTGGCGCGCGCTGTCGCCCAGCAGCTGGTCGAGACCGGCAGGCCCGGCCGGATCGTCCTGCTCGCCTCGCAGGCGGGGAAGAACGGCTACCGCGCGATGACCAGCTATGTCGCGTCGAAGCACGCCGTGATGGGGCTGACGAAGACCATGGCGGTCGAGCTGGCGCCGCAGGGCGTCCTCGTCAACGCGATCTGCCCGGGCATCATCGAGACGGCCATGAAGCACCGCGAGCGGGTCGAGGGCGCCGAGCTGCGCGGACTCAGCGCGGCCGACATCGAGGCGGAGGACTCCTCGCAGGTGCCGCTGGGCCGCACCGGCACCGCGGAAGACGTCGCAGGCGTCGCACTCTTCCTCGCCAGCGACCTCGCCTCCTATATGACGGGACAGGGGATCAACGTCACTGGCGGCATGACGATGCACTGAGATATCGATCGTTCGGCCACTGTTCACCTCGGTGGCCGAACGGTGTCCGGCAGCACACTCGGACGTTCATCCGCCCCTCGTAGCCTGCAGATCGCCGCGTTCAGGCGCCCCGAGCCGACGCGGCGATCTTCCGGCCGACGCTGGCCCGCGCACAGTGCTCTGCCGTGCGCGGACGCGGCTTCGGCACAGCGATCGATGAACTCCGAGGAGCGACATGACTGTGACCACTGGTTCCCTCCGCGCGTGGGGAGCGGCCGCACTCGGCCTCTCCCTCGTCGCGGTGGGCCTGGGAACCCCGACAGGCGGCGAGCCGGCTGCGGCGGCACCGGCTGACGACGCGACCGACTCCGCGCACGCGCAGACCGAACCGGTCGCAAGCGCTGCGGAACTGAGCGGGGTGAACGTGCTTCAGACCACGGGCGCGCGCTCGTGGCGACTCTCCGGGTCGGAAGACCTGACGGGTCTCACCGATGGCGATCGCGACGTCGAGGGCTTCGGCGACTGGCGCTCCGGCGGCGCGGAGAACCGGGTCAACCCGAACTGGGTGGCCTACTACTTCGAGCGCCCGACCGCCGTCGACGGCGCCGCGCTCTACGAGCCGGCCGAGGCGGACAACGTCGGCGCCGTCACCTTCCAGTGGCGGAACATGCGCGGCGGGTGGGAGGACACCTCGGTCGGAACGCTGACGAACGAGGGCGAACGGCTCGCACTCACGGCGGAGTTCGACGCCGTCACGGCGACCGGGTTCCGCGCCGTGTTCGAGAACAAGTCAGACGGGTCCTGGATGCAGCTCGCCGAGCTCGAGGTCTGGGGGCCGGAGCAGTGAGCGCGCAGCAACCGAACACGTCTGTCCCTTCCCGTTCCGCTCGCAGATCCGCCGCGGTGAGGCTGACCGCGGTCGTCGGCGCGGCAGTGACCGCCGGCGCGCTCGCTGTACCCGTCACAGCGCCGACGGCCGAGGCTGCCGAAGACACGGCATCGCGCTTCACACTCGCGGTGCTGCCTGATACGCAGTTCTACTCGCGGTACTCGGCCGATCAGTTCTTCCCCCGGTACGGGACCGATCCGTTCGAGGTCCAGACGAACTGGCTCGCCGACAACGCAGACGAACTGAACATCCGGTTCACGACCCATCTCGGTGACGTCGTCGACCAGGAATGGGTGTCAGGCGAATGGGAGGCCGGCGACCGAGCGATGAGCGTGCTCGACGAGGCAGGCATGGACTACTCGGTGCTGCCTGGCAACCATGATGTCGCCGACTGGAGCGCGCGCAGCTCAGAGGGAAACGCGCAGAACTACCTGTCGCACTTCTCCGCCGACCGGCTCTCCAGCGACACGCTCGTCTCGTCGCACCAGAATGGCTACTCGAATGCGCACGTCTTCTCCGCCGAGGGGCAGGAGTTCCTCGTGCTCGCCATCGGCTGGAACGCCGAGCCGGGCACCTGGGAGTGGGCGCAGTCGGTGCTCGACGCGCACCCGACGCTTCCGACCGCCCTCACCTCGCACTCGATCATCGACATCGACAAGGAGACGGGCGACGCAGCGGACACCGAATTCGGCCAGGAGATGTGGGAAGACCTCATCCGGTCGAACGACCAGATCTTCGTCACGCTCAACGGCCACTCCCACGGCCAGACCCGGCGCGTGGTGACCAACGACGCCGGGCACGATGTGCACCAGATCCTGCTCGACTCCCAGATGGCCGCGGACGGCGGGAACGGGATCATGGGCATGATGGAATTCGACCTCGCGAACGACCGCATCGACTTCGCGACCATTTCGCCCTGGGTGACGCAGAAGGATCCCGAGACGCTCACTCCGTCCGATACCCCCGTCGTGTCGACGCCGGAAGCCGATTTCTCGCTCGAGATCGACTTCTCGGAGCGGTTCTCCTTCGCCACCGAGTTCGGTCCTGGTGACGGCGCCTACGGCGACCTCTCCGAGCGTGCGAAGGAGATCGTCAGCGAGGGCTGGGAGGGCGGCGACGGCGGCACCGAAGCGGTCACTGCCGGCAGTCGCGGCGACTACGTCGAGGTTCCGGGAACACTCGCGCACTGGCGCTTCGGCGACCAGGACGAGGGCGTGCTCCCGGAGAACGCGGAGATCACCGACGAGACCGGCGACAACCCGATGTACCGGCTTCCGGTCGACCAGATCAACGCACCGGCCGAGGTAGAGGACGTCACGATCACGCACGGCGACGCTTCGAACCTCTCGGCGGATGCCGGAGCCGTCTGCTTCGCCGACAGCTCACGGAACACCGGCAAGCTGAATTACCTGACCACGGAGTACGAGGCGCCGGTGACCCACGCCTCCTTCGACGAGGGGTACACGGTCGAGTCGTTCGTCTACCTCGCGGACAATTGGACCGTCGAAGACAACCAGTGGGGCGGTTGGCTCTCGCGCACCGGACGGCGATCGGCTCTTCCCGTTGCCTGGGAACGGTACGACTACGAGATGGGCCCGGCGTTCTTCTCGGTGTCGAACCTCAAGGAGTTCCAGTGGGCGACCACGAACGGCACCCCGTGGACCAACACCGGTTCGCTCTGGTCGGGCGAGATCATGACGGGCAACTGGTATCACGTGGCCGCGGTGAACGACGCCGAGGCGCACACCACGACGATGTACGTCGACGGCGTGCCCGTGCTGCGCAACGCCACCCAGCTCGACGGCATGACGTACGCACCGGGGTATCCGTGGGTGATCGGCACGGTGTTCAACTATGACGAGGCCTCCAACGGATGGAACGGCTGCGTGGGTGAGACCCGCATCGTCGACCACGCCATCGATTCGAGCCAGTTCCTGTACAACCGGATCGACATCGACGGCGACTTCTCCGTCACCGGTGCGCCGTCTGGCGACCTGCCCGCCGGTACGCAGCTGACCGAGCTCGAGGGTGCCGGACGCCCCGGAACCGAGGTGCGCATCGTCGACGACGCCGCAGCCGGTGCCGTGGCGGCCGTCTCGACGTCCGCCGCATCGTCCGAGACCGTGCTCGGGTCGACGACCGTGTCGGACGACGGCACGTGGAACCTGCAGCTCGACTCCGCCATCGCGGAGGCCGGTGCGTACGAGCTGTCGGCGGTGCCGAGCATCGGCTCCCGCGACGGCACCGCGGTCGCTGTGCAGTTCGCGATCGAGCCAGACGATTCCTCCGACGGGACCGACGGTGCAACGGACGGCGGCACCGACGGGGCGACGGACGGCGGCACCGACGGCGAAACCGACGGGACAGCAACTGATGCGGGCACCGACGGCGCCGGCGACAGCCCAACCGGCGACGACGCCGCGACGGATGGTGCGACCACGGACGACGACGAGGCCGCGACCGACGGCGACATGCTGCCGGCGACGGGCCTGACGACCCTCGTCTGGCTCGTGCTCGCATCCGGGCTGGTGGCACTCGGCGTCGGCGCCGCTCTGCGCCTGCGCCGCCGCGCTGACCAGCAGTCCTGACAGTGGGGGTGCGGCGTCCGTCCCCGGGAAGCCGCACCCCCACACCCAGCTGCCGAGATGCGCACTTTTCGCCGAGATGCGCCGAGCTGGCGCGCTTTCCGCGCAAAGAGTGCGCATCTCGCGAGCGTCGCCGCCTGAAACGCGCGAACGCAGCGTCAGAGGAAGCGAACCGGGAACAGCTCCGTCACCCTGATCGCCTGGTCGCGCTCCGCAATGCGCTCCGAGCGACGAGGATCCGCCAGGTACCCCTCGAGCGCCTCCTGCGACGCGAAGCGGTACAGCTGCACCTCGTGCGGATGACCGTCCGCCCCATCGCTCTGCGCGCGCCGGATGACCTCTCCGTCGTGCTCAGGGATCAGCGCGAGCACGGCGTCCTCATACGCGGTCAGCTCCTGGACCCGCCCTTCGTGGGCCCAGAGGAGACAGCACAGCAGCACTTCGCCGTCGGACATCGCCTCGGCTAGAACTGCACGCGCGGCGGCTCCGAGATCGCCGCGCCGTCGATGACTTCGAAGAACTCGCGCTCGGTGAAGCCGAGCCCGCGGGCGAACATGTTGTTGGGGAACACCTTGATCTTCGTGTTCAAATCCCGCACGCCGCCGTTGTAGAACCGGCGCGATGCCTGGATCTTGTCCTCCGTGTCGACGAGATCCTTCTGCAGCTCGAGGTAGTTCTGACTCGCCTGCAGCTGCGGATACGCTTCGGCGACGGCGAACAGGCTCTTCAGCGCCTGTTCCAGATGCCCCTCCGCAGCCCCGGCGGAGCGCGGCGACGTCGCCTGCAGGGTCTCCGCGCGCGCTCGCGTGACGTTCTCGAACACGGCCTTCTCATGGGACGCGTATCCCTTGACCGTCTCGATCAGGTTCGGAACGAGATCGGCACGGCGCTTGAGCTGCACCGTGATGCCGCTCCACGCTTCGTCGACGCGAACACCCAGTTGCACGAGCGAGTTGTACGTCGCCCACAGATAGATGCCGACAGCGACCAGCAGGACAACGACGATCCCGACCGGAATGAGCCACTCCATGTGAAAACCCCCTCGATTGCTGTTCCCAGTGTACGAGCACAAGCATGACGCGAACCGTGAAGATCTTCCCGTCGTCATCACCCGGTACCGTGTCAATGTGACCGACGAACTCATGTTCCGCACGGCGAATCCCTCAGACGTGGACCGGATCGTCGACCTCGTGCAATCGGCGTACCGGGGCGAGGAGAGCCGCGCCGGATGGACGACCGAGGCACATCTGCTCGACGGCCAGCGCACGGATGCCCGCGAGGTCGTCCCGCTCGTATCCGGAGATCCGGATGTCTCGCGCATCGTGCTCGCCTGTCTCGGTGATGCCGCGCTCGCCTGCTGCCACATCGAGAACCGCGGCGACCACGCCTACTTCGGCATGTTCGCCGTCTCCCCCGTCGCGCAGTCAGGCGGCATCGGTCGCGCGCTCCTGGCCGAGGCGGAGCGCGTCGCCCGCTCGTGGCGCTTGGACGAGCAGCGCATGACCGTGATCAGCGCGAGGAGCGACCTCATCGCCTGGTATGAGCGCCGCGGCTACGACCGCACCGGCGTCACCAGCCCGTTCCCCTACGGCGACGAACGCTTCGGCGTCCCCCGCCGCGCCGACCTCGCCTTCGAAGAGCTGCGCAAGCTCCTCTGATCCGCCCGATCTCTTCATTTCTGGCACATCTCCGGTGGTGTGCCCACCCGGAGATGTGCCAGAAATGAAGGTTTGGACCCACTCAGGACGCGGCAGCGTCGAGGGAGAGCGCCGAGGTGAAGGTACGCGGCGCTGCGGTGATGGGGTCGTCGAACTCGAGGTGGTCCGCGAGCAGCTGCAGAGCGTGTGTGAAGTCGTAGCCGTCTGGCCCCTCATCGACGGGGTAGACCGGGTCGCCGAGCAGCGGCATCCCGAGCGCGTTCATATGCACGCGCAGCTGGTGAGTCTTACCGGTGTGCGGGGTGAGCGTGAACTCCCCCATCGGACGCCCCTCGTGCTCGTCGATGCGATCGAGCCGGATGGACGTGTGCGCGTTCGGCTGCCCTTCGACGACGCGCACGGCGCGCACGCCGTCGGTCTTGAGCAGTCGGTTCCGGATGTCGCCGGCCGCGCCTCCGACCTCGAGGCCGAGAGGAAGCGGATCGCCTGAGCGCCACTCGTCCGGCAGCCACGCCAGCGCCCGATACGTCTTGCGGATCCGACGCTCCTGGAACAGCATCTGATACCGGCCGCGCGTCGCCGGGCGCCGGGAGAGCACGAGCAGCCCCGCGGTGACGCGGTCGAGCCGGTGGATCGCGACGATGTCGTCCTCCCCGCGCTCCGCCCGCAGCCGGGTGACGACGCTCTCGCGCACGAACCGGCCGTTCGGTGTCGAAGCGAGGAAGTGCGGTTTGTCGACGACGAGCAGGTCGGCATCCTCATGCCGGATGTCGATCTCGAACGGTACACGAGGCTCCGGCGGGTACGGCTTGTGGAAGAAGTAGAAGCCGCCCGGCGTGACGGGGTCGTCGAGCGACACCCGTTCGCCGAACGCAGTGGTGAGCGAACCGTCATCGCTCGTGAAGAACTCCGGTTCCCACGTCCGGTCGTCGAAGGCCTGCTCCCGCCCGAGTGTCCGCGGGATCACGACTTTCTCGAGCCAGTCCCGGATCGTCGCCGGCACCGCATCATCCGCTGCGGCGTGCGTCTCCCGCCCGCCCGGCGCCCGCAGGCGCGCCGCAGAGATGCCGTCTCGCGGCGGCAGCACCCGCATTCCCCGAAGCCTCACGAGAACAAGAGCCTACCGGCGCCCGCTGACGGACATCCGGATGCCCTACCCTGGTCGCATCGTGGCCGACAAGATCGACTTCAAGAAGACGCTCGACGCCTACAGCGCGCCGCGCGGGGCGTTCCGTGTGGTCGAGGTTCCCGACAGGCGATACCTGGCGATCGACGGCCACGGCGACCCCAATTCGTCGTCGGAGTACGCCGACGCCCTCGCGGCGCTCTATCCGGTCGCCTACAGGCTGAAGTTCGCCAGCAAGGCGGACGGCCGAGACTACGTCGTGCCGCCCTTGGAAGGGCTGTGGTGGGCCGACGATATGCGCGCGTTCACGACCGCGCGAGACAAGACCCGGTGGCACTGGACCATGATGCTGATGATCCCCGACTGGATCGGCACGGAGATGGTCGACGCGACTATGGAACTCGTCGGGCGCAGCGATCCCCCTGCACAGCTGCACGAGATCCGCATCGAGACGCTGTCCGAGGGAAGCTGCGTGCAGACCCTGCACATCGGTCCCTTCGATGACGAAGGGCCCGTCTTGGAGCGCATGCACGACGAGTTCATCCCAGCGAACGGACTCCGGATGCGCGGAACCCACCATGAGGTGTACTTCAGCGACGTTCGCCGAGTCTCACCTCACCGGATGCGCACACTGCTCCGTCAGCCGGTGACGCGCGCCTGACGCCGCCCCTCCGTGGCCCGGCGCCCTGCCCGCACGCCGGTGTGATTCCGAGGGCTGTTGGTCCCCCCAGTGGGGTTCGAACCCACACTGGGCCGATTTTAAGTCGGCTGCCTCTGCCGGTTGGGCTATGGGGGGATGCGCCGAGGGCGCCCCACCACGGTATCGGGTGGGGCGCCCTCGGCGCATGAGACGAGCGCTACTTCGCTGCTTCTGCCTTCTCAGCGTCGACGTTCTCAGCATCCGTCTCCGCCGGGGAGGCGTCGGTCTTCTCTGCCTCCGGCTCGGGCTTCGGCTCGACCGGTGCCGGCTTCGACTCCTCGACCTTGGGCTTGGGCCGCGAGGCGAACTCCTCGAAGAACCCGCGCGGGTTCTGCGACGTCTGCAGCTGCACCTGGTCGCGCCCCAGGAAGAGGTTGTGCCACCAGCCCCACAGCACGCGCCACTTGCGCTCCCACGTGGGCATCGCCAGGCCGTGGTAGCCGCGGTGCGCCACCCAGGCGAGGAAGCCCTTCAGCGCGATCTTGCCCGACTGGAACACACCGGTGCCGAGGCCGAGACCCGCGACCGCGCCGAGGTTCTTGTGGAAGTACTCGACAGTGTCCTCGCCGCGCAGCACGGCGACGAGGTTCTTCGCGAGGCGCTTGGCCTGACGCACCGCGTGCTGGGCGTTCGGCACGCAGGTGCCGTCGGGCAGACCGCCGGTCTTGTCCGGCACAGCCGCCACGTCGCCGGCGGCCCACGCGCCCTCGATGAGATCGCCGTCGGCGTCGACCACGCGCAGGTCGGCCTGCGTCGTGATGCGACCGCGCGGCTCACGGGGCAGATCGCTGCCGCCCACGACCTGCGGATTCGCCATCACACCTGCGGTCCAGATGATGAGGTCGCTGGGGTATTCCTCGCCCGTGTTCGTCTTCACGACGCCGTCGGTCGCGTCGGCGACCTGGGTGTCGAGGTGCACGTAGGCACCGCGCTTGGCGAGATCCTTCAGCACCCACTCGCTCGTCGGAAGCGACACCTCCGGCATGATCCGGCCCATCGCCTCGATGAGATGGAAGTGAGTCTCCTCGAACGTGATCTCCGGGAACTTGTTCAGCAGTGCCGAGGCCGCCGAGCGCAGCTCGCCGAACGTCTCGATCCCGGCGAACCCGCCGCCGACGACGACAACGGTCAGCAGCCGCTTGCGCAGCTCGCTGTCCTTGGGGAGCGACGCCGCCTGCTCGAAGTTCGCGATCAGGCGATCACGCACGGCGATCGCCTCCTCGATCGACTTCAGCCCGATCGCGTTGTCCGCGATGCCCGGGATCGGGAACGTGCGCGACACCGACCCGGCGGTGACGACGATGTGGTCGTACTCGAAGTCGTACTCCTCGCCACCGTTCGGCGAGATCGTGGCGACTCTGCTGTCGTGGTCGATGCCGGTGACCTTGGCGTTGATCACCTTCGTGCGCTTGAGGTGACGACGGTGCGAGACGACCGTGTGGCGCGGCTCGATCGATCCGGCCGCGACCTCGGGCAGGAACGGCAGGTAGGTCAGGTACGGCAGCGGGTCGACTACGACGATCTCCGCCTCGCCCTTGCGCAGGTGCTTCTCGAGCTTCCACGCGGTGTAGAAGCCGGCGTAACCGCCGCCGACGATAAGAATCTTGGGCACGAGTGAGGAACTCCTTCAATCGGATGTGCTGGGCGTGCGGCTCTCAGAGCGCGCAGAACGAGTGCGTCGGACGACAGCAACGAGGCCGAGCGCAATCAGGATACCAGCGCCGCTGAGCGCAACGATCGGCAGCGTGCCCTCGCGGAGCGACTCCGGCGTCGGCAGCCACGGCGATCCGGCCTCCGTCGGGGGCTCAGCGGGCGGCAGTGCAGGCAGCTCGACGTCGCCGACCTCCGGCTGCGTTTCCGCGTCGGTGTCGGCGCGTCGATAGAGCCGGATCCACTCCTCGAGGGTGGTCTCCGCGACCGGATTCTCTGCGACGACCGGCACATCGCGCTCCACGGCCCGCGCCGCGTCGACGATGCCGTAGCCGTAGTCCGCATCAGGCAGGTCGACGCCGTCGACGCTGCTGGTGGTCTTCACTATGCGATTGATGACGTTGTTCGCATCGAGCTCCGGATGCGCCGAGCGCACCAGTGCGGCGATGCCCGCCACGATCGGGGCCGCGCCGCTCGTGCCCTCCCACTGCATCAGCGTGCCATCCGGAGCGAGACCCAGCAGCTCCTCGCTGGGGCCGGTGACACCGATCGTGATGCCCTGCGTCGAGGCGTCTTTGCTGATGTCGCCTTCGCGGTCGACGCCTCCGACGACCAGCACACCGGGAATCGTCGCCGGCGCACCGACGGATTCCGTGCCGCTGCTGCGGTTGCCCGCCGCGACCACGACGACCGCGTCGTTGTCGAAGGCATAGAGGAACGCGTCGTCCCACGACTCGTCCCAGCTGAGGGTATTGGTCGTCCAGGACAGGTTGATCACGTCTGCGCCGTGGTCGACGGCCCACCGGATGGCCTCCGGCACCTGCTCGACGAAGGGAACGGCGACGGATGCCTCGAAGCCGACCGAGATGGACAGGAGGTCAGCTTCCGGCGCGACGCCGATGAATCCCTCGTCCTCGCCCGTGCCGCGAGCCGCGGCGATCGAGCCGACGAGCGTGCCGTGGTTGCGATTGAGCACGCCGACCGGAGTGCGGCCGTCGTCCGACCCGCTTCCCGACACGTCGGTTCCGGCCGAGACCGCGTCGTCGATCTCCTCCGCGCCTGTGCCGATGCCGGTGTCGATGACGGCGATCGTCGTGCCCTCGCCGCGCGTGGTCTCCCACGCGTCGGTGATGCCGTACTCGTCCAGCCAGTACTCGGCCACTCTGACCGGGTCTTCCTTCGGCTCTTCGTCCTCGTCCTTGTGATCCTCCGCGACCGCGGCGCCGCTGAGCAGAACGACGGCGGCGATCGCACCGGCGAGCACCGCGCTCGCACGCCTGGCAGCGCCGGCGATCATCCGGTGACTCCCGCGGGTTCGCCGCGCAGCGCGGCGCCGGGGTCGACGCACTCGCAGCGCTCAGGCGACCACGCGGAGCGACGCAGCGCCTCGTCGCCGAGCGGGTTCACACCCTGACCCGCGGCGAGCGCGTGACCGGCGAGTGCGTGCAGGCACTTCACACGCGTCGGCATGCCACCGGCAGAGATGCCGTCGATCTCCGGGACCTCGCCGAACTGCGCGCGGTCTGCCAAGAACGCTTCGTGCGCCGCTGTGTACTGCGCCCTCGCCTCGTCATCTTCTGCAAGGTGCTGGTTCATCTCGACCATGACCTGGCCGGCCTCGAGCCGGGACATCTCGGCGGTGGCCGCCGGATGGGTCAGATAGTAGAAGGTGGGGAAGGGCGAGCCGTTCTCGAGCCGCGGTGCGGTCGAGACGACAGTCGGATTGCCGCAGACGCAGCGCGCGGAGATGCCGACGACTCCTCGGGCCTCGCGCCCGAGCTGCTCGGACACGACCCGGATGTCGGCGGCCGTCACAGGAGCAAAAGGCGGAGTCGTCACGCGCCCAGGGTATCGAGACCGGCTGACAAACGACTTGAACCCGCCGATGCCGCCGTTCTCGATGCCGAAGCATCCAGACGACGCGAGGTCGCGCCGGCGTGCGCGATCACCCCGCGTCGCTGTCGCTGTCGCGCTACTCGGCCGCGGCCCGCTCGGACAGGCCGGCCTCGGTGATGGAGCGCAGCAGCTGGCCGCCCCAATCGCTGCGGGCTTCCTCGACCTCATCACTGATGGGCTCTGCGTCCTGCGGCTGCTCGGACTCGTCGAGGTCGTTCACGATCAGGTACGGCACCTCGCCCGGCTTGGTGTAGTACAGCCGTTCGCGGGCCTGCGCCATGATGTACGCCTCGTCGCCCCAGCGCTGCTGTTCGTCCTCGAGCGCGTCGATCTCGCTCTGCGTCAGCTGCACCGACTCCTCGAGTGCGGCGATCTTCTGACGCTGTTCGACGTAGGTCGACACGGTCGGCACCAGCACGAGCGCGCCCAGCACCACGAGCGCGAGCATGATCATCGTGAAGCCCGACAGCCGGAGCCTGGCGAGCCACTCGCGTGCGGACGAACGGGAAGGGGGAGCCGATGTGCTCATCCGCTCCCCCTTCCGTCAGTGCTTTCGTGCGATCAGCCCGTGAATCGCGGGTAGGCGCCGCGACCGGCGAACACCGCCGCGCCACCGAGCTCCTCTTCGATCCGCAGAAGCTGATTGTACTTCGCGACGCGGTCGCTGCGAGCGGGCGCGCCCGACTTGATCTGACCGCAGTTCACGGCGACGGACAGGTCGGCGATCGTGGTGTCCTCGGTCTCGCCCGAGCGGTGCGACATCATCGCGGTGTAGCCGGCGTTCTGCGCCATCGACACGGCGTCGAAGGTCTCGGTGAGGGTGCCGATCTGGTTGACCTTCACCAGCAGCGAGTTGGCCACGCCGTCCTTGATGCCGCGGGCAAGGCGCTCGGGGTTGGTGACGAACAGGTCGTCGCCGACGAGCTGCACCTTGTCGCCGATGGCGGCGGTGAGGGCGCTCCAGCCCTCCCAGTCGTCTTCGGCGAGCGCGTCCTCGATGGTGACGAGCGGGTAGTTCTCGACGAGCTCCTCGTAGTACTTCGTGAGCTCCTCGGACGTCATGTCCTTGCCCTCGAAGCGGTACTTCCCATCCGAGAAGAACTCGGTCGAGGCCACGTCGAGCCCGACGGCGATGTCCTTGCCCGGCGTAAAGCCGGCCTTCTCGATCGACGCCATCAGGAAGTCGAGTGCCTCGCGGTTGTTCGGCAGGTCGGGGGCGAAACCGCCCTCATCGCCGAGGCCCGTCGCGAAGCCGCCGGCGAGCAGCTCCTTCTTGAGCACCTGGTAGGTCTCCGCACCCCAACGGAGCGACTCGGAGAACGTCTCGGCGCCGTGCGGCACGAGGAAGAACTCCTGCATCTCAATGCCGTTGTCTGCGTGCTCGCCGCCGTTGATGACGTTCAGCGCGGGAACGGGCAGCACGTGCGCGTTGGGGCCGCCGAGGTAGCGGAACAGCGGAAGGTCGGCGCTGTCTGCTGCCGCCTTGGCGACGGCGAGGCTGACGCCGAGGATCGCGTTGGCGCCCGTGCGCTTCTTGTTCTCGGTGCCGTCGGTCTCGTTCAAGGTGGCGTCGACGAGGCGCTGGTCGCTCGCATCGAGGCCCTCAACAGCCGGGCCGAGTTCGTCGAGGACGGCATCGACGGCCTTCAACACGCCCTTCCCGCCGTAACGGCCCTTGTCGCCGTCGCGCAGTTCGTACGCTTCGAACGCACCGGTCGATGCGCCGGACGGAACAGCGGCGCGCTGCACGATGCCGTCGGCGAGGAGGACCTCCACCTCGACGGTCGGGTTGCCGCGCGAGTCGAGGATCTCGCGAGCGCCTACAGCTTCGATTTCTGCCACGGATGACTCCTTCAGAAGTGGTCTTGGTCCCGCACCGCGGCAATGTCCGCACGCCGCACCGGGCTCGCACACAGCCTATCCGGATCGCCCCTGCGATCCAGCATCCGGATCGCCTTCGGCGAAGCGCTCGCTGTCCGTTCCGATCCGCTTCACCCGGCCGACATGAGTACGGCCGCGCGAGACGAGTACGATCCCACCCCGGAAGGTCGACGCCCGGGAGGTCGTACTCAAGCCGACGCGTTCGGCGACGTCGGGCCGGGGCGCCCCGGCTTCGATGGAGCGAACCCGGTGAGCCTGTCGGACCGGAACTGCCCCGCAGCGATGAGCACGACGATGACCACGGCGAGCACGATCCACATCGGAACGCCCATGGGCGCGATCAGCGCAGGGTCGGGCTCCGTGCCCGCCGCGGTGAACAGCATCGTCGCCTGGCCGACGGCGTTGAGCGCGCCGTGGGCGAAGACGGCCGGCCACACTGATCCGGTGCGCAGTCGGAGCCAGCCGAACAGCACCCCGAGCAGCACGCATGCGGCGACCATCATCAGCACACCGGAGACGTCGGTGCGGCCGTAGTTCTGCCCCAGCAGGATGAGCGGTGCGTGCCACAGGCCCCAGACCACCCCGGTGATGAGCAGCGCCGGCCACACTCCGCGGGACCGCAGCGCCGCGGTCAGCCATCCGCGCCAGCCGATCTCCTCGCCGAACGCGGCGATCGCGTTGGGCACGACGGCGGCGAACGGAACCATGACGAGCTGTGTGAGCACGACGACCCACGGGCTGACTCCTGTCAGGTCGGCCCCCGCGGCTTCGAGCTGGGCGGCGAAGCCGGAGAGGTTCTGCAGATCGAGTTCGACGAACCCCAGCATTCCGGACAGCGCGATGCCCACCATGGTGAGCACGATCGGGCCGAACAGCCCGATCACGCAGAACCAGACCGTACGCCCCACAGGCCTCAGCGGCCACATGCCGAGGAAGCGCAGCGCGCCGCGGTGCGGGGCCCGCATCGCGAGCACGACGACGAGCACCGCCAGCGCAGGCGTGAACATCATCGCCACGGCGATCGCCTGCCCGACCAGCGGCGGCACCGGGCCGAGCCACAGCGGGATCGCCACGGCCCAGGCGAGCGCCATCGCAACGACGACGAACACCGCGATGGCGCCCCATCCGGCTCGTGGAACGCGGCTGTCTCCGCGACGCGTGCTGTCGTTCTCAGTCGTGTCCGTCATGATCTGCTGCCTTCTTCGTCTCGTCCGTCGTCGTCATCCGGAATCGCGCCTGCCAGCAGGGCGGCGCCCGTGGCCGCATCGTCGACCGTGACGGTGACGCTCTTCCCCGCATCCGTCGTGACGCGGATCGCCTCTCCCGCGCGCAGCACGATGCCGAGCCCCGTTCCGACTCCGTAGCGCCACCCCCACCCGCCGTAGTCGCCCATCGGGCTGACGTGCACGACGTCGACCGACCGGATGCTCGCGTGCGGCACGTGCTTGCGCGGCCAGCCCAGCGGCGCACGCACGGTGAGACCGTGGCCGTCGACGCGCACGACGAAGACGGAGCCGAACATGACGGCGGCCGTGACCAGAGCCAGCGCCGCGATCGTGATCCAGGAACCGACGCTCACAGCACCGCTGAGCCGGATGTCGAGAATCGTGGTGGTCAGGGCGAGCCCCGCCACCAGCGCGATGAGGAGGCCGAGTGCGACGAGGCCGGCGCGTGCGATCGACACGCTGCGGATCCATACCGCGCGCTCGCCCGGCCCGAGTTCGAGGCCCGCCGGCGTCTCGCCGCCGCGGCTCTCATCTGCGGGGACGGAGAGCGACAGCTTCCACGCGGCGAACCCGAGCAGCGCGCCCACCGCCAGACCGCCGACGAGGAACCCGCCGACACCGGGCGCGTCACGCGCGTCGTCGAGGCCGATCTGCGCCACCGCCGAAGCGAACTGGCTCAGCCCCACCAGCGAGACCTCCACCCACACGATCGCCGCCATCAGTCTGAAGGAGATCCGCCCGCCGGTGTTCGTGCGGATTCCGGAGAGCGCCAGTCCCGCCACCAGCACAGTGACGCCGCCGCCGACGCCCGCCATCATCGCGGGGAACGTCCACGCCGGCCCGAACCCGTCAGGCCCGCCGGTGAGACCCCAGTGGATCGCGGCAGGGTCCGGCATGTGCGGCAGCAGCACGACGAGCACGAGGGAGAGCATCACGAGCACGCTCAGCGGGAGGATCAGCCCCACCCATCGGAACCGGCGAACGGCCCGTGCGCGCAGCGCGTCGTAGGTGTCGGTCATGACTTTCCTTTCGCGGATCGGGCGGCCCGCGTCTGCGTCGGATTCCGGCCGCCTCTGACGAGCCCGGCCAGCACCTCCGTTGAGACTCCGAGCGACGAGGCACGGTCGACGAGCGCCCGGATGTCGTCGTGCAGCTCTGCGACCGAGCCGGCCGCTGCGGTGACGACCGCTCCCCTGCCCGGGCGCATATCGACGAGACCGTCGTCGCGCAGCTGCTGGTACGCGTGCAGCACCGTGTGCAGGTTCACCCCCAGTGAGGCGGCGACCTGCTTCGCCGAAGGAAGCCTGTCACCCTCACCGACGGAGCCTGCGACGATGTCGCCTCGGATGGACGCCGCGATCTGGGTGAAGACGGGTTCCTCACGCGTCGGGTCGATCCGAATGAGCATGCGCTTATTCTAGCGCAAATAGAACTATTGGGCCAGTATCCTGTCGAGGTCTCGTCCCGTGCACTCCGGCGTCACCGCGCGCCCGTAGAATCCGCGCATGCCCTCCCCCTCGCTCGCCCGTCGTCTCGGACTGGGCGATGCCGTTGCCATCGGGCTCGGCTCGATGATCGGCGCCGGCGTCTTCGCGGTGTTCGCTCCCGCGGCAGCGGCCGCCGGATCGGGCCTGCTGATCGGGCTCGGGCTGGCGGCCGTCGTCGCCTTCGCGAACGCGACGAGCTCCGCCCAGCTCGCTGCGGTGCATCCGGTCTCCGGCGGCAGCTATGCCTACGGCCGTGCCGAGTTGAACGACTGGTGGGGATTCCTCGCCGGGTGGTGCTTCATGATCGGCAAGACGGCGAGCTGCGCGGCGATGGCGCTGACCTTCGCCGCATATGCCTGGCCCGGCATGGAGCGTCCGGTGGCGATCGCGGCGGTCGTCGTGCTGTGCGCGATCAACCTCGCCGGCGTCACACGCACCGCGCTGGCGAGGAAGATCATCGTCTCGCTCGTGCTCGCGGTGCTCGCGGTCGTCGTGGCCGCTGGGGTGTCTGCTGGACTCGACAATGCCGCCGTCGCGGATCCGGGCGATGCGGCGCTGCTCGTCAGCGGCGCGCCCCCGACGTTCCTCGGCGACGGCCTGCTGGCATCCGGATGGCACGGCATCCTGCAGTCGGCCGGCCTGATCTTCTTCGCCTTCGCCGGCTACGCGCGGATCGCCACGATGGGCGAGGAGGTGCGCGACCCCCGCCGCACGATCCCGCGGGCGATCGTGGTCGCACTGACCGGTGCCGTCGTCGTCTACGCCGTGCTCGCCGCCATCGTGCTGTGGGCGCTCGGACCGCAGGGCGCGGCGGAGTCGGCCGCTCCTCTGGCCGACATCGTCGGCGCGGCCGGATGGGCGTGGGCGGAGCCCGCCGTCAGGGTCGGCGCCGCGCTCGCGTCGCTGGGTGCGCTGCTGGCGCTGTTCGCCGGGCTCGGCCGCACGGGCCTCGCGATGGCGCGAGAAGACGACCTGCCGCGTTTCCTCTCTGCCGTCTCGAAGCGCACCGGAGTGCCGCACCGGGCAGAACTCGCCGTCTGCGCCGTGGTGATCGCGCTGGTCGCGTTCGTCGACCTGCGCGGCGCGATCGGGTTCTCGTCGTTCGGCATCATGCTCTACTACCTGGTCGCGAACCTCGCGGCGCTGCGCCAGGGGCGCGACGTGCGCCGCTACCCCCGCTGGCTGCAGGTGCTGGGGGCGGCGCTGTGCGTCGTGATCGCCGCCAGCCTGCCGTGGCAGAGCATCGTCGGCGGCGTGATCGTCATCGCCGTCGGCCTCGCCTACCGCGCCATCCGGCTGCGCCGCGCGCGCTGACCCGCACCCCGCTGCTCCGACACACTGCACAATCCCCCAGCCGCGGCACAATCGCCCGGGGAATGCCGCGGCTCAATGAGCCTGCCGCGGCTCAGAGCACCCCACACCGAAGCTCAGCACCCCGTCCCCGTGCCCGATGCGCTCAGCCGAGGGGCTTCAGCTCGAGCTCCGCGCGCGTCTGACCCGCGCGCACGGCGGCGAACGCGGTGTACCCGTCGGATTCTGCGCGAGCGAGCAGGTTCTTGAGGTTGTTGGTGCGCTGCTCGAGCCGAACGCGTGTGCCTTCGGCGATGAGCGCCGCCTTCAGCGACACCAGCTCGACGACCGGAACGTCCTTGTCGTGCACCAGCACCACTGCCTCGGCAGACTCCGCCTCGGTCAGCTCGACGAGGTCGACGATGCGCTCGAACCCGATCGAGAAGCCCACGGCCGGTACGTCCTGCCCGAGGAAGCGGCCGATCATGCCGTCATAGCGGCCGCCGCCGCCCAATGCATACCCGACGCTCGAGTGCGCGACCTCGAAGATCGTGCCGGTGTAGTACCCCATCCCCCGCACGAGGAACGGGTCGAACTCGAGGCTCGCCGACGCGCCGACGGCGTCACCGATGCCGACCAGGTGGGCGACGACCTCATCCGGAACACCTGTGGGCAGAGCGGCGCGGATCTGAGCCTCGCCGAAGCGCGACTGCTCCGACGGCTCGCGGCCGAGGAACGACTCGAATGCGTCGACCGCGTCTGCCGTCGCGCCGCGCTCGCGCAGCTCCGCCGCAACGCCGGTCGGTCCGATCTTGTCGAGCTTGTCGATCGTGATGAGAACGCCGGGCCGCTCGTCGACCGGGAAGCCGAACACGTCGAGCATCGCATCGAGCGCACGACGATCGTTGATCCGGATGACCACGTCGTTCAGCCCCAGCGCATCGAAGGTGTCGAGCGACGCGGCCAGCAGTTCGACCTCGGCGCGCGAGGAGGCGTCGCCGATGATGTCGATGTCGCACTGCACGAACTGGCGGTAGCGCCCCTTCTGCGGTCGCTCCGCGCGCCACACCGGCGCGATCTGCACCGAGCGGAAGACGCCGGGCAGGTCGGCACGGTTGGACGCGTAGAAACGCGACAGCGGCACGGTCAGGTCGTAGCGCAGCCCGAGGTCGGTGAGCGCGGACTGGTCGTCGGCGGCCGCGGTGATCTTCTCCGGTGTGAGTCCCCGGCGCAGCACGTTGAAGGCGAGCTTCTCGTTGTCGCCGCCGATGCCCGCGTGCAGGCGCGCATGCTCCTCCATCACGGGCGTCTCGATCTCGTCGAAGCCGTGCGCGCGATAGCGCTCGCGGATCACGGCGAGCACGCGCTCGCGACGATTCTTGTCGGCGGGGAGGAAGTCGCGCATTCCGCGCGGAGCGTTTACGGCAGCCATAGCGTCCCCATTCTTCCAGACCCGCCCTGCGGGCTCCGCCCCGTGCCTGCCCGCTTCGCCCCTATTCGGCCCGCACTCCGTCGCTCAGGTGCGCCGAACTGCCGCCGAGACCGTGCCGCAGCGGCGTTCTCCGCAGCAAAGCGCGGCGCACGGGCGACAACGGCGGGGCTATGCTTCCGCGTCGCGGATATCCGTCTCGAATGCGCGCACGCGGCCGCGCAGTGCGCGTTCGGCGTCCCAGCCGCGGGCACGAGCGAGGGCGACCAGGACGAGGACGGTGTCGCCCAGCTCCTCCTCGCTGGCGGGCAGCAGCGGCTCCTCCGCATCGGCCTCGAGCGCCTCGTACGCCGCCGTCGCCTCGACCAGCTCGAGCCCGACGCCGACCTGCTCGCCTTTGCCGAGCACCTTCTGCGCCAGTGCGAGCGCGGGCATCGCGTGCGAAACCCCGTCGAGCACCGACGTGCGGTCGCGCTTCTCAGTGGCCTTCGCCGCGTTCCACAGCTCCAGCACCCGCTCCGGCGTCTCCGCGGTCTCATCCGCGAACACGTGCGGATGACGACGGACCATCTTGTCGACCAGGTCGCCTGCGACGTCGTCGAGCGTAAAGTCGGGGGCGACGGCCGAGTGGAACAGCACCTGCCAGAGCACGTCTCCCAGCTCTTCGCGCAGGCCCGCACGGTCGCCGGTCTCGATCGCGTCGATCAGCTCCGCCGACTCCTCCTGCAGGTACGGCGCGAGCTCCTCATGCGTCATGGCCTTCGACCACACGCACTCCGAGTGCACCTCTTCCATCACATCTGCCGCACGCCGCAGCGCATCGCCCTGTTCGTTCACGCGCCCATTGTGTCACCCGGAGACGTCGTCCGGTCTCCCCGCATCGCTGCGGCGATCGCCAGCTCCGCCGGCTGCGACGGACTCGCGCACATTCCGAGGAAGCGCGCGCTCGGGTCCGCAGGCGTCGGCGCGCGAGCGAGCGCGGCTCCTCACCACCTCAGAGGTGCCGCACAAGGCTCGGCAGCAGCACCTTCGCCGACACCATGTGGTCCTGGCCCCTCAGCACTTCGTGCGTTGCGGCGGGGATCGCTTCGGCGAGCGCATCGGCGACCCGATGCAGCGACGCAGGGCTGCGCTCCCCCGCCATCACGTGCACCGGCACGGTGATCTGAGCTGCCGCATCGAGCGGCGGCGGCGAGGCGGTCAGCGCCATGTCGTAGCGCAGCGTCGGAGCGAGCGCCACAAGCCGACGCCAACCCGGCATCACCGGCAGCAGCCGCGCGAACGCCTTCGGCATGCCGACGCCGATCAGGAACCGCTTGATCGCAACCGCGCCGCGGCCGCCGTCGAGGAGCCCCTCGACTTCTGCGCGCAGCTGCGCGTACGTCGCCGCCTCCTCGTGGTCGGCCACCCAGGACGCGTCGTAGAGCAGGGCGCGCTCGACCTTGCCAGGAAGACGACGGGCCGCATGCATCGCGAGCACCGCGCCAGAGGAGTGCCCGTACAGCAGAGCACGGCCCCCGACGGCGTCGATGACAGCTTCGAGATCCTCGATCTCCTTCTCCAACGACCACGCGTCGGTGTCGCCGGAGTCTCCCCGTCCACGGCGGTCGTAGGTCGTCACGCGAAACCGCTCCGCGAACGCCTTCACGTCCTGCCGGATCGGCGCGAATCGTCGATGGCACACGGCCCCGGTCACGAAGACGAGCACCGGCCCACTGCCCGTGCGTTCGTATGCGATCTGTGTTCCGTCACGGGAGGTGGCGGTCTCGAAATGCGGCATGATCGACTCCTTCTTCGGCTGATCGGTGCGAAAGCCCCGGCGACGGGGCGATGTTCGTCGGCGACGATGCCGCCCGCACGTCGATGCACGAAGCGGAATCGTCTACGCGGCGGTCGCGTTCGTCGCGGCCTGCGACACGGGGTCGCTGAACCCGTCGGTCAGGTGCACAGTCCGTCGAGCGCGGAAACCAGATACGCGTCCTCGGCCTCGTTGCCGGGCAGCTCCAGTGCACGGCGGTATGCCTCGGCAGCGGCGGCATGCTCATCCAGTTCCTCGAGCGTCACGGCTCTGGCAGTGTGGAACGGGCGGAATCGAGCAAGGACCGGATCCGAGGCGAGCGCATCGAGCCTGCGCAGACCTTCGCGCGGCCCCTGTGCCCTCCCCTGCGCGACAGCCTCCCCCAGTCGAACGACCGGCCCATCATCGTGCGCGGCCAGCAGCCGATACAGCACCGCGATCTGCGCCCAATCGGTTGCGTCGAAGCTCGGTGCCTCCGAGTGCACCGCCGCGATCGCCGACTGAATCGCAAAGGGGCCGGCACCGGGGCTGCCCGCGGCACGGGCGGCGAGCGTGAGCCCCTCTCGGATCAGGTCTCGGCTCCAGCGCGAACGGTCCTGGTCGGCGAGCGCGACCGGATGCCCATGAGCGTCGGCGCGCGCCGGCCGACGTGCGTGCGTGAGCAGCAGCAGCGCGAGCAGCCCCGTGCTCTCGGCAGAACCCGGAGTCAACTGGTGCAGAATCCGTGCGAGCCGGATCGCCTCCTCGGCGAGGTCGTCCCGCGTGTGCGTACTGCCGGTGGAGGCGGCGAATCCCTCGGCGAAGATCAGGTAGACCACCTGTCGCACCACAGGCAGCCGGTCGCGTGCCCGCCCGACGGCGGGCGGAATGAACCGGATGCCCATGGTCCGGATGCGCCGCTTCGCTCTGGTGATGCGCTGCTGCATGGTCGGCACCGGCACGAGCAGTGCGTGGGCGACCTCGCTGGTCGACAGCCCACCGACGAAACGGAGCGTGAGCGCGAGACGGTCCTCCGGAGCCAGCGCGGGGTGTGCGCAGGCGAAGAACAGCCCGAGCCTGTCGTCCGGCAACTGGTTCTCTTCCGGCGCCGCGTCCGCGGGGTCGCGGAACGCCGCGGAGACGGGCTCCATCTCTCGCTCAGCCGAAATGCGCGGGAGTCGGCGCGCCTGCATGTCGTCGTGACGCACGATGTCGATTGCACGTCTCGTCGCCGCGGTCGTCAGCCACGCGGCCGGCGAGTCCGGTACACCGGAGCGCGGCCAGCCCTCCAGCGCCCGCACGACGGCTTCGTGCAGCATGTCCTCGGCGAGGTCGAGGTCGCCGAACCGCCGGGCGAGGGCGGCGATGATCCGCGACTGCGCGTCGCGATCCACGCCAGCGATCGCGTTTCGCGCCGCCTCCTCGCCCGGTGCGTCAGCGCTCATGGCTCAATAGGGGGCGACGGGACGCAGCTCGACGTGACCGCCTGGAGCGGATCCCGGGCTCTTCTTGGCCCATTCGATCGCCTCGTCGATTCCGTCGACGTCGATGATGTACACGCCCCCGACGAACTCCTGCACCTCGGCGAACGGGCCGGTCGACGTGATCCGGCCGCCGTCCTCGCTGCTCGCCACCTTCACGGCGACGTCCTGATCCTCCAGCGCGAACGACGTGACGACGACACCGGCCTCGGTGATCTCCTTGTCGAAGGCGAAGAATTCCTCGGGGTCGGCTCCCCCGTCGTCACCGCAATCAGGATCGTTGTGATATCCCATCAGCAGCATGGCGTACTTCATGGTGTCTCCTCCGCTCGGTCGGCCGCGACTGTGCGGCCCCCTCATCTGCGCCGAGCCGATCGGCCCGACACCATGTTGACGGATGAGGGTGCCGCACATCGACAACTTCGGAGAAGAAAGTTCCGGCTACGCCTTCTCGTCCTCTGAGGGCCCGGCGCCCTGCGCCGCGAGACGGCGGTAGTGGCGCGCCCTTCCCGAAACCAGGAACGCCGCGATGATGAGCGAGATGAACGATCCGATGAGCACGCCGAGGACCGCTTCGTCGGCGACCAGCGGGTGCTCGGCGAAAGCGAGGCGCGACAGCAGCAGCGACACCGTGAAGCCGATGCCGCCGAGCGCGGCCGCCGGCAGCATGTCGGGGATGCTGAGCCCCGGATCGCCGTTCTTGCGCCCGATGAAGTTCGACAGCCAGCCGAACAGCGTGATGCCGACGATCTTTCCCACCGGCAGCGCGACGATGATCGCGAACATCGCGGGAGAGAGCTCGCTGACCGGCACCGCCGGAATGGCCACCAACGCGGAGAAGAACGCGAAGATCGGCAGCACGATGCCGTTCACCCATGGCTCGAGTGCGTGGCTGGCGCGCAGGCCCTCGTCCTGTCGGATGACCAGACCGAGCATCACGCCCGCGATCGTGGCATGCACGCCGGAGAGGTAGATGAACGCCCATGCGGCCAGCGCCACGATGATCATCAGCGCGACGATGACGCGGGTGTTCGTCTCGCTGCGCATGCGACTCAGGATCGCGAAGACGACGATGAGCGCGACGCCGATCACGAGGTTGAGCAGGTTGATGTCTGTGGTGAACAGGAACGCGATGAACAAGATGCCGACGATATCGTCGATGATCGCGAGCGCGAGCAGGAACACGCGCACCTGCTTGGGCAGCCCCTTGCCGAACATCGCCAGCACGCCGAGGGCGAATGCGATGTCCGTGGCGGTCGGGATCGGCCAGCCGTTGATCGTGTCGTGATCGTTGGCGATCATCAGATAGGCGAGGATCGGCATGAGCACGCCGCCGAGCGCCGCGACCGCCGGCCTGAGCGCCTTCTGCACGCTGTTGAGCTGCCCCTTGGTGAGCTCGAACTGCAGTTCCATCGCCGCGGTGAAGAAGAAGATCGCCAGCAGCAGGTCGGCGACCCAGTGCGACAGCGACAGGTTCAGGCCGATCGCGGCGGGCCCGATCTCGGTGTGGCTCCAGTCGATGAGCGCTTCGCCGAACGGCATGTTCGCAAGAAGGAGCCCCAGCGCCGCGGCGCCGAGAAGGAGGAAGGCGGGAAACCGCTCTGAACGGAGCAACTTCATGGGGTCCTTTCGGTCAACGACTGCCCGCGGGCCGTCGGGCCCGCGACGCCGACCAGACTTCCCGGCACACCGACCTCGATTCTACGCGGGCCGCGCACTGACGCTTGCATCCGGAGTGTCTTCCTTCCTGGGGAGCGGGAACAGGGCATCGAGCAGCTGCTCCACCCATGCCAACAGCAGTTCGTCCTGGCCCGGCTCGATCTTCGTCGGCAGCGGCACCACCATCGCCTCTCCGCCCGCCAGCAGTTTGGCGCTGGGGTACAGGCGCTTGAGACGCACCTGCATGGAGTCCGGCAGATCCGCCGGTGCGATGCGGAGGTTCTTGCCCATCGCCACGACGTCGCTGAGCCCGGAGCGGCTGGCGCGACGACGCAACCTCGCGACGCGCACAAGTCCGATGACCTCCGCGGGCGGTTCGCCGTATCGGTCGGCGAGCTCCTCGACGACGAGGTCGATGGAGTCCTCCTCCGCCGACACAGCGGCCGCGGCGGAGAGCTTCTGGTATGCCTCGAGGCGCAGCCGCTCGCTGTCGATGTAGTGCTCAGGCACGCGGGCATCGACCGGCAGTTCGAGTCGCAGCTCGGTCGGCCCCTCGGTCTCGTCACCGCGGAACGCCGACACGGCCTCTCCGATCATCCGGAGGTACAGGTCGAAGCCCACGCCGGCGATGTGCCCGGCCTGATCGGCGCCCAACAGGTTCCCGGCGCCGCGCAGCTCCAGATCCTTCATGGCGACCTGTGTGCCGCTGCCGAGGTCGTTGTGCACCGCGATCGTCTCGAGCCTATCGGCGGCCGTCTCGCTGAGCGGCTTCATCTCGTCGTACACGAAGTAGGCGTACGCGCGCTCCCGACCGCGCCCGACGCGCCCGCGCAGCTGGTGCAGCTGTGCGAGGCCGTACCTGTCGGCGCGGTCGATGATGATGGTGTTCGCGTTGGTGATGTCCATCCCGGTCTCGATGATCGTGGTGCACACGAGCACGTCGAACTTGCGCTCCCAGAAGTCGTCGACGACCTGTTCGAGCTGCTGCTCGCCCATTCGTCCGTGCGCCACCGCGATCCGGGCCTCAGGCACCAGCTCGGCGATATGACTGGCGATCTGCTGGATCGACTGCACGCGGTTGTGCACGTAGAACACCTGTCCCTCACGCAGCAGTTCGCGGCGGATCGCGGCAGTGAGCTGTTTGTCGTTGCGCGGGCCGACGTACGACAGGATCGGGTGGCGATCCTCCGGCGGCGTCTGCAGAGTCGACATCTCCCGGATGCCTGTGACGGCCATCTCCAGCGTGCGCGGGATGGGAGTGGCGCTCATCGCGAGGATGTCGACGTTGGTCTTGAGCTTCTTCAGCGCGTCCTTGTGCTCGACGCCGAAGCGCTGCTCCTCGTCGACGATCATCAGGCCGAGATCTTTGAACTTCACGCGCTCGGTGAGGATCCGATGCGTGCCGATCACCATGTCGACGGTGCCGTCGGCCAGCCCCTGCACGACCTCACGTGCCTGTTTGTCGCTCTGGAAGCGGCTCAGCGAGCGGACCTTCACGGGGAACCCGGCGAAGCGCTCGGCGAAGGTCTCGAAGTGCTGCTTGACCAGCAGGGTCGTCGGCACCAGCATCGCGACCTGCTTGCCGTCCTGGATCGCCTTGAATGCTGCCCGCACGGCGACCTCGGTCTTGCCGAAGCCGACGTCGCCGGAGAGCAGCCTGTCCATCGGCTGCGGGCTCTCCATGTCGCGCTTGATCTCGTCGATCGTCTGCAGCTGGTCGGGGGTCTCTGCGAACGGGAACGCCTCCTCCAGCTCGCGCTGCCACGGGGTGTCCGGACCGAATGCGTGACCCTTGGCCGCCATTCGGGCCGAATACAGCTTGACGAGCTCGACGGCGATGTCGCGGACGGCCCTGCGCGCCTTGCTCTTGGCCTGCGCCCAGTCGCTGCCGCCCATCTTCGACAGCTGCGGGTCCTCACCTCCGACGTACTTCGAGAGCTGATCGAGCTGATCGGTGGGAACGTGCAGCTTGTCGCCGGGGCGGCCTCGCTTGCTGGGCGCGTATTCGAGAACAAGGTACTCGCGCTCGCTCTTGACCGCGTTCCTCCCGCCGGTCGAGACCTCTCGCTTGACCATCTCGACGAAGCGGCCGATTCCGTGCGTGGCGTGCACGACGTAGTCGCCCTTCTTCAGCTGCAGCGGGTCGACGACGTTGCGCCGGCGCGAGGCGAGCTTCTTGGCGCCGAGGTTCGTGCCGCCGATTGCCCTGCCGTAGAACTCGTTCTCGGTGAGCACGGAGAGGCGCGCCTCGGCGAACTCGAAGCCGCGCTCGAGTGAGGCGCGCACGAGCGTGGCGACCCCGGGTTCCGGCGCGTCCGTCAGTTCGTCCACGATGCGCGCCGCCTGGCCGCGCTCGCTGAGCACGTCCCTGGCTCGTTCGACGAGGCCCGCGCCCTCGGCGGCGACGACGACGGCCCAGCCGTCACGCAGCCTGCCCGCGATGTGCTCGGTCGCGCCTTCGACGTTCCCCTGGAAGGACGGAACGGCATCGGCTCGCACCCTTGTCGCTCCGCCGTCCGGAACGACGTCCTCCCCCGCCTCAGCGAGCTCCGCACTGATCTCGGCGATTCCGGCGTCGAACGGGCTGAGAGACCACCACACACCACCGGCGGATCGCACATCGTCGCGCAGTCGAGAGATCGGCAGGAAGTCGCCTGCGTCGAGGTCGACCGGCGCGTCTCCTCCCCCGGTTGCGACGGCCCATGCCGCCTCCAGGAACTCACGGTTGGTCTCGCCGAGCGTGAGGGCGCGAGTGATCGCGCGTTCCGGATCGACCAGAGCGACCGACGCAGCAGGCGGAAGGTATGCCGGCAGCGATACGAGCGGACCGGCGACCACGGGGCTGAGCGATTCCATGCCCTCGACCGGGATGCCGTTCGCCATCTTCTCAAGCATCTGCGCGATGCCCGGCATGGAGTCCTGCAGCTCGAGTGCGCGTTCGCGCACGTCGTCGGTCAGCAGCAGCTCCCGGCTCGGCACCAGTTCGACGCCGCCGATGTCGCCGGGGAGCGATCTCTGGTCGGCCACGGAGAACGCCCGGATCTGGTCGACCTCGTCGCCGAACAGCTCGATGCGGTACGGATGATCGGCGACGGGCGGGAAGACGTCGACGATGCCGCCGCGCACAGCGAACTCACCGCGGCGCGAGACCATGTCGACACGGGAATACGCGCGCTCCACCAACCCGCCGACGAGTTCGTCGAGATCGCATGCGCGCTCACCGACGCGCAGGTCGATCGACGAGATGTCGGCCAGGCCCGGCGCGATCGGCTGCACAGCGGCGCGCACGGACGCGGTGACGACGATCGGGTGATCGCCGTTCCACGCGGCCAGCGCGCGGAGGGTCGTCAGCCGACGCCCGACGGTCTCCGGGCTGGGGCTGAGCCGCTCGTGCGGGAGCGTCTCCCACGCCGGGAAGCTCAGTACGGTCGCACCGGGAACGAGGGATTCGATGGCGGCGCCGAGCGCATCAGCCCTGCGGCCTGTGGGGGCGATCGCCAGCAGAGCGGGAGGATGGCCGGCGGCCGCGCGTCGCGCCAGCATGGCGGCCAGCAGCGGCGCGTCCAGCCCCGATGCGCACGACAGCTCCGCGTCGACGGCCGCCTCGGCGAGCGCATCACGATAGCTTTCAGAACGTTCGAGGGCGCGCTCGATGCCGTGAACTGTCACTGCTCGAGTCTACGCTCGCGAGATGCGTACTTCTTCGACATCCCAGCGTCCGAACCGGCGCATCTCGACGAGAAGTGCGCATCTCGGCAGCGTGGACGCAGGTGGGAATGCCCTACTGCGCACGGGCCGGGCGCCCCGTAGCATGGAGGCATGACGTATCAGGGTGGGTATGCGGCTCCGTATCAGCCGCCCGTCGACTCTCGATACGCGCCCGTCGTCGCTCCGCGACCCAAACGCACGACTCCCCGCCTCGGACGAGTCGCTCTCGTGCTCGCGATCGGGGCGTTCGTGCTCGCGGCCGTCCCGCTCTGGTTCGCCGGCCATAGTGCCGGCAGGCGATCGGCGTGAGCGCATTCTTGGATTCCGGAGTCTGGACCTGGGCCGTCCTCGCTCCTGCGCGACCGCTGATCATCATCGGCGAAATCGGGTTCTGGCTCGGCAGCGCGCTCGGCGTCTGGGCGCTGATCCAGGGCATCGTCGCACTGCGCACGCAGCGCGGGCGCGCCCCGGCGGTGTGGGCGATCGTCGTCGCCGCCGCTTCCCCCATCCTGCTCGCCGCGCTCACGAGCGCTGCCCTCGCCGTCGGCGTCGCCGCCGCATAGAAGAAAGGGACGACTCATGTCGACACCATCGGTTCCTCCGCAGCCGAACAACCAGCCGGGTCACCCCGGCCAGCCGCCGCAGGGTCAGCCGGGCCAGGGCTACCCGCCGCAGGGTCAGCCAGGACAGGCCTATCCGCAGCACCCGGGGCAGGGATACCCGCAGCAGCAGCCGGGGTACTACCCGGCGCCGCCGCAGCCGCGACCCGCCCGGCCGAAGGGTTCGCCGACGCTCGGCATCATCGCCGCCGTCGCCTCCGTGATCGCCGTCATCGCGGGGAGCGTGATCGTCGGCGTCGCCTCCACAGCGCTCGCTGGATCCATCGCCGATGCGGCGAGCTCCGAGTACACCCCCTCCGACCTCGAGAACGCGGAGTTCCTGCCCTACCTGTTCGGTGTCTTCGCCGGATTCGGCGTATACGGTCTCTTCGGCATGTGGGGCCTGGTCCAGGGAATCGTCGCAACCGTGCTCAACCGCGGCCGCGGCTGGGGCATCGCCGCGATCGTGATCTCGGTCGTCGGAATCGTGCCGGTGATGATCACCTACATCGCCACCTTCGTGTCGTCCATCCCGTTCGACACCATGTGACGCTCAACCGGCTGTCACGAGAGGCCCGTCGCCTTCCCGAGGCGACGGGCCTCTCGTATGCTTCTGCGCCCGCTACGCTCTCGGCGCATGTGCCCGCTGCTGGGCGGCGGTCAGACCGTCCTCCACGATGCGCTCCACCGCGTCCGCCGCGTCGACGAGCAGGTTCCCGAGGTCCTGCCTCTCACCGGCGGAGAACGGCGAGAGCACCCAGTCGGCGGGGTCCTGGCGCCCAGGCGGGCGACCGATGCCCACGCGCACCCGAACGAATTCGCCGCTGCCGAGGGCCTTCGCCACATCGCGCACGCCGTTGTGCCCGCCGTGGCCGCCGCCGAGCTTGAGCTTGAGGGAGTCGAATGGGATGTCGAGCTCATCGTGCAC
The DNA here is from genome assembly GCF_003335195.1 of Microbacterium sp. JB110. Taxonomy (NCBI): domain Bacteria; kingdom Bacillati; phylum Actinomycetota; class Actinomycetes; order Micrococcales; family Microbacteriaceae; genus Microbacterium; species Microbacterium sp. JB110. The sequence goes on along the minus strand of NZ_QPGM01000002.1, from coordinate 76,172 downwards.
GACGATCACCCGGCTGGGATCGATCGAGAAGAACTTCGCCAGCGACGACACGGGGCCGCCCGAGACGTTCATGAACGAGTTCGGCTTCGCCAGCACGAGCTTCGCCGCGCCGGGTCGCACCCAGGTCTCGGCGACGCGTGCGTTCGCCTTGTGCTGCCCGAATGACTCCGCCCGGCGGGCGGCCAGTTCATCGACGACCATCTGGCCGACGTTGTGCCTGGTCAGCTCGTAGCGGGGGCCGGGATTTCCGAGCCCCGCGATCAGCCATGTGTCGACCACGGCTCTCCTTTCACGAAAAAGCGAGGGGGTGCGATCATCATCGCACCCCCTCGCAGAGACGTCGTGGCGCTACTCTGCGGACTCCTCCGACGCAGCCTCGCTCTCAGCTGCGGACTCGTCCTCCTCCAGCTCGTCCTCCTCGCCGCGCGGCGTCGAGATCGACACCAGCAGCAGCTCGGGGTCGTCGGCGAGCGTGACGCCCTCCGGCATCTCGACGTCCTTGGCGTAGACGTACGCGCCTTCTTCGAGGCCATCGATCGAGACCGTCAGGGTCTCGGGGATGTGGAAGGCCTCGGCCTCGACCGTGATGGCCGATGCCGACTGCGTGTGGATCGTGCCGGCGAAGCTCTCGCCCTCGATCACGAACGGCACGTCGACCTGCATCTTCTCGCCGCGCTTGATCGAGATCAGGTCGATGTGCTCGATGATCGAGCGCACCGGGTCGCGCTGCACATCCTTGACGAGCACGAGCTCGCTCTTGCCCTCGATGTCGAGGTCGATGACGGCGTTCGCGTGGCGAACGATCAGGCCGGTCTCGTGGCCGGGCAGCGCGACGTGGGTCGGATCGTTGCCGTGACCGTAGATGACTGCGGGGATCTTGCCTGCCGCGCGCAGACGGCGCGCGTAGCCCTTGCCGAACTCGGTGCGGACGGATACCGCAAGAGTGTTTCTGTCGCTCATGATTCTCCTCGTACTCGCGGCATGTGGCTGCCACGGTGGTTAAGCTTCTCGACTCGAACGCGACGCGTGAGGAGAGCATTGTGGCCCGCACACCCGCGTCGATAACGGATGCCATGCATGGCTATCCCTCGCCGAGGTCGCTCCTATCCTACCCGACGAATCATCCGGACGAGGAACGCTGTGCGACTCCGTACTGCGCTGCCGAACCGCCCGCGTCTCACGGACGCTCTCAGGGGCGATAACCTTGTACGCATGAGTGCGAATATCGGAGTCGTCGGACTTGCCGTGATGGGGTCGAACCTGGCCCGCAACCTTGCCAGCCGCGAAGGGAACACCGTCGCGGTGTACAACCGCAGTCGTGAGAAGACCGACACGCTGGTGACCGAGCACCCCGAGGCCGGGTTCATCCCCGCGTTCTCGTACGAGGAGTTCGCCGCATCGCTGTCGAAGCCCCGCACGGCGATCATCATGGTCAAGGCCGGCCGCGGCACGGATGCGGTCATCGACGAGCTCGTCAGGGTCTTCGAACCGGGCGACATCATCGTCGACGGCGGCAACGCCTACTTCCCCGACACCATCCGCCGCGAGAAGGCGGTCCGCGAGACGGGCATCAACTTCGTCGGTGCAGGCATCTCCGGCGGCGAAGAGGGTGCGCTCAACGGCCCATCGATCATGCCGGGCGGCTCCGACGAGTCGTGGGTGACTCTCGGGCCGATCCTCGAGTCGATCGCCGCGGTCGCAGAGGGCGAGCCGTGCGTGACCCACGTCGGCCACGACGGCGCAGGCCACTTCGTGAAGATGGTGCACAACGGCATCGAGTACGCCGACATGCAGCTGATCGCTGAAGCCTATGACCTGATCCGCCGCGGCACCGGCAAGACCCCCGCAGAGATCGCCGATGTGTTCGCCGAGTGGAACACCGGTGAGCTCGAGTCGTATCTCATCGAGATCACCGCCGAGGTGCTGCGCCAGAACGACGCGTCGACGGGCAAGCCCCTCGTCGACGTCATCCTCGACCAGGCCGGCGCCAAGGGCACGGGAGCCTGGACGGTGCAGACCGCGCTCTCGCTGGGCGTTCCGGTCTCCGGCATCGCCGAGGCGACGTTCGCCCGTTCGCTGTCGTCGCACCCCGAGCAGCGCGCCGTGGCGGCAGCGCTCCCCGGCCCCGACGAGGAGTTCCACGTCGAGGACACCGACGCGTTCATCGAGGATGTCGCCCAGGCACTGTTCGCCTCGAAGATCATCGCGTACTCGCAGGGTTTCGACGAGATCCGCGCGGGTGCCGAAGAGTACGGCTGGACGATCGACCTCGGCGCCGTCTCGAAGATCTGGCGCGAGGGCTGCATCATCCGGGCCCAGTTCCTGAACCGCATCGCCGACGCCTACGCCGAGCAGCCCGAACTTCCCGTGCTCGCCACGGCGCCGTATTTCGCTGATGCGCTCACCCGCGGCCAGGCCGCATGGCGCCGCGTCGTCATCGCCGCGACACAGGCGGGGATCCCCTCGCCGGCGTTCAGCTCGTCGCTGGCGTACTACGACGGCATCCGTGCGGAGCGTCTGCCCGCCGCGCTGGTGCAGGGGCAGCGCGACTTCTTCGGTGCGCACACCTACAAGCGCGTCGACAAGGAGGGCACCTTCCACACGCTGTGGTCAGGTGACCGCTCCGAGATCGAGGCCGAAGACACGCACTGATCTCAGCGCTCTCGGTGGGCCGGTCCGGATGATCCGGGTCGGCCCACTGCTGTTCCCGGATGACGTCCGAAGCGTCCACATCTCGCCTGCGCGTGCGACCGTGTCACGTGTACAGCAGATCCGGCGCGACGATGTCTGCCCACTCCGGAACGGCGAGGCGAGCAGGATCGTCCCACGCGCCGAGGCGGATCTCTTCGAAGGCACCACGCACGCCGAACAGTCGCTCCAGCGGCGAAGCATCGGATTCACCCGGCATCGGAACGCCAGGTCGCTCTTCGAGACAACCGGGGTGGAGCTCCTCGATCAGGGAGAGAAGCCGAACCCCGGTGCGGACAGGGCGGAAGGCATCCGCGTCGGTGATGTGCAGGATGATGCCCTCGCAGGGCTCCTCAGCGTGGTCGCGGACCAACGGGGTGAAGCCATACGGCACGGCTCTGACGCCGGGCAGCGCTTCCGCGTCGATTCGCGCCGCGTAGCGCTCACCGTCGATATACGGCGCCGCGATCACACGGAAGGGGACGGCCGTGCTGCGCCCCTCCGACACGTTCACGCCCTCCGCCAAGCACGTGCCGGGATAGAGCATGGCCGTGGCTGCACTCGGCAAGTTGGGCGAGGGCGGCATCCAGGTGAGCTCGCGACGGCCGAGGGCGGTCTCATCGCGCTTCCAGCCGGTGACTTCGATGACGTCGAGCTCGACGTCGATGCGCCGTGTGCGCACCCAGTGTCGCGCGAGCTCGCCGATCGTGAGGCCATGACGGATCGGCATCGGCCACCGCCCGACGAGCGATTGCACCGAGGGGTCGAGCATCGGCCCTTCGGCACGTGCGAGGTCTCCGCCAAGCGGATTCGGACGATCGAGCACGACGACTGCGACCCCCGCATCGGCGCACGCCTCGAGCATGTGGCTCATCGTCCAGGCATAGGTGTAGAAGCGACTCCCGACGTCGGGCAGGTCGACGAGCACGGCGTCGATGCCGGAGAGGTCACGGGGACTCGGGCGCGAACTCTCGCCGTAGAGGCTGCGGACAGCGACACCGGTGACGGGATCTGGCATGTCCGCGATGTGCGCTCCCTCGCGGGCACGTCCGCTCATCCCATGCTCAGGGCCGAACAGGAGCGCGAGCTCCCATCCGGCCGACGCGAGCGCGGCCCGTCCTCTTGTGAGATCGGATGTGAGCGCGAGGTCGTTCGTGAGCAGACCGAGTCGGCGCCCCCGCCAGCGTCCCCCGACCGCGTCGTCTCCGAGAAGTCTGTCGATTCCGGTCTGCATCCGTTCCTCACTCGATCCGGTGCGACGTGACGGCGTCGTACGTCAGCCGCAGATTGTTCGAGATAGTGTCGTAGTCGTCCTGGGCGATGCGCACGAAGAGGAAGTCGAGCACGGCGAGCTGCGCGATCCGACTCGCCATAGCACCCGACCGGAACGTCGACTCCGCGACGGCCGTGACGAGTGTGCGTGAGCAGGCCCGTGCGAGCGGGGAGTCAGGATTGTTCGTGATCGCAATCGTGATCGCGCCCGTATCAGCGGCGACGCGCGCGGCCTGGACGATCTCCAACGTCCGCCCCGAGTGCGAGATCGCAATGGCGACGTCGCGTTCGTCCAGCAGCGCGGCGCCGGTGAGGGCGAGGTGCAGATCGGTGTGCGCCTGCGCGACGATCCCGGCACGATGCAGCTTCTGCTCGAGGTCGAGCGCCGCGAGCCCGCTCGAGGCCGCACCGTAGATGTTGATCCTTCTGGCTGCGCGCATAGCGGCGACGCACTGCTCCAACTCGTCGATGTCGATCTGACGAGCGGTGCGCTCGATGGCTGATGCCTCGGCGAACGCGATCTTTCGGATGGTCGTGCGAGCGTCATCCCCCCGGTCGACGTCGCCCTCGGCCACTTGGAAGCGTTCGCGCTCCGTCTCGCTGCGCTCGAGATCGGTCGCGAGGGCGAGCCGAAACTCGGGGTAGCCGGAGAAGCCGAGGTTCTGCGAAAGGCGGGCGACACTGGCGACCGAGGATCGCGAAGCCGCAGCCAGGTGCGTGATCGAAGCGTCGACCACCCGGCGAGGGTCGTCGAGGACGTAGCGCGCGATTCGCTGCTCGGTCGGGGTCAGTCCGGACAAACGCTGGTGGATCGCCGTCATGGCACTGGTGGACACAAGACCATCGTGACAGAAAATTCCCCATCAGCAAGCAACGATTTTCCGAAAAGTCTTGCCAACTTGGAAAATCTTCTCCAAAGTGGGATCACCGACCTTGGAGAAGCAGATGACCTCACCCCGACCAGCCGTGGACCTTCCTTCCACGGAGCGACGCCGCCCGGCCACCGGGCATCTCGACGAGCTCAGCACCCTCGAGCTGCTTCATGTGTTCAACGACGCCGATGCTGAGGTGACCTCGGCCGTGCGCGCGGCGCTGCCGAGCCTGTCGATCCTGGTCGAACAGACCGTCGCAGCCCTCGACGCCGGAGGAAGCGTGCACTACTTCGGTGCGGGCACTTCCGGGCGCCTCGCCGTTCTCGACGCCGCAGAGCTGCTCCCCACCTTCAACCTCGACCCCGGCGTGTTCGTCGCCCACCTCGCCGGTGGGGACGAGGCCATGCGTCGCGCGATCGAAGGCAGCGAGGACAGTGAAGCGGCGGGTGCCGCTGAGGCGCATCAGCTCGACCAAGGCGACGTGGCCATCGGGATCGCCGCTTCTGGCACGACGCCCTACGTGCACGGCGCGCTCGAAGCGGCACGGGATCGCGGCGCGAGGACAGCGCTCATCACGAGCAATCCTGCCGTTCCAGCGGAATCGGCCGACATCATCGTCGTCGCGGACACCGGCGCGGAGGTGCTGACCGGATCGACCCGACTCAAAGCGGGAACGGCCACGAAGCTGCTGCTGAACAGCTTCTCGACCGCCGTGATGGTCCAGCGCGGCTACGTCTGGTCGAATCTGATGGTCTCGGTCGTCGCGACCAACCACAAGCTGCGCGAGCGCTCCGTGCGCATCCTCGCGGAGGCGACGGAAATCCCGCTCGAAACCGCGCGCGAACGGCTCATGGCCGCCGATGGAGACCTGAAGGCGGCGCTCGTGAGTGAGCTCGGCTCGGTCTCCCTCGAGAGGGCCCGCGGCGCGCTCCGCTCCGCATCCGGCGCCGTTCGGCGCGCGCTGGCATCGCTTCCCCCGTCCGACACCGACTCTTCACATGACTGAGAGGAATCTCATGCATCACCGCATCACTCGTCTTGCGATCCCCACAGGGCTCCTCGTCACCGGCGCAATCGTGGTGGGATGCGCCCCCGCTGCTTCCAGCGGAGACGACGTCACCCTCTCGGTCTGGTCCTGGCAGGCCTCTTCCGCGCCGAAGTGGGAGGCTGTCTTCGACGTCTACGAGGAATCCAACCCCGGCGTCACCATCGAGTTCGAGGGGTACCAGCCCACCGAGTACAACCAGATCCTCGCCACCGGGATGACGGGCAGCGACGGTCCAGACGTCGCGATGCTTCGTGCCTACGGTGGTGTGCAGCCGGCCATTCAGGCCGATCAGCTGGTGCCGATCGACGACGTCGTGGACGGCCTCGACCAGTTCGAACCGAGCGTGCTGCGGGCGGCACAGGGGGTCGACGACGGTGCGACCTACGGCGTGCCTTTTGCTTACCAGACGATGCACATGTTCTACAACAAGACGATCTTCGACGAGCAGGGTCTCGAAGAGCCGACGACATGGGACGAGTTCATCGCGTTGCAGGAAGACCTTCTCGACGCCGACATCACACCGATGGCGCTCGGTGCCCGCGACGCCTGGGTGCTCCCGATGTTCGCCGACATCGTCGGTTCCGCCCGCTACGGCGGAACCCAGTTCGAGGAGAAGGTGCTCAGCGGGGAGACCGACTTCACGGATGACGACTACGTGGCGTCACTCGAGATCGTCGAGGACATGCAGGAGTACCTCGACAAGGACGTGAACGCCATCGCCGTCGCCGATGCGACGCTCCAGTTCGCCTCGGGGCAAGCTGCGCAGTGGCCTGGAGGATCCTTCGATCTGCCCACCTTCCAGGAGTCGGCGCCCGACACCGAATGGGGCGTGTACGACGTTCCGCCGCCTCCGGGAGCGGTGCTCGACGAAGCCGTCACCCCCGGGTATGCCGACGGAAGCTTCGGGATCAATGCCTCGAGCGACCAGCAGGACGCCGCCGCGGACCTGCTGCGCTGGATGACGACGACGGAGTTCGGACAGCTCGTCGCCGACGAGGTCGACCAGTTCTCCCCGGTGCCCGGCGTTTCGTACAGCGACCCGCTCATGCAGGAGATGAACGAGCTGTACGAGGCGAACCCCGCTCCGTACCTGCTGCTGGTCGACTTCCGCTACGGCGACCCCACCGGAACCGACGTCCTCGGTCCGGACATCCAGGCGCTGTTCCTCGGAGAGAAGACTCCCGAGAACCTCGCGGAAGACCTGCAGGCCGGCGTCTCTTCCTGGTTCACGCCGTCCCCCTGACCTGAGTGCCGCGGGGCGACGCCGAAGGCGCGTCCCGCGGCCTCTCTGAAAGAGGCCCCTCCATGGCATCACCCGTCGCTCTCGTCCGCCCCAAGGGCCGGGGGAACCGCACTGGAACCGCGCTGACGACCCCGACCGCGCTGCTGTTCGTGCTTCCCGCCCTCGTTCTGTTCGCCGTGCTCATCCTGTATCCGATGGTCACCGCGCTGAGCTATTCGTTCTTCGAATGGCAGGGAACCAGCCAAAGCGGGTTCGCGGGGTTCGCCAACTACGCCACTCTGCTCTTCCAGGAGCCGTACGCTTCGTCTCTGTGGAACGCGTTCGGGCACAACCTGCTGCTGTTCCTCGGCGCCATCGTCTTCCAGAACTCACTCGGGCTGGGAATCGCGACGCTGCTGCATCGACGGCGACGCACGAAACGACTGTTCCAGACCATCTTCGCCCTGCCCTATCTGGTGAGCCCGATGGTCATCGGCTATCTCTGGTCGCTCATGCTGTCGCCGCTGTTCGGCCCTGTGAACGCGATTCTGCGGGGCGTCGGGCTGGAGAGCATGGCATTGCCGTGGCTCGGTGACCCGAAGCTCGCGATCTGGGTGATCGTGTTCGTGAGCGCTTGGCAGTGGATCGGCTTCCCGATCCTGCTCTACGGGGCCGCGTTGGGCGGCATCCCCGAGGAGATCGAGGAGGCTGCCTCGCTCGACGGCGCGTCCGCGGGAAAGCGATTCCGGTTCATCACGATCCCGATGCTCGTCCCCACGATCGGGATCATCACGGTGCTGACGTTCATCGGCAGCATGGAGGCGATGCCGATCCCCTTCGCCCTGGCGGGATCCAATGGCGCCCCGGCCGGCTCGACCGACGTCATGATGCTGCTCTTCTACCGCACGGCGTTCGAATCAGGCAACGCCAACTCGATCGGCATCTCATCAGCGCTGGCAACGGTGCTGTTCCTCTTCATCCTCCTCATATCCGTCGTCATCACGTCGACGATGCGGCGAGCCGAACGGAAGCTCTTCTGATGGCCATCACGCAACTCGATGCCCCGGACGTCTCGACGCAAGCGCTCGTGACGAAAGCACCTCGACGGTCGCCTCGGCGGATGAAGTCGGAGACGTCACCGCTGGGACGGCTTCTTGCGAACGTGTTCTTGTGGGGGTATGCGGTCATCGCGATCGGACCGCTGCTGCTGATGGTCTCCAACTCACTGCGCACCCAGGCGCAGATCGCCGAGGACCCGCTCGGGCTGCCCCTGCAGCCCACGTTCAAGAGCTTCCAGAACGCCTGGCTCACCGCATCGTTCGACACCTACTTCATCAACTCGATCGTGGTGACCGTCGGCTCGGTCATCGTCACGACCGCAGTGTCAGTCCTCGCGGCGTACGCGTTCGCACGGGCGAAGGCGCGCTTCTTCCGCGGCATCGAGGCGCTGTTCCTCTCCGGCCTCATGCTGCCGGTTCATCTGGCCATCCTGCCGCTGTTCTACCTGCTCGATTCGCTGCGGATGACCAGCAACATCCTCAGTCTGATCCTCGTCTACGGTGCGCTCGGAATCCCCTTCACCACGTTCGTGCTCACGGTCTTCTTCCGACGTCTCCCCCTCGAGCTCGAGGAGGCCGCGCGGATCGACGGGGCAGGACCTCTGCGCACCTTCCTGCAGATCCTGCTCCCCCTCGTTCGGCCCGCACTCGCGACGGTGATCGTGTTCCGGTTCGTCCCGGTGTGGAACGACTTCTTCTATCCGTTGATCCTGCTGCGCGACCGGGAGTCCTATACGCTGCCCGTCGGCCTGACGCGCTTCTTCGGCGAGTATTCGACCGACTGGCCGCAGCTGTTCGCGGGCCTCACCATCGCGACCATCCCGCTGGTCGTCCTCTTCCTGGTGGCGACGAAGCAGATCATCAGCGGACTCACCTCGGGGATGAGCAAGTGACGCGGCGACCGATCCGATGGTGAACGGCGCACCCGGATCTGCCTGGGCGTCGGTCATCGGCGGAGACCGCGAGCAGGAACGGCAGCTTCTCGGGACACCAGCCGAACACGACGATTCGCCGCTCACAGAGGCTCATCTGTTCGATCTGGCCTCGTTGACGAAGCTCTTCACGGCTGTGAGTGCGCTCTCGCTCGTCGATGACGGCATCATCGATCTCGACGCCCCCGTGAGCGAGCATCTCGAGATCCGTTCGGGCTCCGGCGCAGGCGAGGCGACTCTCCGGCAGCTCCTCACTCACACCGCGGGCCTGCCGGCCGATCATCCTGGCTGGCGCACCGAACGGCGCGACGAAGCGCTGATGCGCGATGTGCTCGCCACCGAGCTCGTGGCACCGCCCGGACAGCGCCATCTCTATTCCGACGTCGGTTTCATCCTCGTCGGCCGGCTCATCGAGTGCGCAGCCGGCCGCAGCCTTGAGAATCTCATCGAAGAACGCGTATCCGGGCCCCTGGGTGCAGGGACGCTGACGTTCCGGCCGGATCCCCGCTCGGCGGTTGCCTCAGAGACGCAGCCGCATCGCGGACCGGTCAGGGGCGAGGTGCACGATGAACTGGCTCATGCGCTCGGAATGCCAGTGGGCCACGCTGGCCTGTTCGGCACTGTCGACGACGTGGCCGCATTCGCCACGATGATTCTGGACGAAGGTGCTGGCGCACTCGGGAAGGTGCTCTCCCAGCGCAGCGCGCGCCTCATGACCGAAGCATCGGTCCTCGCGGAGGGCTACGTCCAGGCCGCCGGGCTGCGCGCAAGGGAGCACAGCTGGATGGGACGGGCCGATGCGCTGGGGCACACGGGATTCACCGGAACATGCGTCGCGCTCTCGCCAGCAGCACGACGCTTCGGCGTCCTGCTCACCAACCGCGTCCATCCGAGCCGCGATGACGCGGACATCGCAGGCATCCGCCGGGCGTTCGTCGGCCGAATCTGCGCGGTCTGACGTCGCCGCCCGCGCACCCACGCCGACAGCAACAGCAACCACACCGCCTGACCATTCACGAGAGGACACCGGATGAGCGAACGGAGAGGATGCATCGCCGTCGACCTCGGCAAGACCACGATTCGACTGCGCGGCTACGGCACCGCGCGCTCGCTCGATGCGACGGGCAGCGGCGCCCCCGGATTGGCGGACGAAGGCGGAGTCGCGGCAGCCGCGCACAGCATCACCGCGGCCATCACGACCTGGCCCGCGGAGACGGTCGCGGGCATCGCCAGCTGGTCGATCGGCGCCGCGGGCGCAGGCTCCGCGCCATCGGCATCGCTGGCTCTCGCCCGACAGCTGCGCGAGAGGCTCGATGCGCCGATCACACTCACATCCGACATGGTCACCGCCCACGCAGGCGCCATGCAGGGACGGCCCGGCACCCTTCTGATCGCCGGCACGGGTGCGGTTGCTCTGCGCATCTCCGACGTCGGAGCGGTCGACCGCTCCGACGGCTGGGGCCCCTGGCTCGGCGACGAGGGAAGCGGACGCTGGATAGGTCAGTGCGGACTGAGCGCGGCACTGCGCGCCATCGACGGACGCGGTCCGCACACCGCCCTCGAATCAGACGCACTCACCCTCTGCGACGGCGTCCCCACCGCGTTGCCGCAGCTGATGACCGGTGCGAGCGCGGCGGCCCGTCTCGGCGCCTTCGCTCCCTCCGTGCTCGCGCGCGCAGATGAGGAGGACCCCGTGGCGAGTGCCATCGTGCTCGACGCCGCGCGTGCACTCGCTGACACCGCGGCGTCGGTCGCTCCGTCAGATCGGGAAGTCGTCCTCGTCGGCGGGCTCGGCGAACACGACGGTCTGCGCCTCGCTCTCGACACCGCTCTGGTGGAACGGGGCCTCCTGCTCCGCAGCCCGCGAGGCGACGCATTGGACGGTGCTGCGCTGTTGGCCGAGCCTGCTGGCCTCCCGCACGAGCGACTCGTCATCCGCGCGTGACGTGCGGGCAAGACACCGCGCGCACCGCCCGCATACGACCCGATGCCGAGTTCACAGGCGACGCATAGCAGGCACCATAGCGGACGCATAGGTTTGTGCGCACAATGGATTACATGACCGATCCGCACGCTCTCCTCGCCCGGCCCGACGGCTCCCCCGTTCGCGTGCTCGTCGTCGACGACGAGCAGATGCTCACCGACCTGCTCTCCATGGCCCTGAAGATGGAGGGCTGGGAGGTACGCGCAGAGGCGAGCGGTTTCGACGCGCTGCGCGCTGCAAGCGAGTTCGCCCCTGACGCGATCGTGCTCGACATCATGATGCCCGATCTCGACGGCATGGCTGTGATGCAGAGACTGCGCCAGTCGGGCGACGACGTACCGATCCTGTTCCTCACTGCGAAGGACGCTGTCTCGGACCGCGTCGCCGGCCTCACCGCCGGCGGCGACGACTACGTCACCAAGCCGTTCAGCCTCGAAGAGGTCGTCGCCCGCCTGCGCGCCCTGATGCGCCGCACGGGCGTGCAGCCCGCAGAGGAGGACCCGGTGCTGCGTGTGGGCGACCTCAGCCTGAATGAGGACAGCCACGAGGTCGATCGCGACGGGCGCGAGATCGAACTGACGGCCACCGAGTTCGAACTTCTGCGCTTCCTGATGCGCAACCCGCGTCGCGTGTTGAGCAAGGCGCAGATTCTCGATCGGGTGTGGAACTACGACTTCGGCGGGCGCTCCAGCGTCGTCGAGCTCTACATCTCGTACCTGCGCAAGAAGGTCGACGCCGGCGGCGAGCCGCTGATCCACACCGTGCGCGGCGCCGGATACATGATCAAGGCACCCCAGAAGGAATCGTGAGCCAGACCCCGGCGACGGGTGCCCCACCGCCACGGCATCCGACGGACCAGACCCCGACCGGGTCGGTCGCACCGGGGCGACTCACCGGCAAGATGAGCATGCAGTCGCGGCTGATGGCGACGGTCTTCGCGATCGTCGCCGGCATCCTCCTGGTGGTCGCACTCGTGACGAGTGCCGTGCTGACCACCGTGCTCAACGAGAGCGTGGACGAGCGCCTCAAGAACACGGGCGAATCCCTCGGGCCGGAGTTCGGTCAGAACGCGGCCGCCGGCGACCCTGTCGGCCAGTTGCAGGACTCACGCGCCGCGCCGGGCACGATGCTGATCTTCGGGACGAGCCCCGGGGGCGCAACCGGTGCCTACTTCTCCGAAGACTTCTCGGCACAGTCGCTGTCAGCACAGCAGATATCCGAAGTGCTTGCGGTGATCACGGACGTCCGTCCGCACACAGTGAAGATCTCCGGCATCGGAAGCTTCAGAGTGCAGGCGCTGATCGACAGCTCCACGGGCAAAGTGCTCGGTGTGCTGGGGCTGGCGACAAGCAGCGAGAGCGAGACACTTGCCAGGATGCTGTGGGCGATCGGTCTGGTCACAGCGGGCGGTATGGTCGGCCTCGGGGTCGCGACCAGCGTGATCATCCGGAGAGGCCTGCGTCCGCTGCGTGACATCGCTGAGACCGCCACGCGCGTCTCACGCCAGCGTCTCGACCAGGGCGACGTGTCGATCGCCGAGCGCGTTCCGCACGACCAGGCTGACCCCGCAACCGAGGTCGGGCAGGTGGGCTCCTCGCTGAACACGTTGCTCGACCACGTTGAGAACTCCTTGTCTGCGAGGGAGCGCAATGAGGCGACCATGCGCCGCTTCGTCGCCGATGCCAGCCACGAACTGCGCACTCCGCTGTCGTCCATCCGCGGCTACTCCGAGTTGTCGCTGCGCGACCCCACCCTTTCTGACACCACGGAGCAGTCACTCGAGCGCATTCAGGCGCAGTCCCTGCGGATGACGGGCCTGGTGGAGGACCTGCTCCTGCTGGCGCGACTCGACGAGGGCCAGGAAGTGGTCATCGACGCGGTCGATCTCACCGAAGTCGCCGTACACGCGCTGGTCGACCAGCAGGTGGCTGCTCCGGATCATGCCTGGAGCGTGGAGGCCGATGAGGAGCCGCTCATCGTCGCGGGAGACGCCGCCAGGCTCAGCCAGGTGTTCGTGAACCTGCTCGCCAATGCGCGAACGCACACTCCTGCCGGCACGGAGGTGACGCTGCGCGTGCGCCGCGTCGGCGCGGGCAGCGCCACGCGCGCCGTGGTGCAGGTGCACGACGACGGACCGGGCATCGACGAGGCGCTGGAGGCGGAGATGTTCTCGCGATTCGCGCGCGGCGACGCATCCCGAGCACGCAGGACGGGCGGCACGGGCCTCGGCCTGGCGATCGCGAAGGCCATCGTCGAGGCGCACCACGGCACGATCAGCGTGCGCAGCTCACCGGGCGACACCACGTTCGAGGTGCGGCTGCCGGCGAAACCCCTGGATGCGACCGGCGCTCAATAACCGGCGAATGCGTCGGTCGTGACGGATCGCGCCCTCTGCAGCGTCGGGGAGAGCCCGGCGATCAGGCCGGGAGGGCCCGAGACGTAGGCGCGGCGCTCGTCCACACCGGGCACCGCATCCGCGAGCGCGGTTCCCGTGAGACGTTCGCTCTGCCACGTCCACTGTGCGGGCATCCGGCCGGGATGATCGGGGGTCACGATGTGCACGGGAACGCCGGCTCGCTCGAGCTCGTCTCGGTACGCCAGCTCATCCGCCGTGCGTGCGACGTACACGACCACGATGTCTCCCATCTCGCCCGCCATACGCCGATGGCGCAGCTGCGAGACGAACGGTGTGATGCCGATCCCGGCGGCAACCAGCAGCAGGGGCTGTTCTGCGTCGCGGGGCAGCACGAAGTCGCCCCACACGCCCGTGGCGCGGAGCTTGTGCCCCTGGACCGCCCTGGCGAGCGCCGCCTTGTACGTGGACGGCGGCGCGGTGCCGACTGCGCGATAGGCGACGCGCAGCTCCGGCAGGTCCTCTGGTGCGGAGACGATCGAGAACTCGCGCCTGGTGCCCCGCGCGTCCGCGCCGCGGTGCGGCACCTCGAGCTCGAGGTACTGGCCAGGCACGAACCGGATGTCGCCCGCCGCGGTGAGACTCAGCTCACGCACGGTGGGCGTCAGGTCTTTGGCGTCGGCGAGCGTCAGCCGCACGGCCGAACGCGCGGCGAAGCAGAACGCCACGATGTTGCCGATCAGCAGCGCACGCTCCTGCCCGAGGGTGATCGCACCGACGGACAGCGGCCATCCGGCCAGTGCTCCGACGATGCAGGCCACGACGTACTGCTGCCAGCGCCGCGGCGGCTGGGTCAGCGGCTCCGACAGCATGAACGCGCCGAGGAACAGGTACGGCGACTGCACGATGACGGCTGTGAGCAGGTCGTCCAGTGCCATCGATGCGCCGCTGGCGTTCAGCTGCACGATCGTGCGCACCACTGCGACGACGACCGCGACGAGGAAGAACAGCGCGACGACTCTGACGCGCTCGGTGCGCCACAGCACGACGACACCGGCGAGCAGCACTGGCACGAACATCACGGGCGAGCCCACCCACCAGGCCGAGCCTCCACCGATCCACGGTGCGAGCGCGACGAGCGTCGCGCCCGTGGCGCCGGCCGCCGCCGGGTTGAGAATGTGACGACCCCGCCAAGAGAGGAGGTGCTTCGATGCCACGGCGATCGCGGCCCCGACGGCCGCACCGACCAGCGCGGCGGCATCCGTGCCCGGTCGAAGCACGAACAGCAGGATCCCGGCGGTGATCAGCGTCGATTCTGCGCGCCACGCTGTTCCCCGCATGCGGTGCCCCAGCATGTCGACGCCGGAGCCGACGATGACGAGAACCGCTGCGGTGAGCGCGATGGATGCCGGAGTGGCAGCGAGCAGGTCGAACGCCGACGCGGCGAGGGCGACGGCCACGAGGGCTGCCAGCGACAGCAGAGTGAGTCGGTACATCGACGCCCTGCCGAGCAGGCGCATTGCCCGCAGGTACCAGGCTCTGGGTGATCCGGTCATCTGAACAGCTCCGCCTCGCCTTTCTCGATCCGCTCCCCCAACGACCATTCTGCTCTGCCGTCGGAGTGCATGCGCACCCAGTGCACACCGTGATCCTTGGCGAAGCGCGGGCCTCCGTCGAAGAACAGCGCCGTCGCCGCAGCGTCCGCGGTCATCGCGTCCATCGCGATCGCCCAGCTGGCGACGATCGTGCGCACCGGCACTCCTGTGCGGGCATCGATCACATGGTGCAGCCCGTCGCCCCACGCGCGCCGGTTCGACGACGACGCACACAGTGCCTCGTCGCGCACCGTGACGGCGCCGATCGCCCTGCGTGCGTCATACGGATGCTCGAGTGCGATGCGCTGAGGCTTCGAGCCGATCCGGATGTCGCCGCCCGCGTCGATCGCGACGGCGTCGGGGATGAGATCCGCGACCCGGTCGACGAGGCGCCCTTTGCCGAGCGCGCCGACGTCGACGACCGCTGTGCCCTCGATGCGGAGCGCGCCGTCGCGCCAGGTCATCCTGTCCCTCCATCTGGCGGGAGCCGCGAGTGTCTCCCCGGATGAGCGCAGCGAGTATGCCGCGTCGTACCCGAGCCGCTCCAGCGATTCCCCGGCCAGCGGGTTCACGGCACCATCCGTCGCCAGTGACAGCTCGGCGTACAGATCGAGCATGGCCAGGGCATCTGCGGGTGCGGGCGCCTGGCCCCCTCGCGCGCCGAGGCGGGAGACCAGCGAGTCGGCGCGGAAGCGCGACCATTCGGCGTCGAAGCGATCAATGGTCTCGGTGACCGCTCGGCGGCGTCCGTCGCCGAGCGGTGCAGGAGCGACGATCTCCCACGACGTGCCGATCGCGTCGAATCGCCACGCTGCGTCTGTCATGTCAGGCTGCGGCGTCCTGCTTGATCTGATCGATCGCCTGGTTGAAGCCACCACTCGTCAGCGACGAGCCGGCGACACGGCTGACGTCGAGATCGTCGATGTCCACGCCCACGACCTCATCGGCGATGCCGTCGATGAACTGACCCTGGTACTCCTCGGTCTCCGGCGCCTGCGGGTCGCCCGTCACCTCCACCTCGGCGACGACCTCGTCTTCCAGAGTGACCGTCACCGTGATCGTCTCAACGGTCTCCGGCGTCTGATAGGTGCCCTCAGCGGCGTACGTGCCGTCGGAGTATCCGCCCGACGACGTGTCGCCGTCCGTCGACGACTCCGCCTCTCCAGAACCGACGGTGACGGCTCCGCATCCGGCGAGGACGACGATTCCTGCGGCTCCTGCGATTGCGGATCCTGTGCGTGCGGTTCGGTTCATCGTGGGCCCCTTGTCGGCGTCGCGGTGAGTCGGTACCGCCAGACTAGAGCCGAATGCGAAGCAGCGGATCGGATCCGGATATGAATCCCCTGTGACGCTCAGGCGGCCCCGTCGAACATGCTCGTGACGGAGCCGTCGTCGAAGACCTCGCGGATCGCACGGGCGAGCAGCGGTGCGCTGGAGAGCACGGTGAGGTTCTCGAATCGGCGCTCCTCGGGGACAGGAACGGTGTCGGTGACGACGACGCGATCGATCGCCTCGTCGCCGAGCCGCTCGACAGCGGGGCCGCTGAGGATCGCGTGAGTCGCACCGACGATGACCTTCTCGGCGCCGTTGGCCTTCAGCGCCTGTGCCGCCTTGACGATGGTGCCTGCCGTGTCGATCATGTCGTCGACGAGGAGGCAGGTGCGGCCGGCGACCTGCCCGACGATCTCGTGCACCGTGATCTGATTGGCGACCTTCGGGTCGCGGCGCTTGTGGATGATCGCGAGCGGTGCGCCCAGCGATTCCGACCACTGGTCGGCCACGCGCACGCGCCCCATGTCGGGCGAGACGACCGTGAGGTTCTCGCGTTCTGCGTCGGTGAACGACTCCTTGAAGTGGTTCATCAGCACGGGCTTGGCGAACAGGTGATCGACGGGACCGTCGAAGAAGCCCTGGATCTGGGATGCGTGCAGGTCGACGCTCATGATGCGGTCCGCGCCGGCCTGCGCGATGAGATCGGTGATGAGTCGTGCCGAGATCGGCTCGCGGCCGCGACCCTTCTTGTCCTGGCGCGAGTACGGGTAGTACGGCGCCACGACGGTGACGCGCTTGGCTGAGGCGCGCTTGAGCGCGTCGAGCATGATGAGCAGCTCCATCAGCTCTTCGTTGACGTTCTGAGAGAACGACTGGATGAGGAAGACGTCAGAGCCGCGCATCGACACCTCGAAGCGCGTGTAGATCTCGCCGGAAGCGAAGGTGCGGTGCTCGGTCGGCGCCACCTCGATGCCGAGGTGCTCGGCCACGGATGTCGCCAGTTCGGGGTGCGAACGGCCGGCGACCACCACCAGGCGCTTCTTCGTCTTGGTCACGACACCGGGCGCTACGCCCTTGTCGCGGTCGAGCTCAACGTGCTTCTTCTTCTGACCCACCGGCTGCCTCTTCTGCTCGACGCGCCCGTGCGGCCACGTCGGCCGCCTCGGTACCTGCCCTGTTCTTCTCCACCCAGCCCTCGACATTGCGCTGCGGCGCAACGCTCAGGGCCAGGGCGCCGGGCTTGACGTCCTTGCGGATCACTGCCCCCGCCCCCGTCTTCGCGCCGTCTCCGATCCTAACGGGCGCCACGAAGTCGTTGTGCGTACCCGTGTGCACCTGATCGCCGATCTCGGTTCGGTGCTTGTTCACGTCGTCGTAGTTCGCCGTGATCGCCCCTCCCCCGATGTTCGCGCTGCGGCCGATCGTCGCATCTCCGATGTACGACAGGTGCGGAATCTTGCTGCCGTCGCCGATGGTGGAGTTCTTCACCTCGACGAACGTGCCGATCTTGCCGCCGTCTCCCAGCGTCGTCCCTGCTCGCACGTACGAGAACGGCCCGACGGTGCTCTCCGCGCCGAAGACCGCGAGCGTGGCGTCGGAGCGATGGATGCTCGCGCCCCGGCCGACCTCGCAGTCGACGAGCGATGTGTCCGGGCCGATCGTGGCGTCCTCATCGACGGTGGTCGCGCCCAGGATGTGCGTGTTCGGCAGGATCGTGACGTCGGGCGCCAGCGTCACGGTGTCGTCGATCCAGGTGGTCGCCGGGTCCTTGACGGTGACGCCATCGCGCTGCCAGCGGCGCACGATCCGATCGTTGAGGATCGCGCCGGCCTCCGCGAGCTGCACGCGATCGTTGACTCCGAGGGCGACCCGCGCATCCGGAGCCACGCTCGCGGCGACCGAGCGATGCGCGTCGCGGAGCATCCGGACGACCTCGGTCAGGTAGAGCTCGCCCTGCGCGTTATCGGACGAGAGGTTCGGCAGGTGCTCCCTGAGCGTGCTCGCGCGGAACACGTAGACGCCCGCGTTGATCTCGCGCACGGCCCGTTCGACGTCGCTGGCGTCGCGGTGCTCGACGATGCGGTTCACCGCGCCCGCTGTGTCGCGGATGATCCGGCCGTAGCCCGTTGCGTCCTCGAGCTCAGCCGAGAGGATCGTCGCCTCGGCCCGTGCGTCGCGGTGCTCCGTGATGAGCGCGGAGAGCTGCTCGGCCTCGAGCAGCGGCACGTCGCCGGAGAGCACGAGCACGTCACCGGAGAAATCCTGAGGCAGCGCGTCGACCGCGAGCTGCACGGCGCGCCCTGTGCCTGGCACGTCGTCCTGATCGACGACGACGAGACCGGGGTGATCGCCGATCACGTCGACGACGCGGTCACGTTCGTGCCGCACCACGACCTCGATCACGGCTGCGCCGAGCGCGTCCGCCGTGTGGAGCACATGTCCGACGAGGGGACGGCCGCCGATCGGATGGAGCACCTTCGGAAGCTTCGACTTCATCCGGGTGCCCTGACCCGCCGCCAGGACTACGATCGCAAGATTCTCGTGCATCACGCTCCGCCACCAGGACTCGAACCTAGACCTCACAGCTCCAAAGGCTGTTGTGCTGCCATTACACCATGGCGGACTGCGACCGAAAGGCCACTCCCTCCAGTCTGCCATGCGACATCCGCGAGGCTTCAACTGACGCCAGATGCTCCGAGATCGGCCTGCAACCAGCAGAAGGTGTCAGGTGAGCACGGCCGCGCGCGGCCCCCTGCGATACTGGAGGGATGGCAGAAGCGGATGAGGTCGACCGGATCGTCGGCGCATGGCGCGCCCAGCGCCCCGACCTCGACTTCTCGCCGATGGAGGTGCTCTCGCGCGTCGACAGGCTCTCACACCACCTCGAGCACGCCAGGCGCGCCGCCTTCGACCGCACGGACATCGAGCCGTGGGAGTGGGACGTCCTGTCGGCGCTGCGCCGCGCAGGAGAGCCCTACCAGCTCAGCCCGAAGACGCTCCTGCAGCAGACGCTCGTGTCATCCGGCACCATGACCAATCGGATCGACAAGCTCGTCGATCGAGGGCTGGTGCGCCGAGAGGCCGACCCGGATGATGGGCGCAGCGTGCTCGTCTTCCTGACCGAACCAGGCCTCATCCGCGTGGATGCGGCCATCACCCGACTCATCGATGCAGAGGCCGACTTGTTGCACTCCCTGTCCCCGACCGAACGCACGAGGCTCGCCGCCCTGCTGCGCCACCTCAGCATCGGCGTGGAGAACGCCTGATGGCGCATCTGCTCGGGGCCGAGAGCCTGCACCAGGAGTTCCCCGCGAAGGTCGTGCTCGACGACGTCACCGTCGGCATCTCCGAGGGCGACCGCGTCGGCATCGTCGGGCGCAACGGCGACGGCAAGTCGACGCTGATGAAGATCCTCACGGGCATGTCGGAGCCGGATGCGGGGCGCGTCACGCGCCGCAGGGGCCTGCGGGTGGGCATGCTCACCCAGACCGATGAGCTGACAGGGTCGGACAGCGTGCGACACGCGATCGTCGGAGATGTGCCGGATCACACGTGGCGAAGCGACGCGCGCATCCGGAGCATCGTACGGGGGCTCGCGGGCGACCTCGACCTGGAGGTCGCCGTCTCGACGCTCTCCGGCGGCCAGCGCCGCAGAGTCGCGCTGGCAGTGCTGCTCGTGGCCGAGTGGGACGTGATCGCGCTCGATGAGCCGACCAACCATCTCGATGTCGAGGGCATCACCTGGCTGGCTGAGCACCTGCGCACCCGCTGGGGCGCGAATCAGGGCGCTCTGCTGCTCGTGACGCACGACCGGTGGTTCCTCGACGCAGTGTGCACACGGATGTGGGAGGTGCACGACGGAATCGTCGACCCGTTCGAGGGCGGATACGCCGCGTACGTGCTGCAGCGGGTGGAGCGCCAGCGGCAGCGGGAGGTCGTCGAGGAGAAGCGGCAGAACCTGATGCGCAAGGAGCTGGCCTGGCTCAGGCGGGGTGCCCCGGCGCGCACGTCGAAGCCGAAGTTCCGGATCGACGCGGCGAATGCGCTGATCGCCGACGAGCCGCCCGTGCGCGACTCCGTGCAGCTGTCGCAGCTGGCGACCGCCAGGCTCGGCAAAGACGTCGTCGACCTGCTCGACGCGGGCGTCGCCTACGACGGGCGCACCGTGCTGCACGACGTCGAATGGCGCATCGCGCCGGGTGAGCGCACCGGCATCCTCGGCCAGAACGGCGTTGGCAAGTCGACGCTGCTGGGACTGATCTCCGGCGATGTGACGCCCACGAGCGGGCGAGTGAAGCGCGGCAAGACGGTCCGCGTGGCCTACCTCGACCAGCGGCTGGCCGAACTCGACGCCGTGCAGCACATGCGGGTGCGCGAGGTGCTGGCAGAGCAGAGGACGAGTTACGTCTCCGGCGGCAAGGAGATGACGCCCGCGCAGCTTCTGGAACGGCTGGGCTTCCGCTCCAGCGAGCTGTCGACGCCGGTGCGCGATCTCTCCGGCGGCCAGCAGCGTCGGCTTCAGCTGCTGCTGGTGCTGCTCGACGAGCCGAACGTGCTGATCCTCGACGAGCCGTCGAACGACCTCGACACCGACATGCTCGCCGCGATGGAGGATCTGCTCGACTCGTGGCCGGGCACGCTGCTGGTCGTCTCGCACGACCGGTACCTGCTCGAGCGCGTCACCGACCAGCAGTACGCGATTCTGGACGGCTCGCTGCGGCACCTGCCAGGCGGCATCGACGAGTACCTCAAGCTGCGAGCCGCACAGGACGCTGCGGGTGCCGCTTCTCCCCCGGCCGGAGGTGCGCAGCAGAAGCGGTCTCCGGAGCTGTCAGGCGCCGAGCTGCGCACGTTGGAGAAGGAGCTCTCCTCCGTGGAGCGACGCGCCGAGAAGCTGCGCAGCCAGGCAGACAAGAAGCGGGCGGGCCTGGCCGACCTCGACCAGGCGGACTTCGAGCTGCTCGGCTCCGAGATGGCGAAGATCGCCGAGCTGGAGGACGAGGCCGCGGCCCTCGAGGAGAAGTGGCTGGAGCTGTCGACCCGGCTGGAGTGATCGGTACGCTGCTCTCCGAGATGAATCGGACGGCCTCCACGCGCCGCAGTCGTCGGTTGCCGGTGCCGTTCAGGAGTACGCAGCAGGAATCGCGGGGGCGCAGGTCGTCGCGACGCACCGCGGCGCAAGCGGCGAGACGGTTCTCACGGAACTCGATGCGGCAGGAGTCGATCCGCTTCAGCTTGAAGCAGCGGATCTTAGTCCCGAGGATTTGCCGGACGTCGACATCGACATCAGCGACGGGAGCCATCGACATCCGATGCAGAGAACGAGACTGCCGAAGCCTCACCATCCCGAGCGCCCGTTCTGGTTCAACACGGTCAGTGTGGCAACGCTGCCGTCAGTTCGTGTCGTTGTCCTCGTTGTATGCGTCGAGCACGTCATCGATCGGCGCATCCATCACGAGACGATGATCGCGGATGTACAGCCCGCGTGTGCAGAACCGGCGCAGGTCCTTCTCGCTGTGGCTCACGAAGAACAGTGTGCGCTCCTCGGAGAGCAGCTCGTCGATGCGCGCGTAGCACTTCTCCCGGAAGGCCTTGTCGCCCACGGCCAGCACTTCGTCGACCAGGAGGATGGGTTCGTCGAGCCGAGACACGACGGCGAACGCGAGACGCACCTTCATCCCGCTCGACAGATGGCGGAACGGCGTGTTCTGGAAGTCGCGCAGCTCCGCGAAGTCGATGATCTCGTCGTACCTGGCCGCGACTTCGGCGCGTTTCATGCCGTGCAGCCCGGCCGCAAGGCGGACGTTCTCGCGCACCGTGAGGTCGTTCGCGAAGCCGCCCGTCAGCTCGATCAGCGGGGCGACGCCGGCGCTCACGCGCACGTTGCCCTCGTCGGGGAGCAACACTCTGGCGACGAGCTTGAGCAGCGTCGACTTCCCTTGCCCGTTCCTGCCGACGACGCCGATCGCCTCCCCCCGTCTGACGGAGAAGGACACATCGCGAAGGGCCCAGAACTCGTCCTTCGGCGTGCGCCGATTCGCGCTGGCGAACATCGACAGGATGCCGCTGCGCCCGCGGCGGTTGCGCCGGAATCGCACGCCGAGCCCGGTGACATCGATCGCGTTTCCTGTGTCGTGGGCCATCACAGTTCCTTCAGCACGGGGCGCTCGAGCGCGCGCATCACGAGGTACCCGATCAGGAGCACCAGGGCGCTGGCACCCACGGTCGACAGCACCGGCCCGGTCCGCCATTCCTCGGGGAAGAAGCCCGCGCGGTACAGCACGAACAGCCCCGCGAGGGGATTCGCGTATTCAAGCCATGCGAAGCCATCAGGCAGGTCGCGGATGCCGTAGATGATCGGCGTCGCGTAGAACAGCGCACGCAGGATCAGCTTGGTCGTGCGCTCGAGATCGCGGAACAGCACGCACAGCGGCGCGATGATGAGGCCGAGCCCCGTGAGAAGCACGACCTGCAGCACCACGGCGACCGGCAGCCACAACACACCCCACCCCACAGCGACGTCTGCCCATCCGCCCTCGCCGGTGAGTCCTGCGACAACGGCGAAGATCACGAGCACGGGCAGCGAGAACAGGAACTCGACGCCCTTCGACACCACGGTGCGCGCTACCCAGATCGACCGGGGAATCGCGGTTGATCGCACGAGCTTCGCATCGATCTTGAACGCTCTCGTGAAGTCGGAGATCGAGGTGTTGAACCACATCCACGGAAGCAGTGCCGAGATGAGGAAGAGGATGTACGGAGTGGCCCCCACCGTGCGGTGGAACACCTGTGTGAACACGAACCAGTAGATCGCACTCATCACGAGCGGATCCAAAACGCTCCAGATGTAGCCGAGCCAACTCGTCGAATAGCGGACCTTGAGGTCGCGTGCAGAGAGCAGCCACAACGAGTGGGTGTATCCGCGCACGCCCGAGGTGGCTCTGACCTTCACCCTCTGATCCTACGGTCGGGCGAGGCGGGCTCGACCGCCGATCACGCGCGTGTTGTCATCCGAGGTCGCCGCACTGGTCGATGCGGTACAGGGACGATTCATCATCGGTGGCGACCTCGGTGAAGAGACCGGCGTCGACCGCCGCATGCACGCCGAGGTACAGGTCGCTGTCAGGGTCGCCACCGCCGAACGATCCCGGCGTGTACAGCACGTGCCGCACGCGGAGCTCATCGAGAGCCGCGCACACCTCTGACGACTCGTCGATCGAAGGAAGCGAATAGGCGAGCGTCAGGCGTGCGTCGTCCCAGCGCCCACGGAGGTGGGGGAAGACGGGCTCCCGCCCCGCGAAGACTCCGGTCAGCGCCGCCCCGTCCCAGGGGTCGCCGAGCACACGTTGGTTCTCGGGCACGACAGCACTCACCTGATGACGCATGAAAGTCATCTGCGCAGACGAGACGATGGCCCGGTCACTCGCCTGCACGGGCTGGCGGAACACCGCCCCTGCCGCCTCGCTCACTCCTGTGGCAGCGAGCGTGCCGGTCGATGTGACACCGACGATGACCGCCGTGACGATGGCCGCCCCTGCTCCGAACGCACGCCGCGCCGGCACGATCAGGCGACCGAGCGCGACGATTCCGATCGTGGCGAGCGGAACCCCCACGATCGCGAGGGCCGCGGCCAATCGATACGGGTCACCGAGCCAGAGCGCGGCGATCATGCTCGAGACCGGGCCGACATCACCGGCAGCGAGCACGTACAGCAGCGCAAGCACCAGGTAGGAGATCACCACCCAGCGGGTCGCAGCACGACGCAGCGCCATGAAGACTCCGCCGATGACCGCAAGGGCGAGCGGGGGCGCGACGATCGTGACCACCCCGTTCACCCCCGTCTGCGACTGCGCCATCACCACCTGCGTCAGGCTCTGCCACGGGGACTGTGCGACGAGGTCCGTCGTGTCCCCCGGGCGCCCCGTCAACGGCATCGCCGCGTTTCCGAAGATCAGGCCTGCGGCGATCACGACTGCGGCCGCGCTCACGCTCCCCCACAGCGTGTATCTGGCCCGTCGCAGTTCGCCCGGCGCGGCCTCGTGCGCCTGACGGAGAACGATGATGAGTCGCCAGAAGACGAACGGTGCGACGATCACGAACAGGGTCGCGATCGCACGGGGGTCCGCCGCGGCGAGCGCACCGCCGGCCAGAGCGACGCCGACGACCGCCGCCGTCCATCTCCTGGCGCGCGACACACGCCCGCGATCGCCGAGCACGGCCCGCGCTGCGACGAGGACGATGCCGACGGCTGCGGGCAGAAGGGCGTGGGCGAGCGCAGACGGGTACAGCGCGCCTCCCGTCAACAACCCGTAGGGATACCAGCCGAACGATGCACCGAGCGGAAGGGCGATCGTCGCCGCGGCCCATGTGGGCACGACGGTGCGTGCGAGCCACGCGATGCCTGGCAGCCATACGACGGCGATCGTCGCAAGGAACAGCACGTTGAAGGCGACGGCGACTGGCACACCGGTCGTCTGCGCGACGAGGGCGGCGAACGAATGCCAGCCGGACGGAGAGTAGGTGAACGCCCCCGTCGTGTCGATCAGACCACCGATTGCGAATGGGGAGGCGGAGTGCCCGCTCAGAATCGCGCCGGTTGCGGAGAGATGGAAGACGTTGTCCTGCGTCTGCGCGATGCGGTCGGGAATCGGCACCCGCCAGAACATCACGATGGCGATCGCGAGCGCGGACAGCAACCACATTCCGAGCAGCAGGAGCACACGGCGATCGGCTCGCGGCTCCAGCCGCGGCACCGCCGGGCGCACGGCCAGCGCGAGCGCGAGGCCGACGGCCGTGACGATGAGCACCTGCCACCACGCGAAGGCGAGACCGAACGCCCCGAAGATCGTCGCGGCACTCGCAACGACGCACATCCCGACCAGGCCGGAGACGGCGGTGCGAGCCAGCGTGCCGAAGCGGAACGGCGCAGTGACGATCAGCCCTGGGCCGAGCAGGCACACGACCGCGACGAGGAGTGCAGGGAAGGAGTCGCCCCAGGTCATCCCTTCTCACTCCCCGTCTGCGAACACTCGTCGCTCCCCTACGCCAGCTGGTTGTTCCACATCGACAGCGCGGAACCGATCGCCATATGCATGTCGAGGTACTGGTATGTGCCGAGGCGACCGCCGAAGTAGACGTCCTGTTCGCCCTTGGCCAGTTCGCGATAGGCGAGCAGACCCGCGCGGTCGTCCTCGGTGTTCACCGGGTAGTACGGCTCGTCTGTCTTCTCCGCGAAGCGCGAGAACTCGCGCATGATGACCGTCTTGTCGGTCGGGTACACGTCAGTCCGCTCCGGGTGGAAGTGCTTGAACTCGTGGATGCGCGTGTAGGGGAAGTCCGCATCGGGGTAGTTCATCACCGGCGTGCCCTGGAAGTCCCCTACGTTCAGCACTTCCCGTTCGAAGTCGAGCGTGCGCCAGCTGAGCGCACCCTCAGCGAAGTCGAAGTAGCGGTCGACCGGACCGGTGTACACGACTGGGATCTGG
Source organism: Microbacterium sp. JB110 (assembly GCF_003335195.1). Lineage (NCBI taxonomy): Bacteria > Bacillati > Actinomycetota > Actinomycetes > Micrococcales > Microbacteriaceae > Microbacterium > Microbacterium sp. JB110. Next base: position 50,391 of record NZ_QPGM01000002.1, on the reverse strand, counting down.
CCGACGGTTGATTTCTTGTTGAATGGCTGCGATGCGTCGAAAAAGTCCGTGTCCAGACGCACCTCGATGTTCGGGTGGTCGGCCATCCGCTCCAGCCACGCGGTGTAGCCGTCCGTCGGCAGACCCTCGTACGTGTCGTTGAAGTAGCGGTTGTCGTAGTTGTAGCGCACAGGCAGTCGGCTGACGATGTCACCCGAGAGCTTCTTCGGGTCGGTCTGCCACTGCTTGGCGGTGTAGTCGCGGAAGAACGCTTCGAACAGCGGGCGTCCGATGAGCGCGATGCCCTTCTCCTCGAAGTTCTGCGCCGTCTTGACATCGAACTCGCCAGCCTGCTCCTTGACCAGCGCACGCGCTTCGTCCGGACTGTAGGCGGCCTGGAAGAACTGGTTGATCGTGCCGAGGTTCACTGGCAGGGGGTATACGACGCCCTTGTGGTGCGAGTAGACCTTGTGCACGTAGTTCGTGAATGTGGTGAACCGGTTCACGTACTCCCACACCGTCTCGTTCGACGTGTGGAACAGATGCGCGCCGTAGCGGTGCACCTCGATGCCGGTCTCGGCGTCTGCCTCGCTGTAGGCGTTGCCGCCGATGTGGTCGCGGCGGTCGATGACGGTGACCCTGCGGCCGGCGTTCGCGGCCCGTTCCGCGATCGTCAGACCGAAGAATCCAGAACCAACAACAAGAAGATCGGTGTCCATGGCCAACATTCTTACATCCGGATCTGGTCCGGCCACTCAGGTTCCACGGCACCCACAATCCCATCGGTACTGCTCTAAGCCTCGGGAATCACACACGCCCAGATGTGCGCCGCAGAAGTCTCCTGGGGCTGTGCGCCATAGAAACTTCCTAAAACGCAGAGCGCTCGCGCCGCCTGGTCGCCACGCGCTCTCATGGCGGAGCACCGCGCGCGGCAACGAGCGGTCGCTGCACGCGCCGACGGCGTGGCGGTCATCCAGTTTCGAGTCGATGCTGTGGTCTAGAATCACGATGCGCCTCCACCACCGCGTGTACTCTCTGCGACATTGGCGCGGGCCGCCATTCTCGACCCGCCTCGGACCCCAAACCTCAAGGATCATCACGGAATGACTGCACACTCGAACGAGCACTACGACGTCGCGATCGTCGGCGTCGGTATCGGAGCCAACTACGGTTCGGTGCTGACCTACTACAGTCTGTACAAGACTGTCGAGAGCCTCGGCAACAAGGTCCTGATGGTCTCAAAGATCGGTGCTAGCGCGAGCGACCCCGAGGTGCAGGACACCCACTCGATGCGTTTCGCACGGGAACACTACAACCTGAGCAAGCTGTACAGCCAACAGACCGTCGGAGAACTGAACCAGATCGCAGACAACTTTGTGATCGGCTCCGATCAGGTGTGGAACTTCGGCATAGCTCAGAACTTTGGCAAGGCGTTTTATCTCGACTTCGCAGACGACGACAAGCGAAAGGTCTCCTACGCCGCTTCTTTTGGGCACGCGAAGGATTTTTCTCCTGAAGAAGAGATTCCGGGCATCTCCCGCCTCATGAAGCGATTCAACGCTATCTCCGTGCGGGAAGACTCGGGAGTTCGAATTGCGCGGGACGTGTACGATGTCCCCGCCACACAAGTCGCAGAGCCCATCTTCCTCACCGATGTGACCGAGTACCGTCGACTGGCGGAGCGGTCCGACCGCGATGTCTCGGGGCCGTATCTCCTCGCGTACATTCTTGACCCGACGCCGGAGAAGAAGGCCGCGATCGAGCACATCGCCGCCCAGAAAGGCCTCAAGATCCGGATCATTCTTGATGCCTGGTCGCACCTGGTCGAGGAGAACAAGGAGAAAATGAACATCCCCGACGCAGTCGAGGATGATATCGACACCTACGACTTCTTGAAGCTGTACGACAACAGCTCCTACGTCGTGACTGACTCTTTCCATGGAACCGCGTTCTCTCTAAAGTTCGAAAAGCCCTTCGCTTCGATTGGGAACCGTAGACGCGGCGTTGCACGCTTCGATTCCCTGTTCCGCCTGATCGGTCACCGAGACCGATTCACACTTCAGGCCGAGGACGTCGTATCGGACGACGCGCGATTCCTCGCACCGCTCGACTACTCGGCCATTCGCGCAACGCTGGATAAGCACGTGCACGATTCGAAGGCGTGGCTTAAGGCGTCGCTCGAGATGCCGGTCCGGCGCACTGTGGGTGCGGCACGAACCAAGCAACCAGCTACTGGGCGATCCGTGCGCTCCGCCCTGCGTGGAGGCGCCCGGGTCGCGAGGAAGGCTATCCGCCGGGTTGTCCGCCGCCGCGCTCCGCGGCCGATACGGATGAACGCGCCGACATTCGTCGCGAACAACGAAGCGTGGCAGATCGAAAGTCGCCCGGGAGAAACCCGACTGCGCGTCGCGGGGCCCACATACGCGACTCAGCGCGGCCATTACGTTTGGACCACGATCCCGACCACGCTGCGGGAGGGCCTCGCGTACGAGCTGGAGCTCGACTGGGCGCCCCGGAGCTCCTCGCAGACGGTCAGCGTCCACCTGCGCAACCCGAACACCCGCAAGTTCAAGGTTGTGGGTGGTATCGACATCGACACTCAGGCCGGCGAGCAGCGCACTGATCGAGTGGTGTTCTTGGCCGACGATCCGGCGTTCTCGCAGATCATGTTCGGAGCACTTCACTTCGGTGGGAAAGATGGTGGTGCGGACATCACATCAATCGCTCTTCGCACGATCTCACCCTCGGCCGTGACCCGACAGGGCCCCGCGGGAGTGCGGGGCAACGATCCCGTTCGTGCTGTCAGGGCACTCGGCCAAATCGACGATAATCGCTTCATAGCGTCGTACGCCCAGCACCGAGTTTCCCGCACCGTCGAGAACGCCCGTTCGCTCCTGATGTACCACGCGCACGGCTTCGAGAAGGGGCTCAGTCGCACAACGAACTTCCGGCCAGGTTTCGGAAAAGCCGTAATGCCGCTGCTTTCCAAGGAGATGAACAAGTGGATCGCGGAGGGGCGCGACCCTGAGGATTCGTTCTTCCAGATCGCGGCTGCCGTCATGCATAACTATTTCGAGCGCCACCGAGAACTCGACGCAGATGTGTCACATTTCTGGAAGTTGTTCGATGCTCCGGTTCAGGAGCACATCACTCGTGCAGTGTCGGGTCTTGGTGGCGCCATGCCTGCGGACGTCGAGCGCGACTTGGAAGCGTGGAATCGCTCGGATCGCGAATTCGAAGATGTCGTCTTCTCTCGCCGCAGCGTACGTGAGTTCACCGCAGATCCTGTCGCCAACGAAGACATCGAACGCGCCGTGCAGATCGCTTTGCAAGCGCCGTCCGTATGCAACCGCCAGCCGGCGCGCGTGCACCAGTTCGAGGACTCGACGAAACTCAAGTCGGTGTTGGAACTCCAGGGTGGCTACCGAGGCTACGAACTTCCACCGAAGTTGCTACTCGTAACGAGCGACCACGCCGCGTTCGTCGCCGCGGTCGAACGCAACCAGGCCTACATCGATGGCGGACTGTTCATGATGCTCCTTCTGCTCGGGCTCGAGCACACAGGTCTGGGCGCGGTCAGCCTCAACACGGCGATGGGTCAGGAACGCGAAGCCGCCATTCGTGAAATCCTTGGGATCCCCGATTCCGAAGTGTTCATCTCCTTTATCGCTGTCGGCCACTTCGACCGGTCGGTTCACGTTCCGCGCTCCAAGCGCATCGGGCCCGGCTACGTCCTCAAGCGTCACGCCGACGACTGAGATCGTACGTGGCGACGACAGCAACAAGCACGATTGGGCCGTCTGTCAACGGCAGGAAGGCATCCGCCATGGGGCTGGGGAAACTCTCGGATCGCACTGGGTACCCACTGCAGGCCGCAATCTGGCCACAAGCCGGTATCTCGACTGAGACCGAGGCACACTTCGCTCTGAAAGGGTCCGTCGGGATCTCCCTCTCGGAGGGCGGCGCAGACTTCGCACAAGGCGGACGGCTCGCGACGGGCACCTACTACAACCTGTTCAACCTCGGCAAGTGGCGCAGGAACTCCGGCGATCTGCCGCTGGAGCTGCAGCTGACGGGCCAGGGGCGGTTCCTGCTGTCCATCCATCTCGCCTGCCGGAACCGCTCAACGCAGCAGCTCTTCAGCGAGATCGTCACGCTGGACGGGTTGCACCGCCAGCCGTTCGAGCCCTACCACGATGCCTCGTCAGACGCCATCGTCTTCTTCAAGCTCACAGCGCTCGAGGACGGTCGGTTGGAGGACTTCGCCTGGGCGACCACGGAAAAGCCCCGCAGCACGCCGGAACTGCTGCTCTCGGTCACGACGTTCCGACGTGAAGCGGAGGTCGCTTCGACCGCCGAGCGCTTCCGTCGATTCCGCGCGGGCTCAGAACTCAGCGAGCACATCCGCATGGTGATCGTCGACAACGGCCAGTCCGCGACGATCGAGAACGGCGAAGGCGTCACCGTCATTCCCAATGAGAACCTCGGCGGATCGGGCGGCTTCACCCGCGGTCTGCTCGCGGCCAGGGAGACGAACGCCAGTCACGTTCTCTTCATGGACGACGACGCGTCCATCCAGATGGAGGCCGTCAGCCGCACCTGGTGGTTCCTCGCCTATGCTCAGGATCCGCGCACGGCCGTCGCCGGCGCCATGCTCCATGACGCGAAGCGGTGGGAGATCGGAGAGAACGGAGCGCACTTCGATCTCGGTTGCAAAGCGCACTACGCAGGCCTCGACCTACGACGGCGCAAGAAGGTCTTCGAGATGGAGTACGAGACCACGGCGCCAGCCCGAGGAGATTTCTACGCCGGTTGGTGGTTCTTCGCCTTCCCCGTCGCTCAAGTCGAGCACCTGCCGTTCCCGTTCTTCGTCCGCGGAGACGACGTCAGCTTCTCGCTCGTGAACGACTTCACCACCTTCACGCTGCCCGGCGTCGCTTCCGTGCAGGAGAGCTTCGTCGACAAGGCCTCACCGCAGACCTGGTACCTCGATTTCCGCAGCCATCTCATCCATCACCTGAGCCTGCCGGAGAAGAAGCGCAGCTGGGCGGAGCTGCAGCGGATGGTGCTCAACTTCTACCTGCGCACCGTTCTTCGCTTCCACTACGACACGCTGTCGGCGGTCAATCTGGCGTTCGAGGACGTCATGCGCGGGCCGGATTTCTTCGATGAGAACGCCGACATGGCTCAGCGCCGTGCAGACATCAAGGCCATGACGACGACGGAGACCTGGCACCCGATCAGCTCGGCACCGAAGCCCCGACGCACGTTCCTCCCGCGGCCGGTGCGCGCACTGCTGTTGCTGACCCTGAACGGTCATCTGCTACCGCTCGGCATGGCGAAGGTGGTCCTTCCTGCGGAGTCACGCGAGGACTTCCGCCTGATCTACGGCGCGAAGGAGATCACTCACCTGAACGTCGATCAGACGCAGGCCTACACCGTGCGTCGCGATCCGCGTCGTTTCCGGCAGGAGACGATCCGCCTGCTGAAGAACACCCTACGGCTGCGGCGCATCTACCCGAAGATGCTGCGCGAGTGGAGCCGCGGCTACGACGGGCTGACATCGAACGCTTATTGGAACGACAAGCTCCGGCTAGAGCAGCAAGGCGACTGAATCGCTCCAACACCAGAGGCGGTCGGGCCGGTCCCGGAGAAACCCGATCCGACCGCCTCACACGCGTCCGAATATGCAGCGCACGCGGCCACCGTGCCGGCGAGTCGCTCCGCTATTTGGTCGCGATGGTCATTCCCATCTCGGAACTGATCGTCACAGCACCGACCCAGACCGCGTACCTGAAGCACTTGCTCGTCGAATAGCGCGTGGCGGGGCAAGTCCCGGAATTACCGCCTCCGTAGATCGTGCCCATCGCTCGGAGTTGACCCCCAAGGCTAGCCTGCGGATAGACGACCGGACCGCCGCTGTCGCCGCCTACGACCACCACACCGCCCGAAGTCGCCTCACCACGGACCAGGCCGTGCAGGTTGCGCCCGAGATCGGACGAGTACTGAGTGTAATTCGCACGGTCGATAGTGAGGCAGTGTAGCCCCGAGTTCGCGCCATTGGTGCATGCCCTCGCGCCAACGACATTCCCACCGACGGCGCCGATGCTGTGATAACTCGATGTGTTGTATGAGCCATAGTAGATGCGCGGCAGAATTGACTGAGGGTTGACTTTGATCAACGCCGCATCGATGTCGGGATGCCGGTACCCGGACCCAGTGTATGCCGTGCCGAATGTTCCAGCGTCATTCGACACCGAGACGCTGCTGTAATCGTCAACACAGTGATAGGCGGTCAACAGGTGCTTGGCACCCGTGGCGTTGCTCGTCACAGGAAAGCTCGTCGAGCAGAACCCACCATTGGGCAGGTAGTACCCGCCCCCGCCCTCGTACGGTGCGTCGCCGTTCCATCGCGCCGCGGGAGTGAGTTCCTCACCGACGTCAACCGAAGTGATATCGACGTCGATCTCTCGACCCGCTGCTGCGGAGACAACCATTCGGTCCTCCGACTGGGCCGAGAGTTTCTGCGCCCCATCGCCCGAGTATTCGACCCAGACCCCACTGCCATCAGCCTCGGGACCAGATGCAACGATCGTGAGATCGCCCGAGGTATCGTCCACGGTCATCCCTGGCAGACGGTCCACCGCATCCTGCATCTCAAACACTGTGTACTTCGCGTCGCGCACGTTCAACGTCACTTCGGAAGGCGCGCGGTCCAAGATACGTTGCGCCTTGGCCTCCACCGAGCCGACCCAGTACACGTCGACCTCTCGTGCGACGGGATCGACGATGACTCCCGCATAACCATACTCAGCGCCGTCGGCGGTGACGCGCTCCCCACCTTCTGTCGGGTTGACGAGCGCGAGAAGCGGGTCGACAACCTCCATTACCAGGTCCTGTCCGACCATCACGTCGCCGGTCGGCTCTCCGTTCGCATCGACTCCGTCGACCTCAGCGCCCATTGCCGCACTGCCGCCGAGCCCCGCTCCGAACGTGACAGCGACAATCGCTGTCACGCCGATCGGAATCGATCTCCACCATCGCTTCGAACTCATATGCCCTCCTCGTAGACCTCCCCCGCGACTGAGCGTAGAGGCGATCAGCAGAGCCAACCAGCGCACGGGAACCCTGGCATATGGGGCTGTCTCATGAAATCTTCCACCGTGCCGGATTGCGCAGAGCAAGTCGGCGACCGCCGCCCATTGCGCGAAGGCGGAGAAGTCCGCTGGGCGCCGTCAGCGGCGCCGTCGTCGGATCTGACGCCACACACACAGGAGGATGGGTACGTCAGGTCGGCACTACTTCTGGTGCACGTCGGAGACGTCAGCCCTGCGATGCCCGACCGAGGTATCGATCTGGAACCATGAACGGGCATCTGCTGCCGTTCTGTGGCGCGTGCTGGCGTTCTGACTCACGCCGCGCGTACGGCACGGCTGCATTGCAGACAACTCACTCGTAGTCGACATCGGCGCGCTTGACCCAGCGTTCACCGGCTTCCGTCGCGACTTTGAGCCAGGTTCGAGACCCGGAAATCGCTACGGCCTTCACCACCGTTCCAGCCGACAGCGCGATACCCGCACCACAATCATCACGAGGGCCGAGCAGGGCGGTCGTGTCCGTCAGCACCCGGTAGGTCAGCCGCGCTGACGAGACGCCTCCATTGGGCGCGACACACAAGCTCTCCGGCGCAGTGGCGTAGCGCACGTCTGCGCGAGCGATCCAACGCTCGCCTGCGCCCGTGCGCACCCGCAACCAGTTCCCTGAACCGGACACCTCGACCGCTTGGAGCACGGTACCTGAGACGAGAGCAGTGCTGTCGTCCGAGCAGTCGCTGCGCGGCGCGATCCGCCCAATTGTGTTCGATTCGCGCACAGCGTAGACCTTCGATGCCGCTTCGACGCCGCCTCTCGGCTCAAGGCAACGTGCCTCCGAGGTCGTTGCGACATCGATATCCGATGTGGGAATCCAACGTCTACCCGTACCCGTATCCACCCACATCCAGTCCCCTGACCCGGATACACCGTGCGCGCGCACGGCAACTCCTTGAGCAAGCTTTGCCACGCCTACGTCACACGTGCTCCGTGGTCCGACAACTCCCACAGTGTCGTTGTCAACGACATACACCGCAGAGCGCGTCTTCACACCGCCGTTTGGCCCCACGCACTGTTGCTCCGGCGCAGTCGCATACCTGACGTCGGACCGTGCCACCCAGCGAATCCCCTCGCCTGTCCGGACCTGCAACCACTGTCGGTCTGCGGTCACGTTGATAGCCTGAGCTACTGAACCCTCTGGCAGGACTGTTCGGTCAATGGCGCATTCCGTGCGCGGGGCGCCCCGGCCCACCGCACTCGATACTTCCACGGCATAGACCTTGACCGCGGTTGTCGACCCGGGAACGATAGTACATGCCGCTTCGCCTGCCGTCGCGTACTTGACGTACTCGCGAGATACCCAGCGTTTACCGACATTCGTCTGAACCTGCAACCATTTTCCAGACTCAGTCACGCGTACGGCCTGCACGATATCGCCCTTCGAAAGTGAGGTTATCCCCTTCGAACAGTCCGTGCTCGGTGCGGTGCGTGCATTCAGACTCGATGCGGTCACTACGTACGCTTTCGAAGCCGTCCGGGTGCCCGACGGCACAGTGCACGCGTCGGCGTGCGTCGAACCGAACCAGTCGGTGAAGTAGTTGTAGAAGTTGCGGTTGCCGTACGCGGAGCACGAGTCGCCCGTGCCGTAGCCGGCCTTCAGCGCCGCTTGGTTGGGCTGGTAGGGCGTGTAGTAGTACAGCGCCGCCGTCGCCTTGTTCTCGATGTAGACCGGCGCCGAGCCGCACGACGCGTTCGGGTGCCAGCGCACGTTGGACGTCGCTCCGACGGGGTACCAGCTGAAGTAGCTGCTCTTCGAGTACACCTGGTACTGGCGAGCGGCGCTGTACACCTGGTTCTGGAAGCCGTAGTAGCGCGTGTCGCATGCGGAGGTGTCGGGGCAGGCCATGCCCATGGCGATCGTGTAGCGCCAGTCGCTCGGCCAGGTGTGCGTGACCAGGCCCTGCTCCTTCTGCAGGATCACGATCAGTGCCTTCGGGTTGATGTCGCACGACTTCGCCACGCGGTAGATGATCGCCGCCGCGCTCTCACCCGAGCGGCCCGTGTAGCCGTCGCAGTATTGATCGGCCGACCGGCTCTTGGTGTTCTGGGTGTAGTCCGGGAGGCAGGTGTAGCCGCTGCGGCAGCTCGAGACCTTGCTGTTCAGGAACGACTTGATCTGCGACAGCGACATCGACGATCCATCGTAGAAGACGTGATCGCTGATGATGTTGCCCGGATTGAAGCCGCTCAGCGACGCCTGCATTTCGAAGTCGCCCGGATTGGCGAGATCCTCGCCGGTCGACATCGCCATGCGATCCATCTCGGCTTCGGTCAAGTCGCCGCGCTTCATCGCACCGGCGTTGGCTTTCGAGGCGAAGCGCGGGTCGTCGGTTCCCGCCGGGTCGACCGTGCTCCCCTGCGGCAGCTCGACCTTCTCGAGCTGGTTCGCCTCATCGGCTGCGTCGTCGTCCGCGTCGGAGTCCTGCGACTCGCTCGGCTCCGGAGTCGGCTCTGTCAGGTCCGATGGCTCAGGCGTGGGCTCCGTCTGCCCCGACTCGTCGGACTCATCGACGGCGTCGTCCGGCGCATCGGTCTGATCTTCAGGGCTCACGACCGCCGAATCCGTGCCGTCTTCCTCGCTGTCGGCGCCAAAGGCTGATGTAGGGACCAGTGCCGCAGCGAGGGTTGCGGCAACCCCGAGAACCAGGGCGTGTCGCAATCGGGTGGAGATACGCATGTGGTAATTGTGACAGAAGTGTGCTCTCGAGGCGAGTGTGCCCACTGTTACCTGTGTCGCGATGGGCACCGGGCACGGCGGGCGACGGCACCCCACAGCAGCACCGCGTCGGCGGTGCTCGCGTGGTCTCGGGCCGATCCGGTGCCGCTCCGCGTGCTCAGATCAGCGCCCCGGACGCCCGCACGTCATCTCTCGTCGGCTGCGGGCTTCTCGTCGTCGCCGGTGCGTGCCGTTCCACCCTCAGCGCGCTGATCCTTCTCATCGCTGCGCGGGCTCTCGCCGATCGGGTTCTCGGGCTGGTCGTCGTCACTCAGCCCGCCGATCGGGATCCGACCCGTGTGCGGGCCCTTGACCTGATCCGGAATCGTCTTCGGGTCCGGTGCTGGCGCTTCCGGCGCCTTGCGCTGCGGCTTCTCCTTGGCGGCGTCCTGCGAACCGTCATCATCCAGCTCGGCGACGGCCTCAGCGATCGGCCCGTCGAAGACGACCCTGTGGTCGCGAATGATGATGCCGCGGCTGCACAGCTTCTTCACCGTGTTCTTGTTGTGGCTCACGATCATCATCGTGACGCCGCGCGCGGCCAGCTCCTGCAGCTTCTCATTGCACTTCTTGCGGAAGGGCGCGTCGCCCACGGCGAGCACTTCGTCGACGAGGAGCACGTCGGCGTCGACGTGGATCGCCACGGAGAAGGCCAGGCGCATGAACATGCCCGACGAGTAGTGCTTGACCGCCTGGTCGATGAACTCGCCGATCTCACTGAACTCGAGGATGTCGTTGTAGCGCTCGTCGGTCTCTTCCTTGGACATGCCCAGGATGGCCGCATTCAGGTACACGTTGTCGCGCCCCGTCAGCTCGGGGTGGAAGCCCGCGCCGACCTCGATGAGGCCGGCGACGCGTCCCCGTGTGAACACGCGGCCTTCGTCCGGCTCCATGACGCCGGAGACCATCTTGAGCGTCGTCGACTTGCCTGAGCCGTTCAGCCCCATCACCGCGACGGACTCGCCCTCGCCGATCTGGAAGCTGACGTCGTCGAGCGCGGTGAACGAGTCCGAGCGCACCCTCTTGCGGCGCACCGCTGCGACGAGCGCTTCCTTGATGGAGTGCGTGTGGCGCTTGCGGAAGCGTTTCGAGACGTGATCGATGATGATCGCGGGCTTGGCGGCAGAGGTCTGCAGAATCTGTTTCGACATCACACGTCCTGGGCGAAGGTCCGCTCGAAGCGGCGGAATGTGTACTGGCCGAGCAGCAGGAGCAGCAGGCTGAGGACGAGTGCGCCGCCGATGTACCAGCCGAACGCGGGCGGGAAGCCGAACCAGCCGCCGACCTCGTCTGTCGCGTGGAACGTCGGCACCGTGGGCGACCAGAAGCCGAAGTGCATCAGCTCGACGGCCACCGAGATCGGATTGCAGAAGTAGAGGTACACCCACACATCACCAAGGGCCTCACTGATGAGGCGCCATGGGTAGAGCACAGGCGACAGCCAGAGCACGACCTGCCGGATGAGCTCGCCGAAGTTGTCGGCGTCGCGGTAGCGCACGTTGATGCCCGCGAACAGAATGCCCATGCCGAGCGAGAGCGCCCCGATGATGATCAGACCGAGCAGCACCGCCCCGATATGGATGAAGTCGGGCCGCCAGCCGTAGAGCAGCGCCACGACGAGCAGGATGGCCAGCTGCGGCAGGAAGTGGATGAAGCCGTTGATCACCGCCGCGACGGGGAACAGCTCGCGAGGCATGTAGATCTTCTTGACGAGCGCTTTGTTCGCGACGATCGACGAGGTCGCCTGTTGAAATGCCCCGTTGAAGAACTGGATCGTGACGAAGCCGCTGAAGATGTACAGCGGGAAGTTGTCGATCCCCTTGTCCACCCCGAGGATCTTGCCCATCACGAGCCAGTAGATGAGGAACTGGACGAGCGGCCTGGCATACGACCACGTCCAGCCGAGCGCCGAGTTGCGATAGCGGGTGGAGGTCGCCTTGCGCACCAGCACCTTCAGCAGATAGCGCCAGCGGAACACGTCCGCGAGACCGCGACCCCTGCCGGGGACGTTGTAGTCCTTGAGATCGACTGCGTTCACTCCGCCGTGCCCCATATCCTGTTCCGTGTGAAGGCCACACGTGATCGTACCGCCGTGAGCCTGGATGCCCGTTCAACCCGGGCAGGGTTGCGCCGGATGGCCGTCACAGATCTGCGTGCAGCTGCCATACCTTCTCGGCCGCGCCCGTCCAGGTGAACGCCCGCGAGCGGTCCTGACCGAGCACGCGCAGGCGCTCGCGCCCCGCGCCGAGCGTTGTGCGCAGGGCGTCGCCCAGGTCGCCCTCCGGCACGAAGAGGCCGCCGTCGTAGATGACCTCGCGATGCACGGGCGAGTCGACCGCGACGAGCGGAATGCCGAGCGCCATCGCCTCGACCGCACGCCACGGCCATGCGTTGCGCGTCGCCGCGGCCACGAAGCTCGTCGCGCCGCCGATCACGGCCGCACGGTCCTCGCGTCCGAGCGAGCCCCGCGCATGCACCCGTCGCTCCGGGAGGCCTCCGGCCTGGGCGAGGTCGGCGAGACCCGGCTCCTGCCCCTCCGGCACGTCGATGACCACGACGTCGAGGTCGGTGGCTGAAGCCGCCCGCAGCGCGGCGGCGAGCCCGTCGAGATTCGCGGTGCCGCCGCTCGCGGCGACGTAGTCCATCGGCAGACCGAGCTGTGCGCGACGCGCGACCGCGTCATCCGGGATTGCGAAATCCAGTTCGACGGCACCGGGAATCACGCGCACACGGTCGGCAACGCGTGCGTACTCGCCGAGCGCGTCGGCCATCACATGAGTGGGGACGACGATCGCATCCGCGTACTTGGCGGCCCTGCGCAGCAGCCGCCGCTGCTGCGAGGCGCCTGCGCTGTTGCGCTCGGACGACACGGAGCTCCAGGGTGAAAGATCCCAGACGGTCGCGACGGTCTGGTCGCCCTCGTTCACGCGATCGTGCGCGGTGAGCGGAGCGAGCAGCGTCGGCGAGTGCACGATTCCGCGACCCGCTCCCCTGACGAAGCCGAACGGCCAGTCGCGGCGCATCTGCTTGGCGGCGCGTACGGTGAACAGCCCGTCGATGTCGGGGTCGTCGGCGACGGGAGCGATGCCTTCCACACGACAGCCGACGGGTGCCGCACCGATCAGCGCGCGCGTGAGATCGCGCGCGGCGGCGTGCAGGTCATCGCTCGTGGGGTCCACGACCTGGTCGAGGACGACGCGGAGACTCACAGGCATGGACAGAGCCTATCCAGCGTCTCCTGAACGTCCCCGTATATCCGCCGGGACGGGACGATCACTCTTCGCCGTCTCCGTCCTGCGTCGGATGGAGCGCCTCCGCGACGTCCTGGTGGATCTGCGCATAGTCGGGTGGCGTCGTGTCGGTGCCGTAGTCGTTGTTCGGCGTGAACTCGATCGAGTCGATCGGCTGCTCCTTCGCCTTCACCGCCAGCTCGAAGAAGTACGGCAGATCGGCCTGCGGCATGTCGGTCTGCACCAGATCGTCGCCCGCCGCGGCGATGTCCTGGAACCTGGTCAGCACGTTCTGCGGCGTGAACTGCTCCAAGATCGCCGCCTGCAGCTCGCGCTGCCGCTTCATCCGGTCCCAGTCGGTCGTCGTGTAGCGCGACCTCGCGTACCACTGGGCCGTGTCGCCGTCCATGGTCTGCAGGCCGGGTTCGATCCATCCGGTCGCCCATTCCTCCGCCGGCTGACCCGTATACGCAGGACCAGGACCCTCAGGCAGCCTCTGGGTCACCTCGATCTCGACCCCGCCCAGTGCGTCGACCAGCGAGGCGAAGCCGTGCATGTCGAGCAGCACGTAGTGCTCGACATCGATGCCGAGGATGCCCTCTGCCGCATCCTTGGTGGCCTCGATGCCGGGAGCGGAGCCGTTCGCCGCGGCATCCGGATAGAGATCCTCGCCGCCGGTCTCGCTGAACTGCCCGTTCGCATCGCAGACCTCGACGCGCTGGCGGACGTGGTTCAGCCACGCGTTCCAGCTGCACGTCTGGCTGGCCTGCCCCTGGAACCCGTTCGGATAGATGTCGTGCATCGGCGTGCCCTCCTCGAAGGGCACGTTCAGCATCTGGCGCGGCAGACCGAAGATGGTGACCTTGCCGGTGTCGGCGTTCACGGAGACGACGGAGACGCTGTCGAATCGCAGCGAGTCGCGCCCCTCCGACGAGTCGCCGCCGAGCAGGAGCACGTTGTAGTAGCCGTCATCCGGTTCGATCGGAGCGCCGGCGGAGAAGATCTGGTCGATCGCGTTGCTCGCCGCGAGCATCCGGGGCGCGGCGAAGGCGACGGTGCCTCCCGTGACCAGCATCAGAGCGACGGAGAGCAGTGCGATCAGGTAGCGACCGGGAGTGGCCGTCTTCACCAGGCGAGTGAGGCGGAGCGCATCGAGGCTCAGGATGATCCAGAGCACCCCGTAGGCGACGACGATCACGGTCAGGGCGACCAGGACGAAGGGGTTGATCAGCACGCTGAGCGTGGCGGATCGCCACAGCAGCAGTCCCGCGACGAGCAGTACGACGAGCAGCCACATCACCAGCGTCGCGGCGAGACCGAAGCGCCCGAGCCTGCGGCTGCCCGCGAGCACCTGCGCGGACCCGGGAATGAGCCAGTTGATCACGACGAGCCACCAGCCCCGGCGCGTCATCACCTGCTCGTCGGACGCGTCGGGGTGGCGCATCGGGCGTGCGCTCAGAACGCCATCGCCCCGAGCTGCCGAGCGCCGCGGCGACTCGGTCAGGGTCACGCGCCGCCCTCCTGGTCGCTCTGCAGCGACTCCTTCAGCCTCCGGTTCTTCTCCCCGACCTGTGCCTCGAGGTCGCGAGCGTATGCCTCGATCCTCTCGGCCATGGCCTGGTCACCGGCGCCGAGGATGCGCGCGGCGAGGAGCCCCGCGTTCTTCGCGCCGTTGATCGACACTGTGGCGACGGGGATGCCCGCCGGCATCTGCACGATCGACAGCAGCGAGTCGAGCCCGTCGAGCGTCTTCAGCTGCACGGGAACGCCGATCACCGGCAGCGCGGTCAAGGACGCGAGCATGCCCGGCAGGTGCGCCGCTCCCCCAGCACCCGCGATGATCGTCTTCAGGCCGCGCGAGCGCGCCTCGCGCCCGTAGCTGAGCAGCTTGTCGGGTGTGCGATGCGCCGAGACCACCTCGACCTCGTGCGGAATGCCGAAGTCGCTCAGCGCGGTCGACGCGTCGGCCATGACGCGCCAGTCGGAGTCCGACCCCATGACGAGCCCGACCAGTGGTTGCGTAGAGGAGTGAAGCACGCCACCCAGCGTACGGCGCTCCTCTCAGCTCCGCCTGACACGACCCGCAGAGTTCGGTATCAACCCGCCGACACCGGAGCACCCGCTCTCCGGCCCCACCGGTCGCCCCTCGGATGCGACAGAGTGCCGCTGTTGCGTATGGCAAGCGGCACTTTCTCGCACCTGAGCCGCAGAGCGCGGCGCGTCAGGCGAGGGATTCGCGGCGCCAGAGGCGGGCGGCCTGGTGAAGGTCCTCGGCGTAGGTGCTCAGACGCAGCGCCCTCGTCGTGAAGGCGGTCGACCGGCCGGGTTCGCTCTGCTCGTAGTCGTCGGCCAGGTGCGCGGCTCCGGATGCCTGTACCCGGCAGAACGCGCTCGCCCGGTCGAGGGCGACCGCGAAGTCGCCGATGAACACGCCGCGCATGATCTGATCGATCACGGACACCAGCTCGTCGGGAGCGGCGGGGCTCGGTGCGCCGGCGATGACGGCGTCGGCCGAGCGGAGCTCGGTGCACCCTCGCTCGTACAGCAGCGCCGAGGTGTCGGGATCATCGTGGATCGACAGCTGCAGCAGGTACAGCCGCCACAGCGACCCCGGCAGCGTCTTCGCCGGCGAACGCGACCACAGCTCGGCGATGTCGTCGATTCCGTTGTGGTTCGTGAAGTCGATCAGCCGTTCGACGATGTCGGTGTCCGGCTCTGCGCGCACACGCATCAGCAGCGCCTGGGCCGTCGAGTGCGCCACCCGCGACACCTCGGCAGGGTCGTCGCCGGCGAACAGTCGGTCGAACGTCTCAGACGGGAGTCTGACCGGCTTATGGAACTCGTCTGTCACTGCTCACCGCCCTGTGCGACCGTCGGGATGCCGGTCGTGTCGGTGGGGATGTCGAACCCGCCGCGATGCCGCGGCGCGGGCTCCTCGACGATCACGCGCCGCCGGATGAGCTCATCCGGGCGCTTCTGCGCCAGGAACCCCACGAGCTTCTCCCGCACGAGACAGCGCAGGCCCCAGATATCGTCGGCGTTCGCTGCGGTGAGCGAGGCGCGCAGCTGGGCGACACCGCCGACCGCATCCGTCATCACCAGACCCCACGAGCGTCGATCCCACAGGTCTGTGGAGTCGAGCACCATGCGCAGCTCCTCGCGCAGCGCGTCGATGTCGACGGAGTAGTCCACTTCGAGGTAGACGGTTCCCGTCACCTCGGTCTGGTTGCGGGTCCAGTTCGTGTACGGCGTCGTCGTGAAGTAGGTGGATGGCAGCACCAGGCGCCGGTCGTCCCAGATCTGCACGACGACGTAGGTGAGGGTGAGCTCTTCGACCGTGCCGAACTCGCCGTTGACCTCGACGGTGTCTCCTGTGCGCAGGCCGTTCGAGAAGGCGAGCTGGAGGCCCGCGATCAGATTGCCGAGCGTGGACTGCGCTGCGATGCCCGCGACGATCGATGCGACACCGGCCGATGCGAGCAGCGACGCCCCGAACGTCTGCGCGCCGGGAATCGTGAGCAGCATCGCGCCGGCGGTCAGCACGATCACGAGCACCATCACGAGGCGCCGGATCATCCGGATCTGCGTACGTCGCTGGCGGAACGTGAACGGGTCGCCTTCGATCTTCTCCTGCGCGCGCAGGGCGCCGTCGACGAAGAAGATCAGAATCTTCGCGAGCAGCCAGCCGACGATGGCGATCACACACAGGCGCAGCACGTACTCGACGATGCCCGCCACGTCCTCCGTGCCATCCGGTATCAGGTTGGGCACGGATACCCAGCTGCCGACCACCGCGATGCCCCAGAAGATGATCTTCGGGAATCGGTGCTTCAGTTCGGCGAACAGCTCATGCTTGCGGCCGAGTCGGCCCATCACGCTGGCGAACACGAACGACGCGAGCAGCCCGAGCCCGATGGCGACGGCGACGGCGACGAGCACCCACACCCAGGCCATCAGCGGGTTCGCGGTCGCGGCTTCAGCGACGTCCTCGAGATCGTTCTCCATGCTTCCACGGTAGTCGCGGCGGCTTGGCAACGGCCGGATACGGGCGGAACGTTCTGCCTTCGCGACACAAGAGGAGTGCGACCGCATGGAACGAGCGTGCACTCGATCCGGATGGACGGATGTCGCGCGGTCGTATTCAGCTCAGCGGGCCGACGACGAGCCGGTGAACGATCCCCGCGAACCAGACGTCCTGCCTACGCAGTCCGCGCATCGCGGGCGGTCTTGAGCCAGCAATCGATGATGCCCCCGGCCGCGATCGCGCAGACTCCGAAGAAGCCGAATACCACCGCGAGCACGCGCAGCGTCTCGGATGTCACGCCGCTCTCGACCATCAGCACCTCGAGCATCTCGGGATTGAACAGCTCGCCACGGCCCAGCAGCGTGAGGAACCAGCTCGCGCCCATCACCTGCAGCGCCGTGTTGACGATCGCGATGCGAGTGGTCCACCGCCCGCGGACGAACACGACCGCCTGAACCACGATCGCCATCGCGAACAGCACGAACACGGCGGCCATCCACCACGGCCACAGCGCGGGGTTCCAGATCGGATACGCCTCACCGTGCAGGAAGATGAAGCCGAAGTACCGATCCCACACGAACGCGAACGCCGCAACCGGCATCAGGATGGCGACGGCGATCAGGTCGGCCAGTCCTCTCCCCGTGGACCGATTCTCCGGCAGCCGGTCGACGTTCCACCGAGGGGAACCGGCGGCGCCGAGCCGGTCCATCACAGCGAAGGCGAGCGTCGTCCACACGCACACGTGCAGCCCCGCTGTGATGCCGGAGACGATGCTCTCCGCGATGATGTCGCCGACGTCCGCACCCGAGATCGCGTATCCGAGCGCCACCAGCACGGCGACGCTCGCCGGCACGATGGCGAGGAGCAGCCTCAGCAGGCGCAGCCACGTCAGGTAGTGGCGCGGGCCGATCAGCTGAAGCCGCCGGTCGGCGAGACCCGCCGCCAGCACCGCGGGATCGCCGAGCTCGTTCAGCGCGGCTCGCTCGGCCTCATCCGGACTCTCGCCCTGTTCGATGCGTGCTTCGACGGCGTCGGCGATCGATCCGGTCAGCTCGTTCCTGACGTCGTCGTGCGCCTCCGCGGGCACGCCGCGGAGCGTCGCGGCAATGTATCTGTCTGTCAGTGTCGCGGACATGTCAGTGCTCCTTGTCAGTCGGCGCGCCGCGCCGGGCGGACGTGTCGTCGGTGGTGTCGGGAGTCGCAGCGCTCTCCGCTGAGTCGTCGAGCGATGCGATCGATGTCGTCAGCGCGGCCCAGTCGATGGTGAGCGCGTCGGCGAGCCGCTCACCCTCGTCGGACGTTCGGTAGAACTTGCGGGGGCGAGCCTGAGCCGTGCTCCATTCGCTGACGAGGTGTCCCTGCTTCTCCAGGCGGCGCAGCAGCGGATAGAGCGTGTTCGCGTCGGTCTCGAAGCCGTGCCGCATGAGCTGCTCGAGCAGGCCGTACCCGTAACCGGGCTCGCGCAGCAGGCGCAGGCACGCCAGCACGATCGTGCCGCGGCGCAGTTCCTGCAGGTGGGCGTCGAACTCCTCGTTCATACGTAACACAATACTGTGTGTCACACACTATTGTCCAGCACGCAGGCATCGACATCCGGCTCCCCCGACCATGAAAGACTTGCTGCGGCATGTTCGCTCACTCCCCGTCTTCCTCCTGTCCGGTCCGCGCACTCGGTGCGCCCTCGCACCGGAGAGCTCGGGCGTGAGCACGCAGGGCACGCGCGCTCCGGCATCCGGCTTCTTCTTAGCCGCGCTCGCGACGATCGGCGCGGGTGTCGGAATGTCGGTGCAGGGCACCGCCAACGGCGAGCTCGGCGATGCGCTCGGTTACGGCGTCTTCGCCGCGGCGTTCTCCTTCCTGTCCGGTTTGGTGATCCTGGTGGTCGTCGCCGCGTGTGCGCCGACGGCGCGCGCCGGCATCGTCCGCGCGTGGCGGGCCGTGCGCACCGGCGAGTTCCCATGGTGGATGATGCTGGGCGGCATCGGCGGAGCCATGATCGTGCTCGCTCAGGCTCTGACGATTCCGCTCATCGGCGTATCGGTGTTCACGATGGCGTTCATCTCGGGCCAGCTCACCGCGGCGCTCGGCGTCGACAACACATCGCTCCCGCCGGGCGGACGACGCCCTCCGACGCTGTGGCGCGTGCTCGGCACGATCGTCGTGCTGGTCGGCATCTCGCTGTCGGCCGTCGACGTGCTGGTGCAGGGAGTGCCGCTGTGGGCGCCGATCCTGCCGTTCATCGCCGGCGCGATGCTCTCGTTCCAGCAGGCGTTCAACGGGCGGCTGCGCGTGCTCGCACGGTCGGCGATCACGGCGAACCTGACGAACTTCGTCACGGGCGGAACCCTGCTCTTCGTCTGCGCCGCGGCGCTGTTCGCCTCCGGCGCGCGCATCGAGGGCCTCCCCGAGATACCCGGTCAGAGCTGGACTCTCATCGGCGGAGTGCTCGGCGTCGTGTTCATCGGCGTGACCACGATGACCGTCGCCCGGCTCGGGGTGCTGCTGCTGAGTCTGATGTCACTGTTCGGAAACCTGCTCGGTTCCCTCGTGATCGACCTGACCTTCCACTCCGCCCACGCCGAGGTGAACCTCACCACCTACCTGTCGATGGCCATCGTCCTCGCCGGCGTCCTCGTCACCAACATCCCCCGAACCCGCAACCGCACCGCCTGACACCGCACGCGCGCAGACCCCGCGAGCGTACCCCCTGTGATCGAGTGGACCAGGGCGGGTTCAAGGGGTCCACTCGATACGAAAGGGTCCGCTCGCAAGACGACGCGGGTCAGCGGGAGCGGAGGGTGCGGACCTGTGCGGCGACGGCGTCGCGGAACGGCGCGTCGACGGCGAGCGGGGCGAGCCAGTCGATCGCGGCGAGGAAGCCCGCCGGGTTCGCCTCGTCGGAGAGTGCGGCACGCACCTCGTCCGAGACGCTGGCGAGGATCACAGGCGATGTGGTCTCCGAGACCGCCACCGCGTAGCTGGCCAGGATCCGTGATGCGACCTCGGTGAACGTCTCGCGGCTGCGCGCCTGGGTCAGCACCGGCATCACGAACTTGCTCATCCGGTCGCCGGAATCGGTCGCGAGCCGCTCCAGCGTGTCGGCGATCGCGGGGTTGCCGAAGCGCTCGGCGAGCACGCGCACGTACTCGGCACCGTCGACGCCGCTGGGGAGCTCGGTCGTCGGCAGCGCCAGCTCGTTCCAATAGCGCTCGAGCCATACCGTGACATCCGGATCAGCCATCGCCTCGTGTGCGTAGGTGTGGCCTCGCAGCAGACCGACGTATGCGAGCACCTGGTGGCCCGCGTTGAGCAGGCGGAGCTTCATGAATTCATAGGTGTCGATCTCGTCGACGAAGACCGCACCGTGGTTCTCCACCGCGGGTCGGCCCAGGGCGAAGTTCTCCTCGAGCACCCACTGCTCGAAGGGCTCGGCCACGACCGCCGCCGCATCGGTCACGTCGCCGAGCAGGCTCGCGACGGTCTCGAGCTGAGCCGCCGTGGCGCGCGGCGTGATCCGGTCGACCATCGTGCTCGGGAACGCGACGCTCCGGTCGATCCAGTCGGCGAGTTCATCGCTCGCCAGGCGCGCCGTCGCGACGACGCTGCGCTTGGCGACCGTGCCGTTGTTCTGCACGTTGTCGCACGACGAGACCGTGAAGGCCGGCACCCCCGCCTCGCGCCTGGCGCGCAGGGCCGCGACGATCAGTCCGAACGCGCTGCGGGGCGCGGCGAAATCGCCAGCGGCGTCGGCGCGCACGACCGGGTCGTCGCCCGCCGTGCGGGAGTTCTCCGGGTCCTCGACGTAGCCGCTCTCCGTGATGGTCATGCTCACGATCCGGATGTCCGGATCGGCCAGACGCGCGACGGCGGCTGCCGGATCATCCGGCACCAGCACGAACTCGCGCAGCGAGCCGATCACCCGCGAGGTGACGGCGCCATCCGACTCGAACAGGCTCAGGCTGTACAGGCCGTCCTGGCTGCGCAGCGCGTCGAGCAGGCCTCTGTCCTCCTCGCGCACGCCGATGCCGCAGATCGCCCATGGGGCATCCGGGGTCTCGTTGAGGACGCGATCGACGTACATCGCCTGGTGCGAGCGATGGAAGTTGCCGACACCGATGTGGGCGATGCCGACCCTGGGCTCGCGATCGAGATAGCTCGGCCGCGCCACGGAGTCTGGCAGCTGCGAGAGGGTCTGGCGGGACAGCGCGGTCATGGTTCTCCTCGGCGCTGAGGGACGGCGGACTGAACCAGAGTACGCCCTCGCGAGCAGGCCTCCGACCCGCGCTCGGCGCGCGGGGGCGGTGCCTCCCCTACTTGCCGCGCTGGTCGACCACGCGCTTGGCCTTCATCTCCGTCTTGGGGAGGGTGTCGGGGGCGACCACCTCGACGTCGGCGCGGATCTCGCAGCGCGTGCGCACCTCGCTGGCCACCGCCTCCCCGGCAGCGGAGTCGGTGTGCTCGACGACGACGGTCATCACGTCGAGGCCGCTGTCGAGCGTCGACAGCCGGATCTGGAACTCGTCGCCGGTGCCTGAGACGGCACGCACGGCCTCCTCGATCTGCACGGGGAAGAACTTGATGCCGCGCAGGTTGATCAGGTCGTCCGCGCGTCCGGTCATGCACCCCATCGCCTTGATGTGGCTGCGCCCGCACGCGCATGCCTCACGCGAGAGACGGGTGTAGTCGCCGACCACGAAGCGCAGCTGTGCGGAGCTCTCGGAGTTGAGGTTGGTGCACACGGTGATGCCCTTCTCCCCATCCGGCATCACGTCCTGCGTGACCGGGTCGATCGTCTCCCACACCTGGATGTCCTCCATCAGGTGCAGGAAACGCTCGTCTCCAGCCTCGTACTCCGGGCACGAGTAGCCGCCGCAGTGCGGGGCCGCCTCCGTGCATCCGTAGAACTCGACCGTCTTGGCGCCCCACAGCTCCTGGATGCGCTCGAGCGTGCCCGCCACCCCGGAGAACGGCTCGCCTCCCTGCAGCAGCCACCGCACCGAGCTCTTCGCCGGGTCGAGGCCCATCTCCTGCATGGTGCGGCCGAGGTACAGGAGATACGAAGGCGTGGCGATCAGCACGCGGGGCTGGAAGCGGTCGATCATCCCGACCCGCGCCTTGCTGTCGAGTCCGCCAGCCGGAATCGTCGGCAGGCCGAGCTTGGTGAACGACTGCTGCGCGCCCCACGCGAACACGTGCGGACCGAAGCCGACCATGCGCAGCGCGGAGTCGCCCTTGCGCAGCCCTCCCGAGTAGAGCGCGCGGGCGTTGGCCTGCTCCCAGTACTCGCGGTCGAAGTGCGTGTAGCGGAATACGCGGGGGGTGCCGGTCGATCCGGATGAGGAGAACAGCATCCAGCCGCGGTCGTTCCATTCGTCCTCGCCGCAGGTCGTGTACGTGCCGTACGGCGGGTGCGCTTCGGCGTCGGCCATCATCTCGTCCTTGGTGACGACCGGCCAGTTGCGCACCATGCTGTCGACGTCGGCGACATCCGTCGGCGCGACCCCGAGCCGGTCGAAACGATTGCGGTAGAACCGACTGTTCTCATAGAGGAACGGCGCAACCGCAGCGATCTTCTCGTCCTGCACCTCACGGATCCGGTCGCGCGACCAGGTGTCCTTCTCCGACCAGTACTGCTCGCTGACCGGCTCGCTGCGGTCCTCATGGTGCTTCGCCAGCACGTCTTTCCACGCGTTCCGAGTGTCCTCGGCACGCGTCGCCTGCGCTGTTCCCATCGGGTCCTCCTCGACTCGTGTGAGTGTGTCTGCTGGCAGACTGCCACCAAGACCCGGTACCGGAGAGAGAATTCGCATCAACGGGATCGGCGCACCCAGCGCTCCCCGGTTCCTGACCGATGCCTGACCGCGTGCGCCGTCGGGGCGTGTAGCGTCGCGCGGGATGCACCGAAAAGCTGGAGGCCCCATGTCTGTCCCACGCTCGCTCCTCGCCGGAGCGATCGTCGCCGTCTTCGCCCTGACGGGCTGCAGCTCAGGTGACCCCGAGGAAGAGAACCCCGCGCCGTCCGAATCCGCGGAAGGCTCCACCGACTCCGCTCTCGACGGCCTGCCCGACGTCGTCGCGGTCGTCAATGACGAAGAGATCGGCCTCGAAGAGTTCACCACGACCTACGAGAGCCAGCTGCAGCAGGCGACCATGTCCCAGCAGCAGACGGGCCAGGAGGTCGACCCTGAGCAGCTCAAGCAGCAGGTCGCCGACTTTCTCGTGAACAACCGGCTGCTGATGCAGGGCGCCGCGGAAGCCGGAATCGAGGCCGGGCCCGACGACATCGAGTCGGTGCTGCAGAACGTCGCCGACCAGAGCGGCCTCGAATCGGTCGACGCCGTCTACGAGGCGTTCGCGGACCAGGGCATGTCGGAGGACGACGTGCGCGAGGATGCGGCCGACCAGTACGAGCTCGAGCAGTACATCGAGGCGAACGCGGATCTGACACCTCCGGGCGACAAGGAGCTGCGTGCCCAGTACGACACCCTCGTCGAGCAGGCGAAGACGCAGGGCAACGAAGACACCCTCCCCCCGTTCGACGAGGTGAAGGGGCAACTCGCCGACCAGGCGGTGACGGAAAAGCAGAGTGCCGCGATGCAGGAGATCCTCGACCAGCGGCGCGAGGAGAGCGACATCGAGGTGAATCTGTAGCACCCCGCGCCCCGCGAGCGTCCCCTTTTCGACCGAGCGTGCACCTCAGATCCGGATCTGAGGTGCACGCTCGTTCACAAGGGTGACGTTCGGCGAGAGGGCGAGCCGGGAGGGTGTCGGGCCGCCGGTGGACGGCGAAGCGGAGACTGGGAGCTCGCCTACGCGGTCGGCACAGCGACGATGGGCTCCGTCGTCGGCGCGCCCGTCGCGGATCCGCCCTCGTCCTCGACCGTGACGGCGATGATGTCACCCTGAGAGAGGTCGCCCTCCAGGAGCTTCGGCTCATCCGCCCCGCCGTTGAACACACCGGCCGAAATCGGAACCTCGCCCCGAACCAACCAGAGCTCGTACTGGCTCCCGTCCTCCAGAGCGGGCACGTCATCGGCGACGATGACCGCCTGGCCCGTCTCGTACGACCAGTGCACGTCCAGCGTGCCTCCGCCCGGGAGATCCTCAGCGGCACTGCGCGCGTCAGCGGCGACCTCGATCTGGTCGAGAGCCTCGACCGCGGCAGGCTGTTCGAGCAGCTGCGTCGCCACGATCGCACCGCCCCCGAGACCGGCGACCACGACGATCGAGGCCGCGAGTGCCCACAAACGACGGCGGCCACGACGACGCTTCCGCTCCGGTCCGCGGTCGCCGTCGCCGTCGCCGTCGGGGGAATCCGAGCCGGTGGCGCCCGACTCCTGCGCGGCGCCGGCCTCGGAATCGACGGACGGCGCCGAGGGGTGCTCCGCGATCCGGGTGAGCAGTGCGTCCCTGATGAACGAGGGAGGCTCGACCTCCACGGTCGCTTCAGCGAGGAGCGCGGCAGTCTCTTCGTCGTGCTCGGCTCGCTCGCGCAGTTCAGGGTCACCGGCGAGCGCGCGGTCGAGCCGCTGCTCATCTTCCGGGTCGAGTGCGTGGAGGGCGCGAGCAGCGAGCAGCTCATCGAGATCTTTCTCGCTCATGCCATTACCCCCATCTTCGACCTCAGTCGTGACAACCCGTCACGCATTCTCGTCTTCACCGTGCCGATCGGGGTTCCCGTCAGCGCCGAAATCTCGCGTTGGGAGTACCCGCCGTAGTATGCCAACGTCAACGCCTCCTTCTGCTTCTCCGGAAGCTGCTGAAGGGCATGCACCACACGTCGTCCCTCCCAACGAAGTTCGACGTCCTCCGCGACGCCGTCGAACTCCACCCCCACGTTGCGAATGCCGATCCGCACATCGCGCTCGACGCTGGCCTGCGCCGATCTCACGCGATCCACAGCACGACGGTGCGTCATCGTGAGCACCCACGTCCTGCCCTGCCCCTTATTCGGAGAGTACTGCGAGGCGGATTGCCAGATCTCCAGGAAGACCTCCTGCAGAACCTCCTCGCTCTGCGCACGATCGACGAGGACGCGCAGGATGAGTCCGAACATGCGTGACGAGAGTGCGTCGTAGAGGCCCGCGAACGCCGCCTGATCGCGCTCAGCGATCCGGAGCAGCAATTCTGCGATGGAGTCACCGGGGTCGCCGGAGTGCTCCTCCATCTCGATGCCGTCGATCACCATGCACACAAGCATGCCTCACGTGCGCACGTTCCGACTCCGCCTCGGCCCTCTGCACGGGCGCGTCGGCAGCGCTGAGAACGAGTTCCCATCCGATCTGGCGTGCAGTTCGAATACCCAGTGAAGGCCCGAAGATGTCTCGCCTCGAGCGGGCGTCCGATCACAAGGAGAACGAAATGATCACCAAGAAGTCTGCTTTCACCGCCGCAGCCGTACTGTCGCTGGTCGCCGTCGCCGGTCTGACCGGCTGCAGCACCGATGCGACTGACGACGAGGAGACGAACTCCCCCACCACCGAGGAGACTGCTCCCGAGGAGAGCACCGACGAGGGGATGAACGAGGAGACCGACGACATGGCTGACCCCGCCGCTGATCTCGTCGGCCCCGGATGCACCGCCTACGCCGATGCCGTTCCGGACGGTGCCGGTTCGATCCAGGGAATGTCGGAGGACCCCGTCGCCGTCGCCGCGTCCAACAATCCGATGCTGACGACTCTCGTCTCGGCCGTCTCCGGCGAGCTGAACCCGGATGTCGATCTCGTCGACACTCTCAACGGCGACGAGTTCACCGTGTTCGCTCCCGTCGACGATGCGTTCGCCGAGATCGACCAGGCGACACTGGACACGCTCAGCACCGACGCGGACATGCTCTCGTCGATCCTGACCTACCACGTCGTGCCAGGCCAGATCGCACCGAGCGAGATCGAGGGCACCCACACCACCGTGGAAGGCTCCGACCTCGAGGTGATGGGCTCCGGCGATGAGATCACGGTCAACGATGCGAACGTGGTCTGCGGAGGCGTCCAGACGGCCAACGCAACCGTCTATCTCATCGATTCCGTCCTGATGCCGATGTAACCACGGTGATCGCCATCGACGGTGCTGCGAGGCTCCCGGAAGCTCTTCTGATGCTCCGGGGGCCTCGTCTTGCTGGTGTGCGCGCTCATCGCTGGCCGTGCACGGTTCGGTCCGCGGTGTTTCGTGTCGGTCACGCGGGGGTATCTTCTTCGATTTCCTGCTGACAAACCCACCGTCTGGGGTCTACGGTCGACATCAAGGTGACCGTGCAGATTCGGTCGCGGATCAGGCGAAGGGGGCGAGTTGCCATCAGTTCGGTTCAGCGGCGTCGACCAGTCGGATGCCTTGCAGGAGCTCCTCAACTCTGCGACCGTACTGCGCCATGACCTCCACCGGTCCCCGGAGATCGGCTGGGCCGAGCACGACACCGCCGCCCGCATCCGCGCGGAGCTCGACGCGATCGGTGTGACCTGGCGCACGTGTGCCGGCACGGGCACCGTGGCGGTGCTGGCCCCGGATGCCCCTGGCCGTCACGTGGCGCTGCGCGGCGACATCGACGCCATGCCGATCGATGAGGATTCCGGCGTCGAATGGGCATCGCGCCGCGAGGGCGCGATGCACGCCTGCGGTCACGACGGTCACACGGCCGTGCTCGCCGCGACGGCGCGCTGGCTGGCCGCGCACGAGGACGCCCTCCCCGGCCCCGTGAGTCTGCTCTTCCAGCCGGCCGAGGAGGGCGGTCACGGTGCCAAGGCGATGATCGACGACGGGGCGCTCGACGGCGTCGACGTGATCTTCGGCTGGCACAACTGGCCGGCGCTCGGCCGCGGTCGGATGGCATGCCCGGATGGCCCGGTGATGGCGGCCAACGGCACCTTCACGATCGAGGTCGCCGGCATCGGCGGGCACGCCAGCCAGCCGGAGGCCACCCGCGACCCCGTGCTCGCGGCCGCGGCGATCGCCGTCGCGCTGCAGCAGATCGTGGCCCGCCGCCTCGCGCCGCAGACGGCCGCAGTCGTCGCGGTGACCTCGATAGACGCCCCCAGCAGCCCCACCGTCACACCGGCGACCGCCAGGCTCAGCGGCAGCATCCGTGTGCCGAGCATCGCCGTGCGCGACGAGGTGTTCGCACTCATCGTCGAGATCGCCGACGCCACGGCGCGCGCTCACGGGGTCACGGCCGCGACGGAGACGACCAACCGCTACGGCGCCACGGTCAATCATCCGGAGCCCGCCGCCGAGCTGCGCACAGCTCTGGCCCCCGAACTGGCCGCGACCTTCAGCGCAGAAGACCACACCTCCGACGTGCCGATTCCGGTGATGGCGTCGGAGGACTTCAGCTACTACCTCGACGAGGTGCCCGGTGCGTTCGCGCTGGTCGGTTCAGGGTCGCCGCACTCGTGCCACAGCCCGCACTACGACTTCGACGATGCCCTGATCGCGCCGGTCGTCGGCGCATACGCGCGCCTGGCAGGCGCCCCGCAGCTCCCCGTGCCAGCCAGGCCCGGGGCGGTAGGAAACAGCAAGAGGTGAGAGAGATCTAGATCGACCTGGAAGGAGTCCGATCATGGACATGAGTCCGTTCGAGCAGTGGGAGTCCGACATCCGCGGTTACTGCCGCGCCTATCCGACCGTTTTCTCACATGCGTCCAATGCGCGCCAGGTCGCTGAGGACGGCACCAGCTACATCGACTTCTTCGCGGGCGCAGGCGTCCTCAACTTCGGGCACAACGATCCGAAGATGAAGCAGGCGATGATCGACTTCATCTCCTCCGACGGAGTCGCCCACAGCCTCGACACCTACACCACGACCAAGCGCGACTTCGTGCAGAAGTTCCACGACGTGATCCTGGCTCCGCGCGGCATGGACCACAAGATGCAGTTCATGGGGCCGACCGGCACCAACGCCGTGGAGGCCGCTCTCAAGCTCGCTCGGCTCGCCACCGGCAGGCTCGACGTTGTGGCGTTCTCGCACGGATTCCACGGAATGACGCTCGGGTCGCTCGCCGCGACCGCCAACGAGGCGTTCCGCAAGTGGGCGGGTGTTCCGCTCGATCACGTGGTGCGACTGCCCAACGAGTTCGCCTCCGGTGGCGGCTTCGAAGGTCTCGAGGCCTACCGTGCCGCCCTGGCCGACCCGTCATCCGGGCTGCGACCGCCTGCGGCGTTCCTGGTCGAGTCGGTCCAGGCCGAGGGCGGTGTCTGGGTGCACAGCGCCGAGTGGCTGCAGGAGGTGCAGCGGCTCGCCCGCGAGACCGGCGCGCTGTTCATCATCGACGACATCCAGGCGGCGTGCGGCCGTACGGGCTCCTACTTCAGCTTCGACGGGATGGGCCTCGATCCGGACATCGTCACGCTGGCGAAGGGCCTCGGCGGCTTCGGCACGCCCATCGCGATGAACCTCAACAAGCCGGAGGTGGATGCGCATTGGGCGCCGGGCGCGCACACCGGCACGTTCAGGGGGCAGGGCCTGTCGTTCGTGGCCGGCACCGTTGCATTGGACTACTTCACCGACGACGTCCTGATGACCGAGGTCGACGCCAAGGGTGCCGTCATGGCCGAGCGGCTCGACGCGATCGCAGCGCGGCATCCGGATCTCGGATGGCAGGTGCGAGGCAAGGGCATGATGCAGGGGCTCGACGTCGTCGACGGCGCGGTCGCCGCCAGAGCACAGGCCGAGGCGTTCGCGAACGGCCTGCTGATCGGGCCGTGCGGCTCCGGGGGGCGCGTGATCAAGCTGATCCCGCCGCTGACGATCCCCGAGGAGGACCTGACCGAGGGCCTCGAGATTCTCGACGCCGCCATCACGGCCGCAAGCGAAGGAGGTGCGTGAGATGCGCATGCGCGACGACATGACGTTCCCGCCGGAGGAGTATCAGCGCCGCATCGAAGAGCTGCGGCACCGGATGCAGCGGCGCCTGCTCGATGCGGTGATCATCACCGACCCCGAGAACCTGATGTACCTCACCGACTACCAGACGACGGGGTACTCGTTCTTCCAGGCTCTCGTGGTGCCGCTCGAAGCCGAACCGTTCATGATCACTCGACAGATGGAGGAGTCGAACGTCATCGAACGCACGTGGGTGGAGCTGACGCGCCCCTACCCCGACACCGGTGACGCGATCCAGCAGCTGGTCGCGGCGATGCGGGAATTCGGGCTGACCGGCAAACACGTCGGCTACGAGCGCAACAGCTATTTCTTCCCCGCCTACTTCCAGGACCGCATCCACACCTCGTACCGGACGGGGCAGCTGATGGACTGCTTCGGCATCGTCGAGGAGGGGCGCGTGCGCAAGTCCGCCGCCGAGATCGACATCATGCGCAAGGCGGCCAGAGCGACCGAGGCGGGGATGAGCGCGGGAATCGCCGCGGCGGAAGTCGGTGCGACGGAGAACGACGTCGCCGCCGAGATCTCCCGCGGCATGTTCACAGCGGGCGGCGAGTATCCAGCCGTGATGCCGTATGTGACCAGCGGCCCGCGCACCATGATCGGGCATGCGACGTGGGAGGGCCGCCAGCTGCAGTCAGGTGATGCGGTGTTCCTCGAGGTCGGCGGGTGCTTCCGGCGCTATCACACGGCGATGATGCGCACCGTGCTGCTGCACGATATGACGCCGTCGATGGCGCAGGCGCAGGAACGGATGAAGACAGCGTTGCGCGAGCTCAAGGGCTCGCTCAGGCCAGGCCTCACAGTCTCGGATGCCGACTCCATCGTGCGCAACATCATCACGGAGAACGACATCCAGGCCGATCTGGTGACCCGTGCGGGCTACTCGATCGGCATCGCGTTCCCGCCCGCCTGGGACGAGGGCTACATCCTCAGTCTGATGCCTGGAGGCAACTCCGTGCTCGACGAAGGCATGACCTTCCACGTGATCCCGTGGATGTGGGGCGTCGACGGCACCCGCACCGTCGGCATCTCCGACACCATCCGGATCACCGAGACCGGATGCGAGTCGTTCTTCACACTCGACGAGGACTTCACTGTCAAGGATGCGGGCGAGCACGTCGGCCTGCACGCGCTGGAAGGGGAAGCATCATGACGGAGACCTTCACCGCGATCGACCCGACGACCGAACGGGTCGTGCGCGAGATTCCGACCCTGGACGAGACGGCGCTCGATGCCGCGCTGCAGCGGTCAGAAGACGCGTACGACGCGTGGCGGCGCTGGTCGTATGCCGACCGTGCCAAGGTGCTCAACGGCGTCGCGGCCGCCATGCGCCGCGACGTGGAGCGGCTGGCGATGCTGATGACCGAGGAGATGGGCAAGCCCATCGTCGAGGCGCGCGGCGAGGTCGAGAAGGCCTGCTGGGCGGCCGAGCACTATGCGGAGCACGCCGAGCAGTACCTCGCGCCGGTCGACCTGCCCAGCGACGCGACCCGCTCCTACGTGCAGCATCTCCCCCTCGGTCCCGTACTCGGCGTGCTGCCGTGGAATGCCCCGTTCTGGCTGGCATTCCGGTTCATCGCACCGGCGCTGATGGCGGGCAACACCGCCGTGATGAAGCACGACCGACACGTGCCGGGATGTGCGGAGGCGATCGCGGACGTCGTGGCGCAGGTCGCTGCCGAGCACGGCGCTCCGGAGGCGATCCTGCAGCACGTCGCGATCGGTCACGATCTGGTGGAGCGCGCACTGCGCGACGACCGGATCAAGGCGGTGTCGCTGACGGGCTCGGAGAAGGCAGGCGGCGCCGTGGCCTCGATGGCGGCGCGACAGATCAAGCCGGCGGTGCTGGAGCTGGGCGGCTCCGACCCGGCGATCGTTCTGGCGGATGCCGATCTCGAACATGCGGCCGACATCATCACCGTGATGCGCAAGATCAACGCCGGCCAGTCGTGCATCGCCGCGAAGCGCGTGATCGTCGAACGCGCGGTGTACGACGAGTTCGTCGCGCTCTACGCCGAGCGGCTGGCCGCGCTGCGACTGGGCGACCCGCGGGAGGCGACGACCGATGTCGGGCCGATCGCCCGCGCCGACCTGCGCGAAGGACTGCACCGCCAGGTGGTCGAATCGATCGAGCAGGGCGCGACGCTGCACTTCGGCGGCGAGATCCCCGAAGGGCAGGGATTCTTCTATCCGGTGACGCTGCTGACGGACATGACGCCGCGCATGACGGCGTGCGTCGAGGAGACGTTCGGCCCCGTGGCCGCGGTCATCCCGGTCGACTCGGCAGAGCAGGCGGTCGCGGTCGCCAACGACACACCGTACGGCCTCGCGGCCAGCGTGTGGACCGGTGACGTGGCTCGCGGTGCGGCGATGGCGGCTGAGATCGAGGCGGGGCAGGTCGCCGTCAACGGCATTGTGAAGACGGACCCGCGCCTGCCGAGCGGAGGAGTGAAGCGCTCCGGATTCGGGCGCGAGCTCGGCCCGCACGGCATCCATGAGTTCGTGAACGCACAGCAGGTCTGGCTCGGCCCGAAGCGAGAAGGGTGAACGGCACCGGTTGACGTCGGGCCCTCCACCGGGTACGCCGGAAGGAGGCAGGAGGTGCCGGATGACCAGGTTCCTGGACAGACGGGAGGCGGGACTCGCGCTCGGAGGCCTGCTCTCCGATCGGTCGTTCGTCCATCCGGTGGTGCTCGGGTTGCCGCGAGGCGGGGTGCCCGTCGCAGACGAAGTCGCGCGCCTCATCGACGCGCCGTTCGATGTGCTCGTGGTGCGGAAGCTGGGCATGCCAGGGCACGAAGAACTCGCGATGGGTGCGGTCGGCGAGGGCGGATCGATCGTGCTCAACCGCGAGGTGATCACGGCTGCGGGCATCTCGGCAGAGCAGGTGGACCGCGCAGAGATGCGGGAGCGCGCGGAGGTCGAGCGACGGACGGCGCTGTTCCGCGACGGACGACCGCGTATCACCCTCGTCGGTCGCGAGGCGATCGTCGTCGACGACGGCCTCGCGACCGGCGCCACCGCACGAGCCGCATGCCGAGTCGCGCGAGCTCAGGGTGCCGAGCGCATCGTGCTGGCCGTCCCAGTGGCCCCGCACGGGACATCCGGGGCCTTCGACGAGGCGGATGAGACCTTCTGCCTCACCGAGCCGCGCGACTTCATGTCCGTCGGCATGCACTACGTCGATTTCACGCAGGTAGATGACGGCGAGGTCACCGACATCCTCCGCTCGGGCGGTGAATGATGCCGGGAGCGGGGCAGGTGCCTATCGGTGTGCGAGCGCCTCGGCCAGGTCCAGGTCGGCAAACGGGTCGCCGTCGAACATCGAGCCGGTCACCTCGTCGGTGAATCGCTGCTGTACGAGTGCAGTGAGATTGCCGTCGAGGGCGTAGAAGAAGGTCAGCGCCGCAGATGCCCGCGCGTTCTCCAGGTAGTGCTCCACGAAACCGGTCACGTCCTCAGATTCCAGTGCGGCAGTGGAGACGTAGATGAACAGCGGCCGGGCCAGAGAGTACGTACCGTCCTGCGCACGTTCAAGCGAGGGGGCCACCCCATCGATGCTCACGGTGGTCAGGTCGTCGCGGGTCTCAGCGCTGCCCAGATAGTTGCCGATGCCCATGAAGCCCATCCCATCCGGATCTTCGGCGATCCAGCCGGTGAGCTCCGCGATGTCGTCCGAAGCCTCTACGTCCTCTCGGATCTCCCCCGCCGCCCCGTTTATCTCGTGGGCGAACGTGGCAAACGTTCCTGATCCAGCGGGGCGGCCGTAGAGATTCAGGTCTTCGTCCGGCCACTCCGGGCGCACATCCTGCCAGGTCTCGACCGTCGAGTCCGGTGACCAGATCTGTGCGAGTTCGCCCATGGTGATGTCCCGCGCGAAGTCGTTGTCTGCGTGCACAACCACGGTGAGAGCGTCCCACGCCACCGGCAGCTCGATGAACTCGATTCCGGCGGAAGCGCACGCATCCATGTATTCCTGAGGGATGGCCTCGGAGGCGTTGTTGATCGCCGACTCCCCGGCGCAGAAGCGGGCGAACCCGTCCTCGGACCCTTCCGCTGTCACGGAGACCGCGTAATCGGACGTGCTGGACACGTGCTCGGTGATCGGTGCCACTGTGGAAGAACCGGAGATCTCGATCCGGTCCGATGCTGCAGCCTGCGCGCAGGCCGTCAGCGCCAGCCCAACCGATGCGGCCATTCCGATGGCGGCAAGACCTCGGCGGGTCATCGCGCTCGTTGTGCTCATCGCTGTTCCGTTCCGGGTTCGGTGCCGCTCGGGTTCGTGTCGCCGTGCGGGCTCCCCTCCCCGGCAGCTCCGCCAGGCTCCTCCGGTCCGGCCGTGCCGGTGCGGCGTCCGATCAGGTCCCGGAGCACCTCCTCGAAGAACTCCTTCACCTTCGCCCAGTTCACCGTCGCCTCGGCCAGGTGGTGCTCGAGGCGCTCGATCTCGGCATGCTGCGCCTCGTGCTGACGACGCTCGGCCAACTCGGCGCGGAGCCGGGTCACCGTCTCCTCGGTCTCGGCCATCAGCCGGACGAGTGCAGCGTCGATCTCTTCGACGGAGAGCGGCACATCTGCCTCGGTCAGCGGTGAACGCTCGTCGGCTCGGTCACCCCGATCCTCGGGGCCGAGCCCGTCGGCGTGCTGCGTGTTCATGATCGACCTCTCAGAAGATGGTGGTGACGAGAATGAGCAGGCCCGGCACGACGACGAACACGCCGAGCACCCACAGCGCCGCGAAGAACTTGTTCTCGGCAGATCGGTTCGCCAGCCACGTGGCGCCCTTGATCGGAATCGTCCGCAGGAACGGGATCCCGAAGATCAACACCATCGCCGTCACGTTGAACAACAGATGCACCAGAGCCACCTGCAGGCCCACCGAAGCATCGACGCCGCTGAGACCCAGCGCCGCCAGCAGCGCGGTGGCTGTGGTGCCGATGTTGGACCCGATGGTGAAGGGATACACCTGGCGCAGGGAGAAGGTGCCTGAACCGGCAAGAGGGATCATCAGCGAGGTGGCCGTGGAGGATGACTGGACGATCGCGGTCACCACGGCCCCGGAGGCGATCCCGCTGAGCGGACCGCGGCCGATGGCGGCGTGCAGCACCTTCTTCGCCTGTCCCACCATGAGGACCTTGAGCACCTTCCCGATGAAGGTGATCGAGACCAGGATCAGTGCCACGCCGACGACGATTGTGATCACCCCTCCCCACGGCACTCCGAGGGGCTCCGTGAGAAAGCCGACGAGTTCTTTCAGCGGTGCGGTCGCTGCTCCGACCACGTCCACGCTGTCGGTGTCCACGCCGCCGACACCGGTGAGAGCATCCGCGAGCCACCCGGAGATCCTCTGGAGAAAGCCCGTCGCGACCTCCAGCGGGAGCAGGATGGCGACGGCGATCAGATTGAAGAAGTCGTGCACGGTGGCGGCGGCGAAGGCCCGTCGGAAGTCGTCCTTGTTCCGGATCATTCCGACGCTGACGAGAGTGTTTGTGAGAGTGGTGCCGATATTGGCGCCCATGATGATCGGGATGGCGACTTCCAGCGGCAGCCCGCCGGCGGCAAGACCGACCGTGATCGAGGTCGTGGTGGAGGAGGACTGGGTGGCCGCGGTGGCCAGGACACCCACCATGAGCGCCACGAGCGGGTTGCTGGCGAATGCGAACAGCGCCTCGGCTTGGCCACCGGTTGCGGCCTTGAAGCCGGCGCCGATGACGCCGACGGCGGAGATCAGCACGTAGACGGAGAGGACGACGGAGAGCCAGTTGACGACCGATCGCACTCGCCCCTCTGGCACGAAGGCGTCGAAGGGGCCACGCAGCGGTGATTCCTCGGCGGGCGCTGACGTGGCTGCCTCGTCAGGATGCCGTGTGATCACTGAACCGTGCTCATCGGTCGGATCATCAGCAACGTCATTCTGCCGATCTGACATCTGCTGACTCATCCGCCGCTCGGCGTCGCTGGTGGGCACGAGGCCATTGGAACAAGGAAGCAGCCTGCGGCACACCCGTTCGGTCCGGAACGCTGACTGAATATCGGGTGAACGAGATTCCGCCTGCGGCTGGGCAAGAGGGGAATCGGCCCCGAGGATCCGACGTCACTGCTCCCCCTGTGCGGCCCGTTGTGCCCGTCGATGAGCACGCACGGCTCTCCGCTCTCGACAATCGGGCAGATGCCACGACCTGATCGCGAGCGCACGGCGCCCAGCAGAAGCGCGGCGCGAAGTCCGCGCAGGAGACACACAAGCGCGCCGGCGAGCAGGCCCGCGAGGATCAGACGCACACCGGGCCTCATGACGACGAACCGGACTCCGCATAGGCGTGGAAACAGCACCCGAGACGGTTCTGCCCCCGCGGATGATTCTTCGGAGGGACCGACGCCCCCACCCCGTCACAGGTGAGGGCCAGAGAAAGTGGGCCCACCGGGGTTCGAACCCGGGACCCGCGGATTAAAAGTCCGATGCTCTGCCAACTGAGCTATAGGCCCGGTGTCCAACTTTACTCGAACCTCACGCGTGCAGATGCACCCCGCAGATTCGTCGCCCGCTTCTGCTCAGATCGATCCGGATCGATCCGCCTGACCTGGCCGCCCCAGCTCCTCCGCCCCGATCACACCGTCGAACACGCCCTCATCGATCGACTGGCCCGACCGAATGACGCTCAGCGCGCCGGACGGCTCGAAGACGACCGCACCCACCTGGTCGGGATGCGATACGCCGGCCAGCCGCAGGCGTGAGTTCAGCTCCGGATGCGACACGTGGCAGCGCCCCATGTTCTTCTCGAGCACTCGGGGGCCCGCCATCAGCAGCACCGGACGGTTCACCACCAGCCTGGCCCCGAACGTCGAACGCCGGATGACCCCGGACAGCGCCTGCAGCAGCACGAGCGTCACGATCGCGACGATGCCGCCGCCGAGCCTCGGCGACTCGCCGAGAGCGGCGCGGGCGATGATGCCGCCGAACGCGATGACCGCGGCGAGATCGTAGCTCGACATTCCCGAGAGCATCCGCTGGCCGAGCACACGCACGAGCACGACCAGCGCGAGGTACATGCCGATCGTCGCGAGCGCGACCGCGCCGGCTTCCAGCCACGAGATTCCGAGCAGTTCGAGCACCGATGTTCCTTCCGATCGCAACAGACCAAGGGTAGTCCTGCCCCTGGCGTCATCCGGCTCGTGCTCTTGAGTTCCCCGCGGAGCACGGGCATTGTGAAGATCAGCGTCCCGAGACGTGGAGGTGATGCATGGACCCGCTGATCGGCTTCTTCACGGACTCGACGGGCGTCCAGATCGAACTCCTCGTCGCCTCGTTCCTGCTGTGCTCGCTGATCGGGCTCGAGCGGCAGGTCAGGCAGAAGAGCGCCGGCTACCGCACGCACGTGCTCGTCGGACTCGGGTCGTGCGCGTTCACCCTCGTCTCCGGCTACGGCTTCGCGATGGTGCTCGGAGACGACGCGTCGCTCGATCCCTCGCGCATTGCGGCACAGATCGTGTCGGGCATCGGGTTCCTCGGCGCCGGCGTGATCTTCAAGGGGCGGAACGTCGTGCGAGGGCTGACCACGGCAGCGACGGTGTGGGTCGCCGCCGCCGTGGGCATGGCGTGCGGCGCGGGGCTGCTCGCCCTGGCGGCCGCGCTGACGGTGCTGCATCTGGTGACGCTGTTCGTCGTCGCCCCTGTCGTCCGGCGTCTGCCGACCCCAGATCGGCACCGCGTGCTGCGCATCACATACATCGACGGCGGCGGCGTGCTGCGCGACGTCCTCGAAGCGGCGACCGCGATGGGGTTCAGCAGCTCGGTGGTCAGGAGTCGTCGCAGCACGGAGGACGATCGGGCGCTGGTCACCGTCGACGTGCACTTCTACGGCCAGCAGCCGATGCGGGAGCTGGTGCCGCCGCTGCTCGATCTCTCCGGGGTGGAGCGCGTCTCCGTGCGGGGCGCCGAATCGCACGACGCCGACGACGACGACTCGGTGTGACGCGCCACGGAGACGCCGAAAGAGTCTGGTCAGGTCAGGAGCTGCGGGCGATCCGACCCGTTGGGAGGATCAGACGGTGCCGGATGCTGACAGCGCTCCGCCTGCCGCGCGGATCTCCGCCAGCGCGGCATCGCTCGAATCGGGGGCGACGCCCGCGACCAGGTCAGTGAACACGCGCACCGCCCTCCCGTCGCGGATCGCGTCGAGAACCGACGCCCGCACGCAGTGGTCTGTGGCGATGCCGACGACATCGATCTCCACGACACCGAGATCGGTGAGAAGCGCGGAGAGCGTACTGCCCGCCTCTGTGGTGCCCTCGAACGCCGAGTACGCCGGCTCGCCCTGCCCCTTCTTAACGTGGTGGGTCACGGCCGAGGCATCGAACAGCGGGTCGTAGTCGGCGCCTTCCGTGCCTGCGACACAGTGCACCGGCCACGTGTCGACGAAGTCGGGCTCCCCCTCGGCGAAGTGGCCGCCGTTGTCGTTCGCGCCGTCGTGCCAGTCGCGAGAGGCGATCACCGCCGCGTACTCCCCCGCACGCTCGGCGAGGAACCGGCTCACGCCGCGCGCGACGGCATCACCGCCGGTGACGGCGAGCGCGCCGCCCTCGGTGAAGTCGTTCTGCACGTCGACGATCAGCAGGCCGCGGCTCATCTCGTCTCCCTCGGATGGTGCCTCGTCCCAGGCTACGCTCGTCGGATCCCCGGAGAACAGCCGCCTGTGCGCGTCGTCTCGCGTAGGGCAAGCCGACGCGCACGAACGCCCTCCGGCCGTCAGCCCCGGATCGCGTCCGCGATCGGCACGGTGCCGTTGCCGAACGCGATGGTGCGCCGGATGGTCGAATCGTCGGCGAGGGCGGCCGCGGCGACCGCCGCAACATCCGCCCGCGAGACGCGCCCGTCGCCGGGCTCGGCGACCTCGATCAGGCCCGTCGGCTCGTCGAGTGTGAGCGGACCGGGGCCGAGGACCGTCCAGTCGAGTTCCGTTGCGCGCAGGTGCTCATCAGCGGCGGCCTTCGACTCGGCGTATGCGAAGAACGAGCTGTCCTCCGGCACGCCGTGATCGGTGCGGGCTCCGAGGTACGACACCATCACGTAGCGGCTCACACCGGCGCTCGATGCGGCATCCATCGACCGGACGGCCGCGTCGCGGTCGACCGCATAGGTCCGCTGCGGGTCGCCGCCGCCCGCACCCGCCGTCCAGACGATCGCGTCGTGCCCGGCGAACAGCTCGGACAGGGCAGCAGCGTCGAGGGACTCGACATCGGCGACCAGCGGAGTCGCGCCCGCGGCAGCCACATCGTCGGAGTGGGCAGGGTTCCGGATGACGGCGACGGGCTCGTCGCCCCTCTCCGCCAGAATCGGTGCCAGCCGGAGCGCCACCTTGCCGTGGCCTCCGATGATCAGAATGCGGCTCATCGTGTCTCCCTCTCGTCGACGTGCTTCCACGCTATCGGCGATCGCGGGCAGCGGCGCCGTTCAGCGATAGGTTGAACGAATGACCGAAGACGACCAGCGCGATGCCTGAGCTCGGAATCCTCGCCTGGGCAGCGCTTGCCCTGGGTGCCGCCGTCGTCGGAATGTCGAAGGCCGCACTCCCCGGCGTGAACACGATCGCCATCGCCCTGTTCGCCGCCGCACTGCCCGCGAAGCAGTCAACCGGCGCCCTGCTGGTGCTGCTCATCGTCGGCGACGTGTTCGCACTGCTGATCCACCGCCGCCACGCCCGTCTGCGGGCGCTGCTCCCACTGATCCCGGCCGTCATCGTCGGCATCCTGCTGGGCACGGCGTTCCTCGCCTTCGCTGACAACACCTGGACGAAGCGCGTGATCGGCGTCATCCTGCTCCTCGTGATCGCCGTGACGCTCTGGCGGAGGCGAACCGAACGGCGAGGCGACACCCGACCGCCGGGTGGCCGGATGATGGGCGTGTCATACGGCACTCTGGGCGGCTTCACCACGATGGTCGCCAACGCCGGCGGCCCCGTGATGTCGATGTACTTCCTCGCGATGCGCTTCCCGATGCGCGAGTTCCTCGGCACGGCCGCCTATTTCTTCGCCGCTGTCAACATCGCCAAGCTGCCCTTCTCCATCGGGCTCGGCATCCTCACCGTCCCCACACTGCTCGTCGACGCCGTGCTGGTCCCTGCGGTCGTGCTCGGCGCGTGGCTAGGCAAGATGCTGCTGACCCGGATGAACCAGCGCTTCTTCGACGTCGCGGTGATCGTCGTGACGATCCTCGGCGCGGTCTACCTGCTGATCTGAGCGGCGTAGGGCGTGTCCGGAACATCCGTACGCACGTCGATCCGGATGATCCGGTCGCCGCGCATCGTCACGAGGTAGACGGCGCGCGCGTCGCCGCCGCCCGCGATATAGGCCGCGGCGGGGATGCCTTCCACGACGACCGCTTCAGCGAGACGCGCTCTGCCCGCGAACACTCGGGCGACCGCATCCGCTCCCCGCAGGCGATGTTCCAGGAGCGGTGCTCCGTGTTCGGCGCCGGAGCTCGCGAGTGCCACGGCTCCGTCATCGCTGCGCAGCTCGATATCCGGATCGAGGAGCTGCAGCAGATCGCCGAACTCACCCTCCCTCGCAGCGCGGAGGAACGCGTCTATCGCCGCTCCCTGCCTCTCGCGCACCGTCGCCACGTCGACGGCCCGAAGGCGCGCTCTGGCGCGCGACGCAAGCTGGCGCGCCGCTGTCGGCGTGCGCTCGACGATCAGCGCGACCTCGTCGTACGGCAGCGCGAACGCGTCGTGGAGCACGAGCGCGAGACGCTCGAGAGGGCCGAGTTCGTCGAGAACGACCTGCAGCGCGAGCGCGAGGTCGTCCGCCCTCAGCGCAGCTTCGGCAGGACCTGCTTCGTCCGAGGCTGCGAGCGATTCCATCGCGTCGGCATCTGCTTCGTCCCGCCGCGCCGCACGCTGGCGCAGCATGTCGATGCACACGCGTGAGACCACTGTCGTGAGCCACGCGTCGAGGTTCTCGATACCAGCTCTGTCCGCACGCTCCAGCCGCAGCCAGGTCTCCTGCACGGCGTCGTCGGCGTGCCACGGCGAGCCGAGCGTGCGGGCGGCGATCGCGTGCAGCCTCGCGCGACGGGCGGTGAATTCCGCGCCGAGGTCGACATGTGTCCGTTCCGTAGATTCCAGAGCCATGGAGTTCCTCCGGCATCAGCTTGTCACGTTTCCGATGCGTCATCCGACTCACAAGTGAGAGGCACTCACCTGCCTTGATCAGACACACATTCTCTCTTTCGAGGAGCTGCGACATGACCATTCCCCGCACAGACATCGACCTGACGGACCTGCGCACGAGCGTGCGCGGCCGCGTGTCACTTCCTGGCGACGATGATTTCGAGCGGGCACGGCGGCCGTGGAATCTCGCCGTGGAGCAGCAGAACGTGCGCGCGGTCGTCGAGGCTGCGGACGCCGACGACGTCGCCGCCCTCGTGCGCTTCGCCGGTGAGCGCGGAGTGGCCGTCGCGACGCAGCCCAGCGGGCACGGCGCGACCGGGCGCGCTTCGGGTGCGATCCTGCTGCGCACAGGGACGCTCGATGCGATCTCGATCGACCCGGCCGCACGGACAGCACGGCTCGGCGCCGGCGTGCGTTCGGGCGATCTGCAGCGCGCGGCAGCCGCGCACGGGCTGACGGGGCTGCCAGGAAGCTCGCCCGTGGTGACCGTGACCGGCGCTGTGCTCGGCGGCGGCCTGAGCTGGTTCGGCCGGCGACACGGCTGGATGGCTGACAGCGTGCTCGCGTTCGAAGTCGTGACGGCAAGTGGTGACGCCACGCGCGTCACGCCGTCGTCCGATCCGGATCTCTTCTGGGCTCTGCGCGGAGGCGGCGGTGAGCTCGTCGTCGTCACAGCGCTCGAGCTGCGGCTGCACGCCGCGCCGCAGGTGTTCGGCGGGCGGATGCTGTGGCCAGCGAACCATGCGCGCGCGGTCGCGGAGGCGTTCCGCACGATTGCGGAGGCGGCGCCGGATGAGCTGACCGTGTGGCTCCAGCTGCTGAACTTCCCTGGCGCCGATCCGTTGGTCGCGCTCGACTCGACGTTCCTCGGAGACGAGCACGAGGCGCGCTGGCTGCTGCGCGCGACAGACGCCCTGCCGCACCCGCTGTCGGACTCGCGTGCGGCGATGAGCGTCGCCGATCTCGGCACGATCACGGCCGAGCCGACGGATCCCGCGCCGGGCCTCTCGCGCGCCGAGCTGCTCTCGCGGTTCGACGACGATGCCCTCGACGCGCTCCTGGATACGCCGATCGCTCCCCTCGCGATGGTGCAGATCCGGCATCTCGGCGGCGCGCTCGGCCGTGCGAGCGACAGCCCGCACGGCGCGCTCTCCGAGCCATATGGCGTGTATGCCTTCGGGGTGCCGACGACGCCCGAGCTGTCGGACGCCCTCGGCGACAAGCAGGAAGCACTCGTCGACGCGCTGCCGACGACGGGCCGCAAGCCGCTGTGCTTCCTCGCACCGTCCGAGCGGCTGTCAGACGCGCTCCCGGCAGCGTCCGTGGAGCGGATCGCGCATCTCAAAGAGGAACGGGACCCGGACGGCACGATCCGCGGGAACTTCAGCGCGCGAGGCTGAGGGGAGGCCGACCCACCGCCGAGCTGGACTGATCTGCTCTGCCCGCTCGTCCTCGTCGCACCGTACATCGAGACGGACGACGACGCAGAAGGCCCTCGGTCCCGAAAGGAACCGAGGGCCTGTTGAGCCACCTACCGGAATCGAACCGGCGACCTGTTCACTACGAGTGAATCGTCTCGCGACCGCCGTCCGCTCTCAACGCCTCAGCCGTCGAGGTCGTCGCCGCGCCATCGCCTGATCTCACGCCGCAGACGGTTCACGCGACTCTCCGCCGCGTTCACAAGACGCCCGGCGAAAGCAGCCTCGTCGCCGTCCAGCTCCGACTCCGCCTTCGCGGACGAGAACGCGTCTGGAACGCGGGCGATCAAGCTGCGCAGCCGATCGATCACGTCATCCGGGCCGAGTCCCGCGCGCGCACATTCCCTCACGACGTGCCTGAGCTCGATCTCGAAGTCCTTGTACCGCCTGTCGAAGGACATCGCGAAGCGAGCGTTGCGATTGTTGAACGCTGGATAAGGCAGCGCCGAGGTCACGTCGTAGAGCGGCGCCAGGCGCGGTCCTCTTCGAGGATCGTGGATCAGGGAGTAGTTCTTCGCGTGGGCATCGGTACCGAGGGCGATCCAGTTGAAGAGCACCGCGTCGACGAACGCTGAGGCGCTCTTCGCTGAGTCGCGTCCACGGCTCCCGAGAATCGCGTTCATGACGCCGTGCACGCCTGGCCCGCCTTCGGCCTGATACTTGAGCGCCGGATGCACG
The DNA here is from genome assembly GCF_003335195.1 of Microbacterium sp. JB110. Lineage (NCBI taxonomy): Bacteria > Bacillati > Actinomycetota > Actinomycetes > Micrococcales > Microbacteriaceae > Microbacterium > Microbacterium sp. JB110. The sequence continues at coordinate 8,098 of NZ_QPGM01000002.1, read as the reverse complement.
CCGAGCGCTTGGGCGAGATCCTCCTGGTGCACGCGCGAAACGCTTCCGCTCTGGTCGGTGACTCGGTCGTACCGCTCAACGACGATCGCGTGTTCGCCGCCGACTCGAAGAATACGGCTCTCCGCGACGTCGAGCCCCGCGGCCGCCGCTGCAGACATCGTCAGGTGCTCGTTCAGATCACCGAACTCCAGCCCCTGGATCCCCGGCTTGAAGATGTGCGTGGACGCAGAGCGCCCCGTCGGGACCGCCCATGCGCCGTCGATTCGCGCAAGAGTGAACTTCGATTGCGCCCCAGCCAGAGAGAAGGCGCCTTGGCTATGACCAGGAAGCAACCAGTCCGACGGGTCCTTGCGCAATTGACGGATATGGGCGGCGAGGTCCTCATCCGAGATCGCCTCCAACGCACCCTCACCAGGCAAGTCGGTCGCGTCCGATTCGCTCAACTGAACGGCGCCGGCAGTATCCATCCCCACGTGCGAGAGAAGACTCATCGGGTTGCGTGGGCTGACGCCGAACCGGGCGCCCCATCGCTCGAGCACGGCCTCATTGTCCGGCAGCAGATTCCACAAGAAGTTCGCTGGTGCTTCGCCGTCGTGCTGACGCCGTGACTTCGGCATGGACAGCGTCAGTTCCAATCGACCTGCGCTCGCTCGCCAGTCGTCATCGTAGACGAATCGGATACCGCCGCTGCTCTCGCGCAAGAACCAGCCGACCCGAGCAGAGTCGATGTATGCGGTCAGCTGACTCGTCATGAGGGGTTCAACTCCACGTCGAGTTCGAGGACGTCAGCCATACGCACGAGAAGCTCGAGCGTCGCCGTTGAGGCGTAGCCGTTCTCGAAGCGCACGATCCACTGCCTACTCATGCCGATCTCCTCGGCGAGCTGCGCTTGCGACAGTCCTTGATCCCGTCGACGGTCGCGTACGATGTTGCCCCAGTCGGACGGAGTGACAACGAGCATGAGCACCCCTGTCCGCAGAATCTGACACCCGAGTTGATGTCAGAGAAGTCTGACATCAACTCGGGTGTCAGTCAACTCTGACATCTCAGCCGCCACAATGCAGAAGGCCCTCGATCCCGAAAGGGACCGAGGGCCTTGTTGAGCCGCCTGCCGGAATCGAACCGGCGACCTATTCATTACGAGTGAATCGCTCTACCGACTGAGCTAAGGCGGCGTCTGTGACCGCGTCAGCGGCACGATGAACAAGCATACCGGATGTCCACCCGCGCAACGAATCGGGACCGACGCCCGCGCGTGGCACGGTCGTCGCGCGGCGCCGCCTCCGGACGGTGCAGGGTCACTGGCAGCGGAGCCCGTCATCCGGCACCGTGCCGTCGATGAGAAAATCGCCGACAGCGTCGTTGATGCACGCACTGTTGCCGTACCCGCCGTGCCCCTCGCCCTCGAACGTGATCAGGGTGCCGCTGTCGAGCTGCTCCGCGAGCGCCTCGGCCCATTGATACGGCGTCGCAGGATCCCCTGTCGTGCCGACCACGAGGATCGGCGCCGCGCCCTCGGCGGTGATCCGGTCCCGTGTGCCCGTCGGCTCGTGCGGCCACTGCTCGCACAGATCGGGCCCCGACCAGTACGGCGCGATCGTGGGTGCGTTCTCTGACATCAGTTCATCGGCCGCGTCGGTCTCCGCCGCAGTCGAAACCGGATAGTCCATACAGTTGTAGGCGGAGAACGCCTCGGTCGTGTTCGCGACATACGTGCCGTTGACGCGGTCGTTGTACATGTCAGCGAGCGCGAAGGCACCGGAGGCGTCGCCCTGCTGCGCTCCCTCCAGCGCGGCGGTGAGATCGGGCCAGGAGAGAGGACTGTACAGCGAAGAGATGATCGCCGTCACCAGCGTGTCGGCGCCGAGTTCACGGCCGTCCGCTCCGACGAGAGGTCTGTCATCGACCTCGGCGAGCAGCGCGCCCAGATCTGCCATGCCGTCGTCGACGTTCCCGGGGAACGGACACTGCCCGCCGTCGCCGCAGTCCGCGAGGTACGCGCGCAGAGCGTCCTCGAACCCGACGCCCTGCACGGCGCCGACCATCGCGCTGGGCACGGATGGATCTATGGCCGCATCGAGCACCAGGTGCCCTGCCCGCTCCGGGAACAGGTTCGCGTAGGTCGCGCCGAGGAACGTGCCGTACGAGAAGCCGAGGTAGCGCAGCTCGTTCTCACCGAGCACGGCCCGGATCAGGTCGAGGTCGCGGGCCGCCTGCTCGGTCGTGATGAACTCGAGCAGGTCGCCGGTGTTCTCCTCGCAGCCCGCAGCGAAGTCGGCATTCGACTTCTCGAGCTCGCGCTCCCACTCCGCACTGCCGCGTTCGCCCTCCGGCAGGTCGTAGAGGTAGGAATCCATCGCGGCGTCGTCGAGGCATTCGACCGCCGTCGACTCGCCGACGCCGCGCGGGTCGAAGCCGACGATGTCGTATGCGGCGCGCACGTCGTCGGCGAACAGGTACTGCGCGCTGGACTGCACGAAGCTGACGCCGCTGGCGCCCGGCCCGCCGGGGTTGGTGAGCAGCGAGCCGTCAGGAGCACCCTGCTCGGCGAGGTAGCGCGTGAGGGCGAGGTCGATCTCGCCCCGCGCCGGATCATGCCAGTCGAGCGGAGCGGTGATGGTCGCGCACTGCAGATCGGGACCGCAGTCCTGCCACTGCGGCGGCTGGTCGTAGAACTCGATCAGTTCGCTCGGCACGCCGTCGGTGACGGGCGCGGGATCGGCCGGACGCTCGGGGATGAATGCCGAGAGGCATCCGGAAAGCAGCATCGCTCCGGCCGCGAGCACCGCAGCGGCCGCCGCGATGCGCCGCTTCGGTCTGCCTGCCCTCACAGCCGGTTCCCGCTCACGACGGTGACCAGCAGACTCTCCAGCGCCAGCGCGGGCTGTGCATTCTGCTCGATCGCGGCACGCGTGTCGGTGATGTGGTCGAGCACGCGCAGAGTGCGCTCCTGGCTCCACTCCCCCGCCACCCGGCGCAGATCGTCGATCACTTCGAGATTGATGATGCCCTCCTGGCGGTCGTGCTGCAGCATGACGACGTCGCGGTACACGGACTGCATGTCGGTGAGCACGCGATCGAGCCCGTCGCGCAGGCTCCGCGTCGCGCGGCGCTTCTGGTCCTCCTCCAGCGCCTGGATCTGCGCGCGCACCGCTGGCGGCACGCGCGATCCCTCCGGCACGCCGACGGTGCGCAGCAGCGATGCCCGCTCGGCCTCGTCGCGCTCGGCGGTCAGCGCCTTGGCATCGTCGGTGGCTGCCTGCACGATGCGGCCGGCGACCTCGACGACGTCGCCGATCGTGCGGCCTCCGAGCACCGCGCGCAGGCTCTCGTCGCGCCTCTGGCGCGACGCAGTGTCGGTCGCGAGCCGCTGTGCCATGCCGATGTGCCGCTGCGAGTGCCGCGCCGCCTGCTCGGCGACATCGACGTCCGCGCCCGTGCGCTCCACGATCAGCCGAGCCACGTCGTCGACCTCTGGCTCGCGCAGTCGCAGGGTGCGCACCCGCGAGCGGATCGTCGGCAGCAGGTCCGCCTCGCTCGGGGCGCACAGCAGCCAGATGGTCTGCTCAGGTGGCTCTTCAAGAGCTTTGAGCAGCACGTTCGACGTGCGCTCAGTCATCCGGTCGGCGTCTTCCATCACGATCACGCGGTATCGGCCGAGCGACGGCCCGAAGTACGACCGCTCGACGAGCGCGCGCGCCTGCTTGATCGTGATGATGACGCCTTCAGTGCGCAGCGCCATGAGGTCCGGATGGGTGCCCGCGAGCACCTGGCGCATGGTCGCGTGGTCATCGGGCGCGTTCGCGATGAGCGCCGCCGCGAACGCCTGCGCGAGCGTGGAGCGGCCGGAGCCCGGTGGGCCGGTGATGAGCCAGGCATGCGCCGGTGATCCCTCGTCGTGCGCCGCGCGCTGCAGCGTGCTGACCGCCTCGTGCTGGCCCCACACGTCGCCCCAAGGGAGCTCCGCCGCGGCAACTGAAGTCATACGCAAAGCCTACCGGCGACGTCGACGCGCCGCGCCCCGCACCGCCGCACCGCCCACCGCCGCTGCGCGCGCGCCGCCGCGTTCGTTTGCGCCGAACGCGGGGTATCCCCCACAGACACCGACAACGACGCAAACGAAGCACCACCCGCATAACGCGCCCCGCACCGCGCCTTCCGCGCCGCCGCGACGGCGCTCAGCCGATCAGGCCGGCGACGCGGGCGCGCACGCGGGCGGCGATCTCTTCCGGCGGCAGGGTCGCGTCGACGACGACGAACCGCTCAGGCTCAGCCTCGGCGAGCGCGAGGAACGCCTCGCGCACCCTGGTGTGGAAGGCGTCGCGCTGCGACTCCATCCGGTCGAACGGCTTGTCGTCCGCGTCGAGCCTGGTGCGGGCCGATGCGGCGTCGATGTCAAGCAGCACCGTGAGGTCGGGAAGCGCGCCCTCGGTCGCCCACAGCGAGAGGTCGCGGATCTCGTCAGGATCGAGCACACGGCCCACACCCTGGTAGGCCACGGACGAGTCGAGGTAGCGGTCCTGGATCACGACCTCGCCGCGCTCGAGGGCGGGCCGCACCAGCGCGTCGATGTGGTGCGCGCGATCCGCGGCGAACAGCAGTGCCTCGGCACGCGCACCGATGTCGGCGCCGTCCGCGCCGTCTCCCGACGCCTTGTGATGCAGCACGATCTCGCGGATGCTGTGTCCCACCGCCGTGCCGCCCGGCTCACGGGTGCGCACCACGGTGCGACCCGCACTCTCCAGCCATTCCTGCAGCAGGCCCGCCTGGGTGGTCTTTCCCGACCCGTCGCCGCCCTCGAACGTGATCCAGAGCCCACCAGATGCCGGCACGGGCGCTCCCCCGGTCGAGGCCCCGCCGAAAGGGCCGGGCATCACGACGTCTTCTCGGCCGCCGTCGACTTCTTGGTCGTCGTCGATTTCTTGGCCGCGGTTGACGACTTGGCCGCAGTCGAAGACTTCTTCGTGGTCGAAGCCGACTTCGTGGTCGACGAGGCCTTCTTCGCTGTGGACGATTTCGCTGTTGAGGCCTTCTTCGTCGGCGCCTTCGCGGGCGACTTGCGCGTCGTCGTGCGCTTCTTCGCCGGGCCCTTGGCGCGCTTGTCGGCGATCAGCTGCACGGCGCGCTCGAACGTGATCTCATCGACCTGCTCACCGCGCGGGATCGTCGCGTTCGTCTCGCCGTCGGTCACATACGGGCCGAACCTGCCGTCGCGCACCTTCAGCGGCTTCTCGCTGACAGGGTCGTTGTCGAATTCCTTCAGCGCCGCGGCGGCGCGTCTGGCGCCGTACTTCGGCTGCTTGTAGATCTCGAGCGCCTCGTCGAGCGTGATGTCGAAGATCTGATCCTCGGTCTGCAGCGAGCGCGAATCCGCGCCCTTCTTCAGATACGGGCCGTACCTGCCGTTCTGCGCGGTGATCGTCTCGCCGCTGTCCGGGTCCTCCCCGACGGGGCGCGGCAGGTCGAGCAGCGTGATCGCCGTGTCGAGGTCGATCGTCTCCGGCGACATCGACTTGAAAAGCGACGCGCGACGCGGCTTCGGCTCATCCTTCTTCGCCGTGCGCTTCTTCGGCTTCTCCTCGACCTCGCCGGTGGCCGCATCGACCGCATCCGGGTCGACCGGGTCCTCTTCCTGCAGGTACGGGCCGAAGCGGCCGTCCTTGACGACCACGACCTTGCCCGTCGCAGGGTTCTCACCCAGCACGCGGTTGCCGGCCACAGGCGCGTCGATCAGCTCCTGCGCTTTCTCGGGCGTGAGCTCATCCGGAGCCAGTTCCTCCGGAACGTTCACGATGCGCGGCTTCGCTTCGGGCTGCGCCGGATCGACGATCTCGAGGTAGGGCCCGTAGCGTCCGAAGCGGAGTGTGGCCACGTCGGTGATCCGCGTCGCGTTGATCTCGCGCGCGTCGATCTCGCCGAGGTTGTCGACGATGTTGCGCAGGCCGGGGTGCCCCTCACCGCCGTAGTAGAAGGACTTGAGCCATTCCGGCCGCTCCTCCTCGCCACGGGCGATGGCGTCGAGGTCGTTCTCGAGGTTGGCCGTGAAGTCGTAGTCGATCAGCTCGGCGAAGTGCTCCTCGAGCAGCCGTGTGACGCTGAAGGCGAGCCAGGTCGGCACGAGCGCCTGCCCGCGCTTGACGACGTAGCCGCGGTCGAGGATCACGCCGATGATGCTGGCGAAGGTGGAAGGCCGGCCGATGCCGCGCTCCTCGAGCACCTTCACCAGCGTCGCCTCGGTGTAGCGGGGCTTCGGGCTCGTCTGGTGCCCCTTCGCCTCGGGCTCGCCGAGGCTCAGCGCGTCACCGGTCTCGACCTTCGGCAGCTGCTGGTCTGCTCCCTTGTCGGCGTCGGCACGCGTCTCGTCGCGCCCTTCTTCGTAGGCCTCGAGGAAGCCCTTGAAGGTGTAGACGGTGCCGGATGCCGTGAACTCGGCCCGCTTCCCGTCCGTCTCAGTCTCGAGCGTGACAGTGGTCGTCTCGAGCTTCGCGTCGGACATCTGGCTGGCGACGGTGCGCTTCCAGATCAGGTCGTACATCCGCTTCTCGTCGCGCCCGAGCTCGCCGCCGATCTGGCTCGGGCGGCGGAAGGTGTCACCAGACGGGCGGATCGCCTCGTGCGCCTCCTGAGCGTTGCGGCTCTTCGACGCGTACACGCGCGGCTTCAGCGGCACGGCCTTGTCGCCGTAGAGCTCGACGGCCAGTTCGCGGGAGGCTTTGACAGCCTGCGCCGACAAGTTGGTCGAGTCGGTTCGCATATAGGTGATGTATCCGCGCTCGTACAGGCTCTGCGCGACGGACATCGTCGTCTTCGCCGTCATGCCGAGCTTGCGGCCGGCCTCCTGCTGCAGCGTCGACGTGGTGAAGGGCGCGTAGGGGCGGCGGGTGCCGGGCTTCGCCTCAACGCTCGTCACCGTCGCGGACGCCGCCTCGAGGGCGGCGGCGAGCTCCGTGGCCGCCTTCTCGTCGAGTACGACGACGGCGCGCTTGAGCTTGCCGTCCTCGCCGAAGTCACGGCCGACGGCGACGGGGGCGCCGTCGAGGCGCACGAGCTTGACGCGGAAGGCGTCGTCCGCCCTGGCTGCAGTCGCATCGATGCCCCAGTAGTCGGCCGACACGAAAGCCATCCGCTCGCGCTCGCGGTCGACGACCATCCGGGTCGCCGCCGACTGCACGCGGCCCGCGCTGAGCGCCTGCCCTTCGCGGCCGCTGCCGACCTTGCGCCACAGCACCGGCGAGACGTCCCAGCCGTACAGGCGATCGAGCACGCGGCGGGTCTCCTGCGCGTCGACAAGAGAGATGTCGAGTTCGCGAGTGTTGCTGATCGCTGCCTGGATCGCGTCCTTGGTGATCTCGTGGAACACCATCCGCTTGACCGGGACCTTCGGCTTCAGCGTCTCGAGCAGGTGCCACGCGATGGCCTCGCCCTCGCGGTCCTCATCAGTGGCGAGCAGGAGTTCGCTCGCACCCTTCAGCGCACGCTTGAGTTCGGTGACCGTCTTGGTCTTGCGGTCGCTGACCACGTAATAGGGTTCGAAGCCGTTGTCGACGTCGATCGAGTACTTGCCGTACACCGCGCGGTCCTTCTCAGGGATGTCTCGCTTGTTCGCGAGGTCGCGGATGTGACCGACCGAGCTGAGCACCTCGTAGTCGTCGCCGAGGTAGCTCTGGATCGACTTCATCTTCGTCGGAGACTCGACGATGACGAGCTTCTTGCCTGTTGCCAAGGTGGCGTCCTTTCTTCGCTGGCAACCATACACATTCCCAGCTGTGTAGGAATACCGGATCTCCAGCGGCGGAATTCGGGGCATCGTCCGGATGCGCGGCTCGCGCGGGCGGCGGATCTGCGGTTGGTGCGGCCAGCGAAGGGTGCCTCACGGAGGACCGGCGCGGGAAACGGCCAGTGCAGGGACCCCAGCATAGTGCCAGGAGACGGACACGGTCGCGATCAGGTCGTCGAGGGAGCACGAGGAGACGCTCGCGCCCTGCGCTGCGGCGACTTCGGCCGCCCTGGCGCACGGTTCTCCGACGATCGCGCCGCTGGCGGCATCGGCTGCGGCGAGCGCTGCCGCGTCGGCGATGCCGGCAGCGCGCTGGCTCTC